>JAFTGH010000018.1 GCA_017458005.1 Prevotella sp. | reverse complement strand
GTTATCACGAAGTTGTCAAGCACCTCCTTGGGCAACACTAACCGTGCCAGCATCAACAAACCTTTGTCTTCCATGCGGCAAAGGTAAGAAAATTATCTGAGATTTAAATAGACTGCCCCTATGAAATATCGACTGAGCCCAGAAATGGTTAGAGGAGATAGTAAAGGAACTACCGATATAAAAAAGAGAGGCATAAACCTCTCTTTTTTGTGATCCGCTTGGGGCTCGAACCCAAGACCCCAACATTAAAAGTGTTGTGCTCTACCAACTGAGCTAGCGGATCATTGCTTTAAAAGCGGGTGCAAAGTTACAATGATTTTTTGAATCTGCCAAATTTCTTAGGATGTTTTTTCTGTTAGTGCTCATGGAGGTGCCATACATGGAGCACTTTCCGACGGATGGCGACATAGTTGAGCAAGGTCACCAACGCATAGAGCGCGATACCTGTCAAGAGGGCAGGGGTGAGGCTTTCCGCGCTATAACTGGGAAAGAGTTGTCCGAACAAGGGGAGGTAGTAGCCTCGCAATAAGAGGACAATCCCAACGGACAGGATGAGTACCAGTGTGTTGAGGCTGATGGTCAGGACGTGGTAGGGACGTGCTACGGCACGGGGGGCATAGCCGATGAGCAGCAGGGTGTCTATCTTCTCCGTGTTCTTCTGCAAGAGCAAGAAGATGCTAAGCAGGAGGACATAGAAAGCGAGGACACTGATAATCAGTCCCACCACCAAGACGATGCTGATGATGATACGCAGGAAATGCGCAGTACGAGCCGCTTCGGCATCATCAGCCTCTGTCTCATAACCATTGCTCTTCAGGAAGTCGGCTATCTGCTCGTCGGCAGGGTTGCTGACCATGACGATGAGGCGTGAGGGCTCTGGTTGACGGTCGGGCGAAAGGGTAGCATTCATCTCGTCCATGAAAGCCTGAGGCACCAGGATGGTGTTCAGTTTCTTCGAGAAGGCGATGACACGGCCACTTAACTCCTGTCGTCCTGCCGTGCCACGTAGGATAAAGCGTATCTTCACCATGGAAACCAGACTCTCGGAGAGGGCGGGAAGCCCCTGACTGCTGGCAAAACCGAAGTTATAGAGGTTCAGGTAGTTGCGGGGCAGAACGATAGGAACCTCATCATCCCCACTCTTCCATTGCCAACGGGAAGTGTCGACATCCATAAACGCATCGGGCACGGACTCGAAGAACATCTCGGTAGAGAACTCCACGCCCAACTGTCGACTGCCTAAGGTGGCGACGACACTGAAGAGGGATGGGGTAAAGGTGCCCACCTCGCTGACGAAAGACTGCCTGCGCACCTCGTCAATCTCCTTTGGGGTGAAGGTTGGTGCCTTGCCTGTGAGGGTGCGGACAGTGCTTACATGCTTCGCCATCACCATCTGACCAGGTTTCATGAAACTGTCGCTGCCCGTGAACATCGGGATGATGTCGGTGGCAAACTGGACGGCGGCAAGAACGATGGTCATACCACAGAGGTTGGCGAGCACGAAGCCCGCCAACTGCCCTGCGTTTAGATGTCGGCTTAAAAGCCTGTAAAGCAATCTGTTCACTAAAGGACTACATGATTTGCTGTAAGAACAACTGAGCGATAAACTCGATGGGGTCCTTCTCTGTATCCTTCAGTTTCAGGACGAACTCACCAGCAGTGTCGCTTGTGTCGTAGAACTCAACGGTGTTGACGTACTCGGCAACAGGCTCCATCTGGCGGGCAGAACTTCTGTCAATAGCGCTGACGAGCGTCGAGAGCGTCTTGATGTCGCAGAAGAGATAGACACGGCGACCCTTAACAGTCCCCTTGTCGTAACTCTCCTTTGCCTCAGTGAAAGCAGCGCTCTCACCCACGGCAACATAGGTGGTACCATCCTTATAGCCGAAGTCCATGCCCTTCTCGGGCTTCAAACCGTTCTCCTTGGCAAAGTCGTTGATGCTGCCGTCCTTGGTCTTGATATAAGCGGCAACCTCGGGGATAGGACCGTTGCCCTGACCCACACCGATAGCGAAGTCGCCATCGACAGACTCCAGGATCTTCTTGGCGAGGTCTTTCTGACTCTCTGCGCCCACCTGTTTGAACACCTCTTTCTCCTCCAACAACTCATAGAGTTTCTTACCGTTGAAGTTGGCATACATCAGGAAAGCACCCTTCTGGATGTATTTCAGGTAGTCGCCATCAATCTTACCACAGATGTCAGTAGAGTTCTTGATATACTCTTTCCATGCATCCGACTTGGCGAGCGACTCGATATTGATGGTGGCAACACCTTTGTCACTAGTCACGTTGATGAGCAGACTGAGGTCCTTGAGTTCCGCACCCTCAGGAAGTGCCTGCTTTGCCTTGGCGTCTATGGCATCCTCCAGAATCGTCATGGGGACAAGTGCCTTGATATAGCCCTTGCCGTCAAGCAGTGCGGCAAAATCCTCACTCTCATCAGCCATGGTTCCCTTAGTATCGTCATTCTTGAACTTGGCGATTACGTCGTCGAGTTTCTTGCCCTCTGAGATGATGAAGGCGTCATCATCAAAGACGATCACGTCCTCTTTGTCCTCCAGATACTGCAAACCGTCCTTCTCCTTCACAGCCTCCATGTTAGCCTCTTTGGCAACGGCGTTGGCAAACTCGGTGAAGTCACCCTTGTCGAGGATGGTACCTACAACAGCCTGCTCACCACTATTAGTGGCATAGATATACAAAGGCTCTCTCAGGTCGACACCAGCCTTGGCGGGATCCTCCACAATCTTCTTGACGAGATCCTTTGCCTCCTGGGTCTTGGCATTCTTCTCAATTTGTTCTAGCAATTTTTTCTTTGCCTCCTCGTTGTCGCCCAACTTACTCTTCTCGAACATCTGTTTCACGTCGATGCTCACTACTGCGGCATCAGCGGGAATCAGTCTTGCGTTCTTAGTGGTCTTGGCACACGAGGAGAGTACGAATACTGCGAAGAGCAGCAGGTACACCAGATTCATTTTTCTCTGCTTCATAATCATCATGTTTTAGGGTTAAAGATTGATATAATTTCAAATCATGGCACAAAGATACAAATAAATCATAATTAATAATTCATAATTGATAATTATTTTTTATCTTTGCACAAAATTATGGGCATATTATATATTGTACCCACGCCTGTGGGCAACATGGAAGATATGACTCTTCGAGCCATCCGAATCCTGAAAGAAGCCGACCTTGTGTTGGCGGAGGATACTCGGACATCAGGTATTCTGCTGAAGCATTTCCAGATTCAGCAGCATCTCCTTTCCCATCATAAGTTCAATGAGCATGGCACTAGTGCCGCTATCGTAGAGCGATTGCAGGCAGGACAGACCATCGCCTTGATCAGTGATGCGGGAACCCCAGGCATCTCCGACCCGGGTTTCTTTCTGGTTCGTGAGGCTGTCCGTGCGGGCATCGAGGTTCAGACACTGCCTGGTGCCACCGCTTTCGTACCAGCCTTGGTGAGCAGTGGACTGCCCTGCGACCGTTTCTGTTTTGAGGGCTTCCTGCCTCAGAAGAAGGGTAGGCAGACGAAGATACAGAGTCTGGCGGACGAGGAGCGTACGATAGTGTTCTATGAGTCGCCCTATCGGGTACTGAAGACCCTTCAGCAGTTTGCGGAGGTGATGGGTGCCGACCGTCAGGTGAGTGTATGCCGTGAGATTAGTAAGGTGCATGAGGAGAGTGTCCGTGGCACGTTACAGGAAGTCATCGCCCATTTCACCGAGCATGAGCCGCGAGGGGAGTTTGTGATTGTCCTGGCGGGGAAGGAAAGGTAGAAAGGTAAAAAGGTAAAAAGGTAAAGAAGTAAAAAGGTAAAGAAGTAAAAAGGTAAAGAAGTAAAAAGGTAAAGATATGAAAAAGTTATTGATTTTGGCACTTGGTGCCGTAGCACTGGTAGCCTGCAAGCAGCAGGGACCAAAGGCAGAGGAGTTGATGCTTGCCCAGCAGGCTGACTCGCTGAATCGCATTATCCAGCAGAAAGACAATGAGATCAACGACATGATGGCGACTTTCAATGAGATTGAGGAAGGTTTCCGCGCTATCAATGCCGCTCAGGATCGTGTGACTCTTGCCAAGGACGGAGAGGGAGCCAACCGCGCCCAGAGTATTCGTGACAATATCGCTCAGATTCAGGAGACGATGCAGCACAACCGTGAACTGATTAATAAGTTGAAGAACCAGTTGCGTCAGAGTTCTGTGAAGGGTGACGAGTTGCGTAAGACTGTTGAGAACCTGGTGGCTCAGTTGGAGGAGAAAGACAAGGAGATCAACCAGTTGCGTCTGGAACTGAAGTCACGTGACATCCGTCTGTCGGAGTTGGGTAACGAACTTGCCGACATGACGGTAGAGAATTCTCAGCAGAAAGCGGAGATCAACCAGAAGGCTGAGACGATCTCAGCGCAGGACAAGCAGTTGAACACCGCTTGGTTCGTGTTCGGAACGAAGAAGGAGTTGAAAGACCAGCATATCATCGAGAACGGCAAGGTGCTGCAGTCGAACTTCAATCGTGAGTATTTTACCAAGATTGATATTCGTGTCGACAAGGAGATCAAACTCTATTCCCGCTCAGCGAAGTTGCTGACTACCCATCCTTCGTCCAGTTATGTCTTGGAGCGTGATGCCAACAAGCAGTATGTGCTGCGCATCACTAATCCGCAGATATTCTGGTCTACCAGCAAGTATCTGGTCATCCAGGTCAACTAAGGGCTTCTGTCAATACGTCTGTATCCAGCAACTGCTGATACTCTTGCAGGGATATGCGTTGTCCACGTAGTGAGCGTGTCTTGCTCCAGGTGGCATAACGCATATCCCTACTTACTTTCCAGTGGTGCTCGGCAATCAATGGCGAGGCATTCGCCTGTTTGTCGATATATTTCCTGTAGGTGGGATTGACTACCGACTGGAAACAGCGCCCGTCTGTCAGTCTGGCGAGTAGCAACAGGTATTGCTGTTCTGTCTGCTGATTGACAGTCATGCCATCGGTACGGGAGGAGATGGTGATTTGCCATCCGTCTTGATTCAGGCGTGTCATCCACTGGCGGAACAGTGTTCCGTGGGTAGAGGTGTCACGCAGTCCCTTGTATGTAATATAATAATGTATCATCTCATGGAGGAGAGTCGACTGGTAGTCATGCTCCTCCATCTGATAGAAATCGCTGACCTTGATGGTATACCCCACGTTCTGATATCCCCTGAACAGTCCTTTGCGTACCCTGCGACACGAGAACTGTCCCAGCATCCGTCGTGCATGATTCACCACAAAGCGCGGCTCTGGCAGTTCCTCGCCAAAGTATTGCCTGTTGAATTGTTGGAACCAACTCCGTAACTGCTGTGCTGTCATATCCTCACAAAGATAGAGATTTCATGCGTTCTCTAAAATGAGTTTAGCATCTATCCCTAATCTAGAGTGAAGCCGTTTAGCCAGAGACATGGAAATCTTTCTCTTTCCACACATTACCTGACTAAAGACAGACTCGTTAATCCCCAGAATCCGTGCTCCATCCTTTTGATGTAAGTTTCGTGAATAGAAATAGTCCTCGATACAACGGATGAGTGGTGATTTCTCACGTAAAGGGAGTATGTCGAGTTCTTCATCCTCATATATAGCCATCAACTCACTAAGTTGCGCAATCTCCTGAGTGTATTCATTATCAGCCTCAGGCTCCAACATTCCTTTTGCTGTCGCTTCTGCAATCAAAGCGTCTACTCTTTCTTTTACAGCATCGTACTCTTTTCTGTTCTGAATTTTTTTGTTCATTTTCTACCTCACTTTCTTTTATATCGTTGTACTGTCTATTTTTTCGTATTCTGCATGAGTCCCAACAAATCTGATATATACCACGCTTCCCACAAAGATTACCACAGCCACAACACGATAGTTGTTACCACCGATATTAAACACATATCTTCCATTCTTCACATAATCGGCTGATGGGAATATCTGTTTAAGTTCTGCATGGTTCTTCCAAACAACCTTTTCCACTTTCTCTATCCAGCCATTGAGTGGCTTGGCTGCCTGTGCATGTGTTTGCACAAAATCATCGAGAATTTCTTTGTTAGCAATAATCATAATAGTTAGAATTTGCATTTGCAAAGTTATAAATTTATTTGCGAAAATGCAAATTCTTGATAAACTTTTTGCTAAAAAAGAATCGGGATGCCTCGACAAAGGTATCCCGATTTCTTATGGAGTGAGTATGAATACAGGAATTAATAACCTGCGTTCTGTACCAATGTGGGATCGTAGTCTATCTCACGCTGTGGGATAGGAAGGATCGTACGGTTGTTATCGTAGTTAATAACGCTGCCAACCTGATTGGTTATACTCTGCTTGTTGCGCCAGTATGCAAAGGCAATCTGATTTTCAGCGAACAATTCCTTCTCATATTCGAAGATGATGTCGTCGATAGTAACGGTTGCTACGTCGGTATAACCTGTAATACGGTTCTTCTCAATCTCATTGATGTAAGAAGCGGCAGCAGCACCATTGTTATTACCCTTCAACTCTGCCTCTGCGGCAATCAGGTAAATCTCTGACAGACGGATAATCTTGGGGTTGTTAACATAGAGACCACCACGACCAGGATACTTTGCGGGGAAAGCACCTAAAGACTGTACCTTAATCAAGTTAGAACGCACGTCACCAGTAGCCGTAGAGAGGTACTGATACAGTTTTCCGTCCTCGTTGAAAGCACACTCAGGATAGCCAGCAGCATCGCAATAGTATCCAACGGAGTTACGCTGAGCGTTGTGGGTATCAGTGATCAGCAACTCGAAGATAGACTCAGAAGTTCCTTCCTGTGCCCATACCTTGTCATAGTTGCCAATAGTATACAATTCATAGCCACCATCAGCGATAACCTCTTTGGCATCAGCCAATGCTTTAGCATAGTCACCCATATAGAGGTATGCGCGAGCACGGATAGCAAGAGCGGCATAGTAGTTGAAATAACCTGTACCGTTGTCAACATCCTTGTCCAACAGGGTCATTGCTTTTGTTAAGTCACTGATAATCTGGTCGTAAGTCTCTTTCAGGGTAGAGCGACTGCCTTTGTAGGTGGGCTCATAAACCTCTGTAGACAGGACAATACCAGAGTTAGCGGCATTGACATCATTTACTGTTGAGGGAATGTGAGCGAACATACGGGCGATATCGAAGTGGAGCAGTCCTCTCCAAGCATACAACTGACCAGTCAGGTTGACAACATCCTCATCCTCTTCCAGATTCTCAGACAGTTGTAGAGCCTTATTACAGTTGGCGATAGCCTTATAATAGAAATAGTACGCATAGTCGGGCAACTCATCATTCTTTGTAATAGAATAATATGCGATAGGCTTGCTCTGACCATAGTCCTGTGCTATTGCGAAGTCATTGGTCAGCAGGTCAGCATAGATGGCGAACTCTGCACCATAGGTCATACGGTCTTCCGACAGGAGATAACCAACACCATTAACGGCATTTTGCAAGTCAGACACTGACGTGATGGCAACACCTTCAGCCAAAGAAGTCGATGGCTCTGTGTCAAGGCTGCAAGAAGAGAGCATCAGTCCAGCAACCAGTCCAAATGATAAATATATTTTTTTCATATTCATGTCTTTTCTTTTAGTTTAATTAGAAACTCAGGTTCACTCCGAACAAGAACTGGCGTGTTGGAGGTGTATCGGTCTGACGATATCCGTTGACATCCACGTCAGGATCAACATTGTCTGTTGCGCAATAGATCATGAATGGATTGGTGGTACGGAAGTAAACACGCAGGCTGTTGATATACTTCTTGAAGAATGGGATGTTGTAACCCAGTGTGATATCACGAACACGGATATTGTCAGTAGAGTTAATCTCACGAGAAGAGAAACGGTCAGAGCGATAGGGGTTACCGTAGATAGGCTTCGGGAAGTCTACTACATCACCAGGCTGTTTCCAGTAGTTACCTGCTACTGAACTATGAACGTTGAATGAACCAATACGTACACCATCGCTATAGGTCAGGAAGTAACCAGGATAGTCAAACATGTCAGCACCGAACTGGTAGGAGATCATGAATGAAAGGTCGAAGTCCTTATAGCGGAAGGTGTTAGTGATACCTCCAAGAACATCGGGCACAGCCTTACCGACGATAGTCTTTCCAGCCTCAGAGTAGTAGTTGGTCACACCCTGTGACTCATCCTCTGGGTCAAGCCAGAACTCACCAAGACCTGTCTCAGGATTAACACCCTTCCATTTTGGCAGGTAGAAGGTATGCATTGACTCGCCTTCACGAAGCAGGTACATGCTACCATCACCATACTGCACATCATCACCTCCAGGGAGGCTCTTAACCTTAATCTTCTGCCATGTCAGGTTGAAGTCTGTTGTCCAACTGAAATCCTTGGTCTTGATGTTCTGTGAACTAACAGTGAACTCCAGACCACTATTCTTCAATTCACCAATGTTGGTCAGGTTGCTTTCGAAACCTGTAACGTAAGAAGTTGGTGTGCTGAACAGCAGGTTGTCAGTCAGTTTGTTATAATACTCAATGGTGAGAGTTACACGATTAAACAAAGTCCAATCGAGACCGATATTGAAGTTCTTAGACTTCTCCCAACTCAACTCCTTGTTACCAGAAGCACCCCAATAGTAGGCACCATTCTGACCGTAACCACCGCTGGTAGCATAGGTTGCCATATAGCCATAGAGACTTGTAGGCAAGTTACCGTTGGTACCATAAGAAGCACGGAGTTTCAAATCACTGAACAGGTCATTGTCCTTCAGGAAGTTCTCGCCAGAGATTCTCCATGCACCAGAGATAGACCAGAAGTTAGACCATCTGTTCTCAGATGCCAGACGAGAAGAGCCGTCACGACGGAAACTAGCAGACAGATAATACTTATTGTCGTAGTTGTAGTCAACCTTTCCAAGCCATGAAGACAGGATAGACTCGTAAGTGGAACTACCAGTGTTGTATGGCTGACCGTTAGAGAGTTCAGGCAGTTTGTCTGTGCCATAACCCTTTGCAGATGCAGTCATATACAGGTTCTTGCGATTCTCATACTCATAACCTACTAAAGCATTGACAGAGTGCAATCCAAAAGCATTGGCATAATTCAATGTAGTAGATGAAGTCAGTGTCTTGTTGGTGAAGTCCCAACGCTGTCCAAGACCTTGCAGTGACTCACCGTTAACACTGTTTGGAGACCAGAACTCCTGCAGTTTGTTGTTGGTGTAGTCGTAACCAAGGATGGTACGTGCGGTGAAGTTGTAAGGAAGTTTAACCTCAGCCTCTACATTACTCATGCTACGCATGATGTTAGACTTCACAAACTCAGCGTACTCGCCAGTCTCTGAACCGTACATATTGTTGGGGTTGCCAACTTTTCCGAATGCAACGTCATTGTTGTAGGTGCCATCCTCCAAAGTGTTCTTTGCCGTGGGGTCAAGAGAATAGAGGACAGACCAAGGAGTTGTTGTGGCAAAGCCCTGCTCCTGGCTGCTCTGGTCGCGATAACCCTTTGTGTCGCTGAATGAGATCATCTGCTTAACACCAACCTTCAACCAGTCGTTAACCTGATGATCCAAGTTGATGCGTCCACTGTAACGCTTGAAGTTGCTGCCTTTGACAACACCATCAGAGTTGTTGATGCCTAAACCAACATAGAACTTTGTTCTGTCTGTTCCACCATCGATAGAAATCTGATGGTCCTGTGTCAGAGCAGAGTGGTAAACCTGATCATACCAGTTGGTATCAGTGTCACCATCATAGTCCCAGAACCAACCATCGCGAACCTCATCCTCAGTCCACTCAGCAGCCTCTGCCTCATTGTCAGTATAGCCATACTCCATGAAGAAGTTCTTGATACCATCAAAATAGTATTGCTTCAGTTGTGAGGCATTCATCGTATTCATCGCCTTCTTAACAGCAATCTGCTGCCAACCAATCTGCATGTCGTAGTGTACGTTGGTCTTACCTGTCTTACCCTTCTTAGTGGTGATAATAACAACACCATTAGCGGCACGGGAACCATACAGAGAGGCAGCGGCGGCATCCTTCAAGATGGTCATGCTCTCAATATCGTTAGGGTTGAGTGAGGCAAGAATTGACTGCGAACGAATGCTGGATGACATGTAGCCATCAGAGTTAGCCAAGATGGGCACACCATCAATAACATATAAAGGCTGGGTAGATCCGTTAATAGAACCAATACCACGAATCAAAATACTCTGATCGGCACCTGGGTCACCCGTTGAGGAACCAACGCGTACACCAGCAACCTTACCTTCAAGTGACTTTACCAATGATCCCTTCTCAGCAGACATGTCCTTGTCCTTCATTGCTGAAGCAGAACCAGTGAAAGATGCTTTCTTGGCAGTACCATAGGCAACGACAATCACCTCGTCCAATGCCTTCTGGTCGCTAGTCAGCAAGATGCGCATGTTAGGGCGTGCACTTACCTCAATAGGCTCCATACCTACATAGGTAATACGCAACTGAGACTTACCTGCGGGAACAGTCAATGCGAATTTACCATTCGTATCTGTTACCGTACCAGTGTTGGTGCCTACAACAAGTACAGAAGCACCAATAACGGGCTCACCGTCCTCTTGCGAGATAACGGTACCATTAACTTTAGTTTGAGCAGTTACCCCCCCCAAGAACAGGAAAAGGGCTGCCAAAAACATCATTAATCTTTTTTCCATAAACTCTCTCTTGTTAATTATAAAAATAATGATTTAAATAACTTTTCCATTCATCATACTATATCTAAACATCATTGCACCCTTATGCCAGAGGTGCATTTTGTCTTGCTATTTAGCCTTTATGTTTCTAAATGTCAGTTTTTACCTTAATTGACTATCAGGGCGCAAAGATATTACAAATATTTATAAACGACAAATAAAATTATAAAAAAGTTACAATTCGAGGTCATTTTTTAACATTTCGTCCTCTACACCTTATTATATAATATAAGCGGGAAAAGGTGTGAAAACCTCTTCCCGCTTATCTTTTATCTCTTATCTATTATCTCTTAAGTATCTTCCTTCCGTTCTTGATGACAAGTCCTTTGTAGTTGTCGTCTACTCGTTGTCCCTGGAGGTTATAGCCTTGCTGACTCTCCTCCTTGTCGTTATCCATGCGGACGGCATTGATTGCTGTGGGATCTTCGACTTGCTCAACGGCTTTCGTGACGTTGAGTTCATTGATGATCTGTCCGTCTTTCACGTTTGTGCTGTAGACAGCAGTGACATCATAGTACTTTCCGTCGAAGGTATCAGAAGACTTGATGCCCGTGGCGACACCGAAATTACCAGCCCAGATTCGTGCGCTGTTGTCGTCGCTGTAAGCCCAGATACCATTATCCCTCTTCAGTTTAACAGCCTTGACCACTACCAAGTCGCAGTAGTCTGCCTCTGTCAGGTTCTCAAAGCGGACAGCACGTGGCTCGGCGGCACTGCTGGCAGTGATGGTGAGTCCCAGTTCGTTGGTCTCATCACCCAGTCCGACTGCCTGTGGGATATTGTTGCTCAGTCCTGTCTTGACATACAGGGTTCCATTCAAGATGTCGTTGGTCTCGATGGGCAGGTTGGCATTATATAGCATGATGTTTCCTGTGGCATCACGCAGATAGGCAGTCTGTACGTTATTCTTGTCCGTATAGGCGAATAGTACCTGTGCGTTGGTCAGTTTGAGGACAAGGCTCTCGCCCAGGGACTGCTGCTTGAAATCAGCGACAGAATGCAGTACGGCTTCCGTCACGGTTACTTGACAGGATGCCGAAGGACCTTGGTCGCTCTTCGCCGTGATGGTACATGTTCCAGCACTAATGCCTGTCACCACACCCTTCTGGCTGACAGTGGCGACACTTGGATTGTCGCTTTCCCATGTTAAGGTATATTCCGCATATTCTGGATCAGCAGTGGCAGTCAATGTCATGCTGCCTCCAACGAATGTCTCTACAGTGGCAGGCAAACTAATACTCTTTAGTACGTAGGTATCCTCGATGTCGAAGGTGACGACGCCACTGCTGTTCATGGCGATGTTCTTCAGTCCCCATTTGGTGGACTCGCCAGCCCATGTTTTGAGGTTGGCAGGGGTGGTCGCATTATTCAGTGAGGTCACGTGCCTTGTTCCTGGGAACACATCAGCGGCAGTATTGCTATAACTCTTACCACCAGCACGTACTACCTCATAGTAGTTATGGCTGGGGTTGCTATTGACATTGTTGTTATTCCATATACTCGTATTCGTAAGGTCTACCCGATGTACCAGCATACCGCTACCTGGCAGGTAGGCATCCCACTTGAAGGCATTCTTCTGACGATTCTCCAGCAGGAAGAACTCATTAGCCACTGGTGAGTCGATGCGGTAGCCAGTCTGGCTGCTATATAGTGGGTTCAGCGTATAACTGCCCTCTGCCTCAATCTTCTGTGGCTCATCCGTAAAACCAACCGAGTAACGCTCATAGAGCGAGTAGCCTACTGGGGTGCGTCCGATGTTCTCGTAACTGCCTCCAGCCATGAGCGACCATATACCAGGATGGTTGCTCTCGCCACCACTCTTCTCATAGTCGGTATCGTAGAAGTCGGGCAGTCCTAACACATGACTGAACTCATGGCAAATCGTGCCGATACCGTCGATAGTGATGCTGCTGGGATAACCAGTATAGCCATATAACTCTACGGAACTGGCATAGTCGTAGAGTCTGACACCGTCTTTTTCAACTGCCCAATTGTACCAACCTGTGGCGTTAGGGTTGTAGATCACAGAGCGGTGGGGCCAGTAGAGACGACTGTCATTACCACTATAATTGGCTCCATTGCCTGCAAAAATAAAGTATATCATGTCAACAGTTCCGTCACCGTCACGGTCGTAGTTGCTATAGTTGATGTCGTTGTCGGCGGCATTGATAGCGGCGTAGATGAGTTCGGCAGAACCTTCAGTGCCATTGGCATCGTATTGGCTGTAGTCGATGGTATAGGGACCATAGACGTCGAACTCGGGCTTGAACTTGCCCCCAGAGTTGTCGGAGAAATAGTCGCGTACACTGCCCGTATAGGTCTGCTTGACACCGTTTGTATCGTAATAGCCCGTGTAGTTCTCTTGGTTGATCATGTTGTTGGCGATGGTGGCATAGTCGTCTCTGGAGAACGACTTGTCGTTAAACTGCACCAGAATGACCAGTCCTTTGAAGTTGTTGTAGTCATATTGTGCGGCACGGTTTCCTGCTGCTCTGCGCTTTGCCAGAGTCTGCTGCTGTCGCTGCATGACCTCCTCCCTGATCTTTGCCGTTTTCTCTGACATCTCAGGAACCTGGTATTTCTCCACCCCAGCAAGGAATGTCTGCTCGGCAGTCTCACGTGCCTCGGCATCATGAGCCACGTGGTTGGTAGGCTCCAACTTGCCGTCTCTCAGTTCCGCATAGACATAGTAGCCCTGTTGGTTCTTTACTACAGAGAAGCCATCGGTGGTAGTGCTGAAGTGCAACCACTCGTCACCGTGCAGTTGGAGGGTGACTTGACTGCCGTCAGGCTGTGTGATTTTTACTGTCCCACGATGAGCGGGCACCGCTATGCTCTGGCATACCACCAGCGTCAGCATATAAAGGATGAATGCTATTTTTTTCATGAAATCTATGGTAATTAGGTTGCAAAGATACGAAAATTTCGATTAAACGAGAACAAAAGAAGTGAATTTATTATGTTGAGTGTGAGTATTTCCGCCACTAAAGCCTCCGATAGTAAAGACAAGAGGCTCCCATCCTTGACACGAGAGTCTCCCATCAGCCATAGGAGACCGCCCGCTCTTCAATCGGAGGCATGACTGTCTTGTGGTGGAGACTTACTAACATGTGATGGAAGACATCAAAAACAAAGAGCACTGATGTTCTGAACACGGTGCAAAGGTACACAAAAGATTTTTCTATGCAAGGGGGTAACTGATTAAACAGCGATACCTGTTTTCATGATATCTTCATATAGTGGGGAATAGTAGCCATTTGGCTCCTCCATTAGTATTGGCTCAATGAGAAAACTTATTTTACGACCGTCACCAGCAAGATCGGCTGATTTCTCTAGCCAGTTTCCTTCCATTTTTGGTACAATAACAGCCACATCAATATCACTCCATGTGTGTGGTGTTCCTTTTGAGTATGATCCATATAGATACACTCTTGGCATTGAACTAAATCGATGTGAGATGGTTCTTTTATAATCTCTCACAATTTGCAAAGCCTCTTCCCTTGTTAGAACTTTTGGTGTATCCATTGCAATAATTGTTTGGTTTGTTCAAGTATATATTTTGTCGCATCCTCATTAAGGGATTTTGCCACTTCACGTTTATAATCTGGGTATCGTGCCTCAATATTCATTGGCACCATTATGTCTATGAACCTCAATTGTTCCTCTGTCATGGTATCTGCCAGTCCGCAACCTTTTAGTAGTTTTATATGGCTATGAGTATATGGTGGTTCGTCTTCTCTAACACTTACCCAATAGGCTTTTATCGTTTTTTCAATAGCCTGATGACACATAAAAGCAGTATATAGCCAACGCCCCCCCTTGAAGATGTACTCCGCAAGGCTTAGATCTTCATTGGCAACATCTAACCAATAATTCACTCTTTCTGTTTTTGCCATATTTATTATATCTCGGTTGCAAAGATACGAAAATTTCGATTAAACGAGAACAAAAGGAATGCATTTCTTTTGTCGAGTGTGAGAAATTTATCTAATAAACGAGCACAAAACAAAGTGTTTTTGAATTTTAACCCTGCATTATAGCCGTCCCTTATCAAGGGACTCTAAATGTCGAGTGTGAGTATTTTCGCCGTATGATTACGGCAAAGATACAAACTATTTCGTAATCTACAAATAAAATCGGACAGGATTTTCTATTCCTGCCCGATTTAGATATGATGTAATCAGTAGATTACTTAACCACGAACTTTTTACCGTCCTTCACAACGATACCCTTGAAGTTCTTGTTAACACGCTGACCTGCGAGGTTGTATGCAGGAGTGTTACCAGTCTTCACCGTCTTGGTTGTTAACCAAACATGGCTGCTGCTACGCGATTATTAATTCTTTGAACGAAAGAAGCGGTGTCACTAACAGATTTCCTATTTACAAGGATATAAAGAGACAAGTGGTTGGCGCGAAAATGGTCAAACACTTTATCTGATATCAAAGAAAGTACGTAATCAGAGTAGAAAGTAAACCTTCTGGTCGCTTTCCCAGCAACATCTTTTTCATCTTCGGCGCCAATAAAAAAGAACGATGCTTTTTCGTCCTTATTCAATACATCTAACATGATATTAAATACCGTATTAACTATAACGCGGGGTTCGTAAGTCTTCGTTCGGAGGCTGTACTTATTATCACTTAAAGTGTTTGCTTTATCATAGAATTTCACACAATAAGCATGCTCAATATATCGTTCAATGCGGACGATATAAGTATGGTGCGATTTGTCTGATTTAAACCTATACTGCATTGTATACTCCAGTTCTTCATTTGCCCCAGAGTAGTCGTTCATCAGAAAAATAAAAGGGTAACTTTTATACATTAGATAATTTGTTGATATATGTGGATACGCCTTCTTTCCTGTTCTTCTTTCGTAATACGAACAGGACCTGGAGTTGGGTCATAATAATCTACAGGGTAGCGATAGCGTCCATTTGGCATTTGGACAGTTGTTACACGGCGAATAAGTTTCTTCCCCTCATTCGTCGTAATTTGCTGTTCTTTAACATCTATTACTTTTCTAATAACAGTACCCATATCTACATTCACTATATATCTCGGTTGCAAAGATAATCATTATTTCGTAATCTACAAATAAAATCGGGCAGGATTTTCTATTCCTGCCCGATTTAGATATGATGTAATCAGTAGATTACTTAACCACGAATTTGACGTTCGTCGAATTCGTTCACGTTCGGAAATAAGAGTAAACTCTCATTTCTCTCACTTAACCACGAATTTTTTACCGTCCTTCACAACGATACCCTTGAAGTTCTTGTT
>JAFTGH010000017.1 GCA_017458005.1 Prevotella sp. | reverse complement strand
CCAATTTATTTCAGACTTTGAAATTTTAACAAACGCACGCTTTTAAATACAACAATATAACATACTGATTATCAATTACTAATAATTTCATTCGATTTCCAAAGATTTCAACCTCTCACGTTCAAGCCCATCCTGAAGCGCAAATCTGACAAGTATCAGTAAACAATTGAGGAGCAAGGAGTTAGATTTTATCTAACTCCTTCTTTGTTTTAATACACATTTCAAATTTGTAGCCAATTCTTTCGTCTCATTTATATTGTAGCCACTCTCTTGCAGAATCCTGCCCCTATAATTCTGCAAAGAATAGAAAAATGTCCGTTGTCAAATTCTAACGTTGACAAGTTGAAAACATCTATGGGATTTCAACGGGCAACATTGTATTTGCATGCCCTTTAAAAAAATAGTTTGAGGCAGAAGGTATATATCCTGCCTCAAACCAAAAATCAAAGTAATTTCCAAAAACACAGGTTCTGCCATTTCTTCTTTTTCCTTTTCTTTTTGGAATGAAAAGGCAAGCACCATTCAACCCTATTGCTTCTTATGAAATAGTGTGACTGGCAGGGGATTTCGTAGTTCCCAATTGATGGGGTAAGCGAAATTTCCTTGCCGTTGTAATACAATTGCCAGAAATCTGGAGAAATGGGTGTAACAACTTTCTCTCCACATCCGCAGGCGCAGAGGTGTGATGCCGTTGCATACTCCATAGAAATATAGAGTTTACCCTTTTCCAGTTTTTCAGGAATGTACTTAACGAAGGTCGGTTGGAATTGTGTCGTCCTCATATTGTGTCTGAAGTACCTTGTTACTTCCAATGGAGTAAACGCTATTGAAATCGTGCTCGGCTTGGTCGATATATATGCCTATCAATCTTTTCCATTTAATGAGCATGAGGTTTGCGGCAAGACAGTTCAATTCAGATAACTGTATGTTGCTTGCGTAGATATCGTCATCTATTGTAGAATCCCCAAATGCCTCTTTAATGTGAAGATAGTGACTAAGCAATCCCGTGGTTACCCTTACTTGTCCAACAAGTTAATCATTGGCTTTTTCGAGTCCCATTCCAGAATCAATAAACGGCTTCCCCTTTTCCATCAAGTATCCGGCAATCTGATTTCTTGCACTAACGCTGTCAACACAGATGAATACCATGTCCATATCATCCAATTCAGAGAAATTATCTGGTTTAACTCTGACTTTGTGAGGAACAATACCTTTGTGGAAACCCGAATAGCGACGATAATAATAGTCCACTTTACTCATTAGCTCATTCAATTCTTCCCTTGTTGGTACTCCTGGAGCACGATAGGCATTATGTGTGTTGAAATCATCATCATCGTATAGATGGATTTGGTCGACACATGTCTTGGCGAGGTGATCAAGCAGATACGAACCTGTTCCACCAACTCCGACAATGGCCACTTTCTTTCCTCTCATTCGTTCTGACATACAGGCTGATAACCACCCTTTCCGCTCGCTTTGCTATACCATCTCCTGGCAAACACATTCTTGCGCCCCTTGAATAGACTTCGAAACAAGTCCACTTTTTCTTGAAGCGAAAGAGTTTGCATAGCAGTTGGTTCCAGTGCTACAGGCGTGACATCTTTGCCAAGCCGTCTCTTTAGTTCGACATTCTCGGTTTCCAACTCCTTGATACGCTCAAGAAGTCGTTGACGCTCAACTATCCAGTCGTGATAATTCTGCAGATCCATTCTTATACGATAAATAGCCCATCCAAAGTAACTTCGCTATGAACCAGGCTCGAATGTTTTCCATTAGCCACACCAAAGGTTGTAACGAAGGTATGTACTAACGTCTGCTTATTCTTAGTCTTTTCTTTAAATAGTGCCATTCTGTTACGAAGTTTCTCCTCATAATCGGCCGTAATCCTGTATTCTCCTTGGCTAAATTTCATTTCACAAAGATGGATTATTCTGTCAGCCCGCTCTATAATGAGGTCTATCTGCGAGCCTCGAACTGCTTTCTGGTGCCCTCCCACGATGTTATCAACATCGTAGGTCCCTCCCTTATCCGACTTATCGAACCATGCAGAAACCTCTGTGGCAACACCACCAATGTTAAGTGCCTGACGAATTTGGCGAATATGCATGAGGCACAAAAGCTCAAATGTCAATCCCTGCCACGACTCCACACTATGAGAAGCCAGATGATGTTGCCACCACTGTTCATCGTATGAATCTTTATATATCTCAATGTACTTGATATAAAATAAAGTATAGAAGTCCGTCAGTTTATAAATGACATCTTTGCTTTTCTTTCCATAGTATCTGAACTTCATGATGAAGTCGCAACGCTCAAGATTATTGAGCATCTTTGCAAGTCGCTTCCCGTCTATTGAGGTCGTTTTCGCAATCTCACTACTTGTCATGCCGCTACGTCGCTCTGCTAACAAGCGTACAATATCTACGTACTTATCGGCATTGGTGAACAAAGCATTGTATAGTTCATCGAACTCCAGTCTAAGTGCTCCACCACGTGCAAAGCAGAGTCTGTCAACATTCTGTGCAAGACTGTCTTTAGTGTCCAAAAGACTCAAGTAGAAAGGGACTCCGCCAAAAAACATATAGCATTGTGCTATTTGGAATCTGTCCCACAAGCATCCACGTCCTTGTAGATACTGCTCGGTCTCATTCAAAGTAAATGGGCGAAGGTATATCTGGCTGGTTATACGGGCATGAAGTCCTCCCTGATTCTCCACAAGATTGTCAATCATCCATGACGTGGCTGAGCCGCTGGCAATGAACATAATGTCTGTACGACGTGCCGCCCACCCATTCCAGAAGTTTTCAAATGCTTCTGTGAAGTTGGAACGCAGTGAGTCTATCCAAGGCATTTCATCGATAAACACCACTTTCTTCCTCGCTGATGATAAAGATTCTAGATATTCCTCCAGTGTGTCAAATGCATCAAACCAGTCGTCGAACTTACGCATGGTTCGCTCCTTCATTGCCTTCTTCAATGCCTTGGCAAAATTTCGAAGTTGGATGCGCTGTGATA
This sequence comes from Prevotella sp., assembly GCA_017458005.1. GTDB lineage: Bacteria > Bacteroidota > Bacteroidia > Bacteroidales > Bacteroidaceae > Prevotella. The sequence continues at coordinate 241,500 of JAFTGH010000017.1, read as the reverse complement.
GTTTGTGACCACCGACGAAGGTGAAGTCATACGTCTCATTGAAGAATTGGTCTATCAGGAACGTTTTACCAACACGTCGTCTTCCATAAACAATGACAAGTTCTGAACGATCGGAGTCCAAGCATCGTTGTAACTCTGCCATTTCACTATCTCTACCTATAATCTTGCGACTTTCCATAAGTAATCATCACTTATAATTGGTGCAAAGGTACAACTAATTTTCAAAAACCGCACGAAATCCAACTTTTTCTTGCGTTTTTACGTGGAAAAAGTTGTTTTTCGTGCATGTTTTTATTATTTGACTGGTTGAAAGTTGAAATCGCCTTAACGAATTTCTACTTGTCAACCTTCTTTTTCTTTGCATTCTTGGCGGCAAGTATCTTGTCACTTACCATCTGAGCCTGTTCAGAAAGACCAACACGAATGTTATGGCATTTTTGGCTAATTTTTGTTAAATTTGTAATGATGGGAGACATTAGAATGCGGTTTTTAGGAAGATGGAGTCGCTACCCCCTTGCATAGAAAAAGTCTTTTGTATACCTTTGCATCGTGTTCAGAACATCATCGTTCTTTGTTTTTGATGTCTTCCATCACATGTTAGTAAGCCTCCATCACAAGATTATCATGCCTCCGATAGAGGAACGGACCATCTCCGATGGCTGATGGGAGGCTCTCGTGTCAAGGATGGGAGACCTTTGTCTTTACTATTGGAGGCTTTAGTGACGGAAAACGTCTTGACACATGAAAACAATATTCATCGAACTCACGTTAAAGCATAGGGTTACAAAGAGAGGCTTCCTTTTGGGGAAGCCTCTTATGATGATAACTTGTCTTGAAAGATCAGGGCTGTTTGCCAATATATGCGAGGATACCGCCATCCACATACAATACGTGACCATTGACGGCGTCAGAGGCATGAGAGGCAAGGAACACGGCGGGACCACCCAGTTCCTCGGGCTCCAGCCAGCGACCTGCGGGAGTCTTGGCACAGATGAAGGAGTCGAACGGGTGACGGCTGCCGTCTGGCTGACGCTCACGAAGAGGAGCGGTCTGCGGAGTAGCGATATAGCCCGGACCGATACCGTTACACTGGATGTTATACTCACCATACTCAGAGCAGATGTTACGGGTCAGCATCTTCAGACCACCCTTGGCGGCGGCATAGGCACTGACAGTCTCGCGACCTAACTCTGACATCATGGAGCAGATATTGATGATCTTACCCTCACGACGCTCCATCATCTCAGGGATGACGGCAGATGACACAATATAAGGAGCCACGAGGTCAACATCGATGACCTGCTGGAACTCGGCGCGCTTCATCTCGTGCATCGGGATACGCTTGATGATACCTGCATTGTTGACGAGGATGTCAATCTGTCCTACCTCTGCGTGGATCTTCTCCACGAGAGCCTTCACGTCGTCCTCTTTCGTCACGTCGCAGACATAGCCATGAACGTTGGTGATGCCAGCCTCTTTGTAGTTGTTGAGACCACGCTCCAGGGCAGCCTCGTTGATGTCGTTAAAGATGATGTTCTTGATACCTGCTGCAACAAAAGCCTTGGCAATGTTGAAGCCGATACCATAGGAAGCACCTGTAATCCAGGCATTCTTGCCTTCTAATGAAAATAGATTTGCCATACTAGTTTATTTTTAAGTAAAATGATATTAAATGCAAAGGTAGCAATTTTTTTGTAACTGCTACCTTTTTATCATACGTTTTAAGTTTGATTAATACTTAAAATTCTAAAATCAGCGATTGGCGGGGACGTAACTGCAGGTCTTTCGACAGGTCGTAATAGCGTCCTGTCAGTACGTCCTTGGCTCGTTGGGTGTCGCCAATGACCTCAGCGTAGCGCTTCACATCCATGGTAGCGGACTTGCTCGTACCGTTGAGGATGGTGAGCGCAGTCTTTCCCTGATACTGGCGGGCGATGACGTAGATGCCCTGATAGGGAATGAACTGCGTCTGACTGCCTTTGATGATCACATTGTTACCCTGTCGCCAATGTAGCAGTCGGCTCGTCCATCGGAACATGTCCTGCTCTGCCTTGGTGCGTCCCTCCTGGGTGAAGGCGTTATGCTGATCGCCAGGGAATCCACCTGGGAAGTCCTTGCGCACATTACCGTCGGTCACCTCCTTGGTTCCGTTCATGAGGATCTCCGTACCATAATATAATTGAGGAATACGCTTTACGGTCAGCAACAGGGTGAGTGCCTGTTTGAGGGCGAGTGTGTCACGTCCGTTGCCCAGGAAGCGATCAGTGTCATGGTTGTCAATGAATGCCATGACAGATGAGGGGTTAGGATATAGGTAGTCGTAGACGAAAGAGCCATATAGGCGGTTGAGTCCCTCCCACCAAGCATCCGTCTCCTCGTTCTTCGCCTGATTCAGTTTGTCGAAGAAAGAGAAGTCCATGACCGTCTTCAGGTAACTGTTCTCTTTCGACAGTTTACTGTCTTTCTGCCATGCGGCGGTATAGGCAGGCTCCGTGACCCATGTCTCACCCACGGTGTTGAAGTTCGGATACTCCTCGTCGAGTTCTTTCATCCACTGTGCCATCGCATCAGCGTAAGCATAGGGATAGGTGTCCATGCGGATGCCGTCAATACCCACGGTCTCTATCCACCAGATACTGTTCTGGATAAGATAGCGCATCAGGTGCGGGTTATGCTGATTGAGGTCAGGCATTGAGGGCACAAACCATCCTTCGGTCGTCTCCTTCAAGTCTATCTTGGAGGCGTAAGGATCCTTTACGGGAGTCAGTTTGTAACTGGTCTGCAGATATTGGCTTTTCTGTTGCTCGTTCAGCCACTCAGGCGTGTTCAGCCAGTCTTTCGAGGGCATGTCCTTTGTCCATGGGTGCTCAAAACCAGAGTGGTTGAAAATCATATCCATCACCACCTTCAGCCCCTTGGCATGAGCCTCGTCGCACAAGCGTCGATAATCCTCGTTCGTACCGAAACGCGGGTCCACCTTATAATAGTCGGTGGTAGCATAGCCATGATAGGTGGAGAAACCATTCTCCGTGTCAGGGGAGTCGTTCTCCAGTACGGGTGTCAGCCACAATGCCGTCACGCCCAGTTCGCAGAAATAGTCCAAATGCTCACGGATACCATTCAGGTCGCCCCCATGTCGCAGACTGGGTTTGGTACGGTCCTCCTTATAGGTGCGCATTCCCTTTACCTGAGGGTTATGCCCGGCACCTTGTGCGAAACGGTCGGGCATGAGCATATAGAGCACATCGGCATTGGTGAAACCTATTCGCTCCTTACCAGCCTTCTCTCTTGCCTTGAGTTGGTAAGTCACCTTCGTCTTGTCGAATCTCAAGGTCATGGTTCCTGGTTGTGCTCCTTGCAGGTTGAGATACACTAACAGGTAGTTAGGAGAGTCGAGGCGTACCACACTATCGATGCGGACACCTGGATAGTCGGTGGTCACCTCCTTGACAGCGGTGATATTCTTGCCATAGACCATCAGTTGTACCTGAGGGTTCTTCATGCCCACAAACCAGTCGGTGGGGTCTATCCTGTCTATTTTCACTGCGGCGTTCATCACTATTATTTGCAACGAAAGAAAACATAGAATTATTGTTCGTCTCATAGTCATATCTATCTTGTTTAGTTGTGTATAATCAAAGCGGATTGAGGGGCAACGGTGACGGTCTTGTCCTTGAGAGTACCTAAGCCCTGCTCGTCGATGCGTCCTTCCTTGCAGACGATGGTGTAGTTGCCTTGTGGAACGGTGATGCTCTGTGGCTGTCTCGAGGCATTCAGGATGACGATGACCTGTTGCCAGTCGTCAATACCTTGCAGGTCTTTCAGGCGGAAGGCAACAACCTGCCCCGGTGCTTTCAGGAACTCCAGGTGCTTGCGGATGAGGTCGGCATTACCCAGACGGAAGGCAGGATGATGCTTACGAAGGGCGATGAGGCTCTTGTAATACTCAAAGACCTGTGGATAACGCTGGAGGTTAGACCATTCCAGTCGGTTGATGCTGTCGGGTGACTCAAAGGAGTTGTGTACGCCTTTCTTGTCACGAAGCAGTTCCTCACCACTGAGCATGAAGGGAACACCTTGCGAGGTGAAGACGGCAGTCTGTGCCAGTAGGTCGAGGCGGATGAGTTCATCGCCTTTGATGCCAGGAACAGATGCCTTCAAGCGATCCACCAGACACATGTCGTCGTGGCAACTCACATAACAAATCATCTGGGTAGGCTCATTAGTCCAAGGCTTCTCCGAGTAGTTGACTTTCGTCATGTCAATCTGCGGGTGCTGGATGGCACCAGCAATACCAAATTTCAGGCTCTCCTCACAGTCGGGAACTCCAGCAAGGAAGCCTCCCTTGGTGTCGTCGGAGAAAGGACCGCGCAGGGCGTCACGTATCTCATCGGAGAAAGCGGCGATACGAGGCATCTGCTGGATATTCGCCTTCATACCCAGTTGCTCGTTGGGCAAAGCACAGGCTCCCGCACTCCATCCCTCTCCATAGATAAAGATGGCAGGGTCGATCTCGTCCACCATCTGACGAATCTCATTCATCGTCTCGATGTCGTGGACACCCATCAGGTCGAAGCGGAATCCGTCGATATGGTATTCCTCTATCCAGTATCTGACGCTCTCCATCATGAACTTCCGCATCATCGGCTTGTCGGAGGCAGTCTCGTTGCCACAGCCAGAGCCGTTAGAGTACGCTCCATCCTTGGTCTTACGATAGAAATAATCGGGAAAAGTCCTCTGGAAATTAGAGTGCTCGATATCGTAGGTGTGGTTATACACCACGTCGAGGATGACGGAGATACCCGCTTTGTGGAGTGCTTGTACCATCTGCTTGAACTCACGAATGCGACAGACAGGGTCGTAGGGGTCGGTAGAGTAACCACCCTCAGGAACATTATAGTTCACAGGATCATAGCCCCAGTTATATTGTGGCACGTCCAGTCGGGTCTCATCCACTGAGCCATAGTCATAAGAAGGTAGGACATGGACGGCATTGACACCCAACTTCTGGAGGTGCTGTATTGCCCATGGCTCTGTCAAGGCAAGGAACTTGCCAGGGTATTTTGCGTCAGGACGAGCGATGGAGAAGTCACGATGGTGCATCTCGTAGATGATATTGTCCTGGAAGGGGCGTACCACATGCCGGTCGTCCTTCCATCCTTCTGGGTCGGTGTCGCTCATCTCCATGATGACTCCCTTCTCACCATTCACCGTCACAGCCTTGGCAAAGACACCCGGCGAGGCTTGTCCGTTGACCACAAACTGGTAGGTCTTCCCTTTCTGGTCGCCCTTGAGGGTCGCAGTCCAGATACTGTCCTGTAGACTCATCGGGATACTATCCTTGTCGACTACCACGACACATGTCGCATCGGTGGGAGCAAACAATTTAAAGACCGTCTCACGGGGGGAGTACGTCACCTCGTCGAAGTGGAACGTATCCTGTGCAGGGTTACATGCTGTCAATAGTACAGCCATTCCGATACAGAGTAGTTTTCTCATTGTGCAATCAGTGATACAGCAAAACCACCGCCAGGAGCCTCGGTGAGTTTCAGGACGTCACCAGCCTTCACTACTTTCTTTGTGATGGTATATGCCTTCGGGTTTTTCTCATAATGCGCATCTTTGGCATCAGCATAGATGGTGCAGTTGTATTTCCTGCCTTTGTCGAGGAAGTCGAGTTTGATGATACTCTGATGACCGTTCTCGTCACATTTGCCGCCGATAAACCAGTTGTTGGTGCCTTTCGCTTTACGTGCCACCGTGATATAGTCGGCAGGTTCAGCCTCTAAATATTTGGAGTCGTCCCAGTCGCAGGCAACATCACGGATAAACTGGAAGGCATCGTCGTATTTCTCGTAATGCTCGGGCAGGTCGGCTGCCATCTGCAAGGGAGAGTACATGGTCAGGTAGAGTGCCAGCGAGCCGGCGATGGTGATACGAGCCCATGAGGTGTTATTGCTCCAAGTGTTTAATTTCGTCTCAAAGATACCTGGGGTATAGTCCATCGGACCGCCCTGCAGACGGGTAAACGGCAGGATGCAAGTGTGGTCGGGGTTGTTACCGCCGAAAGCCTCATACTCGGTGCCTCGAGCACTCTCACCACCGACGAGGTTAGGATAGGTACGGCAGAGTCCCGTGGGACGTGTCGCCTCATGGCTGTTGACCATGATATGATGTTTTGCCGCCTCCTTGATGACATACAGGTAGTGGTTGTTCATCGACTGGGAGTAATGATGGTCGCCACGAGGGATGATATCACCCACATAACCCGTCTTCACAGCGTCATAACCATATTTGTTCATTAAATCGTAAGCCTCTTTGATATGTCGCTCATAGTTCTGCGTTGAGGAAGATGTCTCATGGTGCATCAGAATCTTGACCCCTTTAGAGTGGGCGTAGTCGTTAAGCATCTTGATATCGAAGTCAGGATAGGGTGTCACGAAGTCGAATACGTCACGCTTCCACATATTCGCCCAGTCTTCCCAGCCGACATTCCATCCTTCCACCAGCACTTCGTCGAGTCCGTTCTTTGCTGCGAAATCGATATACCGTTTCACCTTCTCGTTATTGGCGGCATGACGACCATGAGGTTTCACGCTCTGCCAGTCAATCTGGTCAAGATGAATACTGGGGAAGTCGTCAGTATAATGCCAATTGCTCTTACCCACAATCATCTCCCACCATACACCACAGTATTTTGTAGGATGAATCCAGGAGGTGTCCTCTATCTTACAAGGTTCGTTGAGGTTGAGGATAAGGTTGCTTGCCAGCATGTCACGGGCATCGTCACTGACCATCACGGTACGCCAAGGAGTGTTGCAGGGCGTCTGCATACATCCTTTCAGTCCTGTAGCGTCAGGGGTCAGATGGCTGACAAAAGTAAAAGGTGCTGGCAGTTCGTAAGGTGACGGCTTGGGGTTAGGGGTATAGGCATTACTGCCACCGCCCAGTTCTGTCGACAGTGCCTTGGTCTGCGCGTCTACCAGTTCGAGGTGCATAGTGGCATAGTCAAGACATGCCGCCTCGTGGATGTTGATATACAGTCCGTCGTCCGTCTTCATCTGCAAGGAGGTCTGTACTCCCGTTGGTGAGAAGACGGCTACGGAGGAGTTGTTCCAGTTGACGGCCTTCTTCATCCGTCCACGGATTTCTGAGAGGCGTGTCTGCTGGGTGATCTGCTCTTGGGTATCATAGTCGCCAGGCAGCCACCAAGCCATGTGGTCACCTGTCATGGCAAACTCTGTATGCTCCTCCTTGATGAGGAAATAATTCAGGAAACGCTGTTGAGGGAACTCATAGCGGAAGCCGATACCGTCGTCGTAGACACGGAAGCGGATAATCATGGTACGCAATGCCATCTGAGGGCGTTCCTGTATGTTAGGGTCTGCAGGACCACGACGCTTGAGCATGATCTCTTTAAACAAGGTGACTGACAACTCATTATAGTGGTTGCGGATGGTACGGGTCTCCCCCCATACAGGTTCCCATGTCTCGTCAAACGTTGTGGTCTTGGTTTCGCCCATCATAAAGCCGTCCATCAGGTCAGACTCGTCAAGTCCCATAGAGGCATGTTTGTCTTTGGCGAGTTCGAACCCCATACGACTAGGTTTAACGACCTCCTTTCCTTTGTAGGTCATGCTGTAGGTAGGTACTCCTCTATCTACGTTAAAACTAAGGACAATATTGCCGTTAGGCGACTTCACCTCTGTTGCACTTAAAGGTAAAAAGGTAAAAAGGTAAAAAGGTAAAACACCCATTACCGAACCTAATACCTTTGAAATAAATCTTTTTCCCATTTTTTTTCTCTTTTACTTTTTTACCTTTATTTTCGTCCACTTTGTGTGATTAATGTCTTGATCGTCTCATTGAAATCATCAGCCTGCATGAGTTGCTCAATAGTCATGTGCATGCGGTAACGCCAGTAGTGGCGTGGGTTGGCTGGGATGTTGATGCGCTCGGCATTCTGGTCGGGCAGACGCAGTTTCTCGTCAATAGAGAGCCAGTCCTGCAACGACAGCAGACAGAGCATAGAAGGCGAGGTGAGATGGCGACTTACGATATCCTTGGCAAGCCAGCCGGGCAGGGGGTGAGGTGCTGCTCCACCTCGATAGAGCATCGAGTTGAAGTAGTCCTGTGTGCGCTCCTCGTCCTCGTCCCACCACTGGCGGAGTGTTGCCATGTCATGGGTGGAGATGGTGCATACAGAGCGGTAGGGGTTGCGTGACAGGTGTCCGAAACGCACCTTGTCGTCTTTTGGCATCGACTGAATCTCCAGACTGAGAATGCGCAACTCGTTCATTACCCAGGGCACGCAGTCGGGTACCATACCAAGGTCCTCGGCACACACCAGCATTCGTGTTGCCTGTGTCATTCGGGGCAGTTTCTTCATCGCCTCCTGATACCAGAAGTGGTTATTGCGGCGATAGAAATAGTCGTTGTACAGACGGTTGAAGTTATATTTCTCCGTATCGTTGAGGTTCGTATATGCCTCGTTGAACTGGATGCCGATGCGGGGATGCCAGCGGTCATTGCGCTTATGGTCGACCAAAAACAGTTCATCGTGGCCATAGATACCATAGCCCTCTATCTCCTCACGGCTGAGTCCGAGGGCTGGGGCGAACTGTCCCATCAGTCCTGACTTCTCAGGAACAGGAATCTCCCAGATACGGAAGAAACCTAAGACGTGGTCGATACGGTAGGCATCGAAATACTGTGCCATCTTACGGAAACGACGTACCCACCAGGCACAGCCGTCTTTCAGCATCTCATCCCAGTTATAGGTGGGGAATCCCCAGTTCTGTCCGTCTGCGGAGAAAGGATCGGGTGGCGCACCAGCCTGTCCGTTGAGGTTGAAGTATTTGGGCTCTACCCATGCCTCCACACCATCGCGGGAGATGCCGATGGGGATATCACCTTTTAGGATGACACGGTGCTTGCGGGCATACTCATGGGCGGCATGCATCTGCTGGTCGAGGTTGTATTGTACGAAATACCAGAACTCTACCTGGCTGTTTGCCTTTAGTTCTTTACTAGTAGCGGTTGCCTCCTTGGGCCACTCGGAGAAGACGGCGGTACCGTATTTGTCACGGTAGTAGCAGAAGGCGGCATAAGGTACAAGCCACTCCTTGTTCTGCTCGAAGAACTCCTTATAGGAGGCACGACGCTTGATGGTCGCCCATTCCTGCTTGAACAACTCATGCAGATAGTCCAGTTTTGCGGAGAACATCCGCTCGTAGTCAATCTGTGGCAGGGCGTTCAGTTCCTTTTGAAGTTCCTGAAATTTAATCTTTAATGTTTCGTCTTTAATCTCAGGCAACTGGCGGAAGTCCGTATATTGTGGATGCAGGGCATAGATGCTGATACTGTTATAGGGATAACTGTCCTGCCAAGTGTGTGTCATGTTGGTGTCGTTGATGGGCAGCACTTGGATGATACGCTGATTGGTCTTGTCAGCCCAGTCGACCATCATCTTCAAGTCGCCAAAGTCACCAACACCGAAACTGCCCTCACTGCGGAGGGAGAAGATAGGGATGACCGTACCGGCACCTTTCCATGGATAGATGGGGAAGTATGCCTGTGCCAATTCGTATACCACCACTTCATTTGCTTTGAGTGGTACCAACTCAATAGAACGGTTCATAGCCTGTTCCCAGACGGGGGCAATCTCCTGCTTGTCGTTGAGGATGATGAACTTAAACTCAAAACGGTTCTGGGGAAGTTCGTCGGCATCAAGGCTGACCACCCACTCATGGTATTCATGCTCCGCCATCGCTATGGCTTTCTTGGGGTCCCATGCCCCTAAAGTCTCTGGCTCACCGACGATGGCAAGACGTTCACCTAAGCGCAACTGTGGGGCACGTACCTTCAGTCGGACGGTTTTCGAGAACTCTGTTTTCGTGCTCAGTTCACGTTGGCGTGCTGCCACGCATTCCGTGAAAGCAGAGGAGTACATATAGGCATCCTCAGGGATGTCCAGCCAGTGGTCATAGACCGTATAGCGGTTCGCTCTCTGAGCGGCGAACTCCAGTCGGTGAGGCTCAACGAGCCACTCATGGCGTGCCTCCTCATCCCCTTTGGTTACACTATAGTAATAATCCATGTGACCACCAGGCTTTGCTGCCTTGGTCAGTTCATAGAACCAATGTAGTCCGTCCAAGGTGCTCATCTTGTGTCTTGCCGTCTTGTCGGCTCCCTCTTCTGGCAGGATGTTCAATACAAGGTCCTCGCCGAAAGTAGTCTGATATTCTACGTTAAATAGCAGTTTCATAAGCGTATATTTATAGTTTCTGCCGCCAAAAGTACAAAAAAATCCCATAAGGCTTTACCCTATGGGACATGTTTTACAAGTTAAATAATGCAAACGTTTGCATCCTACCGCTTCCCGCGGATGACGGTGACGCAGGCTGCGCCAATGACGAGCAGAACACCTGCGACTATCATCATGGTGGACTGGTGACTGCCTACCAGTGTGAGGACAAGACCTCCACACAAGGCAGCGATAATCTGTGGGATGCAGATGGTACCGTTAAATAGTCCAAGGTAGGCGCCCATGTGTCCATAGCCTTGCAGGGCATTGGTCACAAAGGTGAAAGGCATAGCAAGCATCGCAGCCCATGCGCAACCAATCAGCAAGAAGGGGATGAACTGCAAGTATGCGTCATGGATAAAGGGCACCAGGACAAAGCCGATGCCACCGATAATAAGGCTGATGGCATAGGCAAGTTTTGTGTTCTTGAACTGTGGCAGGACGGTTGCCCAGACGACAGAGCCGATAGCCTGTACGGCAAAGAGCACACCCACCCAGTTGCCTGCTGCCTGGAAGTCCTCACTGGCAGGATCGGTGGTGTTCCATACCGTCTCGGCGATAGCGCCAGTGGTATAGTTCCACATATAGAGGAAAGCGGCCCAGCAGAAGAACTGGACGAGTCCTACCTTCCAGAAAGTGGAGGGTGCTTTCCGCAACAGTGTCAGCCAGTTGGCAGAGCCTTCGTCCTCCTTCTTGTTAGCCTCATCAGTCTCACTAACTCCATTATACTCCGCATATTCCTGTGGATTCCACTCCTTGACCTTCAATGTGGTATAGAGAACGCAGAGAATCAGGATGGCGGCACCGACATAGAACGACCAGATGACACTATCGGGTACAACACCCTTTTGTGCCACATTGCTAATACCAATCCATGTGAAGATGAAAGGGAAGAGGAAACCCACCACGGAACCAGCGTTACACAGGAACGACTGGATAGAGTAGGCTTTCGCTTTCTGCTCCTCATTTACCATATCGCCCACCAACATCTTAAAAGGCTGCATCGCCATATTGATGCTGGTATCGAGGAACATCAGGGCTATCAGTCCGAACATCATCGCCGCACTAACAGTCAGTCCTAGGGAGCCTGCGTTGGGCAATAGACACATCACGAGGACGGCAACAGCGGCTCCTATAAATAAATAAGGTATACGGCGACCGAAGCGGGTCCATGTCTTATCGCTTAACGTTCCAACAATTGGTTGTACGAGGATACCCATCAATGGAGGGAGTATCCAGAAATAACTCAGGTTATGGGGGTCAGCGCCTAGTGTTGCGAAGATACGGGAGATGTTCGCACTTTGGAGTGCATAGGCTATCTGTACGCCAAAGAATCCAAAACTGAGGTTCCATAATCCCCAAAAGGGTAAATTCGGTTTCTGTTTCATATTTTTACATTATCTAGTATTTCTAGTGTTCCTAGGACTCCTATGCTATCTCGTCGTCCCTCTGATAACCAGACGAGTTCTTACGATTCTGCGTTCCGCCTTGTCGAGTGGGATGGTTCGCTCCACGTGTCCGATGAGGATATTCGCAGCCTCCTCGCCCACCAGTTTTCCCCGTTGCTCCACCGTTGTCAGCATGGGATCGCAGGCGATGGCACGGTAGCCGTTGGTGAATCCGCAGATGGAGATGTCGTCAGGCACCTTGAACCCCATGCGCTTGGCGGTATAGAGGATACCGATCGCCGTATCATCATTGACGGCAAAGAAGCCATTGGGGGGGGTAGGACTTTGGAGTATCTCCGGAGTTATCGCCTCAGCATCCGTGCGGTTGTCGCAGACGCGCATCAGTTCTGGGTCGGGTTGGATGCCGTGTTTCAACAAGGCATCCTTATAGCCGTTATATCTGTTCTTGGAGATCTCCAACGTCATAGCGGAGCCATAGAAGGCAATGCGGGTGCATCCTGTCTCGATGAGGTGAGTCACGGCATTGAAGGCGCCCATATAGTCGTCCACCACCACACGACTGGCGTTCACTCCCGTACAGATACGGTCGTAGAACACCAGTGGTACACCAGCATCCATCAGCCGTTGGAAATGGTCGTATTTCTGCGTGTCCTTTGCCTGTGAGACGATGATGCCACACACCTTGTTCTCATAGAACGACTGGCAGATGCGCACCTCCCGCTCGTAACTCTCCTGACTGGTGGCAACCATCAGCCGGTAGCCATGGGCGGCAGCCTCCTCCTCAATACCACTCAGCACGGAGGCGAAATAGTAATGTACGAAGTCAGGAATGATAACCCCGATAATCTTCATAGGCTGCACCTTGGAATGGCGCAACGACTCAGCGATGACGTTAGGGGTGAAGTTATGCTCCCTGGCATACTGCTGGATAGCGGCACGACGCTCCGCAGAGATACGGGGCGAGTCTTTCAACGCACGGGAGACTGTGGCAACACTGATGCCAAACTCACGGGCAATATCCTTCATCGTCAGGGGAGTATGCTCTTCCATCTTGTCGGCTTTTAGTTTCTGGGTACAAAATTACAAAAAAATCCATTGGGTAGTTCTTATACCTTATTTATTTTAAGATACCGCAACATGCAAACGTTTGCATTTATAGAAATACGCTTTTAACTCAAAAAAAGTATTAACGAATGAGAACAAATCTTACCTTTGCAACGAGAATGCAGATAATGCATATCAAGGATTCTGACGATAAGTGAACTAAAAACATATTACTAATCTTTAAAAATGAAATGATGAAGCAGGTAAACATTCAAACTCCGTTAAGGATGCTTGTCCTCTTGTTAGGACTCTTTCTTTCGGTGGGAGCCTTTGCGCAGATTGATGTCAAAGGCCATGTTAAAGATGCTCAGGGCGAACCGATTATCGGCGCTACGGTACGTGTGGTTGGTACTCAGACCGCTACCGTATCCGATTTCGACGGTAACTTCGTCTTGAAGGCTAATCAAGGTGCTGACATTAGCGTGTCGTATGTGGGTTATCAGACCCAGACCGTGAAAGCAGCCGCTAATCTTGACATTACTCTTCAGGAGGATGCCAACATTTTGGACAATGTGGTTGTCATCGGTTATGGTACCGTACGTAAGAGTGATGCTACGGGTTCAGTACAGTCTATTGAGGCAGATCAGTTAGGTAAAGGTTTTGCGACCTCTCCTGCTGACCTCTTGCAAGGAAAGTCTGCTGGTGTGACAATTACGACTAATGGTGGTGCCCCAGGTGCAGGTTCTACAATCCGTATCCGTGGTGGTTCTTCTTTGTCTGCTAGCAATGACCCTCTGATTGTTATTGACGGTCTGCCCATCAGTTCAACAGGTATTTCTGGTTCTGCAGACGTGCTTTCAACAATCAACCCCAACGACATCGAGAGTTTCTCTATTTTGAAGGATGCTTCTGCTACTGCCATTTATGGTAGCCGTGCTTCTAATGGTGTGATTGTGATTACCACAAAGAAAGGTACTTCTGGCAAGCCCAAAATCACCGTTGATATGAATGCTACTGTACAGACCATTGCTAAGAAGGTGGATGTACTGGATAGTAAAGGTCTCTATAACTTCTTTGTTGCTAATTATGGCGACAGTGAGAATGGTATGGCAGCCCTTGGAGCAACGATGGACGCAGACGGCAATATCATTGGTCCGAACACGAATTGGCAGGATGAGATTTATCGTACATCATTCTCTTATGAGACTAATGCTAGTGTAACTGGTGGCTATCAGAATAAGAGCAAGAGTTTTAAGATGCCTTATCGCGTTTCTGTAGGATGGTTAGATAACAATGGTATCTTGAAGACCTCATCCATGAATCGTGGAACTGTTGGCTTGAACCTGACTCCAACATTGCTTGATGATCGTCTGACCATTAATTTGAATGCTAAGGGTGTGTTTACTAAGAACAACTTTGCTGATGAAGGTGCTATTGGTGCCGCAGTCAAGTATATTCCTACCAAGACTGTCTATGATGAGAATGGCAATTACACTCGTTGGGAGAACAACGGTTCTGTTAACACGATGTCTGTCCTGAACCCTGTGGCTCAGTTGAACCAGCAGGATAAGACTTCTTATGTTCGCCGTTTCGTAGGTAATGCTCAATTTGACTATAAGTTTAAGTATGTTCCTGGTTTGCGTGCAAACTTGAACCTTGGTCTTGATATTTCCACCTCTAATGGTTATAACTATAGTGACTATCAGAGTGAGATCTCTTATCATGACAAGACACAGAATGGCGCTGGTCTCTATGAGAAATATACTCAGTTGCGTCGTGACCAGACTTTAGAGTTCTATCTTGCCTATGCGAAAGAGTTGCCTTCTATCATGAGTCGTTTCGATGTGATGGCTGGTTATTCTTGGCAGCATTTCTATAACAAGACGACAGATTTTAAACAGTCAAATGACGGTAATAATACAGAGTATGCTACTACTCCTCTCTTCAAGACAGAGAGTTTCTTGGTATCATTCTTTGGTCGTTTGAATTACACGTTTATGGATCGTTATTTGTTGACCGCTACTATTCGTCGTGATGGAACATCTCGCTTCCAGAACAACAAGTGGGGTGTGTTCCCTGCTGTTGCTCTTGCATGGCGCGTTAACGAGGAGAACTTCCTCAAGAATCTCAGTTGGCTGTCAAACTTGAAACTTCGTTTAGGTTGGGGTATCACTGGTCAGCAGAATATCGGACAGGGTGATTATCCATCTATTCCAACTTATCATACGAACCAGGCTGGCTCATACTATATGTTTGGTAACCAGACAATCGTTCCTATCTCACCAATGGGATATGCTGCTCAGTTGAAGTGGGAGGAGACAACAACCTATAACTTAGGTATTGACTTTGGCTTTATGAAGAACCGAATCAATGGTAGTATTGATATCTATAAGCGTAAGACCGCAGACTTGTTGAACACGATTCCTGTGACAACAGGTACTAACTTGACTGATATGTTGTTGATGAATGTTGGTGATTTGGAGAACACAGGTTTCGAAGTTGCCATCAATGCCGTTCCTGTTCAGACAAAAGACTGGCGTTGGGAAGTAGGATTGAATTTCGCATATAACAAGAATGAAATCACCAAGTTGACCGCTTATGATGATCCCTCTTATATTGGTGTTCGCACAGGCGGTATCTCCGGCGGTGTGGATAATGTAGTACAATTGCAGAGTGTGGGCAATCCCATCAACTCTTTCTGGGTGTACCAGCAGGTATATGATCAGAATGGAAGGCCTCTCGATGGTGTCTTTGTAGACCGTAACGCAGACGGAGCCATTAATGACTATGACCGTTACGTTTATACCAAACCCGATCCAGATGTTACTTTAGGCTTCAATACAGAGGTTAATTACAAGAAGTGGACCTTGTCTGCATCTGCTCGTGCTAATTTCAACAACTACGTATATAATAATGTAGCATCTGATGGTGAGATGATTGCTGACCTTTGGACTAATAACTTTATCTCCAACCGTGTAGCATCTGCTCCATTCTCTAATTTCAGCACAGCCCGCTACATTAGTGACTACTATGTGCGTAACGCCACATTCTTCAAACTCGACAAGGTTACTCTTGCCTATGAGATTGCTGACTGGATTCGCGTTCACTTTACGGCTCAGAACGTATTCACCATCACTAATTATGATGGTCTTGATCCTGAGGTTTCTGGTGGTATTGACAATAATATGTATCCACGTCCTCGTACGTTCTTGTTCGGTGTTAGTCTCAACTTTTAATTAGTAGAAGAATTATGAAAACAAATATATTAAAAAACGGAATATTCACGATTGCCATTGCCTCTGCCATGTCGTTCACGGCATGTACGGGAGACTTGGACGTGACACCTATTGATCCGAACCTCGACACCCCAGAGAATGTGCTGACGAGTACAGAGACCTATAATCAATTGCTTGCCAAGTGTTATTCTGCTCTGTCTGTTAGTTCTCCTGACGGTGATAGCGGTGATCCTGACATTAAGACTATTGATGGAGGTTTCGGACAGTATCTTCGTGCATTGGTTAACTTGCAGGAGTTGCCTACCGATGAGGTGGTAATGAACTGGAACGACCAGACGATTAAGGATTTGCACGGATTGTGCTGGAGTACAAACGATGTGTTTGTGACTGCTGCCTATGCCCGTATGTTCTATCAGATATCTTTGTGTAATGAGGTGATTCGTCGTATTGACGCAGCCAGCAACGCCAGTGATGCTATTATGCAGCAGTACCGTGCAGAGGCATGTGCCCTTCGTGGCTTGAGTTACTACCACGTCATCGACCTCTTTGGTAATGTACCTTTTGTAGACGAGAATTCTTCTGTAGGTGGTGCTAATCCTGAGCGTATTGCTCGCGCAGATCTGTTTGATTGGATGGTAACTGATTTGGAAAGTGCAGCAGAGGTGCTTCCTGCCAATCCAGAGAAGTATCGTGCAGGAAAAGGTTTGGCTTATATGCTGTTGGCAAAACTTTATCTGAATGCAAAAGTATACACTGGTACTGCTCAGTATGACAAGTGTGCAGAGTATTGCAAGAAGATTATCGATCTTGGTTACACTCTTGAGTCAGCCAGTGATTATTACAAGATGTTCTGTGCAGATAATGACCAAATGTTAGGTGTTGGGCATGAATTGATTTTCAGTGTCTATCAGGATCACCTGAACACCAAGGCTTATGGTGGTACTACCTATATCATCAATGCCGCATGTGGTGGACAGGCAGACTATGCCGCAGACTTCGGACTGGGTGGTTCAGGATGGGCAGGCTTCCGTCTGACTCCAGAGTTCGTCAATAAGTTCTCAGATAACGACCAGCGTGCTGTTTTCTATGAGGTGAAGGCTGGTGGCGGTAAGGCTATCCTTGATCTTGGTGAGTTTGAGCAGGGTGGTTATTCCTTCTTAAAGTTTACCAATTTGAAGGCTGATGGCTCAATCTTGGAGGATGCCAATTCCTTCACAGATACCGACTTCCCCGTCTTCCGTTTGGGTGACGTTTACCTAATGCTTGCAGAGTGTCAGGTAGTTGGTGGCGCTAGTGTCAATGTGAATGGTCATGATGGCTTGTGGTATCTCAACCAGATTCGTACCCGCGCAGGTTTGAACTCTCTGGCATCTGCTACTTCTAATGATATCATTGACGAGCGTGGTCGTGAGTTGGCATGGGAGTGCCATCGTCGTTCAGACTTGGTACGTTTCAATTTACTTACCTCTGACAGTTATATCTGGGCTTATAAAGGTATGAATAGTAATGTTGGTACGGCTCATGCTGTAGACGCTCATTTCAACCTCTATCCTATACCGTCAAGCGACATCATGTCGAACTCCAATCTGGAGCAGAATGCCGGTTATTAAAAGCATGTGTTGAATTCAATAAAAAATTTGAGTATGAAAACAAAATATTTTAAGAGTGGTCTGTTTTTGGCTGTCGCCGCTTTGCTGTTTGCCTCATGTGACAGTGATCGTGATGACAATCCCACTGTAAACACAGACAACATGACCACCGAGTTTAAACTGAATACACCGGCTTATGCTACTCAGTTGATTGACTTGGCTTCCAGTAATACGGTGAATTTCACATGGAATCAGCCTAACTATGGATTTGCTGTACCTGTAACTTATTCTTTCCAGGTTTCTGTAGATGACACATGGGTTGATGCTGTTTTGGATGCTGAGGGTAATGAGATTACCCCTGCTACTTATGCTGATGTCACTGGTAGTTTCACTACTGTTAGTGGCGGTGTAGCAGGTAAGGCACTGAATAATGGTATTGCTAAAGTGAAGGGATGGGATCCCGATAGTGAGATTCCTGCAAACATTGACATCTATGTTCGCTGTAAGGCTGTTTTAGCAGACCTGAGTGTTCCTGCCGTTTACTCTAACTCTGTGAAGTTGAAAGTTGTTCCTATGCCTCCTGTGACAGAATATGCAGAGTTTATCTATGAGATTGGTGATGACACAGAATGGGCAACCTCTAATGCATTGCGTAGTGACGCAGATGAGAACGGTCTCTTCACTGGTGAGTATGCAGGTCTGATGTATCTTAAGAGTGAGTTCAAGTTCCGTGAGGACAAGGACGACTGGAACATTGGCACTAACTGGGGTGTCGGAGAAGAGGAAGGCTCTTTGTCAGAAGGTGCAGACAATATTAAGATCACCGAACCAGGCTTCTATAAGGTCAATGTGAATATGGCAGATCTCACTTATGAGTTACTGAAGATTGATGTAATCAGTATTATTGGTACTGTTAATGGTTCTTGGGACAACGATACCGACATGGAATACAACGAGGAGACTGGTGCATGGGAGGTAACAGCCGATCTGACAGCAGGAGCCATGAAGTTCCGTGTAAACCACGATTGGACTTGGAGTTGGGGTGGTGCTAACGACGATCCTAAGGCTCTTGACAATCTGACTTATAACAGTGGTAAGGACTTGGACCTCGATGCTGATGGTACTTACTTCATACAACTCTTCCTCAGTTACGAGGGCAACAATAAGGTTGTAGTGACTAAGAAATAATTTTTGTACATTAATTAAGGAAAGAATATGAAAAAGATATTTTTTGCAACGTTCGCTCTTATGTCTTTGTTCGCACTCACATCGTGCGACAAAGACTACACAGAGGGCTTGATGCCTCCTATGACATCTCCAGAGGAGGAGCCTCAGACAGTTGCCTTTGGCAATGGTGCCGTGACTCCAGTTGGGACTATCAATCTTGCTGATGTGACAGGTGATGTCGTGAAAGTGTGCTCGATAGTTGCTCCTACAGTGTCAGATGCTAATGCTACCTTGGCAGGCTATACATTGACCGTTGGTGAAACAGTAATTGAGTTGAGCGAGAATGGTGAGGTTGCCAAAGCAGACATCGCAGAACTTATTGAGGGTCTATATGGCAAACGCCCTGTTGAGCGTGAGGTGACTGGTGTCGTCCGCTGCTACTATACGGTAGATGGACAGAATATCGTCACTGTCTCTGATCCTTTTACCATCAAGGCGATTCCAGAGGCACCCGTCATCGAGGACGCTTACTATCTTGTAGGTGGTGTCAATGGCTGGGGTGGACAGTCTTATAAGTTGGTGAACGGTGGTGGTGATGTCTATGAGGACCCTGTATTCACCGTTACGATTCCTGCAGTAGGTGGTGACAGTTGGTTTAAGATCATGCCAGAGTCCGCCTTCTCTTTGGGCAGCATTTGGGACAGTCCTTCTGTTGTTGGTGTATATACTAATGGAACATCTGCTCTTGAGGGTAAGTTCATTGTCAGCAACAATGGTGATGACAAAGAAGGCAGTGGTGCTAACTCATGGTGCATCAAGGAGAGTGAGACACCTGGTGACTTCTATAAGATTACTCTGAATATGTTGGATCAGACTTACACCATCACTCCTATCACCCTTGGTGTCCAGTATTATATTGTTGGCGCAATTCAAGGATGGAGTACCAGCGCAATGACCTGTATGTTTACTCCAGAGTCAAAGACGGTTATCAGTTACACCACCAAGTGGGAGGGTGACCATAACCTGAAGATATGGGCTTTAGATGACTTTGGTAATTGGGATAAGTGCTATGGTGCTTTGACTGATGGTGATGCCTCGGAGTCTGGCTCATTGACTAACAGTGGCTCTGGTGCTATTGTTTGTCCTGAGGGTGATGCCTACTATACTATCACGATTGACTTTGGAACCATGTCCTATACTTGGACAAAACTGGACAACCAGGCTCCTACAGAGTATGAGAACATCTCTCTGATAGGTGAGTTTAATGGCTGGGGTGGAGACTTCGATCTTGATCAAGTGGCTCCTCACAACTGGTATGGTGAGTTTACTCAGGAGAATGCTGGTATGCTGAAGTATCGTGCTAACCATGATTGGGGAACCAACTGGGGCTTTGGCAACGATGGTGACTGGAATGTTACTGAGGGTATCAATAAGATTGGAACCAATGGTGGCGGAAATATCTATGTTCCAGCAGGCACCTATGATGTATACCTCAACGATATCACCAGTTCTATGATCTTCGTTAAGAAGTAAACATCTGACCTTTTAGATACTACGGGCGAACATGTTGACCCATGTTCGCCCGTTTTTTCTTCAACCTCTTTCCAATGACTATAATTAAAAGAAAATGAAAAGACTATTATTATTTATAGGTATACTTGTTGTCTTCGCTGGGTGTCGCCCTGCACAGCAGGAAAAGCCAACAGATTTCCAACTACCAGCAATCGAGGATATTGCAATATATCAAGTGAATCCTCGTGTGTTTGCTCCTCAGAACTCACTGAATGCTGTGGCTGACCGCATCGACTCCATTCGTGCTTTGGGAGTTAATGTGATGTGGGTTATGCCTATTTATCCTATAGGTATAGAGAAAGGCAAGAATTCACCATATTGTATTCGTGACTATAAGGCAATAGCCCCAGAATTTGGTACAATTGATGATTTCAAACATCTGGTGCAGGTATGCCATGAGCATGGCATGGGTATCATTCTCGACTGGGTGGCGAATCATACCGCATGGGATCATCCTTGGGTGAAAGACCACCCCGATTGGTATACCCACGACGAGAAAACCGATACGATTATTCATCCACGCCCATGGGACTGGTTTGATGTCGCTGACCTGAATTATGATAATAAGGATATGCGCAACGCAATGATTGATGCGATGAAATTCTGGATAGTGGAGGTAGGCATTGATGGATTCCGTTGTGATGTGGCTGACGGTGTCCCCGCAGATTTCTGGAAAGACGCTATTGATCAGTTGCGAAGTGCTGCAGGTAGTCGTAAGATCGTGATGCTTGCAGAGGGAAAGCGTTCTGATAATTTCACTGTCGGCGGTTTCGATATGAACTATGGATGGGACTATAAAGACGAATTGGTGAAGGTGTTTGAAGGTGCTCCTGCCTCTGATCTCTTCAAGGCAGATAAGGCAGAGTATGATAGTCTTCCAAATAATAAGGTGAAACTGCGTTTTACCACCAACCACGATCATGCCACAGAAGTAGAACCTTGCGTGCAATTTACTAACGACCGTGGAGCGATGGCTGCCTATGTTGCCTCAGTCTTTCCTCATGGAGGAGCCCTTATCTATGGCTCGCAGGAAGTGGGATATCCTGAACCAATTAACTTCTTTAAATATGTTCCTATAGACTGGACGGCAAAGCCAGAGATTTATGGGGAATATAAATCTCTGATTGCACAATACAACGAGCATCCTGCTTTGCGTAAAGGGACATTGACCATTTATCCAGCAGATGATGTACTCGTATTTGAGAAGACAGATGCTGCAGAGCACTTCTTGGTGTTAGTGAATGTGCGCAATGAAAAAAAGATTGCTGATATTCCACAGGCATTAATAGGAAAGAAGGCTACAGATATGATGAGTTCTGGAGAAATACAACTCGGCAACACCATTGAACTTCAGCCTTTCCAATATACTATATTGAAAGTTTAATTCCCTTAAACAATAAGCCATTATCGGGCGGACAGGTCATCCCTACTCCGCCCGATTTTCGTTGTTGCCATTGTAAAATGCCATTGTAACCGTTGTGAAGTGCCTATGTTCCCAATGTGAAGTGCCGTGGTAATCAATCGTTACAAGCATCCTGATCGGTTGTCGACTCCAGTCGACAGGCTTGCTGACTCCAGTCGACAGGCTTGCTGACTCTAAGTCAACAGACCTGCCGACTCTAAGTCAGCAGGTAGTTTCTTGAGTATCACAGTTCCGCAATGACCTCTATCTCTACCATGGCGCCTTTCGGCAGTGTCTTTACGGCAACGGCGGAACGGGCGGGATAGGGCTGCGTGAAGAACTCCGCATAAACATCGTTCATCGCTGCGAAGTCCGCCATATCCGAAAGGAATACCGTTGTCTTGACGACGTGGCTCATGTCAGTGCCTGCCTCCTCCAGTATTGCCTTGACATTATTGAGCGACTGACGGGTCTGCTCCTGGATACCTCCCTCCACGAAACTCCCCGTGCTCGGGTCGATGGGAATCTGCCCTGAGGTATAGATGAGATTCCCTACTTGGATAGCCTGGCTATACGGTCCGATAGCGGCAGGCGCCTTTTTTGTGTTGATTGCTTTCATATCTCACTAATTTTCGGCAAAGATACGAAATCTTTTCAAGAATCCATCATTCCTCCCTATCATTTCATGCATCATACCAAACTTATGTTATTAAAAAATGCCATTTAAAGGGTATTGTGGGAGTCAAAATTCCGCCGTACCTTTGCAGCGTGATTAAAATCATTTTAGAAATTAAATTAAATTTGACTAAAGTTATGAAGACAATGAGTATGAGACAGATGCAAATGTGTTGCTGTTGTTGTAGCAGCAAGCAGATGATGCATAATGATAAGGAGAAGAGAGACCAACACATTATTAATATATATATAGAACGACAACATTATGAGAAGATCAGTTTTTACGATAGCATTGCTTTTAGGGCTGCAAGTTAGTCTGACAGCCACCGCGCAGAACGAGAAGGTAACCCTTCGCGTACAGAATTCTGTACGTCCGTTGGTTGAGAAGTGGGTTGCCGAGTATAGCAAGACCAACAACAATGTCGCTTTCCAGATTGCAACAGGGAAGGCACAGGATAACGAAAACAGTATTTCATTTGTGACAGAACAGGCTGACGATGCCATTTTCATCGCACGCTATGCCGTCCTGCCGGTCGTCAACAAGTCGTCGGAGGCTGAGCAAGTTTTAGGCAACAAGCGTCTGAACGCCAAGAAACTGAAGAGTCTTTTCTTCGTGAAAGATGAGTTTGACGACGACACGAAGGAGACGAAGGCAGAGAAAGCGCTTCATATCTACACAGGTAATAGTCAGCAGTCGGCATCCCGCACTTATGCCGCCTCTTTCAAGGAGGAGATTAGTAATTATAAAGGTAAGAAGATTTCTGGTGATGACAGTTTTCTGAATGTTGCCTTGAGCCGTGATCCATTAGGTATCGCCATCAATTCCCTCTCCAATATCTTCGACTTGCAGAGCCGCCATCTGCGCAATGACCTTGCGCTGGTACCCCTGGACATTGACAAGCATGGGGAGCAGGTGTTGGACGAGGCTCGCCTGGATGACATCATCCTCTTGCTGGAGCAGCAGCAGTTCGCGGAGATCCCCGTTGGCAAGTTAGGATTGCAGTACGACCATCACAATAGCAGTCAGAACGCCTTCGTTCGCTGGATATTGACCGACGGCAATAAATATATTCATGAGTACGGGCTGTTACAACTTCCCCAGAAGGAGTTGACGGCACAGTTGCATCGTACCGAACAGAAAGAATTGGCTCAAAAATAGATTCAATAGGTATACACTTAAGTATTTGTATTAATTAATCAGGTTAGTTTGTTTTATTAATGGATGATTGCTTGTGGAGCCGAGGCTCCACGGGCAATCCTAAGGGAGACATGTGTTATGAAAAAGAAGTCATTAGTAGTTTTATTATTGTGTCTGGTGTCAGTGCTGAACGCACTGGCTCAGACCACCATCACGGGTCGTATCGTTGACGCCCGTACTGGTGAGGCGCTGATAGGTGCCTCCGTAGTTCCCAAGTCAAGTAAGGAGTTAGGTGCCGTCACGGATGTAGACGGAAACTTCAAACTGGTGACCAACGTCGAGTTGCCCCTTACCCTCAGTGTACAGTATGTAGGCTATCGCCCTCAGGAGGTGGATGTGTATGATGCCTCCGAGTCGGTGGATATCCAGTTGCAAGATAACAGCAGTCGCTTGAACGAGGTGGTTGTCATTGGTTATGGCGAGCAGAAGCGTCTCGAACTGACCAGTGCCATCTCCAGTGTAGGCAATGAGGTGCTGCGCCAGCAGAACAACTCCGTGGAGAGTGCGCTGCAAGGTGCCGTCGCAGGTCTTAACGTGACTCAGACATCAGGTCAGCCGGGTGCGGCTAGTATCATCCGTATTCGTGGTGGTAACTCCATCACGGGTGGTAATGAGCCCCTTTATGTGATTGACGGTTTTATAGTCTATAACGATCCCGCCTCCACACGTACGGGTGCCAAGACGAGTGATGCTACGCTGGACCCGCTGTCCTTCTTGAATCCTGCCGACATCGAGAGCATTGAGGTGCTGAAAGATGTAAGCGCTACTGCTATCTATGGTACCCGTGGTGCCAATGGTGTGATTATCATCACCACCAAGAAAGGCTCACACGGTCGTAACAACATCACCTATAACGCCTCTTTCGGATGGAGCACCATCGGTAAGAAACTGGATTTCCTCAACGCCCAGCAGTGGGTGGACATCTGGCACGAACTCTACCAGAACGGTGAACTGGGCTATGACCTTGACAACCCCACCCAGAGTTACGACTGGCAGGACGCAGCCTTGCGCACAGGTTTCTCGCAGGAGCACCAACTGTCTGCCGTAGGCGGCGATGAGATCTCACGCTACAGCATCAGTGGCAGTTACAAGAGCCAAGACGGTATTGTGAAGGGTACGGGACTGACCCGCTATGCAGGACGTATCAACTACGAGCGTAACATCTTCAAGAACCTGCTGGTGGGTGTCAATGCCAATGCTGCCTATAACAAGGTATTAGGTGTCGCCGACAACAGTGGTAACATGTTCCAGCCAAGTCCTTGGTTCGCTGCTATCTCGCACACACCATATACCTCTATCTATAATGCTGACGGCTCGTATAACTACGATGCCACTCCTACCAGCGTGGATATCTACAATGGCAAAGTGGGCAACCCCATCAGCGACTTGGAGAATACCAAGGCTGAGACGGAGAACACCCGTGTGATAGGTACTGGTTTCGCCGAGTGGACGATTATCCCGCAGTTGAAGTTGAAGGCGAGCCTGGGTGCTGATATCTCGAATACCCGCCAGAGTTACTATGCTCCCTCCTACACCACAGGTGGTATTGCCAATAGTGGCTATGCCTCTGTAGGTCAGACAAAGACCACGACATGGCAGACAGAATACACGGCAACCTACAGCAATATCTTCAAGCGTGTACACTCGCTGACGGCACTGTTGGGCTATACTGCCCAGCAAACCGACCGCAGCAGTGTCGCTACAACTGCCTACGGTTTCAGCAACGACGCTACTGGCTATGATAATTTAAGTGCAGCCGCTACCACCTTGCCTTCCGTTAGTGGTCATTATATCTCTACCCTCCAGTCGTGGATTGGTCGTGTGAACTACAGTTACGACTCCCGTTATAATGCCTCTCTTACCCTCCGTGCCGATGGCTCCAGCCGTTTCGCCAAGGACCACCGTTGGGGATGGTTCCCCTCACTGGGTCTGTCGTGGAACATCGACCGTGAGAAATGGCTCCGTCTGGGCAAGAACGTGGACTTCATTCAACTGCGTGCCTCTGTCGGTACCGTCGGTAACCAGGAGATCGGTGACTACCAGTTTGCCGCCAATGTGGTTCCTCGCACGGTGATTATCAATAACCAGCAGGCTACAAGTTATATCATCGAGAACAAGTCGAACGAGGATTTGAAGTGGGAGACCACTACCTCTTATAACGTGGGACTAAGCACTGGTTTCTTCCAAAACCGTCTGACGGTGACCCTCGACGCCTATTATAAGAAGACCAGTGATCTGTTGCTGGACGTACCTGTAGAGCAGGTGACTGGTTTCTCCACTGTGCTGCGTAATGTCGGCTCTGTGACTAACAAGGGTGTGGAGTTGGAAATCGGTGGTGTGCTGCTTGACAACAAGAACTGGAAGTGGAATGTCAATGCGAATATCGCCCACAACAAGAACGAGGTGACTAGTCTGGGCAACTCCGAGTATTTCCTGCCAGACTTCGCATCAGTAGGTACCCTACAGTATATTAACCCCCTGATCGTGAAGGTGGGTGAGCCTCTCGGCACTTTCTACGGCTATAGGTTCAAGGGTATCATCCAGTCGGACGAGGACCTCAGTCAACTGCCTGCACAGACCATCTCCACCGTAGAGCCTGGTAATCCGAAGTTCGAGGATGTGAATGGTGATGGTGTGGTCAACGAGCAAGACCGTGTAGTTCTGGGAAATATCCAGCCGAAATTCACCTATGGCTTCAATACGAAGGTAGCCTATAAGAACTGGGATCTCTTCGTCAGCATCAGCGGTAGTTATGGCAACAAACTCTTCAACGCCCTTGCCTGCCGTCTGGATCGTGGTAACGGCTACTACTATAACCCGCTCGCCGAGGTCGCCGACCGTTGGACGGTCACCAATCCCAGCAATACCATCCAGAAGGCGACCAGTGCCACCTCTATCTATGCGGACGACCGCTTCGTGGAGAATGCCAGTTACCTGAAGTTCCGTAACATCCAGTTAGGCTACACCCTGCCTGTTCCACAGATCACGAAGGATGCCAAACTCCGTCTGTATGTCTCACTGCAGAACTTCTTCACCATCACTAATTACAGTGGTTATGACCCAGAGGCAAACCGTAACGGTATCGATGAGACCAGTGCCTTGTATCAGGGAGTGGACTATGGTGCCTATCCTGCCGCCAAGACGGTATTAGTTGGTTTTAATATCACTTTATAACAAGATATTGATATATCGAAATATCGGGATATCGAAAAAAAAAGAAAACATTATGAGAAAGAATTATTTTAATTATATATTCGCTGCCGCACTGACACTGAGCAGTTGCGCAGACCTGGAACAGAGTTCCATTAGTTCTATCGACAAGGAGAACTTCTATGGCAGCAAGGAGGATATCGAGACTGCAATCAACGGTGTCTACCAAGAGTTTACTGTGGACGGCTTCTATGGCATGTTCAACAACCAGAGTGTCTACATCAACGACTTGCAGACCGACTATGTGAAGGCTGGTGCACAGACCAACTCCGCCCATATCCGTGAGTTGTCGAACTTCGCCGTGCAGCCCACCAACCTCTTCGTCAACTATGCGTGGGAGGAGCATTATACGGCAATTAACCGTGCCAATGTGGTCATCGACAAGGTGACGGATGCCTCTTTCCTCGACGAGCAGTCAAAACAGAACTATATCAATGAGGCTCGTTTCTTGCGTGGTTTTGTATACTTCAACCTCGTGCGCTATTTCGGTGGTGTACCCATCGTACTCCATGACGGTGAGGGCGAAGGGGCTCCGCGCAATAGTGTCGATGAGGTATATCACCAGATTGTAGAGGATCTCACCGCTGGTGAGCAACTGCCTGCCAATTACACTACCCTCGACAGCAAGGCTAATAGTTTAGCCGCCTCTGCCCTGCTCTCCAAGGTCTACTTGGTATGGGCGCAGACATCCAGCGACGAGGGTAAGGCTAACCAGCGTGAGTATTACCAGAAGGCTGTCGACTATGCCAATAAGGTCATCAACTCCGGGAAGTATAGCCTGCTTAATAAGTTCATTGACAACTGGTCGGTAGACAAGAAACATGGCGCAGAGCATATCTTCTCTATAGAACACGATCGTACCATTAATGCCAACGTGTCTGGACACTGCACCTTTGCCACCAACTGGGATGACGCAGAGCCTGTGCTGCTTGCCACGAGCGACAAGTATTATGAGCAGACTGACCCCCGTGACCAGCGTCGTGACGGATCCTGGGCAAAGCGTATCTACAACCCCAATACGGGCGAGGACTATGTGTTCACCATCCCTCGCTTCCGCAAGTACATCGACTCGCTGAACTTCGCCAATCCTGCCTCAACAGGTAATGTAGCAGGACAGTCGACCAACACCGTTATCATCCGCTATGCCGAGGTGCTGCTCATCAAGGCAGAGGCAGAGAATGAGTTGAATGGTCCTACGACTGCCGCTTACGAGGCAATCAACCAAGTGCGCCGTCGTGCCTACTGGAGCCCTTATGAGAACACCCAGTTCACCCCCTCTGACGGTTCAGACCTCAACCTCTCTGGGTTGACAAAGGAACAGTTCCGTGAGAAACTGCGTGAGGAGCGCCGCTTGGAGTTCGTCCTGGAGGGGCAACGTTGGTTTGACCTCATCCGCTGGCATATTTTAGTAAAGTATGTAAAGGCAAACACACCGACCGATGCGGAGACCCTCGGTACCAAGACCACCAAGATACAGAACGTGTCGAAAAAGAACTACCTGTTGCCACTGCCTCAGGAGCAGATTATCCTAAACCCGAACCTGGAACAGAACTGGGGCTATAGCGGTGAGACGGGCGATGGTCCTTATGGAGCGGAGTTTGAGTAGGATTGAAAAATTGAATCATTAAAACGTTATAGACAAATGAAAAAGAATTTATTTAGAACAATCGCCGTGGCTCTGCTTGCAACCACAGGCATCCAACAAGTCGCTGCCCAGCAGCAAGTAGCAAACAATCGTCGTGAGCGCATCCTGCAAGTACTCGACCAGAGCCGTCCTAACGAGTATGTGCCTGCCGGCTTCTTCCTCCATTTTGAGAATAAGTTGGGGCGTAAGGCTGTAGAGGACCACAAGGCTTTCTATAAGGCAACCAACATGGACTTTGTGAAAGTGTTCTACGAGATTGTCGTTCCTCAGATTGACATCAAGAGCGGAAAGGACTGGGAGAAAGTGCCCGTCTATGGTGAGGACTTCTTCGCTCCACAGGTTGCCGTCATCGAGGATCTTGCCCGTGAGTATGGTAGTGAGGCATTCATCCTGCCTACCGTATATTCTCCACTGGCACTTGCTGCCCAGACATTAGGTAAGAGGGGTGAGGACCTGAAGAAGTTCGCTGAGCAGGATCCCGTTGCTTTCGGTCACGCCATTAAGAACCTCTCTCTCTCTATTGAGAACTACCTGCGTGCTGCCCGTAAGCACGGTGCCGACGGCTTCTATGTGTCGAGCCAGGGTGGCGACGGCAACCTGCTGTCTGCTAAGATCTGGAACGAGCAGGTGCGCCAGTGGGACAAGCATGTCTCTGAGGTGGCAAACGAGATTGGTGAGATCAATATCCTGCATATCTGCGACTACGGTGCACCTTTTAAGAATGCTGAGGCACTCTATGCTTTCACTGACTATCCCGCCAGCATCATCAATGTGCCTCTAAACTTCTCTGATGGCTCCGTACTCGACTTGAAAGAGGCGCAGAAGCGTTTCGGCCGTCCTATCTTCGGAGGCTTAGAGCGTCTGGGTGTCATAGCCACAGGTAGTGTGGAGGAGGCTAAGGCTGCTGTTGACAAGGTGCTGGAGAACGCTCCCCAGAACTTCATCCTAGGTGCCGACTGCACCGTGCCTGGTGATACCGACTGGGAGAAACTGCGTGCTGTCATCGACTATGCGCACTCTTGGCGTCTGACTCATAAGAAATAATACTTTATAATAACGACCCCATATGAATTTTAGCCATATTTTCCGCAGAGGTCTGCTACTTTTTGTAGCAGTCTCTGCTTTTAACCAGACCATTTTCGCACAGACTTACGATAACTATAACAAGCGTGAGTTGCTGTTGCAAGTATTGGACCAAAGCCGCCCCAACGACTATGTTCCCGTGTTTTTCAATATTCACTTCCCCGACAAGTTCGGATGGAAGGCGGTACAGTCACACATCAACTGGTTCCGTACAACGCATGTTGACTTTGTGAATGTGAAATATGAGTATGTGCCACAGCATGTAGAAGTGAAAACTCCTGCTGATTGGAAGAAGTTTAAGGAGTTCCCTGCAGGCGAGTGGACCGATCAGGTGCTAGTGGTGAAAGAACTCGCCCGTGAGTTAAAAAATGAGGCATTCATCATCCCTACTGTCTATTCTCCTCTTGCCCTGCTCCGTCAGGCAACAGGCGTGTGGGGCTCTGCCGACCCTGATGCAGGCAAGAAGTTCATCGCACTTATCAAGAAAGATCCAGAGGCTGTGAAACCAGCATTGGAAGCAGTGACCAAAAGTCTGGTCTATTACATCCGCGAGGCCCGTAAGGCTGGTGCCGACGGCTTCTATATCTCCAGTCAGGGTGATGATGTCGAGTCGTTTGGAGGAAAATTGTTCTTGGACTTGATAAAGCCTTATGACAAGCAGGTCTCTGATGCCGCTAATGAGGTGGCTCCTTTCAATATCCTGCATATCTGCGAGGGTGGTGGTCATTTTACAGCATCATCGTTTAATGACTATACCGACTATCCCGGCAGTGTTGTAAACGTACCTTACCATGAGTTCCAGGGTCCATCCCTGACCACCAAACAAGTTGCAGCATTGTTCAAACGCCCTGTACTGGGTGGCTTGCGTCGTCAGAGTAAGATTTATACTGGTACCATAGAGGAGGCAAAGGCAGAGGTAGATGAAATCCTGAGGAATGCCCCCCAGAACTTCATCCTTGGTGCTGATGACTCCGTACCCAATGACTCTGACCCTGAGAAATTGCGTGCCCTAGTGGATTATGTTCACTCATGGCGTCAGACACATAAATAACAACATTTAAACAATGGTGTAATATGGATAAAAATGTCATCAAGTTAGTGCTGTTCTCAGTGATTACGCTGACGGCTTGCTCCACACAACAGCAGGAGGAACTGGTATCCAACAAACGAGAACTGATTGAGCGTGTGCTTGACCAGACAAAAGCACCAGATATTATTCCTGCAGCATTCTTTCATCATTTCCCCGACAAATTTGGTCCGAAGGCAGTAGAAGAACACATAGCCTTTTTCCATGAGACAGGAAATGACATCTTGAAGGTCCAGTATGAAACACTACCCCCAAAATGGGAAATCAAGACTGCAAAAGATTTTGAGAAGGTACAGGAACTACCTGCAGAATATTTTGAGCCGCAGTTACAAGTGATAGAGGAATTGGCAACGCAGTTGAAAGACTCTGCCTTGATAATTCCAACAGTCTATTCCCCGTTGCTCATTTTACACCAAGCCGCAGGCGTGGGGGTGGACGAGGTCATCAAGAAGAATCCCGCTGCCGCAGAACCTGCCTTCGAGAAGTTGGCAAAAAGCATTGAGAATTATATCCGTGCTGCCCGCGAACGGGGTGCCGATGGTTTCTATGTGTCATCACATGGTGGTA
Source organism: Prevotella sp. (assembly GCA_017458005.1). Taxonomy (GTDB): domain Bacteria; phylum Bacteroidota; class Bacteroidia; order Bacteroidales; family Bacteroidaceae; genus Prevotella. The sequence goes on along the minus strand of JAFTGH010000017.1, from coordinate 210,310 downwards.
ACATCGAGTTTTTTGGTCAGGACTCAGAGGTGTGGACTAAGTATCTGCGCAAATGGGATAAGTATATCTCGGAAGTGGCAGACTCGGTAGCCCCTCTCAACATTCTGCACATTTGTGGCGGTCAATATGAGAACCTAGACGCATGGGCAGACTACCCTGGCACCATCATCAACCTACCAGAATTCGATGTTGAGAAATTGCACCATGCACAGGAGGTTTTCAAACGTCCTATCTTTGGTGGACTTGACCATCGTGGAGTTCTCATTAATGGAACCCTTGAGGAGGTATATGCCCAGGTGGATAAGGTGTTGTCCAATGGTCCGCAGAATCTGATTCTCGGAGCCAACTGCACAGTACCTGACTCTACAGCCAGTGATCGTCTCCGTGCTGTGGTGGATTATGTTCACTCATGGCGCCAGACACATAAGAAATAATAAACAGCCATTTTTTCCGTTAAATAGCTAAATGAAGCAAATGTTAGTATGGATAGGCGCCCTGATAGTGGGCGCCATCCTTGGTTTATTACAAAACAGCGGCATTGATAACACTGCCAATTTCATCGCCGCCATCTATGTGCGACTGTTCCAGTTGCTTGCCGTACCGACCATCGTATTAGCTGTCACCACCACACTGGCGACACTGGGCAGTGGACCAGATGCCGGACGCATCTTCCGGCACACCATCATGTACACACTGCTCACCACTCTCGTGGCTGCTCTGGTCGGTTTGTTTCTCTATGTCATTATTGCTCCTGGCAATATGGACATAAGTGCCGCAGAGACAGACTCTCAACTCTCAGCGGTCAACACTCAGCTGAGTTATACAGACCACTTGCTGAGCATCATCCCCAACAACATCGTGAAACCATTCCTTGAAGGCAATGTGCTCTCGCTGTTGCTCCTTGCCGCTGCTGTGGGCATCGCCCTGTCGCAGATGACAGACACGCCCCACAAGAAGACGGTGGTCAACTTCCTTTTAGGTATACAAGAGGTACTGTTTATGCTGATACGCGGATTGATATGGGCTTTGCCCGTAGGTATCGTCGCCTTTGCCGCCCAACTAAGTTCTCAGCTGAGCGCTGGTGTCATTGCCGACTCCCTTGGGAAATACGTCGCCGTGGTATTGGGAGGTAACCTGTTGCAGTTCTTCGTGGTGCTGCCCATCTTCCTGTTGTCCAGAGGACTGAATCCCGTCCGTGTCATGACGAAGATGACACCTGCCATTATGATGGCACTCTTCACAAAGAGCAGTGCAGCGACCCTTCCTGTCACGATGCAAACTGCCGAGGAACGACTGGGCGTTAAATCGCAGATATCCCGTTTCGTACTACCCATCTGTACGACGATTAACATGAACGGTTGCGCAGCCTTTATTCTGGTCACCTCACTCTTCGTGATGCAGCAGGGGGGTATCGAACTCACCTGGACCACCATGCTCACATGGGTTCTTATCTCCGTTGTCTCTGCCATCGGCAATGCTGGTGTTCCCATGGGGTGCTACTTCCTCACCCTCTCCCTGATGTCTGGCATCAATGCCCCTATCGCCGTCCTCGGCATCATCCTCCCCATCTATACCATTATAGATATGGTGGAGACTGCTGTCAACGTATGGAGCGACTCCTGCGTCTGTGCGATGACAGACCATGACTTGAATAAAAATAATTAAATTATTTGGTGGTTCACGCTATTTGCATTATTTTTGCACCTTGTATAAACATACAAGGATGAGCATTACAAATTTTGTAAGATATATCTTCGAGCCCCGCATGCGGGCTTTGGAGAAGCACCAGACACAAGGTGAGATGCTGCAACGGAAGGTCTTGAACCATCTGATTCAGACAGCAAAGGACACAGAATACGGGCGGAAATACGCATTTGCCGCCATGAAGGGATATGACGATTTCGCAAAGCATTCCCCAGTGAATACCTATGAGGAACTGAAGGAGCAAATCGACCGTATGCGCCATGGTGAGGCAGATATCTTGTGGAAAGGTCGGGTGAGATGGTATGCCAAGTCAAGTGGCACTACCAATGACAAGTCGAAATTTATCCCTGTCAGTCCTGAGGGATTGCAGAAGACCCATTATGCTGGCGGGTTCGACTCGGTAGCAATCTATCTGCGCAACAACCCCAAGAGTCGTCTGTTTGACGGAAGGGCTCTTATTCTGGGGGGAAGCCATGCGTCCAACTATAATATCAAAGACTCTTTAGTTGGTGATCTCAGTGCTATCCTGATTGAGAACATCAACCCTTTGGCGAATCTCGTTAGAGTGCCCAAGAAACAGACTGCCTTGTTGCAGGACTTTGAAGTAAAGCGGGAGCGCATTGCCCGAGAGGCCATGACAAAGAACGTGACGAATATCTCGGGAGTGCCCTCATGGATGTTGTCGGTGCTGAACTGCATGATGGAAATAACAGGAAAGACTCATTTGGAGGATGTATGGCCTAATCTGGAGGTGTTCTTCCACGGTGGTGTCGCCTTCACCCCCTATCGTAAACAATACGAGCAACTGATTACCTCGCCCAACATGCACTATATGGATACGTATAACGCCTCTGAGGGCTTTTTCGGTCTGCAGGATGACCCTACGGATAAGGCGATGCTGCTGATGCTGGACTATGGAGTATTCTACGAGTTCGAGGATTTATCTGGTGGCTCCAATAGCATCGTTCCCCTTTGGGAAGTAGAGAAAGACAAGAACTATGCCATGCTGATCTCCACCTCCTGTGGACTCTGGCGTTATAAGATAGGTGATACGATACGTTTCACGTCAACCAACCCCTATAAGTTTGTGATTACAGGTCGCACGAAGAGTTTTATCAATGCCTTTGGCGAGGAACTTATCGTGGACAATGCCGAGCAGGGACTCAGTTATGCCTGTCAGCAGACGGGGGCAGAGGTACTGGAATATACGGCGGCTCCCGTGTTTATGGATGCGCATGCGAAATGTCGCCATCAATGGCTTATCGAGTTCTCGAAACCACCACAGGACTTACAACAGTTTGCCTCATTACTCGACCAGAAGTTGCAAGAGGTCAACAGTGACTATGAGGCTAAACGCTATAAGGATATCACGCTACAGCCCCTGGAGTTGATTCAAGCCCGTACAGGACTCTTTAACGACTGGTTGAAACTGCGTGGCAAACTGGGCGGACAGCATAAGGTTCCCCGTCTGAGTAATGCTCGTGACCATATTGAACAATTATTGAAACTGAACGCATGAGGAAGTATTTTTGGCTGTTGACTATTGGCTGTTGGCTGTTGGCGATGGGGTGTGCCCGCATGGGACAACCAGACGGCGGATGGTATGACGACGATCCGCCTCGCATCCTCGGCTCTACACCAGAAGAGGGAGCAACAGGAGTTACTTCACAAAAGATCACCATTCAGTTTGACGAGTATATCAAACTTGCCGATGCGACTCAGAAAGTCATCATCTCTCCCCCACAACTGGAGATGCCTGAGATCAAGGCGGCAGGTAAGCGTATCGTGGTGGAGTTGAAAGACTCTTTGAAACCGAACATGACCTATACGGTAGACTTCAGCGACGCTATCAGTGATAATAACGAGGGGAACCCTATGGGCAACTATACTTTCACGTTCTCCACGGGTGAGCAGATAGACACTTTTGAGGTGGCAGGTAATGTGCTGGATGCTTCCAACCTTGAACCTGTCAAGGGAATCCTCGTAGGACTATATGACGACCTCAGTGACTCCGTCTTCAAGACAAAACCCCTGTTGCGTGTGTCAAGAACAGACGGACGAGGACGCTTCGTCATCAAGGGTGTTGCCCCCGGCGAGTATCGTGTTTACGCACTGCAAGATGCCGATGGTAACTATGTCTTCAACCAGAAGAGCGAGATGATAGCCTACTCACATCAGACTTACCAGCCATCGGCAAAGCCCGATATCCGACAGGACACCATCTGGAAAGATACACTACATATCGACAATATCATACAGGTACCTTATACCCATTTCTATCCCGATGATGTCACATTGCTCGCCTTCCAAGAGATACAGACGGATCGCTACCTGTTGAAACAGCCTGAGCGTACAAATGCCGACAGGTTTACACTCTATTTCAGTTACGGGCATCCAGAACTGCCCGTCATCAAGGGACTGAATTTCTCTGAGGACCATGCTTTCCTGCTGGAGGCAAATGAGCAGAAAGACACGCTGACCTACTGGCTGCGTGACACCACCCTCGTCAACCAGGACACGCTCAAGATGGAGTTGAGTTATCTCATGACTGATACCGCAGGGGTGCTCTATACTCAGGTGGACACCATGGAGGTGCTGGCAAAGACCCCCTACGAGAAACGACAAAAAGAACTCCGCAAGAAAATAGAAGACTGGGAGAAGAAACAGGAGAAACTCAAGAAGCGCGGGGAGGCATACGACAGTATTATGCCTCCTGACCCGCTCAGGGTGAAATATAATGTCAAGCAACAGATGGATCCCGACTACCTCGCTACCTTTGAGATGCCCTCCCCGTTGGCATCATGCGACACTTCGGCTATCCACCTCTACACAAAGATAGATACCCTATGGTATAATACGCCTTTCGATTTCCACCAAAAGGAATCCATGCTACGTACCTATGAGTTTATAGCCGAATGGCAACCTGATACGGAATATAGTCTGGAGATTGACTCCGCCGCCTTTGTGGATATCTACGGACTTGCCTCAGAAACCTATAAACAAGGTATCAAAGTCCGCTCGATGGACGAGTATGCTACCCTGTTGATGCAACTGAGTGGTATCAATGATACTACTGTCATCGTACAACTGCTTGACAAGAGCGATAAAGCCCTGAAACAGGTAAGAGTGGAGAATGGCAATGCGGAGTTCTTCTATCTTACCCCTGGCACTTACTATCTACGCGCCTTCGTCGATAGGAACGGCAATGGCAAATGGGACACAGGCGATTATGACAAGGACATACAGGCGGAAGAGGTATACTACTATCCCAGAAGTATCGAGTGTAAGGCGAAATTCGATGTCACCTTGCCCTGGAATCTGACGGGTACCCCGCTTGTCCGCCAGAAGCCCAGTGAGATCACGAAACAGAAGCCCGACAAAGAGCAACAGAAACTTCGTAACCGTAATGCGGAGCGAGCCCGTCAGTTGGGTATAGAATATATCAAGAAAAGTTCAATCGTAAAATAGGAAAGAATGATGAGACGACTGTTGTTTACAATCATTGCGTCATGCAGTATGATGGCTGCTCATGCCCAGTGTGGCATCGAGAATACAGCGTTTAAGTCAGGAGAATATCTCTCCTATGACCTCTATTTCAATTGGAAGTTTGTGTGGATGAAGGTCGGTACAGCATCCATGTCTACCGTCCAGTCGACACGTAATGGCAAACCTGCCTATCGAAGTAGTCTGATCACACGTGGCAACAATAAACTTGACAGTTATTTTGTGATGCGTGACACCTTGCTATGCTATACCGATATGGACTTGTCTCCCCTCTATTTCCGCAAGGGAGCCCGTGAGGGAAAGCGCTACTACGTTGACGAGTTATGGTATACCTACCCTAGAGGTAATTGCCACCTGAAGATGCATCGTATCGACCATGACGGGGAGGTGCATTGGAAAGATGCGGAATACAAGGATTGTATCTACGACATGATGAGTATCTTCCTTCGTGCCCGCAATTTCGATGCCTCTAAGTTGAAAGTCGGCGAGAATATTCCCATGCCTATCAGCGACGCGCGCCATCTCTCCAATTCATGGTTGAAATATACGGGTAAGACCACCCTGAAGATGAAGAACAGCAACCAGAAATACCGCTGTCTCACCTTTTCATTCGTTGAGCGTGAGGATGGTAAGAACCACGAACTGATTCGTTTCTTTATCACAGACGACAAGAACCATCTGCCTGTACGCCTTGACCTTTTCCTATCCTTTGGCTCTGCCAAATGCTACCTGACGGGTATGAAGGGCTTGCGCAACGAGATGACATCAAGAGTGGAGTAATCAGAGGTCGGGAGCCTGAGCGTTGACGCAACGCAGGTTACGTGCCAGTTGCTCCGTAGAACTAGCCCCCACCAAGACAGAAGTCACGCCTTGCTGTTTTAAGATCCAGGCGAGTGCCATCTCTGCGAGGCTCTCGCCTTTCTTTTGTGCCTCGTCATTCCACTGTCGCAGTTGCTGCAGGAGTTCTGGTGTCAGCATCTCCTCTCTAAGGAATTTTCCTTTTGCCATGCGTGAGTCCTGGGGAATACCGTTCAGGTAACGGTCGGTCAGCATCCCTTGTGCCAAGGGTGAGAAAGCGATAAAGCCCACTCCCGACTCATGACACAGGTTTAGGATACCCTCAGTGATAGGCGCTTGATGCAGCATGTTCAGTTTGCCCTGATAAATCAGAAGGGGAGTGTCATGCTCTCGCAGATAGTTGATAGCAAAGCGCAGCGGCTCCAAGGGCCAGTTGGAGATACCGACATAGAGTGCCTTTCCTGCACGTACGATATCCACCATTGCCTGTAAAGTCTCCTCCAGAGGAGTATTGGAATCATAGCGGTGACTATAGAACAAATCCACATAATCTAAGTGCATCCGTTGGAGACTCTGGTCAAGGGATGCTATCAGGTATTTGCGAGAGCCCCAGTTGCCATAAGGTCCCGCCCACATGTCGTAGCCCGCCTTCGTCGAGATGAAGAGTTCATCCCGATACGGACGCAGGTCGTCATCCATGATACGCCCTAATGTCTCCTCGGCAGAACCATAGGCAGGACCGTAGTTGTTGGCAAGGTCAAGATGCGTGATACCATGGTCAAAGGCATAGCGCACAATGGCACGGCTGCGCTCATAAGGGTCCACACTGCCGAAGTTATGCCACATACCCAGCGACACTTTTGGCAACAACACTCCAGAGCGTCCACAACGCTCATATTGCATTCCGTTCTCATAACGACTTGCGTCGGCTAAATAATGCTCCATCATCGTTCGTTTTTGGTTCGGGTACAAAGATACTAAATATTTTTGTATTTCCCACTAATTTTTGTACCTTTGCATGCAATGAAAACCTCCGAACTCTTTGACCGCTGTGTGGAAATCGTGAAGGAAGAGCCTTCTCCTGCTGTACTGCGCTATATGCATGAGACACTGGTGCTTGCCTGTGCGGAGGCATTGAGAGGCAGCGGTCTGGGATTCGGCAGTCTGATGGCACAGACGGATTATCTCTGTAAACAGGCTGGTATTGGTGTCGCCGACCGCATCGCCATTCAGACCATGCGCCACCATTCTAACAGAAAAGACCACACACTCTCTCGCGAGGACCTACGCTATGATGTACGAGCCCTTGCCCTGTTTATCTCCTCTGTCTTCGCAGAGGATATCCCCCATGAGTTGGTGACACGCATCCCCACGATAGGTCGCCCCACCAATCTCACGATGCGGATCAATCAGCGTTATATCCGTTGTGTGGTGTCCTACTGGGACGACGAGTATATCTATGCGACGACTGATGAGGGGAGTGTATGCATCCAGACAGATGATGAGACACTGCGACCCTTGTTGACAGAGGGCACGCAACTCAACCTACTGGACTGCCATCGTGAGGGGCAGACGATTCACCCTAAACTCATCGTGGTAGAGCCCGACTTCCTATTGGATATCTCGTCGCTGGCAGCCTGCTTCTCCGACTATGGGCACCATCCGATAGCCTATACGTTAGGACGACTGAAGCCCTCTGCCAACACGCAGCCCATCCTCTTGGGAAACTTCGCCAGTGCCGCCCTGGATGATATCATCAACCAGACTGACTATCATCCACACGACACCATCCGCAACTCCTTCCGTGAACAGGCATTGCAGTTCTGTACCTGTGCGGAGTTCAATCCCCAGAAGTTCAAGGAAGATGCCTTCCTGCAAGTGGAGCATATCAAGGAGGCGGCAACACAACTCTTACCTCAAACATCTCACTTCTTACCTCTTTTAGAGCCTTCCTTCGTCTGCGAACAGTTAGGACTACAGGGGCGCGTCGACCTCATGACGAGTGATAAGCGTTTGTTGGTGGAGCAGAAATCAGGTAAGAACTGGAGCCTGGAACATGCCGCGTCATGTCCCACGCCCCTTGCCTCTCATCTCTACTCTGAGTCTCATTATGTCCAACTCCTGCTTTACTATGGCATCCTGCGCTATAACTTCCATCTCTCCACCGATAAAGTGGATATCCGTTTGCTTTACTCACGCTATCCTGCCAAACAAGGCCTGCTCATCGTCAACTACTACCAGACCCTGTTTTATGACGCTATCCGATTGCGCAACCAGATTGTGGCACAGGAGATACAGATGGCAAAGAAAGGCTTCGATAGTATTGCGTCTCAACTGAATGCTGACATCCTGAATGAGCGAAAGGTGCAGTCAAACCTCTTTGAGCGTTTCGTCCGTCCACAGACAGAACATATTCTGGCACCGTTAAAACAACTCTCTGAGACAGCATATAACTATGTGGAACGCATGCTTACCTTTGTTTATAGAGAGCAACTTGCCCAGAAGATTGGTACCCAGGAGGGACAAGGCGGAGCCGTGGCAAACCTGTGGAACATGCCGTTGACAGAGAAACGCGATACTGGCTGTATCTTCTATGGACTTCGCATGCTGCACAAAGAACTGTCGAGCGACTATAGCGGTTACGACCGCCTGACACTCTCGATACCAGATATGGGTGACGATTTCCTGCCTAACTTCCGCCGTAACGATATGGTGTGCCTCTACGCCTACGAGGGAGAGCCAGATGTACGTGCCGCTATATTATATAAAGGTGTGATAGAGCAGTTGTCCGACAGAGAAGTGGTGGTGCGCCTGAATGACGGGCAACAGAATCCTGAGGTCTTTGGTGATACGACTTATGCCATCGAACCCTCCTTCACGGACCGCAGCACTACCTCCGCCATCCGCTCGCTCCATGCTTTCTGTGCCGCCTCACCAGAACGTCGCGCCCTGCTCTTAGGAGAGCGGGAGCCTCAACAGAACACCTCACTACTACTCTCTCATAGTTATCATCCTTTCTATGACGATATCCTGCTGAAGGCAAAACAGGCTCGTGACTACTTTCTCCTGCAGGGTCCTCCTGGCACGGGGAAGACCTCTATGGCACTCCGCTTCTTGGTAGAGGAGGAATTGTTGACCGCCAAAAGCCAAGAGGCAAAAGCCAATATTCTCCTGATGTCCTATACCAATCGTGCTGTGGACGAGATTTGTGGGATGCTGGAGGACGCTGGCATCCATTATCTGCGACTGGGTAGTGAGACTTCATGCGACCCCCGCTATGTCTGCCGCCTGTTAGACAGGAATTTTGGCGACCGTCCCCGTTTGGAGGATATCCGCCAGCGTATCATCGATACACAAGTCTTCGTCAGCACAACCTCTACCATGCAGGCTCGTCCCTATCTCTTCCAACTGAAACATTTCTCCTTATGTATCGTCGACGAGGCGTCACAGATTCTGGAGCCCAACGTGATAGGACTGCTAAGTGTGTCACAGGTAGACCGTTTCATCCTGATTGGCGACCATAAGCAACTGCCTGCCGTGGTGCAACAGCCTGACGACATCCCTGCCCTCGCTGCTTGCAGGCTGTCGTTGTTTGAGCGTCTGCTACGCATTGAGCAGGAGTCTGGTCGTACAGCCTTTACCGCTATCCTGCAACGACAAGGACGCATGCATCCGGATATTGCCGCCTTCCCCAATGAGATGTTCTATGCCCAAGAGCAGTTACAACCTGTACCTTGCCCTCATCAGGAGGAGCGACAACTGGACTATCCCCTTCCCTCAGAGGATGCTCTTGACGACCTGCTCAAACAACATCGTGTCGCCTTCTTCCCCTCCGAGTCCTGTCATAGTATTGGGGTGAGCGATAAGGTGAATGCCAGTGAGGCAAGGATCGTCGCCGACCTGCTACGCCGTATCTACCGCCAATATAGTGCCGACCGTTTCGATGCAGCCCATACGGTAGGTGTCATCGTACCTTATCGTAACCAGATAGCCATGATACGCAGGGAGATAGAGCGACTGAAGATTCCTGCTCTGATGGATATCTCTATTGACACGGTAGAGCGTTACCAAGGCAGCCAGCGTGATGTCATCATCTATAGTTTCACCATCCAGCAACCTTACCAACTCGACTTCCTGACAGCAAACTGTTTTGAGGACCATGGGCATACCATCGACCGTAAACTGAATGTCGCCATGACTCGTGCCCGTAAACAATTACTGATGACGGGCAACGAGCAGGTACTATCCACCAACCCACTGTTCGCAGAACTGATGAAAAGATATCGAATCGTGGTGTAATATCAAGAATAAGTTGTACCTTTGCAAGCAATGGCAATCAAGTATACACATAAGGAGGAGTTGTGGAACGCATGGAGCCATGCGGGCGGTATTGTAATGGGTGTCGCCTTTGGCATCGTGTTTCTGGTGATGGCATTCAAGGGCGACAACCCTTGGGCACGACTGGGTGTATGCCTCTATCTCTTTGGCATGCTCGGCTCTTATGCCGCCTCCACCATCTACCACACCCTCCCTCGTCGCTCGAAATGGAAGGAGCGGCTGCGCCGATGGGACCATGCCGCCATCTACTGGCATATCGCAGGATCCTATTCTCCACTGACTCTGGTAGCGTTGAGGACACAAGGCTATTGGGGCTGGAGTCTGTTTATCTTCGTCTGGGCTTGTGCCATCGCAGGAACTATCGTCAGTTTCATCAAACTCAAGGAGCATTCCAACATCGAGACGTTCTGTTTTATCGGCATGGGGCTGAGTGTGTTGGTAGCCTTCAAGCCTCTGATTGACTCCGTATCCACCGCCGCCGTCATTTGGATCATCGCCGAGGGTGTGTGCTATATCACAGGTGCCGCCTTCTACACTTTTCATAAGAAACGGTACATGCACAGTGTCTTTCATTTCTTCGTCCTCGCAGGCAGCATCTGCCATATCATCGCTGTCTGGGATGTGTTGATGGAGTATCTCTAAGTTTTTCTGGTTCTATGAACTCTTTTTCCAAAAACTTTTGTATATTTGCAATTGGTAAAACATTTATATTTCAATAATAGAAGATGGCAAAGAATAATAGCACAAAACTTTTCGAGAATCCTGTAATACGCCGTCTCGCCATTGCTGGCGGATGTGTGTTGTTGGTCTTAATCTTTTTCGCTACCTGCTGTACGGTAGTCGACTCTGGAGAAGTGGGCATCCGCTTCCATAAATGGTCGCTCTCTGAGCAAGACTACGGCGGTGTGGAGGGCACTTGTAAGGGATGGGTGTTCTATAACCCCGTTACGACAAACGTATTTACCTATCCTACATTCACTCAACGAAAGCAGTATGAGACATTCTCTGTGAATGCCAAGGATGCCTCACTTTTCGAGATGGATCCTACCATCGCCTACCGTATTAATCCCGACAAGGCATGTGACATCTTCACAAAGTATCGTGTAGGGGTGAAAGAACTGGAGGAAGGCTATATCCGCACATGTATTTACGAGGCATATCGTACTTGCGCCAACCAGTATACGTCCGACTCGTTGATGTCGAATCGTGCCAATTTTGAGCGTGACGTACGCAACCGTTTGGAGAAATCGCTGATGTCTGAGGGCTTCCTCGTAGAGGAGTTCACCAGCAAGATAACACCACCTAAATCGCTTCTCTCGATGATTGATGCGAAGAACACTGCGATACAGAGTGCTTTAAAGGCTGAGAACGAGGTGAAGGAGGCTGAGGCTAATGCCAAGATTGCTGTGGCTAAAGCCGAGGGTAATGCCCGTGCCATGAAGATTAAGGCTGATGCGGAGGCTTACTATAACCGCACCATTGCCGCCTCACTCTCGCCGATGATAGTGCAGGAGGACATGATAGAGAAGTGGGATGGCAAGATGCCCCAGATTGTTGGAGGTAACGGCATGATGCTCGACATCTCAAAGATTGTGGGCAAATAGAGTCAATTCCTTCAAATCAATGCTGAAAGCGATGTGCTTGTGACTTACAAACGGGTCGTTTGTGGCTTACATTCGACCCGTTTGAACGCTTCATTTGATTTGGCGAGACATCAAAAAATGAGGAGGATGATAGCCTCATCCTCCTCAGACAATATTGCGTAGGTGTTTATTTTACATATTCTGCAAAATCTGTCAGGTGCATGTCACCCTTGCGAGCCAAGGTGTCATGCATGGCGAAGGCGGCAGGCAGATTATGGCGTGTCTGCCCCATCTTCGCAATCTTCAGGTAATCCCACAACAACTGCTTGTAGTCAGGATGCGCACAGTTCTCGATGATAATCTCGGCACGCTGGGCGGGACTCTTACCACGCAGGTCAGCGATACCCTGTTCTGTGACGATGATGTTCACGTCATGCTCAGAACTATCCTGATGGCTGACGAAAGGAACGATGCTGGAGATGACCCCACCCTTCGCTGTAGAAGGACAAGTGAAGATGCTCAGGTAGGCGTTGCGGATGAAGTCGCCAGAGCCTCCGATACCATTCATCATCTTCACACCACTGATATGGGTGGAGTTGGCATTACCATAGATGTCACACTCGATAGCGGTATTGATAGCGATGACACCCAGTCGGCGGATGACCTCTGGACTGTTGGAAATCTCGCTCTGACGGAGGGTCAGATGATTCTTGAAGTGGTCCATGTTATCATATACCTGCATCAGACAGTCGTTAGAGACCGTCAGAGAACAAGCCGATGCATCCTTCACACGACCGTTCAGCATCATCTCTACCACAGCGTCCTGCAACACCTCTGTATAGATATTGAAGTCGGGCACGTGTTTATCCTGTCCGAGGGCACCAAGGATAGCGTTAGCCGTTGAGCCCACACCACTCTGCAAAGGCAGGAACTCCTTTGGGATACGACCCTTGTGCATCTCCTCCACCAGGAACTCTGCGGTGAGATAGCCAATCTTATCCGTCACAGGATCGCTGTCCTTGAAGGCACGAGCCTCATCGGGGATGTTACACTCTACGACACCTACCACCTTATCCTTGGGGATAGAGACATAGGGCTGACCGATACGGTCGCTGACATTCACGATGGGGATGGGCTTGCGGTAAGGAGGATCCAACGGCTCATACACGTCGTGGATATACTTCGCATTGGGGTTATGGAACGAGTTAAGTTCCAGGATGACGTGCTTGGCAAGACGAGCAGCCGTGGGAGAGATACCACCAGCGGCAGTCAGATAGACATGATAGTCGTTACCCACCTCCTCGATGTCGCAGACCTCCAGAATCGCCCAGTCGACCTGTCCGTAGAAACCATAGCGCAACTCCTGTGCCATGTGGCTCAGATGCAGGTCGTTATAGGGAATCTCACCCATGTTCACATGCTTGCGGAAGTCAGGGTTGGTCGTATAAGGAGCACGATACTTGATGGCACCGGCAGCGGCAAGGTCACCATCAGTAGACTGTCCTGTAGAGGCACCTGTGAAGATACCCACCTTAAACTCACGTCCAGCCTCATGCTCCGCTACAGCAATCTTTGCCAGTTCCTTGGTTGTAGCCTTTGCCACACCAGCAGGTGTGAAGCCACTCATAGCGAGATTATCGCCATTCTTAATCAGTGCTGCAGCCTCGGCAGCCGTCATACGTGTATAAGCCATACCTTATTAATATTTTATGATTTTGGTTGCAAAGGTACAAAATAATTCATAATTCATAGTTCATAATGCATATTTTTTCGTAAATTTGCAGCCAAAATAAATTTATGTGTATGGAATCAAAACTGGTTATCTACAATACGCTGACACGCCAGAAAGAGCGTTTCGAGCCGATCAGCGCCCCTCATGTGGGCATGTATGTCTGCGGTCCTACCGTCTATGGTGATCCACATCTGGGGCATGCCCGTCCCGCCATCACCTTCGACTTGGTGTTCCGCTACTTGAAGCACTTAGGCTATAAGGTGCGCTATGTCCGTAACATCACGGATGTGGGCCACTTGGAGCATGACGCTGACGAGGGAGAGGACAAGATAGCCAAGAAGGCACGACTGGAGCAGTTGGAGCCAATGGAGATCGCCCAGTACTATACCAACCGCTACCATCAGGCGATGGATGCACTGAACGTGCTGCCCCCCTCTATCGAGCCCCATGCCACAGGACATATCATCGAGCAGCAGCAACTGGTACAGCAGATCCTGGACAATGGTTTCGCCTATGAGTCGAACGGTTCTATCTATTTCGATATCGAGGCATATAACAAGAAATATAAATATGGAATCCTAAGCGGTCGCTCTTTGGAGAACATCAAGGACGAGAGCCGTGAACTCGCTGGTGTGGGTGAGAAACACAACCAGGCTGACTTCGCCCTTTGGAAGAAGGCACAACCCGAGCATATCATGCGCTGGCCCTCTCCTTGGTCTGACGGCTTCCCTGGCTGGCACTGCGAGTGTACGGCAATGGGTCGTAAATATTTAGGAGAGACCTTTGATATTCATGGTGGCGGTATGGACCTTGTCTTCCCCCATCATGAGTGCGAGATCGCACAGGCTACCGCATCGATGGGGCATCCAGCAGTCAAGTACTGGATGCACAACAACATGCTGACTATCAATGGACAGAAGATGGGTAAGTCGTATAATAACTTCATCACCTTGGAGCAGTTCTTTACGGGTAACCATCCGCTGCTGGAGAAGGCATATACAGCGATGACCATCCGCTTCTTCGTGCTCTCCGCCCACTATCGCGGAACGGTCGACTTCTCCAACGAGGCGCTGCAGGCTGCTGAGAAGGGATTGCAGAAACTGTTGCAGGGCATCAGCGACTTAGACAGGGTACAGGCTAGCGACAAATGTGACGCAGAGACTGAGAAGATCGTGAAAGCATTGCGCCAGAAATGCTATGATGCGATGAATGACGACTTTGCCACCCCACAGGTCATCAGCCATCTCTTCGAGGCATGCACCGTGGTCAACAAACTCGTCGACCACAAGGCTACTATCTGTGCTGATTGCCTGAAAGAACTCACAGAGACCATGCGCCTCTTCGCTTTCGACATACTCGGACTCAGAGAGGAGAAAGGTGATAGCAGTGATGCCCGTGAGGAGGCTTTCGGTAAGGTGGTGGATATGGTGCTCGACCTACGTGCCAAGGCGAAAGCGGATAAGGACTGGGCTACCTCTGACAAGATCCGTGATGAACTTGCTGCTGCCGGCTTTGAGGTCAAGGACACCAAAGACGGAGTGACATGGCGACTGAATAAATAACAGAAAAGCCGAGGTTTTGTTGCCTCGGCTTTTCTATTCTCCATAAGCCTCTCGTGTCATATAGACGGCTACTGTCTTATCCCTCAGGTACTCTGCCGACATATACATTAGACCATGATAGGGATTAGCAGTACCCCATGAGTTCTTCATCGTAAAGAACAACCGATCGTGAGGGTCACGAGCCAGTCCGATAATCGCCATGCAGTGATTGTCAGTCGGAGAGGTACAGTAATGACTGTCGGCAATACCCTCCTCGAAAGAGAAGCCATACTCGTCCGTATCTCCTTCCCAGCATACGGCATGGCGGTTGCGGATGGCTCGCTCTACATGGGCAAGCAGTGAGTCTTTGGGGATATTCAGGAAACGGTTATGCTCCCAGTTGTCTGGCAAGTCAAGCACCACCTCTTTATAATAGGGATATTTCTCGTTGCTCGTCACAGCGATATACTCGTCTGGAGCACAAACACTATGGGCAAACTCCAATGGCGTATAGCGTGCCCCAAGCATAAAAACCCACTTTGGACGAGGCAGTTTGTGATAGGAGGTATCGGGATAAGCGTCATAACTGACGATACCATGCTTCCCGATCACGTTCAGCAATGTAGAACCCATCCCACGCAAGTGCTTCCTCCTCACAACCCTTTCAATATAGACAGGAGACAGGTGCACAGAGTCACCTCGTGCGATATGCTCCGTCTCGATAGTGGCAAGCATGGCATAAGCCCAACAGAACTCCGTATGCCCTTGGTCCTTAACAGGAGTCATGGGCAAACGCACCTCATCCGTAAATTCCACTTTCGGACGCTTTTGGCAGGCGACGAGGCAAAAGACAAGAAGAAAATAGACAAGTCTCTTCATCGACCTGCAAAGATAACTATTTTTTTCCATAGACCATTATCAATCATTGAAAATAAGAAATAAATTTGGCAATTCGATGAATTATTAATAATTTTGCAGCCAAATAGTAAACGTTTATTAGAAATGAAGAAGTATATCATTGCGGCTGTAGCCGTTCTTGCTATGGTCTCATGTAGCGAGAAAAAGTTTCATGTGGAAGGCAATATCACTAATGCCAAGGACTCTGTGCTCTATTTCGAGAACGTAGGACTGGAGGAGATTGCCGTGCTCGACTCTGTGAAACTAGATGAGGATGGTGCCTTCGCCTTTGCGGAGAAACAGACTGAGGCACCCGAGTTCTACCGTCTGCGTATCAGTGACCAGATCATCAATGTGAGCATCGACTCTACGGAGACGGTGACCATCAAGGCACAATATCCACAGATGGCAACCCAATATGAGGTGAGCGGTTCTGACAACTGCTCGAAGATCAAGGAGTTGACACTCAAGCAGATAGACCTGACACAACGTGCGATGGCTGTACAACAGAACGACAACCTCAGTGTCGATGAGTCGAACGACAGTATTCTGAAGATGATTCAGGACTACAAGCAGGAGGTGAAGATGAACTACATCCTGAAAGAGCCCAACCGCTCGTACTCCTATTTCGCTCTCTTCCAAGCACTTGGAAATATGCTTATCTTCAATCCCCGCTCAGATAAGGACGACATCAAGGTGTTTGCTGCCGTTGCCACCAGTTGGGACACCTACTATCCTGGCTCAGAGCGTGGCGCCAACCTGCATAATATCGCCATAGAGGGCATGAATAACATCCGTATCTCTGAGGCTAATGCGGCAAAGGCTATCGATGTCAACCAGATAGGCGCAACAGGTCTGATAGATATTGCCCTCACCGACAACAAAGGACAGCAACGCCGCCTGTCAGAACTGAAAGGTAAGGTCGTACTCCTTGACTTCCACCTCTTCGGACTGGAGAAATCGCCAGAGCGTATCCTGCTCCTGAGAGAGTTATATAATAAGTACCATGCGCAAGGTTTGGAGATCTATCAGGTGTCACTCGATACCGACGAGCATTTCTGGAAGCAGCAGACTGCGGCACTGCCCTGGATCAATGTACGTGACCCAGAGGGTGTCGACTCACAGTTGCTGATTACCTATAATATACAAGGGCTGCCTGACTACTTCCTGATCACTCGTGACAACGCCCTCTACAAGAGGAGTATGCAGGTAAAGGATCTGGAGGCAGAACTTAGAAGTCTGCTGTAAGAGTGAAGGGTGATTTTTGGCTGTTGGTCTTTGGCTGTTGGCTATTGTCAAGTACACCTGCTGCCAGCCAAGAGATGAAGAACGGAGGTTTTTCATTGATACAGCGAAACGACTCATTGTATGCGTTGACCCTGCAGACCGACTCCACCAATGACCAATGGATGTTGCCCTACCCTGTCTATCGCTTTTGCACAGGTGACGTGGACAGCGACGGGAGTATCGATGCGATAGTGGGCGTGGTGAAGGGTACCCGTTACTATCAGGAGAAAGGGCGGAGGCTCTTTATCTTCAAGAACTACCATGGACTGGTACGTCCTCTCTGGATGGGCTCCAAACTAGGTGGCATTCTGGAGGACTTCCGTTTCACAGACGGAAAGATACGGAGTCTGGAGCGCACCACCGACGGGAAATATGTCGTGGCAGAATATCGCTGGGCACATTTTGGGATGGGCTTTGAGCGATTTCTTGTCAAGAATGTCGGGAAAGAAGAAGCAATGAACATGTTCAATCAAGACTAATAAACCATTTTGCCTATGAAGAAATTACTATTAACGATGATGACACTTGCCCTTGCTTGGAACGCAGGCGCACAGGAGTCACATCCAGTCATCATTCCTGGTAAGGCACATATTGACGTGGAGCAACTCAACAAGAAACTGCCCCTCAATATTGATGTCAACAGCCTCTCCATCTCTGAGGTACGCATCCTGCGCAATGCCGTATCGGCACGACAGGGCTACTGTTTTATGAATGGTGACCTGCGCGGTATCTTCGGAGCCACCTCATGGTACACTCAAAAGATGGAGGACCGCTTCTGGAAAGAGGAGAGCGGCAATGCAACCCCTATCAAATACTCTGCTGCCGAACAGGCTTTCATCCAGAAACTCAAGAAACGTGAGGATTTCCTGAAGACCAAGAATAACGTGGCACCTGCTGGCATGATGGTGAATATGGAGAATATCATCAACCCGTTCCAGTTGGAGACCTTCGACCAACGGCTCTACAACGCCATCGGTAAGAACGGCTTTGCCATCGTTCCTGGTAAGGAAGACCAACTCTTCCATGTCTATGAGCGTAATGACTACCATCAGTTCCCCAGTTTCGTGACGACCGACCTCTACCTGCAGGCGTTCCATATGTTCTTCGACTGCCTGTTGAAAGAGACGGAGGAGCAGAAGTTCTCCCCGATGGTGACCCGTTTTGTGAAACAGAACTACGACCTGATGATGCAGGTGGCTTCTACGAGTACTGACAAGACCATCAAGGCTGCCGCAGCGCATAACGCCGCCTACTATGCCATTGCCTATGCGCTGAATACGGGAGACATACTTTCTGTTTCCCCAGAATATACTGCCTTGGTACAGCAGGAGATTGCCAATGTCGATGCTGCCGAGACCAACTATTCTGAGTTCTTGGGATATGTCCCTGAGAAAAACATGCCGAAGTTTACCTATAACATCTACCGCCCCCGTGGTCACTATACCCGTAACGAGACGCTGAAACGCTATTTCCGTGCGATGATGTGGCTGCAGAACGTACCCTTCGGCACTGACAAGGAAGACCAGTTGCAGCAGGCATTATTGCTGGCTCAGGCGATTGGCAGCAACTCGTCACTGACGAAACAGTATCAAGACCTGACAGAACCTATCACCTACCTGATGGGTACCCCTGATGATGTCAGCATCCTGCAGGTGTACGCCGAGATGCAGAAGAGTGGCAGTACGCTAGGGGAACTCATCCTTGACAAGAAAAAGTTTGAGGCTATCCGCAAGGCATTAGAGGAACTGTCTAAGAAACAGTCTATCATCAAACCGAAGTTCCAGGCCTCCAGTGCTTATAAGATCTGTCTGATGCCCCAGCGGTATATGCCTGACGGTGAGGTGCTGCAGGAGATGGTCGACTACGAGAACGAGCCAACGATGCGTGGGGTCCCCAAGGGACTTGATGTACTTGCCTCTATCGGTATCTCTTCGGCTGAGCGTATCCTTATCCAGGAACTCAAGGAACAGGAGAACTGGAATAAGTTCACCAGTAACCTCGACCGTATGAAGAGCCGGATGGGAGCCATTGACTGGAACCAGACCGTCTCCAATAAGTGGATCGCGTCGCTAAAGGATGTCAACAGCAAGAACGCCCAATATCCGAAGTTCATGCAGACACCACTATGGGACAAGAAGAACCTGAACACCGCCCTTGCCTCGTGGGCAGAACTGAAACATGACGCCATCCTCTATGCCAAGCAACCCATGGGCGCCGAGTGTGGTGGCGGCGGTCCCCCCGAGCCTTATAGCAAGGGTTATGTAGAGCCGAATATCGCTTACTGGACGAAGGCTATCGAACTCATCGATGCCACGATGAAGGTATTGGAGAAATTCAACCTCGTGACGGAGAAAGGCACGACAGCAGCCACCGACCTGCGTGAGCAGGCTGAGTTCCTGTTGAACTGCAGTAAGAAAGAACTTGCTGGCAAGAACCTGTCAGAACAGGAGTACCGCCAGATAGAGGCTATCGGCTCTACCTTCGAGAACATCACCATGAACCTCATCAAAGAACCCGACCAGTATCTGATGGGGTGGAGTGACGTGAATGGTGCCGACAAGAAGATTGCCGTGGTAGCCGATGTCTATACCGCTAATGCCTACAACAACCCCGAAAAATCCGTCCTCTATGAGGCAGTAGGTCCTGTCCACGAGATCTATGTGGTTGTGGAGATGGATGGTTATCTCTATCTGACCCGTGGCGCCGTTTTCTCCTATCGTGAGTTCCAGGAGGCGCTCGACACACCTCGTCTGACAGATGAGGAATGGCAGCAGAACCTGGAGACACAGCCTGAGTTGGGCATTCCCAACTGGATGAAGGAGATTATCGTACCACTGGACGGTAAGAGTCTCGACAACGAGCATGTCTTCTATAGTTCGGGATGTTAAGCAGTCTGCTCTTCGCCATGCTGATGGCAAGTGACACACTATCCATCACCTTTACTGGCGACATACTACTCGACCGCGGTGTTCGGCAATACGTCGAGCATCGCGGTATCGACTATGTGTTCTCTCCTTTCGTCGACTCCGTCTTTCAGAGCAGCGACCTTGTTGTCGCCAATCTGGAATGTCCAGCCACGAATATCAAGCAGCCTGCTTATAAACAATATATCTTCCGGGCGGAGCCAGAGTGGTTGCAGGCGCTCAAAGCGCATGGTATCACCCATCTAAACCTCGCCAACAACCATAGTGTCGACCAAGGAAGAGTAGGACTTGCCGACACGAAGAGGAATATCGAGGAGGCGGGGATGACTCCTGTAGGAGCAGGAGAGAACATGCAAGAAGCCGCACAACCAGTCCTGTTAGCCTCCACACCTAGAAAGGTCTACCTGCTGACCTCCTTGCAGATGCCGTTGGAGAATTTTTCCTATCTGCCAGAGAAGACATCCGTCAGCCATGAGGACCTTGACTCTTTGACGGCAAGGGTACAACGACTGAAAGACGCAGACCCGCAGTGTTACGTCATCGTCTCCTTGCACTGGGGAGGCGAGCACACCCTAAAACCCGTTCCCCAACAACGCCAACAGGCACATCAGTTGATAGACGCAGGTGTCGATGCCCTGATTTGTCATCATACCCATACGCTACAAACCATCGAGCAATATAAGGGGAAGCCCATCTATTATAGCATCGGCAACTTTATCTTCGATCAAAGCAAGCCCCTCAACAGCAAGGCATGCATGGTGAAGGTCACCATAACAAAAGAATCGTCTCACGTGGAGACGATTCCGATTATGATTCGCAAATGTGTGCCTGGGAGACCTTAAAAACTCCTCAGCCACGCACGCAACTCCAACATCATCTCATAATGATAGGGGAATGACTGCAAACTGCCGAAACCATGTCCACCCGTAGGATAGATATGCAAAGTGGCAGGCACCTTACACTGACAGAGTTCCTCATAATAACTGATGCTATTGATAGGCGACACCGCCTTGTCGTCATGGGCAAGAGCGATGAAAGCACGAGGAGTGGAGCCGCTGACATGCTGCTCATTACAGTATTCATTCAACTGCTTCCGTTTCGGCTTCTTGCCCAGCAGGTTATCACGGGAGCCCTGATGGGTCACACCCTGCTCCATCGTAATCACAGGATAGAACAATATCTGGAAATTAGGACGTGCATCACCCTTGGAATGCGTCGCTATCGTAGAGGCGAGATGACCTCCTGCGGAGAATCCCATGATACCCACATCCTCTGTGTTGATATTCCAGGCGACTGACATCCTCCGCACCAGTCGCATCGCCTCCTCGGCATCCTCAATAGGCACTTGCGCCACTCCATGAGGCATACGGTATTTCAATACAACGACGGCGATACCCTGTGCGTTGAAAAAGGGAGCCCACGAGATCCCCTCCTTCTCGAAAGCAAGATGCGTATATCCGCCTCCAGGACAGATCACAATAGCACGACCTGTGGCAACATCCTTTTTGGGCAGGAATACCGTCACCTTTGCCAAGTCGTTAGGATCCCCATTCGACGTGTTAGGAGCAGAGGGCCACAAATCCATCTCCGTCCCTTGCTGTGCATGAGCCATAGCAGACATTAATAACATAGAACTAGCGATTAGAGTCTTAAGCATTTTCATAATTTCTTACCTTTCTTGCTTGCAAAGATACAAAAAATCATTATCTTTGCAACGTATTTCGACTAAAAACATGAAACAATGTATAAAAGAATCCTATCATTAGCAGTTCTTGCTACCCTTGCCTGGGGAACACAGGCGAAAGTCAAGTTGTCACACCTCGTGGGCGACAATATGGTCATTCAACAACAAACTGACGTACGTCTATGGGGGTGGGCTAAGCCCAACAGCACCGTCACGGCAACCACCTCATGGAGTCAGGACAAGAGTGAGGTGAAAGCGGGAAAGGACGGTCAGTTCCTTTTGACAGTGAAATCGCCCAAAGCCTCCTACAGCCCATTGAGCATCACTTTCAATGACGGTGAGGGAGCAGTCACTATTAATAATGTACTCGCGGGCGAGGTATGGGTTTGTGCGGGACAATCGAACATGGAGATGCCTGTCAAGGGTTTCGGCATGTGTCCTGTGAAAGACTATAACCACCACGTCCTGGATGCCGCCAACTCGAAAGGGGTACGCAGTATCAAGATTCCCAGTGTGATGTCGGCAAAACCCCTCAACGACGCCCAGTGTGAGTGGCGTGTATGCAGTCCTAAGACCGTAAGCGAGTTCTCTGCCACTGGCTATTTCTTCGCCCGTCTGCTGAGTCGCACCCTCGATATCCCCGTAGGTATCATCGAGGCTAACAAAGGCGGCTCCCGTGTGGAGAGTTGGCTCACCAAGGAGAATCTGGAGAAATATACCAACGGCCCTACCGACTCTGTTGCCATCTGCAAGAAATGGGCGCAATGGGACTACCATCGCTCACTGCTATGGGGTAACGGTACTTTCAACCCTATCCTGAAGGCAACGGTAAAAGGCATCCTCTACTATCAGGGATGCTCAAACGTAGGAGACCCGGGAGACCAGTATTCCCAGCGCATGAAACTACTCGTGGAGCAATGGCGCTCACAGTTCGGACTGGGCGAGATTCCGTTCTACTTCGTCGAGATTGCCCCATACGGCTATGAGGATAATGTCAACGGCATTGATGGCGCCCTCCTACGTGAGCAACAATACAAGGCAAGTCAGATAATCCCTAACAGTTCGTTGGTATCTACTAACGACCTCGCCTATCCTTATGAGACCACCCAGATACATCCTACTCAGAAACAAGAAGTAGGAGAACGTCTTGCTTTTACGGCACTGAATCGTGACTACGGTTATGAGACCGTCCAGTATAAGAGTTCATCCTATAAGGACATGATTGTCAAGGACGGTGCCATCCTCATCCATACTCAGGACAACTATTGGTGTGATGCTCCCTTCGAGGAGATGGTTGGCTTTGAGATTGCTGGTGAGGATCGCGTGTTCTATCCTGCCGAGGCTAAACATTTCTGGCAATCTGGTGGCGGATATTGGGACGAGGCCATCAAGGTCTCCGCACCCCAGGTACCTGCTCCTGTCGCTGTTCGCTATTGCTTTAAGAACTTCCAACTGGGTAATGTCAAGAACGGTGGCAACCTGCCATTGTTCCCCTTTAGAACAGACAACTGGTAATGGAGCATCCTTTAGAGAAATTTGCTTACTGCCCGATTTGTGGCAGTAAGTATTTTATGATTCATAACTTCAAGAGCAAGAAGTGCGAGGACTGCGGCTTTGTCTATTATGCCAACCCTTGTGCCGCTACTGCCGCCTTTATCGTCAACGACCGTCAGGAGATACTGGTGGTACGTCGAGCAAAAGAGCCGGCAAAAGGAACGCTCGACCTTCCCGGAGGTTTTGTGGATATGTATGAGACGGCTGAGGAAGGTATGCGCCGTGAGATTAAAGAAGAAACTGGTTTAGATATTGACAAGATAGAATATCTTTTCTCCAGTCCGAATGTCTATCTGTATAGTGGACTAGGTGTCCATACCCTTGACATGGACTACCTGGCTCATGTCTCCGCCGATGTCTCCGTCAAGGCTGATGACGATGCGGAAGCATGCTTATGGATTCCCATCACCGACCTCCATCCCGAGGAGTTCGGACTGCTCAGTATCCGTCATGCTGTAGAAAAATTCTTAGCACTCAATCGTTAAGAAAAGCAAAAAACTACTATATATATAAGGTGTAACCAAAACTTTTCTCTACTTTTGCAGCCCGAAACTTAATATAATCGAGTATATGCAAAAGAATTTAGTGATTGTAGAGTCGCCTGCCAAGGCAAAGACAATCGAGAAATTTCTGGGTAACGACTTCAAAGTGATGTCTAGTTACGGACACATCCGTGACTTAAAGAAAAAGGAGATGAGTATCGACACCAAGACACTCGAACCTGAATATGAGATTCCAGAAGAGAAAGAGAAACTGGTCAAAGAACTGAAGTCCAACGCCAAGAAAGCAGAGAAAGTCTGGCTCGCATCCGATGAGGACCGTGAGGGAGAAGCCATCTCATGGCATCTTTGCGAGGTCTTAGGACTTGATGAGGAAAAGACCAACCGCATTGTTTTCCACGAGATTACTAAGCCTGCCATCTTAGAGGCTATCGAGCATCCGCGTCATCTGGATATGAATCTGGTGAATGCCCAACAGGCTCGCCGTGTCCTCGACCGTCTGGTGGGTTTCAAACTCTCACCCGTCCTTTGGCGTAAAGTCAAGCCTGCTCTCTCAGCAGGACGTGTACAGAGCGTTGCCGTCCGTCTGATTGTAGAGCGTGAGCGTGAGATACAGAATTTCAAGAGTGAGCCTTTCTATAGTGTGAACGGCATTTTCGCTATTACAAATCCTGACGGCTCACAGACAGAGGTAAGAGCCCTGCTGGGTACTCGCTTCAAGACCCACGAGGAGGTAGAGCAGTTCTTGGAGAAATGCAAAGAGGCTACCTTTGTCGTTGACAGTGTCAGCAAGAAACCGCTGAAGCGCACCCCTGCTCCTCCTTTCACTACCTCTACCCTCCAACAGGAGGCTGCCCGCAAACTGGGATTCACTGTTAGCCAGACGATGATGGTTGCCCAGCACTTGTATGAGAACGGACGTATCACTTATATGCGTACTGACTCTGTCAACCTCTCTGGCCTTTGTATCAACGCGAGCAAAGAGGAGATTAAGAGTCTCTATGGTGAGGAATACAGCAAGCCCCGCCAATATCATACCAGTTCCAAAGGCGCACAAGAGGCTCACGAGGCTATCCGTCCCACCTATATGAACCAGACGGAGATAGAGGGTACGGCACAGGAGAAGAAACTCTATGAACTTATCTGGAAGCGTACTGCCGCCAGTCAGATGGCTGACGCAGAGATTGAGAAGACGGTCGCAGAGATAGGGCTAACGGCTAATGGCGAATTGCTAACGGCAAAATTTATCGCCCAAGGTGAGGTTGTGAAATTCGATGGCTTCATCAAGGTCTACCGTGAGTCTATTGATGACGAGGAGTTGCAGGAGGATGAGTTTGGACATATCCTGCCCCCACTGAAGAAAGGACAAGAACTCACTCGTCGTGAGATACAGGCAACGGAGCGTTTCAGCCAAGGTCCCGTCCGCTATACAGAGGCCTCGTTGGTACATAAGTTGGAGGAACTGGGCATTGGTCGTCCTTCCACCTATGCGCCCACCATCTCCACCATCCAACAGCGTGACTACGTACACAAAGGTGACAAGAAGGGCGAGGAGCGCACCTACACCATCGACACGCTGAAAGGCAAACAAGTCAAACAGTCGGTCCGTAAGGAGATGGCTGGCTCTGACAAAGGAAAACTGTTGCCCACCGATATTGGCATCGTTGTCAACGACTTCCTAATGGATCATTTCAAGGATATCATGGACTATAACTTCACGGCAAAAGTAGAGCGTGACTTCGATAAGATCGCAGAAGGCAAAGAGAAATGGACAAGTATGATGAAGAGTTTCTACAAGAACTTTGAGCCTACCGTCGAGAAAACCATTAACGCCCGTCAGGAGCATAAGGCTGGTGAGCGTCAACTGGGTGTCGACCCCAAGAGCGGTCGTCCTGTCTTCGCCAAGATTGGTCGTTTCGGACCTGTCATCCAGATTGGTACCGCCGACGACAATGAGAAACCCCAGTTTGCCCAACTGCCCAGTGAACTGAGTCTGGAGACCCTGACACTGGAAGAGGCTCTGGAACTCTTTAAGTTGCCACGCACCGTAGGAGAGTATGATGGCGACAAGGTTATCATTGGTACTGGTCGCTTTGGTCCCTATATCCTGCATCAGAAGAAATACACCTCCCTGCCTAAGGGCTCTGACCCAATGGCGATCACTCTGGATGAGGCTGTAAGCCTGATTAACGAGAAACGCCAGCAGGAGGAGAAGCGCCATCTGAAGACTTTCACGGAAGACAGTAAATTAGAGGTTATCGACGGACGCTATGGCCCCTATATCGCTTACGACGGCAAGAACTTCCGCATACCCAAGAATATGCATCCACGTGCCAAGGAACTCTCTTACGAGGAATGCATGAGTATCGTCAAAGCCCCAGGCAAGAAGAAATGAGACGCATCATCCTCATAGGCTATATGGGCTCCGGTAAGACCACCGTGGGCAAGGCACTCTCCAAGGAGACTGGCATGATGTTCTATGACCTCGACTGGTATATCGAGAGCCGGATGCGCAAGAGTGTGGCGCAGATTTTCGCCGAGTGTGGAGAAGAGGGATTTCGAAAGATAGAGTATAACATGCTGCATGAGGTGGCAGAGTTTGAGGATGTCATCATCAGTTGCGGAGGCGGCACCCCCTGTTTCTTCGATAATATAGACTATCTGAACGAACAGGGCGATGTGTGCTATCTGAAAGCCGATCCAGAAGTGCTTTATCGCCACTTGCTGATGGGGAAGGTGGAACGTCCGTTGATTAAAGACAAGAGTCCAGAGGAACTGATTACCTATATCACGGAACAGGTCACCAAGCGCGAGGAGTTCTATAACAAGGCACGCTATACCCTTGATGTCAGTCTGATGGACAACTACGAGAAAATCCAGATTAGCGTAGAGGCACTACGCAAACTATTAAACCTATAAACCCACAAAGATGAAGAAATGGACGATTGAGGATTCCAAGGAACTCTACAACATCAACGGCTGGGGAACCAGTTATTTTGGTATCAACGACAAGGGTAATGTCTATGTGACTCCTTGCAAGGATGGTACCCAAATTGATATCCGCGAGGTGATGGATGAACTGTCGCTGCGTGATGTCCAGTCTCCCGTATTACTTCGTTTCCCTGACATCCTCGACAACCGTATCGAGAAGACATGGAGTTGCTTCAAGAAGGCGGCGAAGGAATACGACTACAAAGGTGAGAACTACGTGGTGTATCCTATCAAGGTCAACCAGATGCAGCCTGTCGTCGAGGAGATTATCTCCCACGGACGTAAATTCAACCTGGGTCTGGAGGCTGGCTCCAAACCAGAGTTGCATGCCGTCATCGCCATGCAGTGCCAAAGCGATTCCATCATCATCTGTAATGGCTATAAGGACGAGAGTTATATTGAACTTGCCCTACTGGCACAGAAGATGGGCAAGCAAATCTTTATCGTCGTGGAGAAGATGAACGAGTTGGAGATCATCGCCCGTGAGGCTAAGAAACTGAACGTGCGCCCCAATATCGGAATCCGCATCAAACTCGCCTCCAGCGGTAGTGGCAAATGGGAGGAGAGTGGCGGCGATGCCTCGAAGTTCGGACTAACGAGTGCAGAACTCCTGGAGGCACTGGAACTTCTGGACAAGAAGGATATGCGCGACTGCCTGCGCCTCATCCATTTCCATATCGGTAGCCAGATTACCAAAATCCGCCGTATTCAGACAGCACTGCGCGAGGCTTCCCAGTTCTATATCCAACTGCATAAGATGGGCTATAACGTAGACTTCGTAGACTGCGGTGGCGGACTGGGTGTCGACTATGACGGTACACGCTCCCCATCCAGCGAGAGTTCTGTCAACTACTCGATTCAGGAGTATGTCAACGACTGTATCTACACCTTCGTGGATGCCGCCAACAAGAACGAACTGCCCCACCCCAATATCATCACGGAAAGCGGACGCTCCCTTGCCGCTCACCATTCTATCTTGGTGATGGATGTGCTGGAAACCGCCTCACTGCCAGAGATGCCCGAGGAGTTCGAGCCTGATGAGAACAGCCACCAATTGGTAAAAGACCTCTATGAGATATGGGACAACCTCTCTCCTCGCAATGTACTGGAGGACTGGCACGATGCGGAGCAAATCCGTGAGGAGGTGCTCGACCTCTTCTCACATGGTATTGTCGACCTGAAGACTCGTGCCGAGATTGAGGCAATGTACTGGAGCGTATGCCATGAGATCCATGCGCTCGCCAAGAGCCTGAAGCATATCCCTGAGGAACTGATGAAGATTGACAAACTCCTTGCAGACAAGTATTTCTGCAACTTCTCGCTGTTCCAGAGCCTCAGCGACTCTTGGGCTATCGATCAGGTGTTCCCCATCATGCCTATCCAGCGTCTTGATGAGCGTCCCACCCGTAATGCCACCATTCAGGACATCACCTGCGACAGTGACGGTAAGATCGCCAATTTCACGACCAATCTCCATAATACGCACTCACTGCCCGTACATGCTTTAAAGAAGAACGAGACCTATTACCTGGGTGTCTTCCTCGTAGGTGCCTATCAGGAGATTCTTGGAGATATGCATAACCTGTTTGGCGATACCACTGCGGTACATATCTCTGTGAAAGACGGCAGTTACCACATCGACCAGATTATCGACGGTGAGACGGTGGCAGAGGTGTTGGAGTACGTACAGTACCAGCCCAAGAAACTCGTCCGCCAACTGGAGATATGGGTGGCAAAAAGTGTCAAGCAGGGTAAGATTTCCTTAGAAGAAGGTAAAGAGTTCCTTAGCAACTACCGCTCAGGACTCTATGGATACACTTATTTGGAGTAACGGTATATCGTTATATCGATATATCGAAATATCGAAAAAATGAAAGAAAAAATCACAATCATAAAAGTAGGAGGGGCTGTCGTTGAAGACGAGCAGCAACTCTCCCAACTATTGAAGGACTTCTGTGCCATTGAGGGACGTAAAGTGCTTGTTCATGGCGGAGGTCGCAGAGCCACACAAGTGGCAAGTAAACTGGGCATTGAGACGCAGATGGTGAATGGCAGGCGTATCACGGATGCCGCGATGCTGGAGGTTGTCACGATGGTCTATGGTGGACTGGTGAACAAGAATCTGGTAGCACAGTTGCAGGCAAACGGTGTCAACGCCCTCGGACTGACTGGTGCCGACGCTGACGTGATTCGTAGTCATAAACGCCCCCTCAAAGATGGGGTTGACTATGGCTTCGTAGGCGATGTTGATAGCGTCGCACACCAAACACTGGGTCATCTGATTGAGGCAGGCATCACCCCTGTGATGGCACCCTTGACACACGATGGTGAGGGACATATCCTCAACACCAATGCCGATACTATTGCCTCAGAGACGGCAAAGGCTTTAGCAAAGGACTATGACGTGACTCTGATCTTCTCGTTTGAGAAGAAAGGAGTACTCAGCAACCCTGACGATGACGAGTCTGTCATTCCTGTCATTACCCGCGAGGATTTTGAGAGATACAAGGCTGATGGCACCATCTCTGGTGGTATGCTCCCTAAGATAGAGAATGCCCTGCAAGCAGTAGAGGCAGGTGTCTCAAAAGTCATCATCACCCTCGCTACGGCTATAGATGGTAAACATGGAACGATTATACAATGATCAGTTTCCAGCACGATATCCTCCCACTGAAAGACAAACTCTTCAGACTTGCTCTCCGCATCACGCTGAATCCTGCGGAGGCTGAGGATGTAGTGCAGGAAACGATGATCAAGGTATGGAGCCGTCGTGACAATTGGGACACCATCGACAATATCGAGACGTTTTGTCTCACCATCTGCCGTAACCTTGCCATCGACAAGACACGCCATCTGGCAAACCAGAGCGTCCCACTCGACACAGAGATAGAGCCTTCTGACAACAGCCAACATGCCAACCCAGAGGAGCAAACTATCCAACAGGACCGCATCAAAATGGTCAGACAACTCATCAACCAACTGCCAGAGAAACAACGCAGTTGTATGCAACTGCGAGACATCGAGGGGAAAAGTTACAAGGATATTGCCGCTATCCTTGCCATCACGGAGGAACAGGTAAAAGTCAATATCTTCCGAGCCCGTCAAACCATCCGAGAACAGTTCAAAAAGGTAGATACCTAAAAAATTTTTTCCTTTTCCTGTAACTTTTCTTTTTATCATTCGTCATTTATTATAGAGGGACAAAAAATCCCACACATCAAAAATGGATTATAAGTACATCGAACAACTCTTAGACCGCTACTGGGCAGCAGAGACCACTCTTGAGGAGGAAGGTATCCTGCGTGCTTTCTTCAGTCAGAAGGACATTCCTGCTGAACTGGAGCAGTACCGTGCCTTGTTCACCTATGAGGCTGCAGAGGCAGAATCCCATCTGTTGAGCGAGAATTTCGATGCACGTATTCTTGCCATGATTGAGGAAGAGGCGCAGATGACTGTCAAGGCGCGTGAGATTCCGTTCAAACAGCGACTCATGCCGTTCTTCAAGGCAGCCGCCATCGTTGCCATCATCCTCACCATTGGTGGAGCCCTGCAGCGTCCTTGGGATGCTAGTTGGAATGATCCACGAGCAGAGTATGCCAACAGTTACTCCCTGTCTGTCGACTCTGCCGATGTGACCCCGATGCAGGCTGAGAATATCACTGAGATGCCTGCTGACACGGCTCAGGTGATGCCTGCTGTCGCTAAGGATTGATAAATTTTCTATGCTTTCTCTATAATAATATCATGTTTAGTTAAGACAAGACAGAAACTGTGAAGTTTCTTTTCTCTCAAATTTTTCATAACATACTAACGATAGCGGGCTGCCAGTCGATGTTCGACGAGCAGCCCGCTGATTTTTTCTATATACGATACCTTTTATTCTGCCCTTCGCATCCTCAGATAAAGTTGATAGAAAGCAGGAAGACAAATCAAAAGGGAGAAGAAGACGGCAAGATAGACATGGAGTTCAGAACCCTTGAAGAGGTCGATGAGTTTCATGTCTTTGTCTGGATAGGCACGATAGATGATATAGGCAACGGAGTTGTTTGCCCAATGGTATGCCATGCCAGGCAGGATAGAGCCTGTGCGCCAGTACATCCATCCCAATAACCATCCTGCGAGGAAAGCATAGGGAATCTGGGCAGGATTCATGTGGATGAGGGCAAAGAGTGCTGCTGATATCGTGATAGCAGTGAATGCCTGCTTATTGGCTGTTGGCTGTTGACCATTGGCATTATTCCATCCTAATAATGTTCGCAGGATAGCGCCACGGAAGACGATCTCCTCGGCGAGAGGTGCCAACAAGCCGATGACGACATAGCCCCAGTAGTTACCCAACAACTGCTCTTGCTGGTCCTCTATCCAATTGGGCAGTTCTGGCATGTTCTCCTGTAGCCATGTCATGGGGATGACCATTCCCAACGCTCCGATGACAGCCCATATCAACACCTGCCACTGTTTGGTGAGTAGCCAACGGGGAGACACCTCCGCCCATCGTGCCGAGAGGAAGATGATGATGGTCAGCAGGCAAAAGACCGCCATCGTCACCACCAACTCCATCACAGTGATGTCCGTACCACCTACTATCTGTTGCCAGATGGCATGTACTCCCAGTCCTGCCATTGCCTGAATGGCAACAAAGATCAAAGCATATACAAAAGCATTAACTATCGATTTCATCATACCTTTAAACTTTAAACGCTAAACTATAAACTTTATTCGCGTCCTCCTTCAGTTGCGCCCTTAGTTCCTCCTCGTTGTCGAAGCGACGCTCGTCACGCAGCCGCTCTATGAAACTGACCGTGACAGTCTGACCATAAAGGTCGCCCTCATAGTCGAGGATATGCACCTCCAATGTCTGCCGATGCACTCCAAAGGTGGGACGGGTACCTATATTCATCATTCCTTTGTACATCTTACTTCTTCCATCATCCATCATGCATCTTACCGCATAGACTCCTGCGGCAGGAATCATTTTATGAGGATCAGCCACTTGCAGGTTTGCAGTGGGGAACCCCAAGCGGGTACCGACATGCTCCCCCTTCACTACCCTTCCCGTGATACTATAGGGATAGGTAAGGCATCGTGCAGCCTCCTTGACATCACCCTTCTCTAGAAGTCTGCGTACCATCGAGGAACTTACATGGTCTCCGCTCTCTTCAGAGGGAGTCGGGGGGAGTCCCTTTACCTCTATTCCTAACTCCTTGCCATAGCGTACATAGTCGTCGAAGGTCTCACTGCGGTTATGTCCGAAACGGTTGTCATAGCCTGTCAGCAGCACCTTCACGCCCAACCGCTCCACCATCATCTGCATGAAGTCACGTGCGGAGAGTGCCGCCATCTCTATAGTAAACGGCAAGACGACACAACGGTCGACACCAGTTTCCTCCAACAGTCGCATCCGCTCCTCAAAAGTCGTCAGCAACAAAGGGTGCCATCCTGTCTGCACCACCTCACGAGGATGACGGTCGAAAGTGATCACAGTAGAGGCTATTTGGTGCGCCTTGGCATAGTCGCAGACATGGCTAAGCACAAAGCGATGCCCCTCGTGCACCCCATCGAACATACCGATAGTGGCAACACTGGGTACTATGGCATGATTATTCCTTTCTAAAAACAATGTTTCCATTACGGGGACAAAATTACAAAAAATTACCCAATTAGTTGCACAATTTCGAAAAAAGCATTATCTTTGCACACGCTTTGGAAAAGCATCGGACTTGTAGCTCAGTTGGTTAGAGCAACAGACTCATAATCTGGAGGTCCCAGGTTCAAGCCCTGGCTGGTCCACATTGAAAATCAAGCACTTACGAGTCTCTCGCAAGTGCTTTTTTCATGTCTGCGTAAACAATGCGTAAACATTTTGTTTCAGTCTCCCCTTTTCGCTCACTTAATATCATAGAGTTTCTATGATGCATTATTAACCACATTCGCGTTTTACGAAGGTGGTTTATTGTTCTATAATTGTTTTAGATTTCTTTATTATCACACATATATATTATATGGTAAATGTATTCTTTTTGAGTCAATCTGCCTAAAAAGAGTTAAATGTATGCCCTGTTTTAGAAGAAATTTTCCAGATTAGAAAATTATTTCGATTTTTATTAGTATATTTGTTCCAAAATTATATAGTATGGAACAAAAAAATTTGAATAGATTACGGGTAATTATTGCCGAAAAGAATTTAACCAACAAGTGGATCTCTGAGCAACTGGGGGTTGGTCAGGCTACAGTCTCAAAATGGGTACAGAACAATGCCCAGCCCAATCTTGAGATGCTTATCAAAATATCAAAACTTCTGAATATTGATATCAATGAACTAATTCGTCCTGACGAAGTACGAATTGATTAGAAGGCTTTATTTAAAAATAATGCTGTCCACAATGGTGACAGGCAAGTAGCACAGATAACCTTCAATGATGACATCATTAACATTGTTGCCGGAATGCATGAAGAGAAGACGGAGTTTGTCCAGACATACTTCGCTAATCCAGACTTCCAGAACTTTGTGAATGCGAGGGTATTTCAGGCTACAGTGAGCCAGTTGTCGAGTCAAAGAATATAAAAAATACAACTGAATCAAAAGATATTTTGAACATCGGACAGTTTTTGTCCGCATAGAACTATAATTTTGCATCAAAATCAAAAATATGAACGAATTCTTAAAATTCAAAAAAAGAATTGCAAAGGCTAAAGACAAATACCTTGCAGCAAAAGAGAATGATTGCCACATAGGCAATGTTGAGTCTGTAAACCGTCTTGCACGTCCATTTGAACGTGACCATTTTACTTTAGTAATAATCGGTGGTATGAGCTCAGGAAAGTCTTCTTTCCTTAATGCATTTCTAGGAGAAAAGAACTTGCTACCTACAGGTGGAGACCAAACAACATGCTCACTTACATCCATATATTATTCAAAGAAAGAAAAAGTATCTGTTGAATATATGGATGGTCATATTGATGTATATAATGCAAATAGTAATAGTGACCTTAAAGATATTTTAACTAATACCGTTGCTATTCCACAGGAATTTGGCAATGGCTTCCCTTTATTGGAAATCAACAATGACATTCTGTGTGGTTTGTCAGAGAGTGATATACTGAAAAAGACAGACATATATTCAAATATAGCAAAACGACAAATAACAACATCCGAGCTTTCAAACTACTTAAAAACACACATGGATCCGTCTAAATTTGTGAAAGAAGTGTCTGTTGGCATTAACCTTTCCTCTTTAGAGGGATGGAAAATTGTAGATACTCCAGGTGTTTGTGCTTTAGGAGGTATCGAAGAACTTACTCGTAACTATATATTTGGAACCGATGAGTATGGTTATGACAATGTTGATGCAGTCCTCTTGGTATATAAGGGAAGTGTAAGTTTACAGGAGCATCCTGAATTAACGGAGTTTATTAAGGACGTAACAAGAAGGAAGAAATCTATAATAGCAGATCGCTCGTTCATGATTGTAACTCATAGCTCATCTGATCATTTTCAGGAAAATCCAAAGTACATAAATAATGCACTCAATCAGATTGACAACTTGATACCCAAAGAGCGTATTTTTTATGTAGACAATAATTTGGAACTTTTTTGTCGTATCAGAGAACGTGAAGGTAAAGACTTCATGGATATGATAACAAAAAGTTCATTGGAAGACTGGCCAAAAGAAACTAGTTCAAGACTGAAGGCTATGAAATCAGATTTTCTTGAAGAACGAGATAAAGATATGATATTGAATGAAGATTTCATAAACGAAATCCAAAAATTATCTCAGTTCCACATTCTTCGCGAAGAGCTAGAGAAATTCATAGTTGAAAGAAAACAAAAAGCCTATGACGAAATTATTCAATTAATCAAAGAAGACTTGAATAATCTTGCGAACCGAAAAAACGAGGACAAAGCCAAGGTCGAAAAAGACCTAAGGGGTGAGCAAGATTTGGCTTCCCAAATAGAAGACGAAAAGAAGAAGAATGAAGCTTCTCGCCTTGAGTTTAATAACTTTGTAGACTCATTGCGAACAGATTACTCTGTTGCAAAAATTCGAAGAATGTATCAGAACATTTCACAAGCAGCAAAAGAAATTTCCTCTCTTCATTCCATAAGTTTGATAAGTGCAGAGGCTGAGTCAATCGAGAATGAACTTAAAGAGAAGAAGGATGAAATTCTGCGTGAAGTTGAGAAAAAGAGTAAAAACTATTTCTCAAACATACACATTCCAAGTTTTCCTGTTCTTGATTTCAAATCAATTATTAACAAAGCGCAGAAGTCCGAATCGAACAAAAAAGATGATTGGCAACCAGAAAAAGGATTAGGCAATTTCTTGAAACGTACTTTCTCAAAGATAGCAGGTATATTTAGCGACAAGTATGAGCATTTTGGTATGACGAACTATCGCACCCCCGATATTGAAAAGGTATCTAGAGAATGTAAAGATGAAATTATCAAGGCCATTAATGCCTATATTGATTCTACGAACAATACTATAGAAAATTATATTTCAGAAGCAGACAAAAAGATAAAAGAGACAGATAGAATTACACAGGAGAATAACGAACTACTGGTTATGACAAATAAGACTGTAGAAGAAAAAGATAATACTATTCAACTTTTGGAGAAAGAAATAAACACTTTAACAGAAACAATAAAATCCATAGCGTATGATAATTAAAATAGACGAACGTATTCATGAACTGATGGATACATATTCTAACGAGATTGAGAATAATGACTATTCTTTTTTCTTTGAAGATCTAAAGACCTCGATATTAGAGTTGGCAGAAGAGTACATATCAGAGACCTATAATAACAATTATGGACTTATACTCGATATTGAAAAGCAATTGTCTTTTAGCGATGCAATGTGTGGCTATAAGGCCCAGATGAAGAAATTCATAGAAGATAATCAGATTGTACTTGTAGCAAAGGATATTAGCGTTGATGATATTAATGTCAGCATTGATATACCCAAGAAGGCTATCTATGCGGCTACAGGAGGCACCATAGTAGCAGTCGCGTTATGTTTTGCAGCAAATGTATGGATTGGTCTTCTTGCCGAAATTATTGCACTTGGGTACGCATATAAGGTATATAATGATACGAGAAAATATGCCCTTGCCATCCAAATGCAACAAATTATGAATGAGAAGAAAGAGGTATTCATAAACCAAATTATTGCTGATATATCTGATTGGTATAATAAACTTAGCTCTAAATCAGATGAAATTTTGAGAACCTTTAACTTAAGCATTTAACATGGAACAATTGTTAGAACTTAGCCCTTTAGCTGTTGCTCAAAGTGAACAACAGTTCTATGACATTGTAACAAAATCATATTTGCCAGAATTATGTAATTATGAGATTGTTCCACATCGAATGACAGAAGATGGTAGACCATCGATTGAGAACAAAAAAAGATTTCGTTGGATAAAAATAAATGAGATTGTTTACGACAAGGACGAGTTCTTTGTTGACAAATACTCTATGCTATTCGTAGCCTTACATAATATTGCTAGTCAAGTTGCAGTATATATAAGGCGAGAAAAAAATGCAACTATCCACTTTTATATTGGGGTTCGTGACATAAATGATAAAACAAACGACCAATCTAAATTAACTCTTATAAGTGGATTACACGGATATTTTCCTGGCATATCATTTACAGATGCCGCCCCGGAAGAAATCGCTTTTGAAGAAGAAATAGAAAACAATCCTCATCTTAAAGACCGATTTAGTATAGCAGCTGTATCTGGAATAGCAACTCTTAAAGATGAGGAGAAGGGAAATTTTATTCAAGGAATTGAACGACTTCTTAATTCCGTTCAAGAAGAAATGTCTGTCTTAATTATTGCTGACAGAGTGGATGCTTTGAACGTTCAGAAAACGAAGCTTGCGTATGAAACATTATATAGCAATCTATCTCCTCTTGCCGAACGTCAATTGTCTTGTCATAATGACTACAGTAAAAGCATATCAGAGACAATCTCTAAAAACTTCTCCCTTGCAACAACTAAGACAATAGGTAAAACTATAACAAATGGTGTCAATACTTCTCAGAACTCACAACAAGGAGAGGGCCGCAGTGAAAATGTGGGCATTGGTTTCATATTAAGTACCCAAGATAGCGACAGCTCAAATTCGTCAATAGGTAGTCAAATCGGTCACCATCGTGATGTCGCAGATGTCTTATCTGATGCCGTTCAAAGAACTGAAGGAAACAGCAAAGCAAAAGGTACTCAAGAAACAACAACAACGGGGAATTCTATTCAGGTGACTTTCAGCAATAGAAAAGTTAAGTCATTACTTGATCTATTAGATAAACACATTGAGAGAGTTAAATGCTCAATACCATATGGAATGTGGGCTTGTTCTACATATTTTATAGGAACATCAGAAACTAGGACAAAAGCGCAAGCCAATGTTTACGTCGGTGGTATAATTGGCGAGCAGTCAAATTTGGAAACATGTGTGGTTAACACGTGGTCAAACCCAAATATAGTTGATTATCTTAGGGATATATCACATCCTTTATTTAAATATCCCAATTCTGAAATACTCCTTACACCAGCATCTACAGTTGACAGCAAAGAATTAGCAATCCATATATCACTGCCTCAAACAAGTGTTCCCGGAATTATCGTAAAGGAGAGGGCTTCTTTTGGTCGTAGTGTCATAAAAGTGGATAATGAAGAGGCCTCAGAAAGAATTGAATTTAAACTTGGCAATGTGTGTTACTTAGGAAAAACATCTAAAATACCAGTTTCTTTGGATGTAGACACCTTGTGCAAGCATACATTTATTACAGGAACAACTGGTAGCGGAAAGTCCAACACAATATACTTCATTATACAGGAACTATTAAAAAAAGGAAAAAAAATTCTTGTTATTGAACCAACTAAGGGTGAATACAAGAATATATTTGGAAATGGCTTCTGGTATACAGAAGACAATGCTAATGAAATCCATGTACCAATCGAAGTGTATGGAAGTAATCCAAGGTTAACACACCTTCTAAGGATAAACCCTTTTGTTTTCCCTCCAAGCGTGCATGTATATGAACATATAGATCGTTTGGTAGAAATATTTAATGTTTGCTGGCCGATGTACGCAGCAATGCCTGTTGTATTAAAGAAAGCAATAACAGATGCATATGTTTCGTGTGGTTGGGATTTGTATAAATCAGAATGCAAATTGGGTAATGAAATTACACTTTATCCAACATTTGACGATGTAATTACTTCACTTAGAACATATATCAACAATTCTGAATATTCATCAGACACAAAAGGTGATTATAAAGGTTCAATAGAAACACGACTTCTTTCGATGACCGAAGGGCTTACAGGGGAAATGTTAAACAAACCTCTTGACAAAACTTTGACAGACTGCAATTTGTTTGAGAATAACGTAATAATAGATTTGAGTAGTATTGGTAATACAGAAACAAAATCTTTGATTATGGGATTACTCGTCATGAAAATGACTGAATACTATCAAGACAAGGCGCATAATTGTTTGGATATGATGAATTCCGGTTTGAATCATGTCACAATTCTTGAAGAAGCGCATAATCTTTTAAAGCGAACCTCTATAGAGCAGAGTCAGGAAGGAAGTAATATTGTTGGTAAATCTGTAGAAATGATTACCAACAGTATTGCTGAAATGCGAACTTATGGTGAAGGTTTCATGATTATTGATCAATCTCCGTCAATGGTTGATGAAGCAGCAATTCGTAATACAAACACGAAGATCATCATGTCTTTGCCCGAGATTAACGACCGAACTATAATTGGTAAGTCTATAAGTTTATCGGACAAACAGATAGAAGAAATAAGTCGCCAAAAAGTTGGTCAAGCTATAGTTTTCCAAAATAATTGGGAAGAACCAGTACAATGTTTGGTAAGTGACTTTAGAAAAAGTCATAAAAATTGCCGTATAACGCCTGGAATTTTTAAGAATCCTGAAGAATCGAATGACATATGTAGCAAAGATTATACAAAAATTGTTATTAAATATCTTTACAATTGCTGTCATAAAGAACTACAATTCGACTTCGAAAGAAATGATTTGAAAAATGCTATAGTCAATTCATCTTATAGCTCAAACCTCAAATACTCTTTGCTAAGACATGTAAATGCACACTCATCCTCTAATACAGATGAGTTGGATAGTTTAGAACATGTTAAAAGTATGGAACTTGTAGCGCACTGTATAGGACAAGTTAAGACTATTTCAAGTATCATCTCAAATAAAGATAATATTGATGATATAAATAACACATTAATGAGATGCATTCAAAATGAATTCCCCAAGGAATCTGATGAATTTTATCTATTTTGTGTTAGATGCTCATTTAGGCTTCAAGCTTCGTTGTCGACAAGTGCTATAGAAAAATACAACAATTGGTTCAATAAATACTGTAAATAATTATGGCATTTTGTTTTGATGACATTGTAGTTGCCATTGGCGAAATCGCCGAAAAGGTGGCAGAAACAGCGGAAGAAGTTACAACAATCGCTGGAGATGGTGTAGAGGAATCCGCTGGGAATGCAGGAAAATTATACTCTAAACTTGTTGAGAATACAAAGGAATATGTTACTGAATTACAAAAAGAGTCATCACCTTCGATTCCCCAAATTGAAGGTGATGGTATTCCTGAACAAACCTCAACTATAGAACAAGTTCCTGAACAGCGCAATATAGAAGACTTGCAAACTTCCGATGATAAGGATCAACAATCTATCGAGCGTGAGGATAATACTACATTGGATGATAATGGGAAAACCTACATAAAGGATGGAGAGTTATTGCCTAATAATACTTATGAAATTAATGGAGTAAAATATGAAACAGACGACAAAGGTAGAATTATCCGAGCGGAAGCAACGGTTGAAATAAATAACGCTCCAAGGCCAAGCCTAAACAGTCGGAAAGTCGGTGGGCTAGAACCCGGTGATGATAAAGGTCATATCATAGCTCACGTATTAGGTGGTTCTGACTCTGAAGGAAATTTGGTTGCACAGGATGCAAAGCTCAATCGAGGAGAGTATAAATCTATGGAGCTTAGTGCCAAACGTGCACGAGAAGAAGGCAAAGTAGTAACGATGGCTGTTGAGATAGAATACGAAGGGGATAGCAAGCGTCCAAAGTCTTTCACTGTCACGCTTGAAATTGACGATGAAATTACAGTAAAAAAATTCTTAAATAATTCAAATGGACAAAATGTATAATAAAATTGCAAATCTATTAGTAGAGGTTTTTCCTGAAGGTTGGAACAAAGCCGTAATGTATGCCCATATCACCGAAGATATGTATGAGATATTCTTTTTTGTGAAAAAAGATAATACATATTATAATTGTTTCAAGTTAGAAAAGGAGTTCGGCATTTCCAGAAGAAGCATAATGGTATGTTTTGATAAAATACACCAAGCTCTTCTCAATGATTACAAAGAAAAGAAATGGTACTGTGCAACCATTCAATTGAGTAGTGATCATAAATTTGTGATTAATTACACATATGATGATCAGTCTGCTAATGAAGAATTGTTTAAGGCAGACTGGAAACAAACATATTTAAAATAATAATGTCCAAACTCAAGAAATGTCTATATCTCATTGATCTTCTGTCTCGCAGAGGGTCGATGAGTTTGAAGGAAATCAACGAACATTATCGGTACTCGACATTATATGATGGTGAGATAATTCCTCGTACATTTGCAAGATACAAGGATTACATTGCTGAGACATTTCCTTGCTACATCGAGTATAATAGTGCGACAAATGAGTACAGCTTAAAGCGTTATCATCAATATGGTCAAGATGACTCGCTTTATAATTATCTGTTGTCGGCATATCATATCGAGGGAATAAGCGAGCTTGCTGTTAAACATCGCGATAAGGTAAAGTTGTATGAGGCTCCTACTGGTGTAGAAAACGTTCAGATTATCCTTGAAGCCATAGATAAACAAAAGGGAATAGAATGTGACTATTATTCTTTTGACAGGGCGACTAAGAAACAACAGTTGTTGATACCATATTTCCTTAAAACTTGGGAACAACGTTGGTATCTTGCTGCAGAACCAGACAACCATCATCATGGTATATCCATCTTTGCACTAGAAAGAATGGACAATATCAGGCTGACAGAACAGAAAATGTTGCCAAGCAATGATGTAACTGCTGATGAATACTGGAAAGGAAGCTTCGGTGTAAACCATAGTGACAATCAGGTACCAGAACGAATAATAATCAAAGTTTACGGATCACAGGTGAATTACGTACGTGCCCTACCTATCCATGAATCTCAAAAGGAACTGGAAAGTAATGAGAAATTCACCTTGTTTGAATACCATATAGTACCTTGTTTCAATCTGTACCAACAGTTACTATGGCATAGAGAAAAACTTGAAATCGTTGAACCTATCCAGATGCGCGAAGAAATGGCCAAAATTGTAAGAAACATGGCTGCTCTATACAAATAGGAAGAAAAAATACAGAAAATCTTAAATTATTTGGTGGGTCGGACATCATTTGTCTGCACCTGCCTTTAATTTTGCACCCAGATTCAATAACAAATTCATAAAATCTAAAAAAATGAGAACTGACATTGATCTGGAGTTTTTGCAGTATTGCAGCAATACTGAACTTCGCGAATTATGTGACATGCTTACGCATGATGAAGAGGGAAACATCCGCTTTAGTGAGAAACTGACTGAGAAGGATTCCTACATGGAAAACTACCCTGATAACTGCAAATCCTTTTGGAAGGACATTGCAATGGAACTGCAATTGTTTGGAGGAAACACATTTGCAAATATCTTCCGTCATGGACATGGACCTGCATACGAAAGCATTGTTTATGACGTATGTAAAGAAATGGGGGTTGAGAACATTGACGAGCATGATACAGCCGAAGATATGGAAAAGGCTTTGCTCGACAAGGTTACCGAGAAGATGCTTGATGAACTTACATTCGAACAACGCAAACAAGTCATGAAGGATTTGAATATCAAGCGTCGAACCTATAACAAACAGGCAATTATGGCTGCGTTGTTGCTGACAAGACGCATCAATCTGAGGCTATACAACTATGTGATGTCGTATATTCTCCGCATGGTCACACAGATGCTAATTGGCAGAGGTGTATTGACCGCTGGATTCGGACTGTTATCTCGTGGTCTTAGTATTATGATGGGACCTATTGGATGGATAGTTCTTTCAGGGTGGACAGCCTGGGATATTGCAGGACCTGCTTATCGTGTTACCGTTCCTGCTGTAATACAGGTTGCATTCCTAAGAATGAAATACAACACAAATTGTCTCACCAATAACTACGAATGTGTATGAAAGCTACAGATATAATGCACCCTGAAGACCAAAAGGCTATTGGAGCTTTGAAAAAGATTCCTTTCATCGATGAGATGTGCCGTTCTTGCATGGAGATTGCCTACGAGAAAATATATCGAGGTGAGAATCTTGGCATGATGGTTAAGGTTGACAACTCATATATGCCTGAACTTTATCAAGATCTTAAGGATGTTACAAAAGCAATTGGCATAAAAACACCAGAACTATTCATCTATAATGACCCTGTTATGAATGCGTTTACCTTTGGCGAAACTAACCCATTTGTATGCGTATCAAGTTCATTGGTAGAGAAGATGAATAGAGAAGAACGAAAAGCCATATTCGCACACGAATGTGGACATATACTTTGCCAGCATGTGTTGTATGGCAGCGTAGTGGAAACACTCCGAATGATTGGAGAGGACTTTGGAATCATTGGTTATACGTTAACAGGACCTGTTAAACTTGCTCTTCAATATTGGAGTAGAAGAAGTGAGTATTCTGCTGATAGATGTGCAGCCGCTGTTGTCGGAGAACGCACGTTTCAGACAAGTATGCTTAAACTCACCCTTGGACTTGCGGATGTTGGCAATGATCCCTATCGCTTAGTCAAACAGGCAAAGGAGTATCATGCTCATGAAAAGCAAGATATATGGAGCCGTATTCAACAGAATTGCCGCGTAGCATTCTTATCTCATCCTCAGAAAGTTAACCGTGCATACGAAATTGATCGTTGGAAGAAATCTTCTACCTACAAACGTATTCGTCAATCTATTGCAACAAATGAAAAGTTATATGGAAACATATCATAAAGTAATCTGTCCACAATGTAAACATGCGTTTACTCCCCCACAGAGTATTACAAGTTTATTGGGCGCAAATCACTTGATTTGTCCTCATTGTCATTATAAGATGACTCCTATGGAGGTCAAAAAAACCGATAGAAGAACCATGTGGGATATGATTAAAGAGACATTTAACCTATAGTAATCAGTCGAATATGAAAAAGGGAAATTACGTCAGGTAACTGGGTTTTGGGATAACCTTACCTTTACTGGTAATATGTGTCGTATGCGTTTTGCTTTATCAAAATATCTATCAGAAGAAGGTTTGAAAAGAGTATTGAAGACGGACTTGTTTTATTCGAGTTCGACGAAAATTACTTCTGTGCTTCGTTCTGTATGGAAAAAGGTTATTTTGAATGCAAAATAACTTATGAGATTGAAGATGAAGAATATGAGTCTTTATCCACTCAATACAAGACATACATATCCGACAGAGTAAATACGGATATGGAGAATCATTGCATTGTTTACACGTTCAATGATAGTATCAAGGTGAGTACATCCTTCTACTTTTCTGGTAAAAGGATGATGTTGAAACAGTTCAGTAAGCACTTCCAAGAGATGACAGAAAGTTTGGATTTAACTCTTGACATCACAAAATCGAAAATTAGAAATCACAATGAATGGAAGAGTCGTAGAATAGGTTTCACAATGGATAATTATGTGCAATCAGAAGACAATAACGAATCTGCTCAAATCGCAGCAAAAGCTTGATACTATTACTCAATGAACTAACTTGCAATCATAATAGATAATAAATATGGTTTTTGGAACTACAAGATTTAGATGCAACGAATGTGAAACTCGTTTTGTTTCCACGGCAAAGGAATGGTGTGCAACAGCATTCCTAACACCAATGCCTTGTCCAAAGTGCGGAAGTTTGCATACATATCCTATCGGATTCACTAATTTAGGA
Organism: Prevotella sp.; assembly: GCA_017458005.1. GTDB lineage: Bacteria > Bacteroidota > Bacteroidia > Bacteroidales > Bacteroidaceae > Prevotella. Next base: position 166,166 of record JAFTGH010000017.1, on the reverse strand, counting down.
GGACTATTAGGTCCCAATCCAGTGTATAGGAAAATATGGGAAAGCATGGATAAAAATACACACAAGTCATAAAAGCGAATTCATCTTTTCAAGATTGACAACGGAACGAATAAACCCACTGACTTTCAGCAGTTATGTCAGATGTTAGTGGGTTTATTATTCCCAAATTGTGTCCCAATAGCCATGTTGGAAACATTAGAATACTAAAACCAGTTAATCCATTTGCCAACCAACATGACAATGACGGTTGCGAATATGGAGAATTATAGAGTGACGAAAGCTCTAACGTTACAACAGGCTTGCTTATGGGTGGCAAACTCCAATCAAGCAAAGCGATGACGGGGTATTAGGCTGCCCATGACTTTGAAAAAGTGGCATCGGCAAGCCGATAGGACTGACTTGATAAAAGCCACAGGTATTAACTCTGAAATTTAAGACCAGCCATGTGTGAGCACACTATTATGCCAGATACCGTGACCTCTGCTTGCAGATTTATGTGGTCAGCCAAACGTTCGATGCTAATCGAAACGGGTAGTGAGCTTCCCGATACTGGAACAATGTGGCACTTGGGCAAGCCCAGTGCCCCGAAGGATTGAAAAAGGGAAGGAAATACCTTTCAGATAATCAATCAGTGATTGCAACCATATAGATTTCCTTCCCCCTCTTCATCTTGATGCCCACCCTATGCTTTTGCAGCGAGCGAACATGTTGCCAACTGCTCAGCAGAGAATACGATGCTGGTCAAGCCTGCAAGGTACGACTGGATTTGCTCCTTGTCAACGTCTGCCATGTTCTCAAAGTCGTAATCAAGGAAATCAGTCCCAATGGCCGCACCTCGGAAGGTGAGGTCATCACCAGAAATGAATGATGTAATCGCCGGCATGATGTCCAACTCGACATCAGTCAATGTGAAACCAAGAAGACCATTCTCTCTGAGATCAAGAATGACAGCGAGGACACGCTCTGGAGTCATATTCCAACGCTCTGCAAGCTCATAAAGGTTGAAGTAAGCGTCAGGACCACAGATGAGGTCTGGCTCGTTTGTCTCCTCGTCATACTTGAAACTGACTTGGAGTTCGGACATGATATCCATGAAGTACTTGGCGTTAGCGCCGTTCTGGAGGTAGTTAACCTCGTTTTGTGACAGATTAAGTGTCACGCTTTTGATTAAATTTTTCATACTTTAATGAGTTTAAATTTGATGATTTGATAATTTGTCAGTACGGTAAGTACCATTGTTGAATACAATTTTCTTGACCATCTCATTGAGTCTGTCGGCAATGCGGTCACCATAATGCTCTCGGATTTGTTGCGGCGTGAGGTTGGTGGTGATAATGGTGAAAAGCTGCTCTTCGTAACGCTTTGTCAGCAGGTCAATAACTGGAGTATAGACATTACCATAGTCCATTACCTCTGATGGCTCCGTGCCAAGGTCATCGATGCCGAGCATATCAACACAGATGAGTTTACGGTATGCCTCATGGTTGTTCTTGCAAAGATGCGCAATGTACTTTGCATCTACAATCTGGATTCCGTAAGTGCCGTCGTTGTCTGGCTTAGGAATGTGCAGAGAGTTCAGCAACTGCTGGAATGCTTTAAGCATAGTACTCTTGCCATTGCCACAGCCACCGCATAGCATAATGCCGAAATGGGATGATGGCGAGGTAAGCCAGTGAGCCATCTCATGGAGTTGCTTCTCCAAGTGTTCGTTTGGGCAGAAGGTGCGGTGGCGATATTCTACCTCAGCCATAATTGAAGCTAAAAGCCAGGCATAAGCTTCTTCCTCTGACATAGGCATCTTAAAACGAGCCTTCATAGGGCGACGCTGTAGTAGAGACTTCTTTAATCCCTCTACGTCGATTTTGAGTTTCTGTTCCATAATTACTTTCCCTTTCTTTGTTTGAAAAGTTTAGTGAAGCGCTAATAATTAAATTGTCTTTCTCTTTATCTTTTAAAGGGGTAAAGTCAGCCGTCAATCCATCCGTCAACTCTACCGTCAAGTTATCCGTCCATTTTAGGAGTGAATATTTGGACGGTACATGACGTGAACTGCCTTCGGTGAAAGAAATCAGTCCACGTTTGGCAAGATTCTTTCGAGCGTTGCAGAGCGTCTGCTTTGACATATGCAGCACTTCGCAGATTCGGACTGTAGAGCATGGCACTGGCATATTCCAATGATTAAGGTTGCACTCATTCACTATGAATGCGTATAGCGCAACCTCGCTCATGGACATATATTCCATAGAAGAAGCACGCCAGAACTGGTTCATGTAATCAATGTACGTCATTTTCTTTCGCTGTTTTCTCGCCTTTGACCCTGATAGTTCCTGCTTTCTTTGCCAATTCAAGAGCAAGATTGCCATCGATTACAATCTGACGATCGATTTGTGTTATGGCATCGTCTATCACACCACTCTTCTTGATGCGATTGGCAGTTGGTACACTGCAACCGAATATCTGAGCGATTCCTTCAATACCATAGTAGATACGTCTTTGACTAAGACTCGCAATCTCTGCTGCCCAAGTAGCCATACGGCTGTCAATGAGGAAACTGAGTTCCTCTCCTGTCATCATTGCCACAGGTTTTTGTTTCAATTCATCGATATTCATATTTAATGTCATTTGAAATTAGTACTAAGAGGTCTGCAGAACCTCAATGAATCTCTTTGAAATCGATTTCGAGTGCAAAGGTAATGACAATTCAATGGGGCATTGGTCGGTTTATTTATACCTTAATAAAACCAACCATTTTGAGGGATACATTCAATGTCTATTAACTGTGTATCAACAAAAAAAGCGGATAATCAGTCTTGTGCCGATTATCCGCCTATCATGGGTCAAAAGAAGAGGGATGACTTTATGCTACTGCTTCAAATATGTGTGACCACCGAAATATGATTTCTTTGGCTTTAGCCCATGAACCCTTCTGTGCTCCGTGAAATCCAAAGTCCTTCATCTCACCAAAGCGTTTCTGGGGAGTGTCAATCCCGAACTTCAGTCCTGTGAACTGTTCGATGGCACGATGGAAAGTAGCATAACTGACACTCTCCTTAATGGCATCAGCTCGTATTAACGCCTTTAACATGTATGCTAGACAGATTGCCCCAGGATTCTCTTTAATAAAGCAAAGAATCTGTGCCTTTAATGCAGACTTATTTCCTATTAGCAGGCTATCGATACACTTTATTTCAACCTTTCTTCCTCTATTTCCTTCCGACTTGCTTAGTTCATAGCTTATATCCTTCCAGATTTCAGGGTCACATGAGTTTGCAACCTTTTCCCAAGATTCCTTAGTTCCCACACCAAGGTCAATGCTGCTTGGAACCATAAAGCCGACTGCCCCATGAATCATTGCCATATCCTCTTGGTCAAGAATTTCTTCGTTCAGAATGGTGTTCAGCGTTTCAATCATCTTTGTAGAGCCCCCATCAAACATCATGTAGTAGTACATGCATCGAATGACGTCGTTCTCTTCATCCATGGCTTTTGCCTTTAAATTGCTCACAAAAGATGGGACAAATGACATACATGCGTTCATATAGTCAGTAGCCTCTTCTATCAAAGAAAGACAGTTATCCTTGGTAGCCTTACCATCTTCTTTGCTTGTCTCGGCAATATAGGATTTGGCATATTGAGGAAGGTTTTGCCATATTTCCTCAGCAGATCCGAAGTATGGCAATGATGATGCAATCTTACTCGTTGTCTTATCAGGCAAGCAATCACTGGCAAGACCGAACATTTCTTCCAATGCAGACAGGTCTCCTGCGCTGATTCTGTCCATCTTGTTCTTGAATTCCTTATAAACGTTTTCATGCTCTGCTTTCCAAGAACAGATGCTTAGTGATGCCTTTTCTCGCAATTCGTGGAAATCGCTCAAATTGCTTAATTCATCAAGTATATTCATCATACTTTATACAATATTATGTGGTACTATATGGCTTTTGCGAGAAGTTGTGCAAGCTCTTCATTTGACAACTTTGAGAGCTTTGACATCAGTTCGTCACGCTCGGCTGATTCTGTATTAAGAACAAGCAGTTTGGAGTTGTACTCCATCTGCATTTCAATTGGGTATGTGTCAAGATACACATTGGTCATGTCGTTTGAATTGCTGGAATGTCCCATGCTCTCATCAATGTAAGTCTTTTCCACACCAGCATTACGGAGGTTTGTGGCAAACGAATGACGGCACCAGGTTCCTGATGGGCGGATTGCTTTATCCCATCCAAGGACATCGTGACAAATCTTAGTCACACGGTCTTTAACGTTAGAGTTTTCCTGTGCCGTTAGCTTCCTTCTTACTTTTTCGCTTGTCTCCCCATTGAATATCTGTGGGAACACATAACCTCCAAGGGTAGGAGGGGCTGCGATTTCATCAAGTATAACTTGCAGCGGCTCAATGATAGGTATAACGACCTCGGAATTATTGGAACTCCTGTCAGCTGTCTTCTTGCGGTTGAAGAGGAATGCCCTTTTACCAGTCTGAAAATAGTAGTCGTTATATTGCAAACGTGCAGCATCAGCAAGATTAAAACCATTGCAGAGATACTGGGCAAGGAACAATCCGAGGGAATAATGTGCTCTTTCAGCATAGCCTTTCTTCCATGTCTCAGGATAGTTCTTGTTGATAAACACATGGTATAGTTCCGTAAACTGTTCCCGTTTCAGATAGACTTTCTTCTTCACCTTGCCTCGTGGAATACTGACAAGATTTTTCTCCTTCTTATTCGAGAAGGGATAGGTTACATCCAATAAATATCCCTGACTGCGACAAAGATTCCATATAGTGCGGCAGGAACGAAGATAAAGACCTATAGTTGCATCAGATATTTGTCCTTCAATGTTGCCGTCTTTACCTTTAATGCCATTGGACATACAATCCTTCCATTTCTGTATTTCAGCCACACTGATATTAAATCCCTTGATGGCATTTTTCCCTAAGCACTTTTGGAAGGAGTTCAAAGCACTGATGTAGCTGTCGCTTGTAGAATATCGCTTGCCGTTATCGTCGTTCTGAAGATGATAGATGTATTCTTGCCAAATACCAATAAATGACTTATCCTCTTTGGCAACCTCGATGTTGGCATTGCCTGTGGTAACAGCTACACGTACCATTTCATAAGTGAAAGGATTACCTTTGTTGAGATTGACCAGCATTTCTTTGAACTTTGGAACGATTTCTTCACGCCACATCTTCTGCTCCTTATAGTTTTCTGATGAACTCTTGGTGGCAGTACAGATGTCAGAGAATCGTTTCTCGGAATAGGAACCTCCGACTTGATGATAGAAGAACTTGCGGTCAACCGTAAATCGGATGGCTAGAGGGTACTCACTCACATTCTTGCGATTGGTGCGAGTGTCAAGAACTAAAGAGGCGTTGCAATTACGCTCCTTAATGATGGGAAGAGATTTTTTTAATTTCATGACTGAAATGATTTAAATAATTGAACATGTTGAACTCTCACATGCAGTCATTTCAGTACATGGGTATATATACAAAAACAACTGCGCTTGATATTGCCGAAGCAATAATCAAAAGCAGCTGTGCAATCTTGGCATCTTCTGTCGCTGTATGGGAACCGGGCTTATGCTAATCGGTCTCAACCCCTGAAGAGCCTCTTGTGTGAAGTTGAATGAAGTATCTTCCGACTAATACTTCCTCCGCACGATGATTCATCGGAATGGATTTTTACCAGTTCACGTTCTGGCGAACGGACTCACTTTCCTGTCAAAACAAGAAGAGCAACATTTCGTTCATGGCCCGCTCTAAATGCTAATGCGATGCAAAGGTACAATATTTTCCCCAATGGAACGTAATAGTCTAGCAGAAAATAGAGTATCTTTGAACTTCTTTAACTATCATACTTGGATAGAGTATTAGAATCATACTCATACTGTTGTATTCAATAACATTTGTACCCCTTTTATATTATACTAATTATGGATTATTGTTTCGGAAATACAAATTATAAAGTTACAATTGGGGATTTTAGGTTGCAAAAAACTCATTTTATACCTTAAATTTCCATAAAATAGAAAAATAAGATATTGTTTTCTTGCTTATTTGGTATCAAAAGCGTAATTTTGTGCCATAAATAATATAATAAATGGCATTATATGGAATATACAGAATTACTGGAGAAGCAAATTATTGGAAGACTTCGAGTTGATAATCCATGGTGGACAGAAGGTGAAATACCAGATTTCTATCAAGACATGCAGCCGAGGCTATACTTGGATATATTTTACTCCCTAGTTACAAATACAGATTTGAAACGTGCAGTCATACTGATGGGACCTAGACGTGTCGGCAAGACTGTTATGATATACCATACTATAGCCCGTTTGTTAGCAGAGGGAGTACCACAACAAAACATTATTTATATTTCAGTTGAAACTCCAATTTATAACAAAATATATTTGGAACAATTGTTCAACCTCTCAAGACAGACTTTAGGAAAGTCAGAGGATGACCATGAACAATATTATGTTTTCTTCGATGAGATTCAATACTTAAAAGATTGGGAGATAAACCTAAAATCTTTGGTTGATACATACAAAAATGTAAAGTTTGTGGCGAGTGGATCTGCTGCTGCTGAATTAAAAAGGCGAAGCAATGAAAGTGGAGCTGGACGATTTACAGATTTCAATTTACCCCCATTGACATTTTATGAATATGTCCATTTAAAAGGATATGAACAGTTGATGATTCCACGTAAGATGCAATGGAAAGGTGACGAAATTGACTGTTTTGACACAATAGATATTGACAAACTTAATAAATTATTTATCGATTACATTAATTATGGAGGTTATCCAGAGGTCGTATTCTCTGAAAAGATCCAAGAAAATCCAGGACAGTTTATCCGTCATGACATTATTGACAAAGTGTTATTGCGAGATTTACCTAGTTTATATGGCATCCAAGATGTCCAAGAACTAAATTCCTTATTCACAATGATTGCCTACCATTCTGGCAGTCAATTCTCGTATGAGACTATGTCAAAGGAATCTGGAGTAAGAAAAGATTTACTGAGAAAATATATAAGCTATTTAGAAGCCGCTTTCTTAATTCGGGTAATACATAGAACCGATGATAATGCAAAAAGATATCAAAGAGAAACAAGTTTCAAAATATATTTGACCAATCCGTCATTAAGATGTGCCCTCTTTCAGCCTATCAGAGTAACAGATGATGAAATTGGCGATATGGTGGAAACAGCAGTGTATGCTCAATGGATTCCACGACAAAGCACAGATTCCGTTATCACATTCGCGAACTGGAGACTCAACAAAAAAACTCAAGGCGAAGTAGATATTGTTGGTATAGATACGGGTAGACAAAAGCCCCAATGGGCTGTCGAAATCAAATGGTCGGACCGATACACAGAACGCCCAGGAGAACTTGAGTCTTTATTATGGTATATGCCAAAGAATGGGCTAACTGATGCAATCGTTACTAGCGAAACGGTGACTATGATGAAGGAAATGGATAATGTTGTACTCCATTTTATGCCAGTAGCATGTTATACATATACTGTGGCTCGAAACACGTTGGAAAATACACGCTTCTTATACGGGTTGTAGAGTCCTATACAAATTAAGCATGATTCATCGTGCTTAATTTTCTTTAGTTTTGTAATTTGCTGTTATACAGTATGATAAAGAGTCCAAATAATTTATTTATATATTAATATAGAATAGTATGAATGAATCAATTTTTAGTTTAGCATACCTTCAATATACATATGAAGTGTTACATAAAGATATCTTAGATCCGTATATTCCGATGTTCTGTCGATGTATATTAGAGAAAAGTATTAATCCGATTGGAATAAAGGAGATAAAAGAAGCAATGGCTTCTATCTATGGTATTAGCAACCTTACATATGGTGCTGTCCAAGTTATTTGCGATAGGATGGCAACATCTAAAGTAGGCATCCTTGAGAAAAAAGATGGCATGTTATATGTCAACAAGGAAAAACTATACACACAACAGGCAGAATTAAGAAAGGATGATAGTATTATAGAAGATTTTGACAGATTGGCATCTAACATTTCTAATTACTCCCAAAATTTCCCAAAAACATTTGATAAAAAAGAGGTTGAGGATGGTTTGATGCACTTTATAGACTATCATGGTATTGATTTACTTTGCGGTCAAGAGAAAGAAGTCTTTCATAAAATTCTCAAGAATGAAGATAAACGTCTTGCTTATGTAATATCTCGTTATGTAATTGATGACAAAGACAAAGGTGGTAATGCTGTAGATTTGTTAAACAGGTTGGCAAAAGGAAACACCATTTCTAATCTAGTAAGTTTGTCTGGCCATTCAAACTATGCTGGTAACTTGCAAAACGTTACCATTGTTATTGATACACCTTTTTTCTACAATCTGCTTGGAGCCAACTGTGACTCGAATAGGGATGCGGCAGAGGAATTGATGTCCATTTTAAAACGTAATGGTGCTCATTTTAGTATGTACCAACATAATTTACATGAGGTGTATTCGGCTCTTGAAGATGCAATTCAACGTTTACGTACACACAATTATGATTTAAGGAAGAGCTCAAGGTTGCTAAAGATGGCTATTAGTGAGGGTTTTTCTTCCATACAGATGGATGCGATGCGAACGAACGTGGATGAAATTCTACGTAAATGGGATATAAAGGAAGAACTCGTGCCTGATGTCCCTAATGGATATGTTGATATTGATGTACAAACACTGAAAGAGATAATAGAAGAGGCATACACAAAGAATCATACTCGTGATTTGTTCCATCACGAAATAAATATGATTGAAAAAGACATAGATTCCATTTGCTTTACATACAGAATTCGTGGAAATTCTATTGTTGAAAACCTCAAAGGATGTAAAGCCTTGATACTCACAACTAATAAAATCATTGCAGCAACCTCTAATGATGAAAGAATAAATAGAACAAAGCATAAAATCCCTGTATGTGCAACCGACATCTTCTTATCTTGTATTCTTTGGAGCAATTATCCTGAAAAAAACGATAGCCTTAATAAGAAACTGCTAATTAGTGAATGCTACAACAATATCCTTATTGATGACACTCTTATAACCAAATTTTACGAGGACATAAAAGCAAAGAAATTAGCTCGTAATATATCCGAGAGCCAGTATATGGAATTAACTACATCACGACTCGCCATATCTTTGCTTAGTGAAAAAACTCAAAATGATATAGAAGCCTATACCGATCGTACATCTGCAGAAATACTTGCTATAATTGAGCAAGAGCATAAGGATGAGGTTGAAAGAGTACGTAAGGAAGGGGAAGAGAAAGTTAATGCATTCCGAGAACAAAGCGAAGAGAAAGAAACTCGACTTTTAGCAGAACATAAGATTGCTCTAGACACAAAGGATAATCAAATTTGTAATTTGCAAGATCAAATAAAAAACGTAGAAAAAAGATGTGAAAGTATCGCAATTTGTGTCTCTCACATTTTTAGTGGGCTTGTGACTTTGGTGTTATTATTCCTTTTTTGGAATAAAGGAAATCTTGTGCATTTATTTGAGGGTAATTGCAAACTTCTGAATTGGTGGTGGATTGGTATAGATGGATTATTAACAGTATGGGCAGTATTAAATTGGCTTGGTTGGATACCCAAATACGTGGATTTAAAAGCAAGAATCTGGAAATACACTTTCAAAATTTGCAAAAGGGTCTTATTAGGTAACTAAAATTATGGTTTCTTGTTTGAGAATTTGTTATTCTGCGTAAACAATGCGTAAACATTTTGTTTCAGTTAGGGGTATTTTCTGATATTCAGAGAAAATCGCATTTTTGTAAAGCGCTGATATTCAGTACACTTTCGGAGCAACAAAATATCATGGGATATCACTTTGTGATACTCATAATCTGGAGGTCCCAGGTTCAAGCCCTGGCTGGTCCACTTCTGATTATCAGGGAGTTAGAGCAATTCTAACTCCTTTTTATTTTGCTCGGATGAAATTCGCGTGAAATTCGTGACGGAAAAGTCTTTCCATGAAATGTTGTGCAATCTTATCAATAATCATGGTATTGCATGGCTTTGTTTCTTTTATTGAAATAGGGTGTTTATGCCTCATACTTATTATAACTTATAACTTGCAATTTTGTAACTTTGCCCCTCCAGTTTACTAAAAATGTCTAAATAATGATGGACACACCAACTTGTGCCTTTATTTTACATATCTTTTCCGTAAATTTGCAGCATAAATATATAGAATGTATGGCGAAGAACCTGTTGAATAAGTATGTTTGGCTTGTGGAGACCATCTACAAGGCTGGGCGCATCACCTTTGAGGAGATTAACGAGAAGTGGCTCGATAATGACATGAGTGAGGGCGTTGAACTGGCACTCCGTACGTTCCATAAGTGGCGTATTGCCGCAGAGGAGATGTTTGGCCTCGTCATTGAGTGTGAACGTAAAGGCGGGTACCACTATTATATAGCCAATGCCGACGAGATCAGGCGAGGCAGTCTCCGCAGCTGGCTGCTCAACACTATTTCTGTAAGCAATTTGCTGATAGACAACCAGCAGATGAAGGAACGTATCATCCTCGAAGAGATTCCATCGGGCCAAGAGTATCTTCCAACCATCATCGAGGCGATGAAGAAGAGCCACCCCATCCGCATCACCTATCAGAGCTATTGGCGCGAGGACAGCAACACCTTCACGATAGAGCCATACGCCGTGAAGCTGTTCAAACAGCGGTGGTATCTCTTGGCGTGGAATCCCTACTATAAGCGGATGACGATTTATGCCGTCGACCGTATCTACGACATAGAGGTGCTGACAGACAAGCGGTTCAAGATGCGCGAAGACTTCATCCCCTCCGAGTTCTTCGACAACTATTACGGCATCATCGCCAAATCGGAGTCGATGGTGCAGCGGGTGGTGCTGAAGCTTTCGGCTGGCCAAGCCAACTACCTGCGCTCCCTACCCCTCCACCATTCGCAGCAGGAAACAGAAAGGCAGACGGAATACAGCATCTTCGAACTGCGTCTCTGCCCAGAGTTCGACTTTCAACAGGAACTGCTCTCTATGGGCGAGGATGTCGAGGTGCTTGAACCCATCTGGCTCCGAAAAGAGATTGCAGGCAAGATCAAGCGAATGTGGAATAAATATAGTGTTGAGAAATGAGAGACTTTGCTGCAATAGACTTTGAGACGGCAAACAACGAGCGGACGAGTGTCTGCTCTGTAGGCGTGGTCGTGGTTCGTGGGGGTGAGATTGTGGATAAGTTCTACTCCCTCATTAAGCCCGAGCCGAACTACTACAATTATTGGTGTACGCAGGTTCACGGCTTTACCCGTGAGAATACGGAGGAGGCACCCGTCTTCCCTGATGTCTGGGCGCAGATAGAGCCGCTGATTGAAGGTCTGCCCCTTGTGGCCCATAACAAGAGCTTCGACGAGAGTTGCCTAAAGGCCGTATTCCGCTGTTACCAAATGGACTACCCTGATTATCAGTTCTACTGCACCTGTCAGGCCTCCTGCCGCGCTCACCCTTGGCTGCCCAACCACCAGCTCCATACTGTCGCCGCAGAGTGTAGATACCACTTGGAGCAACATCACCACGCTCTTGCTGATGCTGAGGCCTGTGCCGCGATAGCAATGGAAATACTATAAGTAATGGCAATATGAATCATTATGTAAACTACAATGAATTACTGACCAAACTCTTTGAACAATGGGAAAGTAGTTACGGCGAATCGGCAAGGGACAAGTTTTGCCGAGACGGCATTATGTATAAGAACGACGCGAACATAGATGTCGATTTTCTTTGGGAACAGTCGCCAAGAAGGATGTTGTTCATGTTGAAGGACTGTCCTGACGGCTATGGGTATGACACCCGTGAGATGCTTCTTGATAAGATAGGTTCAGAGAAGGCTCGCGATAATAGAAATCTAAAGAAGCGGTTTTTGAAGAATCTTGCAAAGATGCTGTATGGGCTGATGGAAATCAGTGCGGATAATAACGTCAATGACCAATACGTCAACAAACGGCTTTCTGAGGTGAGAGTCTGTTGGAACAACAAGGCTTTCGCATTCGTCGAATCCAAGAAACTCGCTGGAAGCAAGACTGTCAGCGAAAAAGCCATCAGTGATGCATTAGAACGCGACGAACTATTTCTGAAGAAAGAGTTGGACATCCTTCGCCCCAACATCATTGTATGCTGTAATGCGACAGGTGATTCCATCTTCGACTTCGTCACCAAGAAATACTTAAGCGGCAAACAATATCAATGCTTTGGCGGCGATTACATATTGGAGAACGGAAAAATGGTTCATGATATGAAGACCTGCCTCTGGTATTACCCGACAGAAAATGTGGTCGTGATAAAAGCCTTTCATCCCTCAGGAGCCGAAGACTGGAAGGTGCTTGAAAAGGTGCTAAGCCCCTTCAGGGCATTTGTAAGAGAAAATCCTCAATTCTAAACCATACAATATGACACCATTGCAACAAGAATACCTTGGAATCTCAAAAGGTATCGTCTCTATACTCGATAACATAAAGGAGAATGTGGAACAATATCCTGATTATCTTGGCTGGTTGGATCTTAAAAGTCCATTATTAGGGGAGCCTGAGATACTCTTTGTTGGCATTAATCCTGGGCCAGGCCGATTTATACTGTGGAATCGTAATAATTGGGATGGAAAGGCAAAAAGACTCTTAGACCCTTCTAAAAAGCTTATACCAGAAGATTTCCCCTGTTTGTGGAGGAGTCGATTGCAATGGTTCGCATTTGACAATGCTCGCAAAAAAGGAGAATGGTGGGATTTAACCAAAGAAAAGAGAAACCACTATCCTTACTATATGTGCGAGTTGCTGGTCAGGATTTATCGCCATGAATTCCCTGCAACCACAACAACTCGTCAGGAGCTTACAGAAATTATTGAGAAAAGGGTAATGGATACTAATCTGTTCCCGATGTCTACCCAAAATATTCAGGGGCTAAACTCCATTATAAGAAAGCACGACAAAGAGAACCATTCTGGTGTACGAGACATCTGTCATAAGCATATTCGCGATTTAGTCAAACTAACAAAGCCACGCTGTGTCGTTTTATTAGGAGCTGCAGTATATCATGAGCTATCAAATGACTTGAAAGAAATGGCCATTCCATTTTATTGCGTCAACAGACAGTTGGGCTGGCATAGTGAGCAAAATATCAAAAGAATGGCTGACGACATATACGATTTAATTCACAAAAGTAAATCAAAATAATACATCAAATTTAAACTATTATGGCATTATTTAAAGTTTCTATTAAGCAGTCTGGTCAATACAATGGCTGTAAAGTTGAGAAAGGTATGGAGGTAGAGGTGTCTTTCGACAGAGGCAGTAATAATCTTACTGGTACCATTCAAGGTCAAGAGATTGTTATAGCTGCATTTCAGCGAAAGTATGGGTTGAACATCAAGCCTATTATGGGCGCTTGGAATACATATCTTGATGTAAAGCAAAAGTAACTCTCAATGCTTAACTATATATCACGAGCGGCTTAGTTTCGTCAATCTTTAGAAAAAATAAGCAAAAAACCTGTTTCCTTTGAAACTTTCCTCAAAGCTATGCCCCAATACGGCATAGCTTCATTATATCTTTGCACTCAAAATCAAAATTATATCATCATGAGTGCAAGAAAAATTAAAATAATCGGGGTTGGCTGTGGCGGAAATAACATTCTGAACCACATTAGCCGTAACAGTGAGAGCAATTTATCGTTAGTAGCCTGCGATATGGATTCCTCCGTACTTGAAAGATCAATGGCCCCTGCCATAGTTCAACTCGGCACCGAAGGGCTTGGGGCTGGTAATATACCTGAAAAGGCACGGGCTGCAGCAGAAGGACAAATGGCAGAGGTGAAGAGTTTGCTGGATGAAGAAACATCAACGCTGTTTATTGTCTCTTGTCTGGGTGGCGGCTGTGGTACAGGGGCATCGCCTGTAATTGCACGTGAGTCTACAAAGAAAAGCATTACAACGATTGGTGTCGTAACGCTTCCCTTTGCTTTTGAGGGAGATAAGAAATATTATCAAGCCCTAAACGGCCTTGAGGAACTATCAAAGGAGGTCGATGCTCTGTTTCTACTTAATAACCAACATATCATTCGTAAATATAAAGACCTGTCTATGACAGAGGCTTTTATGAAGGCTGATGAGCTTATCAGTAAGGTTATTCAGACAATTGTCGATTATATGGGAACAGCAGGCAAACCCAAGCAGCCTTCTATCTTAGCAAAACTCAGTCGCATTATAATCCCCAAACGACATGATAAGAATTGAAACTGACATAATCCAATTACAAGTCCGTAAATCGGTACTTGAAGGAGTCATTGATGAAGTTGCTACAACATCCACGATGGTTCACCTTTACAAGAAAGATTTGCTATATCTTTACAAAGAATCGAATATTCAAAGATGCAAAATATCTTTGAGCAATAATAACGGAGTTGGGAGGATGGAACAAATCTTTCATCAACTATCTGACAACCCTTCCGTTGACCTTTCACAATATAATAAGGTGATACTTCTATTCAAGACCTCACGCCTGCACCCAATTAAGATGAGTGAGATGAGCAACGTTAAAGACATCATCGGATGCTTCCCAAATGAAGTTTCTGTAATATGGGGTTTGGGCATTGATGACTCTCTGGACAAAAGTCTCAGTCTTTTGATGATATGCAGCAAGTAAAATAAAAACATAGGACTATGACAGTACAAGAGATTTTCAACACCAAAGCTGTCAGGGAAATAGAACAGGAGATCCTGAGTATCTACTTCGACAATGAGAGAAGATGTACGCACGACGAGACGGAAGTGTTTGCCATCAGGAGATTGCTTGGCATCAGGAAGAATGTATTGAATGATATGCTCGTGATGGATGAAAAATACAAGCAGCTACTCCATGATTTCAACGAAGCCCTTACAATTCAGTTGAAAGAAATGCGGAAACGGACGATTGCCCTCTATCAGACCACCAAAGATACTCATTTGCCTGGCTCTTGGGAAGTGGAGGGAATGTGTTTCCTCGGTTATGGCTATTCAGCGATTCATCCAATACAGACCATGCGTGCTAAGAAGATGTGGGCCGTATTGAATGGCTCTCTTGATAGGTTTATGCCCATCTATGACACCAGTGCCGCTGGAAGTTTTCGAATCACAAGCCTTGACTCTCGTATCGAGACTGAGAACGACATGCTATATGGTGTCTTTGCAGAAGGAGAGCGTGACAACTACAACGAAGGACTTGACAGAGAGATGACCAAGGATATGCATCTCATCTATCCTTTCCACGACCTCTTTGAGCACATGGAGTTTTCCATCTTCGATCTACTATGGGTGCGTGACTTCAACATTGAATTGAAAGTGGAATGCGACTATCATACTTACAACAGTGAGGACTATTATGATGACTTGGACTGGAAGAAATGCGACTTTTACGACAACAACCGATAAATACAAAACACAACATGGAAAAGGAATATAACTCATTATTCGAGGTATGGCAGACAGCGCAGGCTTTAGCTGAATTGCGGGACAAGGAATTCAAAAAGACTCCTATTGAAACGTTCATACGCCTATTAGTATACGGAGAAATGTATTTCGAGCAAGAAACTCTACGAATTGCGAATGCCTACTTCCGCGACGAGGTGATGTCGGATTGCATCAATGTCCACGTGGGATGCTTCTTTATGAAACGTTGTCTCGCCAGGGCCGTTCCGAGAACATACTATATCACATACGGCTATCACATGCTCTTTGAATGTGACTATATTGGCATACAAACTACTATCATACACGAGTTGTGCCATTTAGCTTTGCCAGACGGCAGACATGACAAGGAATTCTATTCGCTGGTTGAAAGAAAGCTAAGAGAGACAGCGCTGATTGACAACGATTATAACGGATGGCGAGAGACTAAATTTCCTTTCGAAAAAATGTACATCGAGCCTGGCGAATCCTATTGGCATGAGCAAAAGATAGATTTTGTCAGGAAGCGGTTGTTCTCGCCTCAAAGTCATTATGGAGAAAGGAGTGTTAAGGATGCATACAAAGGCATTCTACTGCGGGAAAGAACGAAGTTGAACACATAAAAACAAACGTAATCAATAAGCTTGGAGCTCTTTCGTATAGGCCTGTCAGGAGGGATAGACTTTCTTCTATAATATACGAGCCAGTCGATAATGTCGGCTGGCTTATATTTGATGAAGTATCACATGTGAAATCCGTGACTTCGACTTTGCAGGTGTCCTTCCTTCATGTTCTTCAAAATGTTGGTGAGTTGCCCTTTCACCCGTTCTGATTCATCGGCTTTTAAGAAGGGCTGTGAGGCACAAAGCACCATGTTTGCTGCTTCTTCCTTATCAGGCTGGCTATTCATATAGCGTCTCACATCGCCTTCCTGACGATTGTTGAAACAGCGATAGCCTAACTGAACATAATCGATAACAGCCTTCACGGCACCACGCAACAGTTCAGAGAGAGTGTTCAGATAATGACCAAGACGCTCACGATAATCATTGATGATGCTCTCCTTTTGACGGATAATTCTGTCCTTTTCCTGATTATCCTGCTGATGGCTGAACACCTCGCGCTTTAACTTGGTCTGGAGTTCTTCGATTTGCTTGTCTTTCTCGGCGAGTTGTTGGGCTTTTCTGGTTTGCGCAACATCTAAGGCTTGTTGATATTTCTGCTGTAAATCCGCCTTTTGCTTCGTCAGTTTCTCTTTCAGCAACTTGTTCTCCCTCTCCATATCGGCATATTTCCCCCTTCCAAAGAGGTTGGCCACACCTGACTTGATGGCATTGCCGTTCTCAGCATCGAGTCTGTCCCGCTTCTCCGCAATCTCGGCATCAAGTTTTGCGCTTTTCTCCTTCTGTGCCTGGATGATGTAATCGTTGCGCTCCAGATGGTCGCGTCCTGTCTCAGACTTTCGCTTTCCACGTTCCATCTCCAAAGTCTCTGCTACCATATCTTGAATTGCTGACATATCTTCGGCATTCAACTTGAAGGACTTGCCTGTTGTATGGTCTATCCAGTCCCAGATGATGTGTGCATGAAGGTTAGGCTGCCATGTCGATTCGTCCTCAGGGTTTTCATAATGCCCTTCGTCTCTGTGCATGTGTATCTGTATGGCAGTGATGCCCCACCTCTCATGTACCCGATTGACATATTGCAGCAAGTCGTCCATTGTAGTGTCGGGCTTGATATTGACCACACCTTCACGGATAGGACTGCTCCCTTTGCGTACTCGCGTCACGCCTTTCTTGTCTTTATATTCTACGTCCTTCTCCTGCATTGCCCTGCCTGTCTTTTCCTTGACCAGTACTTTGAGATGGTCATAGTGCTGCTGAAGGGTAACACCCTCCATGCCTGGTGCGACATAACATTCATTGTTGTGGGTCAAGTCGAGGCGTATGTATAACCGTGTCGGGTCGAGAGACTTGATATATTCAGCATCTCGCCTGTTGTGTCGTTCGCATTGAGCAATGTTGCACGGTTTGATGTGCTCAGATGCTTTTGCTATTGTTGCCATATTATTACTATTTTATTATGTTTATACTATTGTGTTATTCTTCCCAATAGGGGTATCGGGTGTGAACCCTGATTGGTGGGTGCAGGGAGAAAGTCACTCCCTGCTCAGGGTTCTTAGGGGCAGATGCCACTAAGCGGGGCGGTCAAGGGGGAGGGCCACCCCCTTGCGAGGTTCCATAGGGCGAGCAGCCCTTGGTGGGTTCTTAGGGCAAAGCCTTAAGCCCCTCGGGAGAGCCCACAACTACGATGCGCAGCTCGTAGTTATAGTGGGCTATATCAAGGGCAAGCCCTTCATTCCCCCGCCGTTTTTTCGGCTTACGGTACTTGTTGGCTATGAATGTAGTCTACCAGATACTGGTTGATGTCACGTCGGGTAAAACTGTCATCCACCTTGAACTTACTGCCGAAGTGTTCCGACCAGAAGTCGAAGCAGAAATCATCAGGGAAAAGGATGACCTGTCGGCCAATGAACTTCTTCATCATCTCGTCCGTCAGGTTGTTGCCGACACCGACTGCCAGCCAATCGATTTCAGGATAGGCCAGTGCTCCAAGCATTGCAGTCTTTTCTTCTTGGACGATGGCAGTCTGTCTGCCACGACAAAGATGCTCACCAAAGAACACGTTAGGGTCTGTATAATAGTCGAAGGCATACCAGGAATAGAGATGGTCAACGAGTCCGTCCTTCTGAAGCATGGTTCCGTCATCGGTATTGTAGTAGATGACATTTCCGCCAACTATCATCCCTTTCTGATTGATGCGAGGCAGAACAGTGCCAAAGTGTTCGTTCATCGTCTTGTAAGCCGCTCCTGTCCGATAACGCATAACGAGGTCATCAATGCGGTTCATCATCTTCGTATCATATCTCACAACTTTGTCCAGATAGTCGGCCAAAGAGGAAAGACGGGGAACTACATCTTCCCTCGGAATCTCTATGAATGACCGTTCACAGGCAGGAGCCTTGGTTGCAAGTATCTGTTTCAGTTCTTTATCGTCCATGTCTTATTCCGTTTATGCAAATTATGCAATTATGCAGAATGAATAATGTGAATAATGAATAATCAGCGACTACTCTTTCAGCAGCCTTGATACCTTACTTTGCGAGGTGCCGAGTTGATTGGCAATGGCCGTCTGCGTCATCCCTTTAGCAGAGAGTTCTCTTATGCGGGCCTTCATTTCTTCCCTATCGTTGCCGTTCTCAACGCTCAGGTGCTCCTGTTCTGTGCCGAAACCACGACTGATGAACCCCAGATTGCCATCTTCATCCTTGCGGCGTTCATAGACCGCCACATGGTCAGCCCCCATCGTCAACTCACCATTACGCCACTTACATTGCTTCACGTAAACAAGGCTTGAGTCAATGCTGGATTGGGCCAGTCCGATAGCATCATCTATCAGCTGGTTTATCTTGGCTGACCCTTGCATGGCTGAAAGGGAAAGAGGAACATTGCCTGAGAACATCTTAGGCACATGGTTGAGCACCACCAATGTCCAGTTGTACTTTTTCTTCAGGGCATTCAGCGAGGCCATCAAAGCACCAGCATCGGCACTCCTGTCAAGCGACTGCCCTAAGGCCGTGATGTTGTCGATGAACACCACTTCCACATGATTAGCCGCAGCCACTTCCTCTATCCCTTTAAGAACATCCTCGGCAGGATGCTCTCTGTCCATCTCTGCACGAAGGAAGGTGGGAGGAAAGTTGGCCGTCTCGTAGCGGTTGCCCAACTGTCGGGGTGTCATTTCACAGTCCACATACAGCAGCCGTTTTCCATTCTCAGCGATATAGCGGGCAATCTGCATAGCGAAGATGGTTTTGCCGATGCCTGACTGCCCGAAGATGATGCTAAGATCACCTTCGAGCACAATATCAGGATAGAGCGAAACCAATGGTGGCAACTGATGGGCATGGCTGATGCACTTGTTCATCGCCTCGACGTGGAATCCGCCTCCATCTACAGGCTCACTCTCTTGGAGAGCCTTGAACGATTGGTTGATAATGTCCATTTCCATACCTTATCCTTTATTTATTAATGTGTCCAAGTCGTTTTTGGAGTAAAGGCAGCGACCGCCAACCTTGTGAACCACAATCTCGCCTCGTTGCCGCATCCTCCATAGCGTACTGGGCGTAACGTGCATGTAGTCACAAGCCTCGTCACTTGATAAATACTTGTCCTCTTCAGTAGAGGACTTCTCTGCTAACTTGTGTGTGCTGAGATATTTCTCGAGCACCTTGGTGAAAGCCTTCTCAAGGTCTTCCTCCGAAATCATAATGAAGTTTCCACTCATATTTGCAATTTTTTTAAATCCGCTGCAAAGGTCATGCGTGGAAAAGTGGATGCAAGTGGCACTTAAACTTTTAGCGCTTTTATTCCTGTTGAATATAACTTTCTAAAACACAACAAGATAAGATGAAAAGGAATGGCAATATAGAGGTGTTTTGGTGTTTCATGGAATGCCTTTTGCGTGGAAATGCGTGGAAATGGTTGTTCATGGCATTGCATGAAACAAAAAACGGCACATATTCACATCGAATATGCACCGAATTTGCTGATTGCGGGTTGTGTTATTTCTGCGTGTCGTAGCCGTCAAATAGTGAACTCAATTTCTTCAGTAGCGTCAAGTTCTGGTCTTTCATGTTTGTTTCGTCTTTGTATTTTTTGCTGATAGTGGTGACATCATAGCCACATTCATCAGCGATATTGTTTATCCATGCCTCCCGCATATTCTCAGGCAACAGGCTACGCAATCTCCACAAGATGTGATAGGCCAGAACTTTCTTGCCGGAACACTCTACTATTTTCTCCTGATGTGGTTTTCTCAGCATAATGCTTGCAAACTCATATTCTGAGGAGATATGCTTGAAAACGACATTGTCATATTCATATAGTTTCCCTAAAAGTTCCATAGGGAAATCATATCCAGATGGTTCGTCGTTTTGGTTGCCCGTCTGAACAGTCTTGTTCTCGTCCGCAATCGGGCTCTCAACTTTCGTGCCGCCCTCTTGTATTTCATCAAGAACACCAAGCAGCACATCATTGTTGGCCTCATGCTGCCTGCGAACGAATGTCCGCCAGTCATCGGCTGTTCGATAGCCAAGTTTGACACTGGTCATGATGACGTTATCTTTCACGTCGCCAAAGAGTTGAGTATAAACTCCCATGTCCTTCACCTTTGCAAGACTATCCAGTGTCAGAACGGCATCTTCGAATGGAGCACCGGGTCTGAAAGCCTCGTTGAATGCGGAGAGCATTTCTTGTTGTCCCTCCTGGTCGGCACTATTGTAATATTCTGCTATCTTCTCGGCACCACCATGATTATTGATATAATCGAGTGTCTTGTTCATGGCACGGACATCTCCACGTTCAACAAGCCTCGTTATCTCGTCTTTGATGCCAGGATAGACCCGCTCCAGAATGTCGTTAACTCCTTCAAGTTTTTTCGGATCTATTAGTTTGAGAATCTTCAATAGCCTCGGAAGAATCATCAACTTACGTATAAAGCCCATCATAACTCCCGTTCTTTCAGTTCGTTTTCAATATCTTCGATGGAGGGAAGTGAACTCTTGAAATTCTCAGGGAATACCTTTGACAGCTCATATTCTGATATACCCAATGGCTGGTTATAACCTTCAAGGGCATAGCGGGCCATGACTTCGTTCTTACTCTTACAGATAAGCAGTCCTATAGTGTCATTATCACCATTTCTCTTCAATATGTGGTTGGCACAAGAGACATAACCGCTAAGTTGGCCCAAGAATGAAGGTTCAAACTTTTGAGTCTTTATCTCCGCAATGACGTAACTATGGATATGCGTATTATAAAATAGCATATCGCAGAAGAGTTCTTCACCGTCCACGACCATTCGATACTCTCTTCCCATAAAGGCAAAGCCATTTCCAAGTTCAAGGAGAAGTTTCTGAACATTGGTCATCAGTGCATCTTTCAACTCCGTCTCATCGTATTTGCCACGAAGCTGGGTGTAATCGAACAGATACGGGTCTCGCGTGATTTCCTGGGCAAGGTCACTCAATGGAGCTGGCAGAGCCGATTGGAAATTGGTAACGGCTTTCCCTTCACGCTCATATAACTTTGTGTCGATGACATTATCAAGCACGGCACGGCTCCATCCGTTTTCAACGGTCTTATGAACATAGAATATCGCCTTTTCTGGAGCTTTTAGAAATTTGTCTATTAGCAACTTGTGATGTCCCCACGGAGTAGAGAATATGTCACGACTCGCTTTTGCCATAATGATTTCTTCAACGTTCTGCGTTTCAGCAGATTTAGAATTACCCTCAACTTGGGGGTAATTTGTATAGTCAGCAGCTGGAGGACAATTGCCCCCAAGTTGGGGGTGAATCTCGAAAGCATTGGAATACAGCAGGTAGAATCTCTTGATATAACCAAGGTTAGTAGGAGAGAAACCCTTGACATCAGGGAACTCATCCTTCAGATCAAGACTGAGGTTTTTGAAGAATCCTGACCCGTATTTATTCTCCATGTCACGCTCTACTATGTCTTTGCCCAAAGACCAGTAAAACTGCAACAGTTCACTGTTCACCCTCACAGCAGCCTTTATTTGGCTCTGGCGGAAACGTAGGCTAAGTGACTTAATCCACTCAGCATATTCCTTGTTTATATGTATCAGTTTGCTCATGTCTATCTTATTTTAGTGCAAAATTACTGCTTTTCTATTAAAACAAGTCATCAAACACAACATTTTTACATTGGCAATATCACTTCATTGACTTGGATAAAGCCTCTAAAAGCTTTTTTCGATCTTCTTCGCTCAAACCTTTAAGTCGTTCCAACAGGTCATCATTACCTTTCTTTCCTCCATTTTCATCCAGCAGATAAGCGTTGTACTCCAGCATCTTATCCAGAGGGTATGCTCCAATGTAGTTTGAAGTAACATCCCCACTGCCACTATGTCCCATACTATCACTTATATATTTATAAGGTACCTTGCCCGAATTATTCAGGTTTGTGGCAAAACTGTGTCGTGCCCACGTTGAGGTCGGACTTTGCTCCAATCCTATGATTTCTGAAACTTTAGCCATGTGTTCACGGATGTAGCGGTTATAGCGTTGGATAACCCAGACTTCTTTATCCGCTGTTATCATCTTATCCATGATTGGAAACACTCTTGCACCCGGTTCCGGCTTGTTGCCATATCTGTCAATAATCTTTTTCAGTTCGGCAGTAACTGGAAATATGACTTCGCTTGCACTCTCGTTCCTGTCTTGCGTCTTATGACGTAGGAACCTCAGTTGCTTACCGTGTGTGGCAAAATACCATTCATCATAGGTCAGACGTAACGTATCGGCCAGATTCTGCCCATCCCCCAAATACATAAACAGGAATAAACCCAAATCACGGAAAATAGCATTCTTCTCTTTGGGAAAGAATAGCTCCTTTCCTTTCTCGTCTTTTGCTTCGCCCCTTTCCCAAAACCCATACAGTACTCGCATAGTGGGCACATCCAAGAACTCGTACTTTCTACTGCACGATTTGTTATACCCCGTATCTTTAAACATATCCTTCGTGTTGCCTTTTATGAGTTTACGATCTATGCATGCATTTACAATGGCTCTAAACGTGCGAAGGGTGATGCCAATAGTCGTCAAACTTAACCCGTTTTCCTTCATCTTCTTTACCCATCTGTCGATAAATGATTTGTTGATGTCGGCAAATTCCACTTTGGAGCCCATATCCCTTTCAAAGCGCCTACGTACATCCTTGTTACATCTGGCCGTACCAGCCTTTTCACTTTCCTGTTTGGAAGCGATAATAGAATCCCATATAGAATAAATGGTACTATCATTGTCTGGTTTCCCCTGGTGGATCTCTTGAATACGGCGCAACGAGAAACTACCCTCAGCAATAAGTTGATTGACTTGACTCTCCACTTTCTGCATCAAGGCTTTCAGTTCTTTACGCTCGGCACTTTTCTTATTCCGTCCCTGCTTCTCACACTCACAGAGTTCAAGCCACTCTTCCATCGTGTATTTCTTTCCGATGCGCAGATAGACAGACTTTCCGTTATAGGCCACTCTGACAGCTACGGGCAGTTCCTGCATGTCATCATCAGAACCCCGTCGTGTATCAAGTGCCAGTGTTCCATATACAGATCCATTAGTAGAAGTGAACTTGGCAAGACTTGAGATGCCACGGCTGCTATATTTTCTTGTGCCTAATTTTTCTTCTTTAGTGAAATTCAACTTTCCTTTTTCCATAATAAACCTCCTAATTATAAGGGTTTTGAGACACGTTCCGTGAAATTCGTGTGAAATTCGTGAACGGAAACTGCTGCAAAATTACACAATTTTCTGCAAACACCAAAAGAAATAACCCATTTATTTACAGTGTTTTGCAATAACATGTCATTTCATGCAAAATTCGTAAATATGACTCATAATCTGGAGGTCATAGGTTCAAGCCCTATCTGGTCCACAAAAGGGAACAACTATTTAGACAGACTCCAATTCTGGCAGTATCACAGGTTCGTCATGATGCTCATGATGAAAGAACATACAATAATAGATAGGAAGGTAGGCTACCCCTTTTTTCTTGAAAATGTCTCTTTCATTAGAGAAAACGATCGCACGGCTGATTCCATAGTCAGGTATATCCAGAAAATTAGTAAGGGCACTATGCTCAGTATAGTCTTTTCCTGATTTTATCTCCAAGGGAAGCACTGTCAAACGCTCATAGTCATCTATCAAGAAGTCCACCTCACCCTTTTTCTTATTATCGTAATAATGCAGTTTGAAACCATGCGCTGTAAGTTCCTGAGCAACGACAGACTCATACACAGTACCAAGGTTAATACTCTTGATGTCTTGTAAAACTGCATTCACGTTTAATCCATAAAGAAGATTAGTCAGCAGCCCCACATCATTAAGATATAACTTCAACAATTTCTTTTGTTCTGACTCTGCAAGAGGAAAACGGGGATTACTAATGGCAGACACCTCTAAGGCAACACCTGAGTTGGTCAGATATTCAAATTCGTCGGCATAATCGGAGAAGGTCTTACCTCTCTTTCCTTCAATATTCTTATATACGATGCGCTTTTTCTTGTTTTCCAAATTACTCGGAATAAGGTCATATATCTTGCGAATCTTCAATTTATGCTCCCCGTCATATTGCGAGGCATCAATGCGATAGAGATCGTGTATATCCCTATGTGTTTGCCTGACACGAACCATATTCCTATCGGCAAGATAATTATTTATTGCTTCGGGCAGTCCCCCAACAAGTAGATAATATTGAAACCGTTTCAACAGGATATTGTGTGTACTCTCGTCTAAGGCTTTCTCGTGAATGAAACTTTCCCGTATATTCTCTATCCATTCCTTACCCACGCCTGTAGCCCAAAGGAATTCCTCAAAGTCAAGAGGGTACATCTGCTCGATAGTCACACTTCCAAGTGGCACAGATGGTGTTTCGGATAAAGCGACTCCCAATTGGGAACCACTTGCGATAAATCGGTATCGCGATTCTTGATTGAGGAATTTCAGCATTGTCATTAGGTGAGGATAACTTTGAATCTCGTCCAAGAACACCAACGTATCTGTCTTATCACCTAAGGGAATGGAATAGAAATTGCTCAACCGCATATAAAAGTCGTTGGTTGTATGGGCATCGGCAAACACTTGATCGCCTTCTAAATCCTCCTTGAGATTAATTTCAACAAAATGCCGAAATAGTTTCTGCCCGACATAACGGATAAGATAAGACTTACCTATTTGCCTTGCGCCATTGACAAGCAGAATCTTATTCGGTTCTTCCATAAGGAAGTATTCAAGAAATGAAGTGAATTTACGTTCAAGCATAACAATATTATTTAAATCTGGTACAAAATTACAATATTTCCTTCATTCAACCAAGGAAACAGTGACTTATTCCGTCTATTTAGCGTTATTTTTTATGACTTATTCCGTTTTTTGAGTGGCACATTTGTCTACTTATTCTATTTTTACCCCTATATCTACAATAATTTTTGCTGCACCATAGTCAGATTAAATGTTAAAAGTTATAAGTTTATCGACAAAATTTTGTATTTACCAAAATAAATTTCTACCTTTGCAGCGACTATTAACTTTTTATATAATAATGTTCGCGGGGACATTACTTTAAAAATAAGCGGATAGGAAAGAAGATAATAAACATGTTTAATATTAATATCTAATTACATTATGAACAAAAAGTATTTGATGAAAGGCTTCGCCGCATTGGCTCTGATTGCTGGCTTCAGCAGTTGTGTCAAGGACGTTGAGGGCGTAGATCCTGTTGAGCGAGAGGCCGCAGGTAAGGAGAATGCCGAGTTGCAACTCGGTTTGACAATTCCCGATGGACAGACTTGGGAAATGGCTACTCAGGTAAGTACTGATGTTACTGTTAACTTGGGCTTAGACCAAGAGTACACTGTTGCTATTTATGACGTAAATCCTCTGTACAATAGCAATGCTAAATTCTATACTATGGATAAAGTGAAAGAGGGCAAATCTCTTAATGTTTCTTTCACTCTTCCTACTGCTACAAAAACTGTATATGTTGCAACTTACGACAGCAAGAATCGTAGTGTTGTAAATACTGTGAATGTGGAGAACGGACAGATTGTTGCTAATATTGGTGGTGCAACTGCTTCTGCTTCAAGACGTGCCGCTGAGGATGCCAGTGTTTATCCTCAATATGTGAAGACGCTTAATAATTATCTGAATCCTTCTACTGATGAAATAAAGGCTTTATTACAGGTAAAGGATCAGTATGGCAATTACATAAATCCAGGATACAACACCTTTGCATATACTAGTGGTATTGATGGAATTACTGTAAATACTGTCTCTTTGTCAGACTTAAGTAATTATGTTGCTTTGACCAATGAAATTATAACTGACTACACCAGTAATGGTAATCATACTATCACAGATGGGACTTGGAGCAAAGGTCTTAATGGTGCATTCATTGGTAACGGAGATGGTAAACACTTCTTGGTTGACACAGGAACAGAAATTACTACATATTTGCATGCTAACGGTACTGCTGGTGTAGTAAACGATGTGGTTATTGTAGTAAAAGGAACCCTGCACCTTTATAATAATGGGACACTTAATGGTGTAACATTAGTTGTTGCTGATGGTGGCGAAATCGTACTTGAAGGTGAAGTAAATGGTAGTAATACTACGCGTATTATTGTAGAATCTGGTGGTACTGTTTCAGCAGGAGAATCTGGTGGTTCGTTCAAGGTAAATAATGGTATGCCATGCTATAATGCAGGAACTATTGAATTTGATGGAGAACTTAATGTTAATGGTTCTAATTTTTATAATAACGGAACTATAATCGTTGACGTGCTCCGCAATACAAGTGGTGGTAAGTTTACGAACTTTGGACACATCACTGCTCGCACTAATATGCAGGCTGCAGATGCATATAACTCTACTATTATTAATGGTTGCTACATGCACTTCACTGAGAATGCAGGTATTGGAACCCTGACTCTGCTTGACAACAGCCGCTTGGATGTTGACGGACGTGCCGAATTCAATCAAGATAATCAATATCTGTATAATAATAGTAAGATTAATGCAGGCTCTCTTTATGTTAATGCTACCTCTTTCTTTGGTTCTGATACGTCTACAGATTTAGCCATCATCAAGACAGAGAAAATCTACTTTGCAGGCGAAATGTACATAAATCAGAACAAGTCCGACAAATACCAGAATGAAAGATGGACTTGGATTGCTAGAAAAGTAGAAGGCAAGGGGACAATCTACTTGGATTGGGACAATAGTGAAACTTACGACAAAGAGGGTAACAAAATCACTTTAGATAATGGATATACAATTCTTAGTGTCGTTAGAGGATCTGAATATAACTACACTTCTGAGGCTAGTTCTGCTATTGTTATCCCAGAAGGCGACTGCACAGGTATGGGTAATAACCCTGGCGGTGGCGGTGGTCAGATTATTGGTGAACCTGCTGTTTACACCTTCGCTTTCGAGGACCAGATCTATGCTGGCGACTATGATTTGAACGATGTCGTGCTGAAGATCACTCCTCATGTAGTCAGAAATGGTAGCAAGATTACCGCTATTGACTACGACCAACTCGACGTGAAACTCGTGGCTTCTGGTGCTACCTTCAAGATTCATGCTTTCATTGGTCAGAGAGATGTTGATGGAAAACCAGTAGACGGCGCTGTTGCTCTCTTCGATGGCAAGGAAGTTCACGATGCATTTGGCAAGTACAACAGTGCTTCAGGTGCTACACAGCCTATGATCAACACAGGTAATGGCAAGGCTATCACTGCTGAGCCTGTGACTTGCACAATAGCAACACCTACAGCCATCAAGGATACCGATTCTGACGGCAACACCACTCTTGACTTCTCAAAACTGGATATTTGGATTTGGGTAAACAAGGGAACAGGTTTCCAGTCTGAGGCTGTCATCGCATATCAGGACGAGAAGAAATGGCCGTATGCTGTCATGATTCCTAACGACTGGGCATGGCCTACAGAGACAACCCGCGTTACAGTGGCTTATGCTGGTACCGAGGATGCTGAAACCATCTCTATCGCTTCTGGTGCTACCACTGTTGATTACAAGGAGAATAGTTTCGGTGCATGGGCAGCCACAGAGGATGCACAGCGTACCGATATCATGAAGAGTTGGTTCAACTATCCTGTCAGTGGCAAGACCATGAGGAATCAGTAATTGAACACATCAAATACTTAATATACTTTATAGTAGAAAGTCGGGGCGGCTATGTGAATAGCCACCCCGTTTTCTTTGATACTTGACAAATACGACACAAATTGCACTGCTATAGTGCAATTTCTTGTTGTTTTTTGCACTACTTTAGTGCAATTTGATTATCTTTGCACCCAGAAACAATTACTTTTAACGTATGGACATATCACTTTTAACTTATATGGAAGGGATGTTGGAACTAACGCACTCCAACTTCTACCGTTATATGTATAACCAAGTCAGTTGGGATGCCCGAATGTTTGGGCTGGTTGGTCCTCGTGGTGTAGGAAAGACAACTATGCTACTGCAATATATCAAGGAAAACAAGGGCAACAGAAAGATGTTATATGTATCGGCAGACCATGTGTTTTTCTCTAATCACACGCTCATAGAACTGGCAGATGAGTTCGCCAAGGAGAGTGGCGAACAGTTGTTTATTGACGAGATACACAAATACGAGAATTGGTCGCGTGAGTTAAAACAGATATACGACACCCATCCTGACATCAAGATAGTATTCACAGGCTCTTCCGTACTTGATATTTACAAAGGAGTGGCAGACTTGAGTCGTAGAGCCCCTATATTCAACATGCAAGGACTTTCCTTCCGGGAATATCTGAAATTGTTTCATGATAAGGATGTACCCCTCTATTCGCTGGAGGACATTCTGGCACAAAAAGCCCAGATACCTGATGTGCGCCATCCTCTTCCCTTCTTCCAAAACTACTTGCGCAGAGGGTATTATCCTTTCTCACAAGACATCAACTTTGAGATAGAACTTCGTCAGGTCATCAACCAAACGATGGAAGTCGACATCCCTCAATATGCCAATATGACCTCCTCTACTGGTCGAAAACTGAAAAAATTACTGACAGTCATTGCTCAAAGTGTTCCTTTCAAACCTGTAATGGACTCTCTTGCCACCGTTGTTGGAGTCAGTCGTAACATTCTGCCAGACTACTTTCTCTATATGGAGCAGGCTGGAATGATTGGACAACTACGTGACAACACAGGAGGAATCCGTGGTATAGGAAAGGTGGAGAAAGTCTATATTGACAATACCAGCCTTGCCTACCTACTCGGTGGAAATGCCACTGATATCGGTAACATCCGTGAGACGTTCTTCTATAATCAGATGCGTGTCACAACAGATGTGATCAGTTCACGTATCAGCGATTTCGAAATAAACGGCAAGACATTTGAGGTTGGTGGCAAAAAAAAGGGGAAAAAACAAATTTCCCATGCTGATGAAGGATATATAGTAAGAGACGATATCGAATTGGGAAATGGAAACATTATTCCCCTTTGGGCTTTTGGACTGACCTATTAGCCCATAAGTGCGAATGTCCTCGTCCCCCAGCAAAAGATATAGTTAATCACTCGTTCCGATAGTCTTTATCACTTGTTCCGATAATCTTTATACCCCTACTAAGATTATCGGAGTACTCCCTAAACCCATATCGGAATGAGTCATTAACTATATCGGAGTAAGTCATTAACTATATCGGAGTAAAATCGAGACTTTTTTGTCTATTTCTCAAACCAAATGAAGCGTTCAAACGACCCGAATGTAAGCCACAAACGGGGTGAATGTAACATTCAAACTCTCTGAAAGTAACAGCGAAGACGAAAGTCATATTAACAAAATTATTTTTTTTTGGCAATTTTATTTGGATAATTTCTGCAAAATCCGCATTTTTGCCTCAAAATCAAGAACTTAGATCGTATGACGATGACCTTATCACAAGAATAGAAAAGGTATATCGCCTTGCTGACCCGCTTATGGAACTATGGATGGATAGGAAAAATATGTAACATACAATAAAGCCCCGACACTTGCAAGGTATCGGGGCTTTTATTATATGTGGTGATAGAGATTACTGCAAATCTAACAAGAAATCCAGTTCGTCTAACTCACGACTATCTACTTGGTCTGTTGGATCACCAAATCCAAGGCTGTCGACCAACAAAGGTTGGTTAGTCTTCAACTCCACAACTTCCATTTCAGGATTGATATATGTCTTTTTCATATCTTGTTTCTCCTTATTTAATTAGTTTATAGGAATCTCCATTCCTCCCCTTCAGGGGAGGTCAGGAGGGGTCTCTCTTCACTTAATCACGACTTTCTTACCATTCACGATATACAAGCCCTTCGTTGGATAGAGCACACGACGACCACTCAGGTCATAATAGATATTATCCTCAGAGCCGACCTTAATGTTCTTAATACCAGTAGAAAGTCCATCAATCACGATTTCGAGGTCACGAGCACTAGATGGAACCTCAGTTGCTTTTAGATAAGCCTTATGAGCAGGAATCTCTGTCCCAGTGAACAAGCAGAACTTGCCATTAGAGAGTACATATACACTGTTTGCAGAAACCGTCTCAGTACCATCTTCTGTTCCGTTTAATAAATTTGTTCCAGCACTAGGGGCAGATGCAACAACTGGAATATTATATGTCGCTCCAGCAGTTCCTTCTAAGATATAACCATGACCTCCTGCGTAGACACCTTTCGTTTCTGTAAGGTTGACAGCAGTCTTAGTTACAGATGAAACAGCATAGGCTGTCAATCCGTCAACATCAGTCACATCCAGTTCCACACCAGTGCTTGGACTATATGAAATCAAAGTCTTGCCTGCTGGGAAAGTGATATTAACAACTGCTCTATATAACTTAACACTTTGGCGTTCTGTTATACATGTTTTAGGATCACCATAACTCCATGTCTCAAAAGAGATTCCTTGAATACCATATTGATCTTCTACATCTTCCAAGGCTTTCTTTAAGTCACCAACAGTGCACGTATATGAGTATGTTCCATCACCTGTTATAAGCGGAAGTGCTGCCACTTTGTAATTACCTTTACGGCTTTTTATGGCTCCTGATCCCCAATTCTCATAATCACTTGTATAACCCGTTACTGTATATGTAAATACAACTTTATCATAATCGGTATAGCCGCTAAATGCGCTTGTCAAAATACACCCCCATTCGTCAAAAGGAATATCAATTCCTGTTGTTGAATGATCAAAACTTCTAAAGTATACTTTTGAAATGATAATATCACAATTATCATCAGAACTTGTTTGCTGAATGGCAATTTGTTTAATGTGAGTCAAATCTTTGCCTTCCAAGTTACAAACCAAAAGATAGACACCATCACTTGCCGATGCTTTTGCTATGGTTTCATCACTTGTATTCATAAGAAGGACCTGCGTCCACGCTGGAGCATTAGAACTATACTCAATTACTAATTCCTTGTAACCAGATAAATCACTATCACCATACCACGTGGCTAAACCTCCATATTTCTTTGCGTTATAAGTAATGGTACCATCACCATTTACCGTTTTTGTTTCATTATCACCATCCCAAACATAACCTCCAGCAAATCTACTGGTTATGTCTTCGACTAATACGTCTGCACTACTCGATACTACCCCCCCCACAAGGGCAAATAATAATAGTAAAGTTTTCTTCATAATAGGTTTTAATTTTAAGTTAATATTGTAATTAGTAATATGTTTTATTGGTTTTCCTTCTCCGCTTATCAACGTAAGAATCGAGGGCAAAAATAGAAAAAAGAATTAAAACTTGCAACATTTTTTGCGAAAAATCAAACGATTTAGCATAAAAGTATCATCATTAGTCAATAAAATGTCATCCCAGTTGTTTACTGCTATACTGAGAAACTGATATTTTGAGAAAAACTTGCTTTTCTCATGAGAATTATGTATTTTTGTCCCCGAAATCATCTTAAATAAGAATAGTGATGGGATATAGTAATCACGATAAACTAGAATGGACGCTCATATTTGCCTTAGAGTTTGGGAAACACTTTGGGTTGACACTCAAGCAGGCATTTAACTATCTGAGCCGTTACAAAGGCATTGATTTCATCGACAGACATTACGACTATTGCCATACACAGTCGTTTCAGTCGATGATTAGCGATATTACCGACTATTGTCATAGGAAAGGAGGAGCACTCGTATGATTCCTGAAAAGACTATGAATTATCAAGAACAGATGAAACTCGACATGGTGAAAAACCTTGCGCTATTGCTTCTTGAAGAGGAACCGCAACTTTCATTAGAGCATGCACTTGCGACTGTCATCAACTCTGAAACCTATCAGCGATTGATGCGTGACGCTACACATCTTTATTATCAAAGCCCTCGTTACGTCTATAGTTTTCTCCATAGCGAACTGACGACAGGAAGCATCAAATAGTGACAAATCTTTGTCTCAAAATCAACAACTTACAGAAAAAATATGATTCATTACTTCACTAAAAGACTGAGTAGACTCAGCAGAGTGGCTTTGATAAGCCTTGGTGTATTACTAATAAGTTGCAATAATATGAGTGATATCGAACAGCAAGTAGACGAACTCTATGGCAAGATGTCGCAAGAAGAGCGCATCGCCCAGTTGAGGAGCATGTACATGGATGAACTCTTCGACGAACAGGGCAAGTTGGACACGGCAAAGTGCAAGGAACTGATTCCATACGGCATCGGTCATTTCTCACAGTTTGCCATGCAACAGCCACGAGACCCTAACGAACTGCGCGACCGTGCGGCAGCAGTACAAGACTGGTTGATCCACAACACGCCCAACGGCATTCCCGCACTCCTCCATGAGGAGGTGCTCTCGGGTGTCAACACACTGGGTGCCACCATCTATCCGCAACAGATAGGACAGGCTGGCTCGTTCAATCCGGAACTGGCAGAACTGAAGACCCGCCAGACGAGTACGCTGATGCGTAAGATGGGTGGTGTGCTTGCCCTCTCGCCGATGGTCGACGTATGCCGTACACCCTCTTTCAACCGCTTGGAGGAGTCGTACGGTGAGGACGGCTATCTCTCAGCCGCCATGGGTGTCGCCTTCGTCAACGGACTACAGCAGGGCGATCTGAAGAAGGGCGTGGGAGCCTGCTCGAAACACTACCTCGGCTACGGCGGTGGTGGTGATGCCGACGAGAAAGAGATGATGGAGGAGATACTGCTTCCCCACGAGGCGATGATCCGCTTGGCGGGCAGTAAGGCGGTGATGCCTGGCTATCATGCCGTGCATGGCACGAACTGCGTCGCCAATAGTGAGATCCTGCAGGACATCCTGCGCGGCTATGTAGGCTTCGACGGAATGGTGGTGAGCGACTATACGGCTATCGACCAGTTGCCTGGTCTGGAGACTACCGTGGAGAAGGCTGCCGCCGCCATCAACAACGGCAATGATGTCGACTTCCCCTTTGGTGCCAACTACCAGTATCTGCAAGAGGCTATCGACAAGGGACTGGTGAAACCAGAGGTGCTGGAGCGTGCTGTGAAGAACGTGCTACGCCATAAGTTCCGCGCTGGTCTCTTCGATAAGGACGCTTACCTATATACTACTGAGAAGATTGTCCTCGACACCCCAGAGGAGCGACAGACCGCCTACGACATCGCCACACAATCGGTGGTGCTGTTGGAGAACAACGGCATCCTGCCTCTGAAGGATGCCAAGAACATCTTGCTCACAGGTCCTAACGCCAACAGCATCTGGGCGATGTGTGGCGACTATACCTATCCTGCCATGTCGTATTTCTGGAAGAAGATGGAGGATGTCGCCAGCCACGACCAACCCCATATCGTGAAACTCCTGGAGGGTATGACTGCCCACAAGCCAGACAACGTGAATATCCTGTATTCCCGTGGTTGCGACTGGACTGAGGAGATAGAGACGAAATACGGTGAGGGTGGTGACGAGCGTGCTTGGGAGTACGAACTGTTACACCGTAAGGTGGATGCTGGTGAGAAAGCCGACAAGGCGGAGGCACTGCAGATGGCACAGCAAGCCGACGTGATTATCGCCGCTATGGGTGAGAATGTGATGCTGTGCGGTGAGAACCGTGACCGCATGGGCCTGCGCCTGCCTGGTAAACAGGAGCAGTATGTCGAGGAACTCATCAAGACGGGTAAGCCCGTGGTACTGGTGATGTTCGGAGGCAGGGCACAGGTGGTGGCAGGTCTCGCCGAGCGTTGTGCGGCAGTCATCCAGGCATGGTATCCTGGTGAGGAGGGCGGCAACGCTGTCGCTGATATCTTATATGGTAAGGTATCTCCTTCCGCCAAACTGTCCGTCAGTTATCCGAATACGGAGATCAACGAACCTATCTGCTATAACTACTCCGCAGAGAAAGATCCTCGTGTACAGTGGGCTTTCGGCTATGGACTGAGTTATACCACCTTTGACTATAGCAACCTGCAAATAGACAAGGAGGCGGCAACAAATAGTGAGACTGTCAACCTCTCGTTTGTAGTGAAGAACACAGGCAAGGTGGCTGCTGACGAAATAGCACAGGTCTACCTCTCCCCCACTACACCCGACCAACAAATACGTCCCATCCAACTGCAAGGATTTGCCCGCATATCCCTACAACCTGGCGAGAGCAAGACCGTCACCGTCAAACTCTTTACCGAGCAGTTTGGCTACTATAGCAACAAGGGACAACGGCTGTGGAATGTCGAGCCGGGAAAGTATGTGGTAAAAGTAGGCAGTTCGTCAACAGACATCAAACTGCAGGAGACGGTGACCCTTACAGGAGAGCCCGTGAGAAAGCCGTTAAGGGAACATTATCTCAGCACGGCTACTTGCCGCTGACTATCTTCTTGATGTCGTTGAGTTTGTTGAGTGCCTCCAAGGGGGTCAGGTTGTTGACATCCAAGCCCAGGATCTCGTCACGGACCTGACAGAGCACTGGATCTTCCAACTGGAAGAAAGAGAGTTGCATGCCCTCACGGCTCTGCGCTATCTCCGCTGTCGGCTTGCCAGCCTTACCCACTTGGGCATTATCCGCCTCCAACTGTTGTAGGATGACATTAGCACGCTTGACGATAGACTTCGGCATGCCGGCAATCTCAGCGACATGGATACCAAAGGAGTGCTCTGAGCCTCCACGTTCCAGTTTGCGCAGGAAGATCACCTTACCATCGACCTCCTTCACACTGACATTATAGTTGCGGATGCGATTGAAATTCTTCTCCATCTCGTTCAACTCATGATAGTGGGTGGCGAAGAGGGTACGTGCCTGTGCCTTCGGATGCTCATGCAGGTATTCCACGATAGCCCAAGCGATAGAGATGCCATCGTAGGTGCTGGTGCCTCGCCCTAACTCGTCGAAGAGCACCAAGGAGCGAGGGGTCACATTATTCAGGATATTAGCCGCCTCCGTCATCTCCACCATGAAGGTCGACTCGCCCAACGAGATATTATCAGAGGCTCCCACACGAGTGAAGATCTTATCCACCAGACCGATTCTCGCACGCTCTGCTGGCACGAAACTACCAATCTGGGCAAGCAGTACGATGAGTGCCGTCTGGCGCAACAGTGCCGACTTACCAGCCATGTTAGGACCCGTGATGATAATGATCTGCTGACGCTCATTGTCCAATAGCACATCATTGGGCACATAACGCTCATCAATGGGCAACTGGGTCTCGATGACGGGGTGACGACCCTGATGGATATCGATGATATTACTCTCGTCAATCTGCGGACGGATATAATGATGCTCCTCCGCTGTCTTGGCGGCACTGAGCAAGCAGTCGAGATGGGCGATGACATTGGCATTCGTCTGTACCTGAGGAATAAACTCCTGCATGGCAACGACCAGTTCGGTGAAGAGGCGTTGCTCCAAAGAGAGGATCTTATCCTCTGCCCCAAGGATCTTCTCCTCATACTCCTTTAACTCCTGCGTGATGTAACGCTCCGCCTGTGCAAGCGTCTGCTTACGCACCCACTCGGCAGGAACTTTGTCCTTATAGGTGTTACGTACCTCCAGATAATAGCCGAACACATTATTATATCCTATCTTCAGCGAGGCAATACCTGTCGCGGCAGTCTCACGCTCCTGAATCTGCATCAGGTAGTCCTTACCACTATAGGCGATATGGCGCAACTCATCGAGTTCGCTGTTCACCCCATCACGGATGACACCACCCTTCGCCACCAACTGGGGAGGGTCGTTGGTGATCTCACGCTCGATACGGTCACGAATGGTCTCACAGAGACTTAGCCGCTCCCCTACCCGCTGCAACGACTCGTTCTTTGCCTGAAGACAAGCCGCCTTGATAGGCTCTATCGCCTGCAGTGCCGTCTTGAGTTGTACCACCTCACGAGGGGTCACACGCCCCACGGCAACCTTGGAGATGATACGCTCCAAGTCGCCAATGCGCTGCAACTGGTCGTCAATGCACTCACGGAACGCTGGCTCGCGGAAGAAATAGTCGACGATATCCAGACGGTCGTTGATGGGCTTCACGTCTTTTAAGGGGAAGACGAGCCAACGGCGCAACAGCCTACCACCCATGGGAGATACCGTATGGTCGATGACATCCAATAACGACTTACCACCCTCTTGCATCGTGCTGACCAACTCCAGAGAGCGGACAGTAAACTTGTCGAGGCGGACATAACGCTCCTCCTCAATACGAGACAAGGTCGTGATATGGGCTATCTGCGTATGCAGGGTCTGGTCAAGATATTGTAAAATGGCGCCCGCAGCGATGACACCACTCTTTAGATGCTCGACACCGAATCCTTTCAGGGACTTCACCTGAAAGTGCTTGAGCAGTTTCTGGTTTGCCGTCTGCTCCGTAAACACCCAGTCGTCGAGTTCGAAAGTGCAATAGCGAGTACCAAAATAGCGGATGAAATCGTTCTTACGAGCACGGTCATAAAGCACCTCCTTGGGTTGGAAACTGCCTATCAGTTTCTCCACATAATCGTAAGTACCCTCACCCGTCAGGAACTCACCCGTCGAGATATCCAGGAAAGCCACGCCACAGGCGCCTTTCCCGAAATGGACGGCGGCAAGGAAGTTGTTCTCCTTGTAATTGAGGACATTATCCTGCATGGCGACACCTGGGGTCACCAGTTCCGTGATGCCACGCTTGACGAGTTTCTTGGTGAGTTTCGGATCCTCCAACTGGTCGCAGATGGCGACACGCTTGCCAGCACGGATCAGTTTGGGCAGATAGGTATCAAGGGCATGATGGGGGAAACCAGCCATCTCATCGCCTCTCACCCCAGCCCCGTTATTCCGTCGGGTCAGGGTGATGCCCAGTATCTGTGAGGCTGTAATGGCATCCTCACAATAGGTCTCATAGAAGTCACCACAGCGAAACAATAGCAACGCCTCAGGGTGCTTTGCCTTGAGGTCGAAGAATTGCTTCATCAT
The DNA here is from genome assembly GCA_017458005.1 of Prevotella sp. Classification (GTDB taxonomy): domain Bacteria; phylum Bacteroidota; class Bacteroidia; order Bacteroidales; family Bacteroidaceae; genus Prevotella. The sequence goes on along the minus strand of JAFTGH010000017.1, from coordinate 128,636 downwards.
CGGGGTCAGTTCTTTCTTTGCCATCTGTCTTCTCTTGAGTGAGTATGCAAAGTTAGCGTTTTTCTTTTGACTGACAAAAAATCTGAGCGAAAAAGATATTCTGCTACTTGATAACGACCTTCCTACCACGGTAGATATACAACCCTGGCTTCGTGGGACGACTAGGTAGGCGGATGCCACCCAGCGTATACCAGAACGCATCGCCATTCTCCTCCATCAGAGGAGAGGAGGTGAGGGGAACCCGAATACCCGTCGTGCTGCCATCCGTCGCATTGAGAATAGCAAGAGAATAAGGTCGGGAACCTGCCCCACCCTGCTGACTCCAGACTGCAAGGGGCAACTGATCTGTCGGCACACAGAGGTAGGCGAGATTCGCAGCCACGGTGTTCTTTGCCACATTCTCGCTGGCACTCAATGTTTTCCAGATATGCATGCGATAGAAGCCTGCGGCATCCTCCTCAGAAGCCACACCCGTCTCATCCGTATTCAACGAATGATCACTATGGTATGTCCAGTGCACATTCGTCAGCAAGAACTTCGTATATTCCGTACCACTGATTGTCACCGTCTCACTGGTATGCTCCGTTTCCTCCAAATTAGGATACATCAGATTGTTGGCGGGGAAGTCAACAGGTGTCGAGGAGGCTCCTAAGGTGTACGAGGGATAGAACAGGGGCACTCTATATAGCGTCTCCTGCTTGTTTGCCTTATTCAGGTTGGTGGTCTGGGCAAGTTTCAGCACCATACCTGTCAATGCAGGCACATAGCCGTCCTCATTGATGGGTGTCAGGGCAACAGTTGCCGTACTCAGGTCGTAACTGTCGAAACCGACGGTATAGGCATTGACATCGTTCATCGTAAAATAGCCTGTCAGCGCATGGTCGATACTATGGCCACGGCTCTCCGTAGCCCAACCCACGCCACCTACAGGATGTATCTCCTTCAGGATATCTGTCACACCAATCTTATAGATTTTCGTTGCGGGTGCGAAAGTCAAATAGGCATTGCCCTCATTCGTCACCTTATATTTATATACCTGCGCATACTCATCCTCCAATTCTGGTGAAGTGTTTCCGTCAGGACCATCATCACCGCTCTCCACGATAGTAGCGTTATCGACACTTGTCGGTGCTGCCGAGGCAGAGACATAGATCCAGTCCTGCTTACCGTCTTTGTTCAAGTCTGGGACAGTGATGGTGGTCTCTGATACAGCATACAGTTTTCTGTAGTCGGTAGGAACGGAAACACCGCTTGTCACCTCTATAGCAGTAATATGAACTGTGTTGGTCTCCTTGCGTAAATAGATGACGCTTTGACCCACCAGCGCACCACTGACGGTATATGTCAGTGTCTCCTCAACATTTCTGGCTGTCAGGAATTGACTCATGATAGTCGCTGATGACTCCTCGCTATCTATATGTATGCCCACACCCGCTGTTCTATCATACAAATTAAGTGCTCTCACCTTAATGACATCCCCACTTTCCAAAGCCCGTGGCAGTATCAGTTTGAGATATTTACTCCCACCGCCATCACACTGATAGGCATAGCCACTGCTCGACTGGACTGTTTCCACTATTTTTTCTATGTTTCCAAACTGTATTTTACCATTACCCGCCTCCAGATCGGTATTATTTGCCACGCCATCTGACACTACCCATGAAACCTCAACTTCCTCAGTCCCCGGAATAGTGGTCATGGTGACGGTAACATAGTTGCTTATAGCAAACGACAGCAGTGAGACGGTCTTTTCAACAGCAGTCCTGTTCCAACCGCTCGTTGCCGTACCTTGTGTGTAAAGAGCCAGTTCACCGTTGAAGCCTAAGCCGTCCAGTTCGTCGAGGGCGTATGTCGTTGATGGTGTCCCTTGCTGATAGGCACTCAAAGCACGGTCTTGGCTGACGAGTACGGCACCTGGCACATACTGCGATCCGTATTCCCCGCTGTTATCTGTATTCAGCAGGTAGGTGGCATCCGCCTTCTTATCCCAGTTGGTAGGAGTCATTCCATTAAACAGTGTTTTGCTACCCTCTGCCTCTATCGTACTAACCACATTGTCGGCCTTATCCGTTGCCTGCTGTGCTGACACATGGGTGAAGTCCCACGTATAGGGATACTCCTGATGGGGTGCTGAGCCGATGGTCAGCGTATAGTCAGGGGTATAGCCTATCAGGTACTTCATGTCGTTGGTGTAATTGTTCATGCGCATGGTCACCTTGCCATAGCCACTGGTGGCTGCTATATGCCCATAGTTATAGGTTGGCTGGTTGGCGCGATACCACTGTGAGTTATACATCTTAAAGTCTACCAGATTCTTCCGAAGGTCATACAGACGGTCAGACTCCTCCTGACTAACAGGATAGGCATTCTCATCGCTGAAAAACTCATTCTTTCCCATCGTGGCAGCATTGGAGCCCGTCACACAACTGATATCGTCTGTGCCAGGCACATAACCTTTGAGTACGCAGAAGGCAGGTCCCGTTCCTGTAGAGTACATCTGGTTGCAATAGTGATACTGTATATCCTCTTCTACATTGTCCAGCAAAAGGGTCGAGCGAGCCACGTTGTTTGAGACATATTCACGCATGGCTCGCATGGTAGGACGGTAACCTCCGTTATAGATACGTATCGTCAGAATATCCGTATTTCCATTGTCGTGTAAAGTAAAGGTGACATCCCCGTCTTGGCGCACAACGAAAGAGTACCATCCTCTATGAGATTTGTCTTGGCTCTTGGTAATCAGAAACGTATCGTCATCGGGAATCACCTTGTCTCTTAGGTCTTTCAGGTTGGTGGCGCTGAAAGTGGCACCAGAGTCATCGGCATCATGCTTCCAGTTGATTTCCACGATGTCACCAGCCTTCAATCTCGGAATGGTAAACGAGGGTGTGTCGTAGACACCACGGATGCCGATATGCTTAAACTCAGAGGCATCATTACGCAGATAGAAGTTGCGGTTGGCAGTGTGGAATACCAAGCCTGCCGTCTCTGGAATGTAGAAAGCATTGTCGCCTGCCACCACCGTCTGCATATACCACTGAGGACCACGTTCCTTTCCCTCATTGGAGTTCTTGTACTCAGCCCTCCATGTCTCTCCCTGCAAACCTGTGGTGGTGTTAGGGACAGCCTTTGGGTCAGGTACCGTCTTCAGTCCATCTGTTGTCGTCGTCCCATCAGTATAGAAATCCCAAAGATGCCCTGGGTATGGTGTCGCCTCATAGGCTACCGTAAGGACGTAACTGACAGTCTCAACACCATTAGTGGCTTGTATCCTCACTGCGCCACCTGCTGTCAGTCCGCTCACTACACCTGTGCTGGATACTGTGACGCTGGAACTGGCTATATCGCCTTTCTTATCTACGATGCTGTACGTGGGACTGGTCATATACGACACTGCTTGCGTGTAGGTTGAGCCAATAGACGTGACAGCATAACTATTCGTAAAACGGGGACCAGAGAACAAACTGAGACAGAAGTCATTCCATTGTGAATATAAGTAATAGGTTGAGTTCGCTGCCAATGTAAAAGACCCTTCTGCCAGTGCGCCGTTTCCCGGATTAGCAAGTGTTTGCCCTGTCGAACTGAAACTACTATCATAAAGTGTGGCTGCTGCTGCCGTTGTACTATTAAAGTAACCACTCACATAGATGGTTTTATTGTAAGAGGTGGTGTTCTGCAGTTTATAGACCGTTCCCCAAATCTGGCTATCAGCATAGTTTCCAAAGGTAAATCCATTGTTATCAATGACTGTGATGCCATAGCCACCGCCTATACTACGCACTACTGGGGTATGGCTGGGGTTGCCCAGAGTGATGGTGACGCCATTCACAGTGACACTATTGCCATTGGTCACCTTACCCACCATATTGCCAACCGTAAAGATGTCGCCTACCTTAAAGTTGTCCACTTCTATTTCCGCACGTGTCTTGATGCGTAACTTAGCAATGGCTGAGGCTGTCCCTGCCGTAATTGTGACGGTAATGGGGTCGCCCTCTGCCACGTCAACGGCATCGCTCCCTGTAGTTGTGATGGGGTAAAGTTTGTTGCTGTCAAGGCGGAAATAACCTGTGGTACTATAGGATGCATTGGCTGCGCTGCCTGTCCCGTTTGTCAATCCCTCATAGACAAGATCCTCTATATAGACCACATCCTCTGCATTCGTAAAATACAAGTCCTCATATTGTACAGTAACGTTGCTGAGAGTGACAGAAGTATTGTTTGCCCATGTATACGCCTCTATAAGTGTTAAGTTGGCAACACTCGTTGCGACACCTGTTTCAGAGAAAAGCGTTGTTCCTCCATTTGCAAGTGTATAAGAATAGGTTCCTGCTATCCTGTCAAACGTAATCGTTGCATGGACTACCACCCCAAATGCACCTGTATTGCTTGCGCCACCATTCACCCTATAGGAAGTACCATCGCTTGTACCAAAACGCATGATGAGTCCATCTGTTTGATAGTTAGACTTATTTGATCCATTTGCATTCGTTCCTCTCACATCTTTGTCGCCAACTCCTATAAGCCAACGACTACCAGAAGGAATATTACTATCAAACTCTATCTGGACACTACCAGCCGACTCAATACCAGAAATAGTGCTCAAGTCTGCCAAGGCAAGAGCATATTCGTTACCTGCATTGTTTGCCGACGTAAAAACACCTGCTCCATTATTCGATATTCTATTCTGATTGGCAAAACTGACAGCCCTGCTCATGCCCCACATGGTGCTACCTCCTACCACAAACAATAGGAGTATCAGGAGAGTTCCCTTAAGGGGAACTGACAGTTTCTGCCGTGGAAACTGACAGTTTCTAGCGTGGGAACTAACAGTTTCTGCCGTGGAAACTGTCAGTTCCTCCAAGGAAACTTTGGGGGAACTAATGGCTTTTTGGTATGTAGTCAGCAAGTGCCTCATCTTTTTGATCGTATCTTTTAATGATATATATTGTCGTTATTGGCGTATGCCTTACGGAGTTGGACTGCCAATGGCAGTGATATTGGAGAGTGTCAGGCTATAGACATTATTGCGGACAACAGCGTATTTGCCTGTATCATGCTGTATCTTATAGGTATAGTACATCTTGCCGTCCCGATAACCCTTGGTGTTATTGCTGAGGAAGGCGGCGAGGTTGGCAAGACCAGTCTTCTCCTCTGCGGTGAAACTCTCGTTGGAGAGCGTCACCGTGACACTGCCATCAGCATTCACCACGATAGTCGGGTACTTATATACCTCATCGGCAGTACGGGTAGAGAGACCATAAAGTGCTTTCTGCCCATCAGTCAGACCGCTCTTTAGGAAGGCGATATACTGCTCGGCACTGGTATAGAACACATTATTGTCGTATGCCGTAAACTTGAATCCCTCATGGATCAGCATGTTAGAGGCATCCTTCACCTGCACCTCCACGATGACCTCCGTGACATTTACGTCCGAGGAAGAGCCGTCGTTAGTGGTGTTCTCCGCTATGTATACCACATCATTGCTGTGCGACTGCTGCGGATAGACTGTGAAATCGTTGGCTGTAAAGGTATGTTCTGGAGCCCCTGAGTAATTGATATCCTGCGCCCAGTTGCTGGTACCGTTAGGATTACGAAGGGCATAACTGGTGGTGTTGTATTTATTAACTGCCCACGTCATGGTATGGTAGTGAGCATAAGACGCACTGCCGTTAAGGGTGATAGCCGTGATATTGCTACCTGCGGAGTAGCCACTGGCTACACTGACTTTGGCTGCTGCCCGCTCCACGGTTATGGTATGTGCCGTACCACTACGGGCTGCCGCATCAGTATCGTAGAGAGCAGAGATAGCGACCAATGTCGTCCCATCTGTACTGGTGGGCGCATTCGACATAAAGAGTCCCTTATGCATATCTGTGCTGCCAATGCCTTTGATGTTAAGTGCCTGGATCTGACTCCGTGTCTTCCCACTCTGTGAGACACCATCGAAGAATAGCATTCCATTGCTTATTGTAAATCCAGACGCTGTGGTATTGAGCAATACAAGGGCATAGAGTGTATTGGTATAGGGGTAGTTCTGGATGGGTAACCGTTGGATGACGCTGACTGTCTCGGGATGGTCCGTACTACCTGGGTTATTGATTAGTTGGTCGATGACAACAGCACTCCTCAAAGTTGCCGTTGACTCACTGGTACCTTCGAAGATGGCAAGGATACCATCATATACCGCATTCTCTTCCTTGGTAGCAGCCACAGCAGCACGCATAACAGGTTGGGTGCTATTGACTATCTGCAGATGAAGATAAAGTGAGTCGGCATTGCTCTGCTGGCTTGCAGGCAAAGGCGGCAGCACAGGACTCTCGTCGAACTGGCTGCCATCGCTGCAACTTGTCAGCAGTAAAACGACTGCTAACAACAGACAGAGGATATGTATGTTCACTTTAACTGATCTCATCATTACTTTTACAAGTCTTGACTATGACTTTCCCAACCACTGATAGTCAGGGTGGCATTCAGTAATTGCTCTATGGCATCATCGGCATTCGTGGTGAGTGCCGGGATGATGGGCGAGCCGACATGGGTGACACTCTTGATATTGACAGTATACCAATGATTACGCAACATGCCATAGCGTCCCAAATAATGTTCAGCATCGCTGCCATAGACCTGCGCTGTGGTATTGGCTGTCATTGACGACACCGAACTCCATGGTGTTTCCTCATCCGTGAAATGGCGGATATGCACTCGGTAGTAACAATAGCCGTTGGCATAGTACTTCAGCGAGATATGACTGGCGAGATAGTCTTCTAGGTGAAGAGCAGCAAATGCGGTGGCACCTGTAGTTCCCTCTCCTCTTGCCGTCTGTGTCACACTACTGACAATGGCAACTCCTGTCGTGGCATTACCTGTCACACTGATCTGTACATGGCGAGGCTCCCCAGCGGCATAGGTATTCACCCAAGAGCGGAAACCGCTATGGTTCTGCATGAGCCAAGTACGCAGGTAGTCGTCGATGGTGGCTGTGCTCGTACCATCGTAGGGCACGAGAACAGAGCGACGGGCAAAAGCCTCATCACCACTAGTGCCTTCCTCTGTGATAGTAGAGGAGGGAGATTGGAAGATAACATCCTGTCCTGTCACACTCGTCGTATAGAAATCAGTACCGTTATTCAACTGCAGACGTACCAGCACTGAGGTCGTGCAGTCGTCTTGCTGATGGGCTACGTCAAAGGTGTTCTCAGCACAATAGGTAACTTGATCCAAGGCATTCCAACTGATTGCAGAAGGATCAGTCTTAAAGGAAAGCCCATCCTTGCCACTATAATTGAAATCCTCGCTCCAGTAGGTGCGGTATCTGTACGGATAATACGGTTCGATGACCTCGCTCTCCACAAAGCGAGGGTAAGTTACTCCTGACAGATGGCAACAGACATAACTCTTGGTGTTGTAATTGTCAAGGGCAAATGTCAAGTCACTATTCTCAAAAGTAGCGTATTCATTACCTAAGACATACATATTAACAAGTCCGCTCGTCACCGTCGTCTTGGCTGCCAACCGCTCCACATTGACATGGGCGGCAGGGTTAGCCTCCGCCTCTGCTTGTGTAGAGAAGAAATAGGTGGCAGGCATCTCCACCAGTGTCGATAAGTTAGCACTGGTAGTAGCGGCATCAGCAAGGCGGGCGTTGGTCATCAGGAAATAACCACTTTCGTCCTTATGGTTAGCGATAGTGATTGCCTGTAGGTCATCAAGTGTCGATTCGTTATTAAGTGTCTTGGGAGAGCCACCGTTGGCGAAAGTCACAGTCGATGAGGTATAACCAGAGATCGCACTGCTGTTGTTATTCAGCAGCACGAACGTATAGAGGTTATCGCCCGTGTTGATGTTCTGGTCATCGATGAGCACCATTGCCTTATACGTAATCTGCTCGTAGGCAGAGGTTTCAAAGGTTGGTGTCACTTTGTATACTCCTGCGAGTGTGGCAGCCGTCTCATTAGCCCCAGAGAAGATCAGGACATAGACATCGTTTACCGCATACTCATCGCCATCCCCGTCCTTGAAGCCGTCGAGGGACATGGCACGATTCGTTGCTCCAGTATTGCCTAAAGGAATCTGCAGGCACAGCCATGCCTTGCCGTCAGCGTTGAAGCGTGACAGGATGTCCACGGCAGGCTCCTGGCTCTCACCATCTACCCCATGAGAACACCCTGCCAGCATCCATACTGCCAGCAAAGCAAGGCTTAATGCCCGAAGATATCCTCTAAACATTTATATAATATTATATATGAGAGGATTAGAGATCAGCGTCCTGTGTCTTATGCTTAGCCCAAGACAGAACGTTGATACGGAACGACAGATAGTTGTCCAATTCATCGTCGGGTGTATCAGGCCAAGTACCTTCGTGTGGCTCGGCATCACCCAGAGAACGTACGCTATTTACATTAATGTCATACCAGTTGTTGCGAAGCACACCGTAACGACCCAAGTAGTCGCCATTGCGGTTGGAAGAATTATCTGGATAGATGTTAGACGAACTGGGTGCCGTGCCAGAACCAAACTCCGTAGTGTTCCATGGGGTCAAATCGTCACCAAAGTGCTTAATGCGGACACTATAGTAAGTCAGACCATTTTTGTAGCAGGTCAACTCACCTAAGGCTGCATTCAGGTTGGTATAGAATGAGGTCTCGTTAAAGCCACTGGTAATCTTAGTGACATCGGGTACTACCTTCAAGTTGGTGCTGCTTACCTCGACCTTTCCTGCCACGGATGTTGCAGGCATGGTGACTGTGATATCGGATGTACCGTAGGTTCCTGTTACACCGTCACCTTTCATGACTGCATATGCCATTTCCTGTATTTTTGCTTTTAGCAAGTCTTCGGTATATACTACTGATTTGTGTCCCCCAAGGGTATAGAGATCTACAGCACTACCGCCATTCTTTGCCGTAATGGCTATCTGTACCAGCGTAGTGTTCTTCACGTTCTGGTGGTCAACATCGAAGGTGTTCTCAAAACAATACTTAGGATTGTTTGTACCGAAATCCGTGGAGAAGTCGCCTGACGAGTAGGTGTTCAACGCATAGGTGCCACTGGCTGCCCAAGTGTCGTAACCAACACTCTGGGCGAAGTAGGTGCGGTATTTGCCACTGGGATGATTCTCGCCATCATTAATCTGTGTATTACCTGCATAACGATACACACCACCAGAGATATTGCTATGCAAGTTGCGGAACGCTGCATCATTATCTGTAGAACGAATTAGATAGGTAGTGGGTGCGGTATTGTCGAGCATCCAACCAGTCACTTCCCAAGTCAATGGTGTGGATTCCACCTTTGCACTTGTCATCGTTCCACTATTAGATTGCATTGTCACCTTAGCAACGCCACGCTCCACATAAACTTGGTCGTAAGTGGTACCAGCCTCAGCAGCGGCTTCTGTCTTATAAATAGCACCAGCAGTAATAGGAACAAGCGTCTGGGTTGTACCAGAAACCAAGGTCGTAGTAGAACCTTGGCTACTCGACAATGGTGCGTTTGACATGAAGAAACCTGTAGTGGTCATTGGCGAGGCATCGAGGGAGGTGATAGCCGTGGTTAGTTTCTTACGGAATGTACCATAGGTAGTCGTTCCTGCCTCCAAAGCCGTACCATTTACTTTCAGTCCATCGTCACTGGCAGTCACTTCCAAGATATCGTTTTTGTTCAATACCACCATGACTCTATAGCCTGCAACGACCTCATTCGCCACCAGTCGAATGACCTTCGTCGAATACTCCGTTACATTATGGGAAGTACCAGAAGCCCAAGGTGAGGTGTTGATAGAATAGGCACCCACGAAGGTGGCATCATCCTCGTTGGTGGCATTATTAAAGATAATGAGGGTAGCATCCTTCACAGTATACTCCGTAGCAAGTCCGTCGTTGTAGGTCACGTTGTTGGCATTGTCATCAGTTCCAGAACGCATAGTGCCAGTTGTTGCTGGCAAGTTAATACTAATAGCAAGATAATTATTACCCCCCCATTCTCAATAGGAGTAGGATCAACTGCTACGTCCTTGTCACTGGAGCACGAAGTCACAGCAAATCCTGCTGCGAAAGCGGCTACTAATAAAAACAGTTTTTTCATACTTTAAAAAATTTTAGTTATTAATAATAGATTTAGTAGTTTTTTCTTGGTTTTTTTGTAATAAGTATTTGCAAAGATAATGATTTTTCTGAATTACACAAAAGATAATGACATTTTTTTACTTTATAAAAATTATCAGGCATATTTTTGCTTAATTCATTTCTTTTGTTTATCTTTGCACTTTAGCCCCACATCTTTGATGTGCCGGTACATGGAAATCATAAATAAAAAACAAGAATACAATGGAATACAACTTTAGAGACATTGAACAGAAATGGCAGAAGCGATGGGTGGAAATGAAGACCTATCGTGTGACGGAAGACCCAACCAAGAAGAAATTCTATGTATTAAATATGTTCCCCTACCCCAGTGGTGCGGGATTACATGTGGGTCATCCCCTTGGATATATCGCCTCAGACATCTATGCACGCTATAAGCGTCAGCAGGGTTATAACGTACTGAACCCCATGGGCTATGATGCCTATGGACTGCCCGCGGAGCAGTATGCCATCCAGACAGGTCAGCATCCTGAGAAGACCACCTTTGAGAATATCAACCGCTACCGCAGTCAGTTGGATAAGATTGGTTTCTCGTTCGACTGGGAGCGTGAGGTACGCACCTGCGATCCTATATATTATAAGTGGACACAATGGGCTTTCCAGCGCATGTTCAAGAGTTATTTCAGTCTCTCGTCCAATAAAGCACAGCCAACCATCAAACTGATAGAGCATTTTGAGTTGATGGGTACAGAGAACTGTAACGCCTTAGGTACAGAGGAGTTGCACTTCACCGCCTCTGAGTGGGCAGGTTTCTCTGAGAAAAAGAAGCAGGAAGTGCTGATGAACTATCGTATCGCCTATCTTGCAGATACGATGGTGAACTGGTGTCCGAAACTGGGTACCGTACTTGCCAACGATGAGGTCGTAGATGGTGTCAGCGTACGTGGCGGCTATCCTGTGGTACAAAAGAAAATGCGCCAGTGGTGTCTGCGTGTCTCTGCCTATGCCCAGCGACTATTGGACGGTCTGGAGGAAATCGACTGGACAGACTCCCTGAAAGAGACTCAACGCAACTGGATTGGACGGTCTGAGGGTACGGAGGTAGAGTTTAAGGTCGCTGACTCTAACAAGCATTTTACCATCTTCACCACTCGTGCCGATACGATGTTTGGTGTGACCTTCATGGTACTGGCTCCTGAGTCAGAACTGGTGGCAGAACTGACCACTCCAGAACAGCAGAAAGCAGTGGATGAGTATATCGACTATGTGAAGAAACGCACGGAGCGTGACCGTATCGCCGACCATAAGGTGACGGGAGTCTTCTCTGGAAGTTATGCCATCAACCCATTCACTGACGAGAAGATTCCTATCTGGATCTCAGAATATGTGCTTGCAGGCTATGGCACGGGGGCCATCATGGCTGTTCCTGCCCATGACTCCCGCGACTATGCTTTCGCCAAGCACTTCAACTTGCCTATCATTCCACTGATTGAGGGCGCTGATGTCAGCGAAGAGAGTTATGATGCCAAAGAGGGTATCATGTGCAACTCTGCAAGCAGTAAGTTCAGCCTCAACGGTCTGACTGTCAAGGAGGCTATTGCCGCTACGAAGAAGTATGTGACAGAGCAAGGTCTGGGACGTGTGAAGGTAAACTACCGTCTGCGTGATGCCATCTTCTCCCGCCAGCGTTATTGGGGTGAGCCTTTCCCTGTCTACTACAAGGATGACATGCCTTATATGATCCCGAAGGAATGCCTGCCTTTGGAGTTGCCAGAGATTGACGAGTATAAGCCCACTGAGACTGGTGAGCCTCCCTTGGGACGTGCCAAGAACTGGGCGTGGGATACGAAGTTCGACAAGGTTGTCTCCAAGGACGAGATTGACAATAAGACCGTCTTCCCATTGGAGTTGAACACCATGCCTGGCTTTGCTGGTTCGAGTGCCTATTACCTCCGCTATATGGATCCGAAGAACGAGAAGGCATTAGTAAACCGTGATATCGATGAGTACTGGCGTAATGTCGACCTCTATGTAGGTGGCACTGAGCACGCCACAGGTCACTTGATCTACTCCCGTTTCTGGAATAAGTTCCTCTACGACTCTGGCTACTCTTGCGAGGATGAGCCTTTCAAGAAACTTGTCAATCAGGGTATGATACAAGGACGCTCTAATTTCGTATACCGAGTAGAGGAGGGACAAGACAAGGGAAAGTTCGTCAGTTGCGGACTGAAAGACAAGTATCAGGTCACTCCTATCCATGTCGACGTGAATATCGTCTCTAATGATATCCTTGATCTTGATGCCTTCAAGGCATGGCGTCCAGAATACGAGAACGCTGAGTTTATCCTAGAGGATGGTAAATATATCTGCGGATGGGCTATCGAAAAGATGTCGAAGTCGATGTTCAATGTGGTCAATCCAGATATGATTGTCGAGAAATACGGTGCCGACACGCTGCGCCTCTACGAGATGTTCTTAGGTCCTGTAGAGCAGTCAAAGCCTTGGGACACCAATGGTATCGATGGCTGCCATCGCTTCCTGAAGAAGTTCTGGGCATTGTTCTATGGCAATGCTCGCGATAATGAAGAAGGAAAACTTCTCGTGGATGACGCAGAGCCTACGAAGGAGGCTTTGAAGAGCGTTCATAAACTCATTAAGAAGGTATCACAGGATATTGAGGTATTCTCTTACAACACCAGTATCTCTGCCTTCATGATTTGCGTGAATGAACTTGCCCAACAGAAATCTCACAACCGTGAGATGCTGAAGACCCTTGTCATCCTTATCGCTCCTTTCGCTCCGCATATCGCAGAGGAACTATGGGAGGCTTTGGGAGAGCAGGGTAGCGTCTGCGACTCTAAATGGCCTGCATGGAACGAGGAGTATCTGGTGGAGAACTCAGTGAAACTGGGTGTTGCCTTCAATGGTAAGACCCGCTTCGATATGGAGTTTGCCGCTGATGCTGACAATGCGACCATCGAGAAAACCGTTCTCGCTGATGAGCGTTCGAAGAAATATATTGAGGGAGATATTATGAAGGTTATCATCGTCCCGAAGCGTATGGTGAACATCGTTTTTAAGAAGTAAATGACAGAGAGACATCGAATGATTTGGAACGAGACGAAGGACTATCTTTTCATAGCCCTTGGTCTCGCCATTTATACAGTTGCTTTCACGGTATTTCTGATGCCCTATCAGATTGTGGCTGGTGGTGTGACGGGTCTTTCCGCTATCATCTACTATGCCACAGGGTTCCATTTGGAGAACACCTACATCATCATCAATGGAATCCTCTTGTTGGTAGCATTGAAAATACTGGGTGTGAGATTCCTGATGAAGACTATCTTCGCCATCTTTACCCTTTACTTTATGCTGGTGTTTGCTCAAGAACTGATACCCAAACAACCCAATGGACTACCTTTTAAGTTGATGGGGGAGGGGCAGGACTTCATGTCAATGATTATCGGCTGTGTGATGACGGGTATCGCCCTTGCTACTGTATTCCTACATAATGGATCAACTGGCGGTACTGATATCATCGCTGCCTCAGTCAATAAATACCATAACGTATCGTTGGGCTCTGTACTTATTGCCGCTGACTTCTGCATCATTGGCTCCTGTATGTTCTTCCCGCAGTTTGGAACCTATCTGGAACGTGCCCATAAGGTGATGTTCGGCTTCTGTGTGATGGCAATGGAGAACTATGTGCTCGACTATGTCATGAATGCCAGAAGACAATCTGTACAATTCTTTATTTTCTCCAGTAAATGGCAGGAGATAGCCAATGCCATTGGTACTGAGATGAACCATGGCGTAACGATTCTCGACGGTCATGGCTGGTATACAGGAAAGAAGAGTAAGGTGCTTTGTATTCTTGCTAAGAAGAATGAGAGTGTCAATATGTTCCGTCTCATCAAGATGATAGACCCTAATGCCTTTGTCAGCCAGTCCAGTGTCATTGGTGTATATGGTGAAGGATTTGACGAGATGAAAGTTTCGATTAAGCGAGAGAAAAGTCAAGGAGAAAGGAGTTAAGGAGTCAAGGAGTTAAGGAGTTATGAAGATAGTATTCGCGACGAACAACCAGCACAAACTTGAGGAGATCAGAAATATCTTAGGAGATTCCTTTGAAGTGGTCTCTCTCAGTGATATCGGTTGCCATGAGGATATTCCAGAGACAGGGAAGACCCTAGAGGAGAATGCGCTGATGAAAGCCCAGTATGTCTATGATCACTATCATGTCGATTGCTTTGCTGATGATACGGGACTAGAAGTAGACGCGCTCGATGGAGCACCTGGAGTATATTCAGCGAGATACGCTGCGGCAGGTTCGCAGCAAACAGGACTTAGTCATGACTCTGAGGCGAATATGGCTCGTCTGTTGCGAGAATTAGGAAATAATAACAACCGTAAGGCACGATTTCGCACTGTTATTGCGTTAATAGAGAAGAGAAATGTGTGTCCATGTGGGTGCACTAGTATCAAGAAAGTCAGTCAGTTTGAAGGTATCGTCGAGGGTGAGATTATCCGAGAGAAAAGGGGAGGGGAGGGCTTCGGCTATGATCCTATTTTCCAACCAGAGGGCTATGACAAGACTTTTGCCGAACTAGGGACTGATATCAAAAACAGCATCAGTCATCGCGCTAAGGCAACACAAAAATTGGCAGAATATCTGCTAAAGGTAAAAGGGTAAAAAAGTAAAAAGGTAAAGTTTAAAAATATAAGAATGATGAAATATTTGCGGTTTAGAAGGATGATAATGAGTGTTTTACCTCTTTACTTTTTTACTTTTTTACCTTTACATGCTCAGATTGGTACATGGAAAGCCTATATGGCATATCATGATGTGCAACAGATACAGAAGGCTGGTGACGATCTCTTTGTAATGGCGAGTAATAGTCTGTATCAGTATAACCTCAATGACCAAAGCATCTATACTTATGACAAGACCAATGGTTTGAGTGATACTTATATCACACATATCAAATGGTGTTCGAAAGCCCAACGGTTGATCGTTGTCTATCAAGACTCTAATATTGACCTGGTAGAGACGAATGGTAATGTCATCAATGTCAGTGACCTTTACCTGAAAGCGATAACAGGTGATAAATCTGTCAGCAGTATTCGTATTGATGATGTCTATGCCTATCTGATCTGTGGCTTTGGAATCGTCAAAGTTAACTTAGAGCGGGCAGAGATCACAGATAGTTATACCCCTAATCATCCGGAATATCCCACTAAACTTTCAGATGAGGACAATAGTGACTATGATACCTATATTGAAACTGTCAAAACATTGAATCCTGGAGGTCCGAAGTATAATTATTTCTTCAATATGCTGGTACATCATGGAAAACTCTATACTGTAGGAGGAGGATGGTATCAGATGGCTAATTTTCAAAGACCTGGTACTGTTCAGGTTTTGGACGAAAATAAAGAATGGATTATCTATCAAGATGATATAAAACCTGCTTTCGCATCAGCATATAGAGATGTCAACTCTATTGCTGTTGACCCACGTAACGAGAGTCATGTCATGGTTGCCTCTTGCTCTGGACTCTATGAGTTTATGGATGGAAAATTCCAAAATAACTACACGGCAGGTAATACTGATTATTTTATGTCAGCAGCAAGTAATAATAGTCCTGATTATGTTCGAACAAATGGAATCATCTATGATAAAGAAGGTAATATATATTGCTTGAATAGTGGTTCTACAACAGGTATTATTAAATATAGTTATGATGGTAAATGGAGTGGGTTTATGTCTAGTGAACTTATTGACAAGCCAGACCATGCCATGCGTGTCATGAAAGGCTCTTATATTGATAGCCGAGGACTGATGTGGTTTGTCAACGCACATAGTGATAATCCTGCTTATTTTTGCTATGACTACCAGAATAAAAAAATTGTCAAATACGATAATTTTACCAATCAGGATGGTATAAAAATAAATGTTATTTATGTAGAATGTATTTGTGAGGATAAAGAGGGGAATATATGGATAGGAACTGACAAAGGACCTTTTTATATTACAACTGCTGAGATGGCTGATCCTACATTAGGTATCATACAATATAAAGTGCCAAGAAATGACGGAACAAATTATGCAGACTACTTATTATCTGGTGTAAAGATAACAAGTATGGCTGTTGATGGGGCAGGAAGAAAATGGTTTGGTACCAATGGAGATGGGGTATACCTTATTAGTAATGATAATAATGAGCAGATTCATCATTTCAATATATCAAACAGCCAATTGTTAAGTGATGTCATAGAGTCAATAGCGATTAATTATCAGACTGGTGAGGTATTTATTGGAACTGATAAGGGTCTGTGTTCATATATGAGTGATGCCGTAGAGCCTGCAGAGAGTATGGATAGTGATAACGTATATGCTTATCCTAATCCTGTTGACTTCAATAACTATAATGGTCTTATAACAGTAACTGGTCTTACCTATAACGCTGATGTGAAAATTACCAATGCTGCTGGTTTCCTAATTGCTGAGGGACGTAGTAACGGTGGTTTATTCACATGGGATGGTAAAGACAAAAAAGGTAATCGTGTGGCAAGTGGTGTCTATAGCGTCATTACTGCTACGCAAGATGGAAAGAAAGGAACAGTATGCAAAATAGCCGTCGTAAAATAAGTATATATTATCTTATATTACTTTTTTCTATTTTTATTAATTATGCTTATGCTCAAACTGATTTCAGTTTTGAGAATATTAGTCAAATTGGTTTGCCTGTAGTGAGTATTACTACTGTCAATAATGAAGAGCCTACTTGTGAATATGTAGACCATCCAGAAGGATCTATGGGACAAGGTATTACAAATGCTACAAAAGTACCTTGTCGAATTATTATAACCAATAAAGATAAGAATGTAATATATGATAGTGGTGAATATGAGAAAAATATAAGTGGAGCCACTATTAAAATAAATGGTAATAGTAGTGCATATCACGATAATAAGCCATATAAAATCAAATTACAGGTTAAAGAAGACTTGCTATCACGTGGAAATAAAAAATATAAAGACAAAGAATGGCGACTATTAAAAGATGCCAGAACACTTAATACCATGATAGGGCTAAAAATGAATGAATTAATCGGATTGCCTTGGACACCATCCTATATGCCCTGCAATGTGTTTATTAATAATGACTATAGAGGATGCTATTTACTTATTGAATCTGTAAAACGCAATTCAGATTGCAGACTTGATGTTGACGAAAACACAGGATTCATAGTGGAACGTGATGCCTATTGGTGGAATGAGGATGTTTATTTCGCTACTGATTATTTCAGTTCAAAATTACACTATCGATATACTTGGAAATATCCAGATGAAGATGATGTCACAGAGGAGCAAACACTATATGCTCAGACATATATCAATCAAGTTGAAAAAAGTATAGAAGAAGAAAATTATAACCAATATATTGATGTTAATTCTTTTGTATCATGGCTGTTAGCCCACGACATGATGGGAACATGGGATTCTGGAGGCTCTAATTTATTTTTGATGAAATATGACAATACCACATCTACTCTACTACAAATGGCTAATATGTGGGATTTTGATACAATATTTTGGATGGATAAGGGAAGTTTCTCAAGATACCATACTGGTCAATTTGATTTCTATTTTCCTTCCCTATTAAATAACAAAAACAAAACATTCTTACATACTTACAAGGAAAAATGGGAAGAGGTAAAAAATATTATTCCACAACAAATCATTCAATTTATTACAGATTTTGCAAATAGCGAAGAAGGAATAGCGTTACAAATATCAAGAGAATACTATACAAAACGATGGAATAAACAATTAAATACAGTAGAAGAAGATGTAAATGCTATGATTGATTGGTTTACTTATCATATACCTCTTTTAAACACTGCTATTGAGAATATATCAGAAGAAGCAAATGATATAGAGACAATCAAATATGATAATCTTTATTCAATGCCTATATATGATCTACAAGGTAAGCGTCTTTATTCTACTAAAAGAGGTATCAATATTGTTGATGGAAAGAAAGTCATGATAAAATAAATGCTGGAGATTAACTCAACTCCAGCATTCTTTCTATAGGTTTCACAGCCTCCTTGGCTATCTTTGGATCTATCTCAACAGAGGGCCATTCATATTTAAGAGTATTATATATCTTTAGAAGAGAATTCATCTTCATATATTGACACTCATTACAACTGCATTCTAAGCCGCTCTCGCTGATTTCTGGAGGCACAGGGATAAATTCCTTGTCTGGGCAAGTTCGTTGCATCTCATGAAGAATACCAGCCTCTGTAGCCACGATAAATTGCTTTTTATCACTCTGCTGAGCATATTGAAGCATGGTAGCGGTACTTCCTTTAACATCTGCTAAGGCAAGAACAGGTCCTTTACACTCTAAATGAGCCATCACTACAGCATCAGGATACTGCTGTTTCAACTCTAATATCTTTGCCACTGAGAAACGCTCATGCACATGACAGCCACCATTCCAAAGCAACATCTTACGACCAGTCACCTCATTGATATAATTACCTAAATTGTAATCCGGACCAAAAATCAACTTAGCATCCTTAGGTAATTGATCAACTACTTTCTTCGCATTACCACTAGTGACTACTACATCAGTCAATGCCTTGACTGCGGCAGTAGTGTTCACATAACTGATTACCTGATAACCTGGATGCTCTTCCTTATATTTCTTCAAATCCTCAGCCTTGCAACTATCTGCAAGAGAGCAGCCAGCATTTAAGTCAGGACATAATACTGTCTTATCAGGAGAAAGCAATTTACAAGTCTCTGCCATGAAATGGACACCACACATCACCATCATTTTAGCATCTGTCTCTGCAGCCTTGCGAGCCAATGCAAGAGAGTCACCTACAAAATCAGCGACATCTTGAATATCACCAATTGTGTAATAGTGGGCTAGGATGATAGCATCCTTTTCTTTAGCCATACGACGAATCTCAGCCTTTAAGTCTGTTCCCTCAACTACAGGTTCGTCAATAAATCCCTGTTTGATCCATTCAGTTTTCAACTTCATATAATATTTATATTTCTTTTTATTTTTTCTTTTAAAAATGAAATGGATAGAATGATATGCTGTTGATAAGTGCAAAACTTTCTAGGTTATTTCTTGCTAGATTATTTATTCACTTATTATTTTCAGTTATTCTCATCCTTTGTTGATACTTTCTCATTGATTATAAATCAGATAAGTAGTTTATCCACACATTTCAATTTTGGTGCAAATATAATAAGTTTAAATCTTTTTTAAGTCAATTTTAGTGGAAAAGTTACGTATAAGATAGTGATTTATTCTTTTTATCCGACCATAGAGTAAGGGACTCTAGTATGTCGTTTGATAATTCACTATTTATAAACCAGTTTATCCACATACTTATCCACATTTATTTTAGCATTAATTCTTCTGCGAATTTGTAAATGATAATACCTGCTGTCACACTTACATTCATAGAGTGTTTAGTACCTAATTGAGGGATTTCCAGACAACCATCTGAAGCATCGACTACCTCTTGATGGACTCCTTTTACCTCATTACCTAATATCACTGCATATCTTTTTTGTTCTGGAGTAAATGTCTGTAACTTGGTGGAGTGTTTTACTTGCTCTACTGATAATACATGATAGCCGTCTTTCTTTAAGTCATCAATAGCCTCTAAGGCTGTCTTGAAATATTTCCAGTTAACGGAGTCCTCTGCTCCAAGGGCTGTCTTGTGTATCTCTGTAGAAGGAGGTGTCTGACAAATGCCACAAAGGTATAATGCCTCTACACGAAAAGCATCACAGGTACGAAATACGCTACCTATATTATACATGGAGCGTACATCGTCTAATACGACTATAAGAGGGAGTTTGTCAGCATTGCGAAACTCCTCTACTGAGAGTCGTTGCATTTCTATGGTACGTATCTTTCTCACTTTTTTACCTTTTTACTTTTTTACTTTTTAGTGTGCCTCCAACCAGTTAGTTCCAAAACCACAATCTGCTACCAAGGGGACTTTCATATCAAAGGCTCCCTGCATCTCCTCTAATACGATTCGCTCCACTTTCTCTTTCTCTTCTGGAAGGACAGAGAAGTTTAGTTCGTCATGTACTTGAAGAATCATCTTACTCTTGATACCTTCTGCCTTGAAACGCTGGAAGATGCGAATCATAGCCACTTTAATAATATCAGCGGCAGTACCCTGAATAGGCGCATTGATGGCATTTCTTTCCGCAAAGCCACGTACTACCGCATTGGCACTATTGATATCAGGCAGATAGCGGCGACGTCCGAAGAGGGTAGTGACATAACCTTGTTGGCGTGCCACCTCCTTGGATTTCTCCATATAGTCATGTACCTGTGGGAAAGTCTCGAAATAGCCGTCAATCAGTTGTTTTGCCTCTGAGCGATCAATATCCAATCGCTCCGCAAGACCAAAGACGGTGATGCCATAGATGATACCAAAGTTCGCACGTTTTGACTTGGTACGCTCATCACGTGTCACCTCTGTGATGTCTTTATGATAGATGTTTGCCGCAGTGGCTGCATGCAGGTCTTTTCCTTCTTTGAACACAGTGATCATATTCTCATCACCAGACAAGTGTGCCATCACTCGTAGTTCTATCTGACTATAGTCGGCAGAGAAGAACAGACAACCAGGCTCTGGGATGAACGCCTTACGAATCTCTTTTCCATCCTCTCCACGGATAGGTATGTTTTGCAGGTTAGGATCAGAAGATGACAGTCTGCCGGTTGCTGTAATCGTCTGATTAAAAGAGGTATGGATATGCCCTGTATGGGGATTGATTAGTTTGGGCAGTGCCTCAATATAGGTGCCCAGGAGTTTCTTCAGTCCACGATGGTCAAGGATTAATCCTACAATCTCATGTTTATGGCGCAACTGTTGCAATACCTCCTCACTGGTAACAAACTGTCCTGTCTTTGTCTTCTTGGGTTTCTCAATGATCTTCATCTTGCCAAAGAGGATATCACCTACCTGTTTAGGTGAGGCGATATTAAACTGCTCTCCAGCAAGTTCATAGATGCGTTTCTCAATATCCAGCATGCGCTGTGTGAGTTGCGATGAGGTCTCAGCCAGTGAGTTGGTATCGATACGCACACCATTCATCTCCATCTCAGCAAGGACAGGCATCAAAGGCATCTCTATCTCATAGAACAGTTTCTCAGCACCATGCTTTTTCAGTTCTGGCTCTAACTTGTTTTTTAACTGAAGGGTGATATCCGCATCTTCAGCGGCATACTCGTACACATCTTTTGGATCAAGTTCTCGCATGGAACGTTGGTTCTTTCCCTTAGGTCCTATCAACTCATCGATATGGATGGTCTGGTAGTGCAGATAGATCTCTGCCATATAGTCCATGTTATGACGAAGTTCTGGTTGGATGAGATAGTGGGCGATCATCGTGTCCCACATCTTACCTTTCAGTTCAATGTCATAGTTTCGCAACACCTCCAAATCGTATTTCAGATTCTGACCTACCTTGAGAATTTGCTCATGCTCATAGACGGGTCGGAAAATCTCAACGATTTTCTGAGCCTCCTCTCGTTGGGGTGGGATAGGGACATAAAAGGCTTGATGTTCCTCCACAGAGAAACTCAATCCCACCAATTCAGCGTCTATCGGATTCGTAGAAGTGGTCTCCGTATCTAGACTGAGAATTTCTTTTGTAATAAAAAAGTCACATAATTTCTTTAAATCTTCCTCATTTTCAATTAGTTGGTAATCATGAGATACTGATTTTAACGTCTCAAATTTCGAAAATTCTGGCTCACTCGTCCCCTCGGGCGTAAATTCTGCAAACAAATCGAGTTGTCCGTTTACAGGTTTTTGTATATTTTCAGACTTTTTAAGAATCTTGCTTTTGAGGGTCTTAAACTCTAAATCCTCTAAGAGTTTTCCTAACTCCTCTTCATTCGGCTCTGAGATTTTCAGTTCATCAAGATTGAGTTCGATGGGTACATCCGTTTTGATGGTCGCCAAGAATTTCGACATCTTGATATCATCCACATGTTCCTCCACTTTTGTCTTGAGGGCTCCTTTGATCTCATCGGTATGGTCGAGCATGTTTTCAATAGTGCCAAACTGGTTGATGAGTTTCACTGCCGTTTTCTCTCCCACACCAGGACAGCCTGGGAAATTGTCTGCCGAGTCACCCATCAAGGCAAGGAGATCAATGACAGCCGCTGTCGATGGGATACCATATTTTGCCTTCACCTCTTCAATACCCATAGTCTCATAGCCACCTCCATGACGAGGACGAAAGATAAAGACATTCTCCTTGACTAACTGTCCATAGTCCTTATCAGGAGTCAGCATATAAGTGGTCACTCCCTGTGCTCCAGCCTTTGTGGCAAGGGTGCCGATGACATCATCAGCCTCGAAGCCATCGACTTGCAATATAGGGATGTTCCATGCCTTTAGTAAATCCTTGATGATAGGTACTGACTTTTTGATATCCTCTGGGGTAGCCTCACGCTGTGCCTTATAGGCAGGATATGCCTCACTGCGGAAGGTAGGACCATGAGGGTCAAAGGCAACACCTAAGTGGGTGGGTTGCTCTTTGGTGAGCACCTCTTGCAGGGTATTGACAAAGCCCATAATTGCCGATGTGTTCAAGCCTTTTGAGTTGATACGCGGATTCTTGATGAAGGCGTAATACGAGCGGTATATGAGCGCATAAGCGTCTAAAAGAAACAGTTTATCCATAACATTTTTATTTTTTCTGCGTAAAATTACTAAAATATTTTCCAATATCCCGATATTTTCACTATTTTTGTAACAAATTTCTTTAGAATGGATTATTTGTCACTTATCAAGCAGCCTATCGACAAGGAGTTGAATGACTTTATAACGTTGTTCAACAACAGTCTGACGCATGATGACGGACTCCTCTCGCAAGTGTTGACACACATCCGTCAGCGAGGGGGAAAACGCATGCGTCCTATCCTGATCTTACTCACAGCAAAGAACTATGGTGGTGTCTCTCATGTGACGCAGCATGCCGCAGTAGGTCTGGAGTTGCTGCATACGGCATCATTGGTGCATGATGATGTGGTGGATGAGAGTGGAGAGCGTCGTGGTCAGGCCTCTGTCAATGCCACCTATAATAATAAGGTGGCGGTATTGGTAGGTGACTATATCCTGTCTACGGCTTTGCTGAGTGTGGCAAAGACAGGTAATCAGCGCATCGTGGAGTATCTGGCGGAATTGGGACGTACCCTTGCCGCAGGTGAGATTCTGCAACTCTCGAACATCCAGAATCAGGAGATCAGTGAGGAGGTTTACTACCAGGTTATCAACCAGAAGACAGCGGCGTTGTTCGAGGCTTGTGCTGCCATTGGTGCTATCTCTGCAGGTGCTTCTGACGAGGAGATCAAGAAGGCTGCCAAGTTCGGACAGACACTAGGTCTGATGTTCCAGATCCGTGATGATATTTTCGACTATTACGACTCAAAGGAGATAGGTAAGCCTACTGGTAATGATATGACAGAAGGCAAGTTGACACTGCCTGTCATCTATGCCCTGAATAATACTGATTTTGAGTCGATGCACACCCTTGCACGCAAGGTGAAAGAAGGTACTATCAATCAAGATGAGATCGCCGTCTTGGTGGAGTTTACCAAGCAACAGGGTGGCATCGAGTATGCTGAGCAACGGATGCAAGAGTTCAGCAAGATCTGCATGGACTATATCAACAGTAGTGTCAAAGAAAAGGCAATCAAGGATGCCTTGACTGCCTATGTGGATTATGTGATAGAGCGTAGGTATTAAAAGAACTTCGTCTCTTCTCCTAAGATTTCACTCAATAGCAGATTGGCAAGACGAGAGGTGCCCATGCGGAACCACTCGTTGGTGAGCCATTGCTCTCCTAATACCTCCTTGACGATGGTGAAGTAGATCAGTGCGTCCATCACACTATTCAAGCCTCCAGCAGGCTTAAAACCAATCTGTATGCCAGTCTTCTCGTAATATTCCTTGATGGCTTGACACATCACATAGGCTGCCTCTGGAGTAGCAGCGGGCTCTAACTTGCCAGTGGAAGTCTTGATATAGTCGGCTCCTGCGTACATGGCGAGGATGGCGGCTTTCTTGATATTGCTTGCCGTTTTCAAGCAACCTGTCTCTAAAATCACCTTCATCTTATGCTCACCACACACTGCCTTCAACTCTGCAATCTCGTCTGCGACATCCTCGTAGTTGCCACTCAGGAACTTACCTACTGGCAAGACGATATCTATCTCTGTGGCACCATCCTTGATGGCAAGTGCCGTCTCTGCGACCTTTACTTCTATCAATGCCTGTGAGGATGGAAAACTACCTGATACACAAGCAATTTCAACACCGTCGACCTCTAAGGTGTCTGCTACTGTCTTGGCAAAACAAGGATAGACGCAGATGGTGGCGACATGGGGTAGGTCAGGATAGGAGTCGTCAAACAGGTTGACTTTCTCTGTGAAGGCAAGGACACTTTCCTCAGAGTCCGTAGTCTTCAGCGTCGTCAGTTCCACACTGCCCATCAGGAATTTCTTTACCTCTAGGGTATCGTTCTCATGCACTTTCTCAGCGATAATCTTTCTGACAGCGTCGCGCACTTCCTCGTCGCTGATAGTGGTATTGTAAAGACCTAAAGTCTTTTCGTACTTGTTCTCTTGTTCTTTCATTTATTTGAGTTTTTCGTTGTTTTGATGTCGTGTCTTATCTCGTTGAGTCTTTTTCTCTATGTTCTTTTTCAGTTCCTCTGTGAGGTCGACACCCGTTTGGTTGGCAAGACAGAGCAGTACCCACAGCACATCCGCCATCTCGTCACCAAGGTTATCATTCTCACCTTCCTTGAAACTCTGGTCACCATATTTTCTGGCGATCACACGAGCCAGTTCTCCGACCTCCTCCGTCAGTACCGCCATGTTCGTCAGTTCAGAGAAATAACGAACCCCATAGGTTTTAATCCACTGGTCTACAGTATCTTGCGCTTCTCGTATTGTCATCGTCTCATGAGCATTTGTATAATTAATATAAAGATAGCGATGAGGATAATCATAATCCCTTGTTTATTCTCACGCTCATACTCTTTCCAATGGAAAGCCCTGTAAACAAAGCAAACCAACCATAGCAAGAGACCAATAGCACATGGTCCCACAGCATAAGGTACTCCTAAAAAGAGATTGATAACCACACCGATGATGACCAACAGGCATCCTGCCACTTCTATTTCCCTAAGGTATTTCTTAATCATATTATTCTTTGTTTTTAGTATCCATACAAATGGTGACGGGACCATCGTTCAGGAGGTCGACTTTCATATCAGCACCAAACTCTCCAGTACCTACGGGCTTGCCTATAGCAGTGCTTAGTTTCGAGCAAAACTCCTCGTAAAGGGGAATGGAATGCTCATGGCTTCCTGCCTTAAACCAACTTGGGCGATTTCCTTTTTTGTAACTGGCAAAGAGGGTAAACTGGCTTACCACCAAAGCCTCACCTTGAATGTCCAAGATGGAGCGGTTCATGACATGGTTCTCATCGTCGAAAACACGTAGGTTTGCCACCTTTTTCACTAGCCAGTCAACATCCTCAGCAGAGTCTTCATCGCAGATGCCTAACAAGATCAGAAAACCTTGTCCGATAGCGGATTTTACGACTCCCTCTATCGTCACACTGGCATGCTGTACTCGTTGTATCACTATTCTCATGGTGGCAAAGGTACGAAAATTTTGAGTAAGTGAGAAGAAAAGCAATGAGAAAGCCCGTTATTTAACGCTATTTATGATGTTATCAACGAGTTCTTTGGATGTCAAACAGCATCCCTCTTATTGCAATTTAGATTAGATTGCATTGCAATTTAATAAGGATTGCAAAGCAATTTAGATTAGATTACTCTGCAATTTAAATTAAATTGCAAAGCAAATCAAATTGATTTACTGAGTAATTTAAATTGATTTACACGATAAATCAAATTGATTTACATTGATAAAGATGGCAGATAACAATTACTCAGCAGGGTGGAAGTAGTCGTAAACCACTTTTCCCTTCGCTCTGCCAAGCGTTTCTGTGAGGGCTGGTAGTTCTGCCTTCTTAATGCGTTTGACGCTCTTAAACGCCTTTAAAAGGGCTTCCTTGCCCTTTGGACCGAGTCCCTTGATGTCGTCCAACTCCGAGTGTAAGGCGTGCTTAGAACGCTTGTCACGATGGAAAGTGATGGCGAAACGGTGGACCTCATCCTGTAGATGCGTCAAGACACGAAACAGTTCGGAGTCTGTCTTCATACCAATCACTCTTGGAGGAAAACCATAGAGCAGTTCATTCGTGCGGTGACGGTCGTCCTTGGCAAGTCCGGCAATGGGAATATCCAGGTTCAGTTCGTCCTGCACAGCCTGGCGGATGACCTCCATCTGTCCCTTTCCACCATCTGCTACTATCAGGTCGGGTAGGGGCTGCTCCTCTTCTATCAGCCGATGGTATCGTCTCCATACTACCTCTTTCATCGAGGCGTAATCGTCAGGACCAACCACCGTCTTGATATTATACTTGCGATAGTCTTGTTTTGATGGTTTCATCTTCTTGAAGACAACACATGCTGCCACAGCATCGGATCCAGAGATATTCGAGTTGTCGAAACACTCTATCTGATAGGGCATCTTGGGCAAGTGCAGCAGGTCTTGCAACTCCTTCATCAGACGTACGGACTTTTGCTCTGGATTCAGTTTCTCGGCTTGTTTCAAACGGTCGAACTTATACTGTTTTCCATTCATGAGAGAGAGGTCGAGAAGGGTCTTTTTATCCCCTCGCTGAGGTACGGTAATCGTCACTCCCTCAAGGTCCAGATCAATCTCCTGAGGCAGGATAATCTCCTTGGCATGGCTCTTGAAACGCTCTCGCATCTCCACAATACCTAACTGCAAGAGTTCTTCGTCAGTCTCATCGAGTTTTTTCTTATACTCAAAGGTGAAACTCTGGTTGATGGAACCGTTCGAGACATGGATATAATTGATGAAAGCGACCTTCTCGTCGTTGGTGATTGTGAGCACATCGACGTTGTTAATCGTATGACTGACGACCTCACTCTTGGTGACAAATTGGTCGATCAACAGATAGCGCCGCTTGACCTCTTCTGCCTCCTCAAAACGGAGTTCCTCAGAGAGTTGTAGCATCTCGTCTTTGAGTGCTCTCAACACCTCGCGGGTATTACCTTTCAAGATCTCACGAGCCTGCTCAATATTCCTCTGATAGTCTTCCCACGATTGTTTCCCGACGCAGGGTGCACCACAGTTTTTGATATGGTATTCAAGACAAACCTGGTATTTCTTCTGCTCAATACCTTCTTTTGTGATGGGAAACTTGCAGGTTCTGGGATGATAGAGTTTCTTGATCAAATCGAGGACGGCATTCATGCTCCCTACATGCGAATAGGGACCATAATACGTACCCCATTTCTTGTTGATGGTACGGGTGGGGAAGATGCGAGGCAGGTATTCCTTGGTGACACAAATGCTGGGGTAGGTCTTGCCGTCTTTCAACAGTACGTTATACCTAGGATTATACTTCTTGATAAGGGAGTTCTCTAAGAGTAATGCGTCCTCCTCTGTATTCACCACGGTGTAACTGATATCATGTATCTTTGATACCAGTACCTTCGTCTTGAAACGGTCAACTTCTGTATGGAAGTAGGAGGAGACACGAGCCTTCAGGTTCTTTGCCTTGCCCACATAGATAATAGTGCCATCAGCATCGTAATACTGATAACTACCCGGCTTTTCGGGTAAAGCGCTCACAATACCCTTCAACCTTTTAAGACGAGCCTCGTTCTCCTCTTTAGTCATGTTGGTGTTTCACGTGAAACGTTAAACGACCATGAGCGTTGTCACCTCTACCAAGTCTTTGAAGACATCCCTGCCATGTAGCCCTTCATCTGTTATCTCGATGATGAAGTTCATATAAATGTTCTTAGGATTGAAATGCTTCACCAGTTTGTAAGTTGCCAAAGCGGTTCCTCCTGTGGCAAGCAAATCGTCGTGGATGAGCACTACGTCATTCTCGTCGATAGAGTCGATGTGCATCTCAACAGTGTCAACACCGTATTCTTTGGAGAACGATTCCTTGATGACTGTTGCGGGTAGTTTTCCTGGTTTTCTTGCCAAGACCACACCCGTACCTAACCTTGCGGCTAATGCGGAAGCCATCACAAAACCTCTACTTTCAACACCAACAATCTTGGTGATTCCTTTATCTTTGTAGAGTTCGTACATCTCGTCCAACATGATTTTCATGCACTCTGCGTCTTTGTAAAGGGTTGTGACATCCCTGAAGTTGATGCCTTTTCTGGGGAAATCTGGTATGCAGCGCAGATGTTCCATTAAAGTTTTGTTGTTCATAATTATTGGTTTATTCGTTATTATTACTATTGTTTCATGATTTATGTTCCACGTGAAACGCCGTTTTCCATGCTGTGACCGTGTCGCAGTAATCACCTCCCCATCAGCACTAGCATCACGTTGATATCACTTGGTGATACGCCAGGTATTCTGCTTGCTTGAGCGAGTGTTTCGGGATCAATTGCTGTCAATTTCTGTCGTGCCTCCGTACTGAGTTGTTGCATCTCGTTGTAGTTGAAGTGCCCTTTGATTCTGATATTCTCCAGACGGTGCATCTTGTCAGCAACGATGCGTTCACGTTCTATATATCCCTTGTATTTGATATGTAGCTCTGCCGCCTCTGCGATTTCTTCTTTTCGCTGAGAAGGGCAGTTTAGGATTTCCTTAAGTTCTGGAATGACATCTTGCAGTTTCTCGAAATTCAACTCTGGGCGTGCCACCAGGTCCTCCAGTTTACAGCCATAGACGAGTGGGGTAGAGCCTAAGGCTTCCAAAGCACCATTAATGACTTTAGGCTTAATGGGGAAAGTCTTGCAGAAGTTCTCGATTTCTTCGATAAATTGTTTCTTCTCCATCCACCAGTCGTAACGGTCTTTTTTGGCAACACCCAGTTGGTATGCTTTCTCAGTCAGTCGGGCATCCGCGTCGTCTTGTCTTAGAAGGATGCGATACTCGGCTCGGGAGGTGAACATACGGTAGGGCTCATCTACCCCCTTTGTCACAAGGTCATCAATCAGCACGCCAATGTATGCCTCATCCCGATGAAGGATAAAGGTTTTGTGTGTTGCTGTGCCACAGCAACCACCCGCCCCAGCAAATAATGCCGCATTAATACCTGCCAAAGTCCCTTGTCCTCCAGCCTCCTCATAGCCAGTGGTACCATTTACCTGTCCAGCCATAAACAAACCAGAGATAATTTTCGATTCCAACGTATGTTTCAGTTGGGTAGGATCGAAGAAATCATATTCGATGGCATAGCCAGGTCGATATACTTTAAGGTCTCTGAAGGCAGGGATATGCTTTAAGGCGGCTATCTGTACCTCCATAGGGAGTGAGGACGAGAAACCATTCAGGTACATCTCATTGGTGTCCGTTCCCTCTGGCTCCAAGAAAAGGGGGTGTTGCTCCCTGTCTGGGAAAGTGACAAGTTTCGTTTCTATCGAAGGACAATAGCGTGGTCCAATCGACTGTATCTGTCCATTGTAGAGTGGGGAGTCTTTCAGTCCAGAGCGTAATGTCTCATGGACAGCGGCATTGGTATTACAGGTCCAACAGGTCAGTTGGGGTAAGATGCGATGCTTACCCATATAGGAGAACTGATGGAAATCATGCTCTCCCTCTTGTATCTCTAAATCCTCGAAATGGACAGAGCGTTTGTCGATGCGGACAGGGGTGCCTGTCTTCATTCGCTCGGAGCGGATGCCATGGCGGGTGATACTCTCTGTGAAATGTGGGACGGCAGGTTCTGCGATACGTCCTCCAGGAATCATCTTTCGTCCGATATGCATCAGTCCGTTGAGGAAAGTTCCTGCTGTGATGATCACCGCCTTTGCCCTGAGTTCTACCCCCCAGATGGTCTTCACACCCACCACCTGCTTGGTGTGTTGCTGTGGCACAGCAACATCCTCTACTAGTAGTTCGTCTGCTTGGTCCTGCCAAATATCCAAGTTATCTGTATGGTCGAGAGTGGTACGCCATTGCCAGATAAACTTCCCACGATCACACTGGGCACGAGGGCTCCACATAGCAGGACCTTTGCTGCGGTTCAGCATACGGAACTGGATTGCCGTGGCATCTGTTACCAGTCCCATCTGTCCTCCCAGGGCATCTATCTCTCGCACAATCTGTCCTTTGGCAATGCCACCCACGGCAGGATTGCACGACATTTGTGCAATCTTGTTCATGTCCATTGTCACCAGACAGGTCTTCGCTCCCATGTTGGCAGAGGCACAAGCAGCCTCACAACCAGCATGACCTCCTCCAATGACTAATACGTCGTATTTCAGAATCATGATGACAAAGGTAGTGCAAATTGAACGAAAATGCAAATAAATTTGCAATTTTCTGAGATGGAGCCTACCTTCGACGAAGTCAGAGGTAGTGCAAATCGAGTGAAATCCCCAATTTATTTGAGGATTTACCCTAATCTTCTGTTAATCTCATCCCAGTTGACGATCTGCCACAGAGCGGCAAGATGGTCAGGACGGCGATTCCGATAGTCGATGTAATAGGCATGTTCCCACACATCGAAAGTGAGCAGGGGAGTGAGTCCTTTGGTCAATGGGTTGCTAGCATTGGGCTCTTGAGTGATAACGAGTTTTCCGTCCTTATCGGCAGACAGCCACACCCAGCCACTGCCAAAGAGGGTAGCCCCTTTCTTCTGAAACTCCTCCTTGAAAGTGTCGAACGAGCCGAACTGCTGGATGATAGCCTCAGCGATACGACCTGTCGGCTTGTTGTCCTCTTGGGGAGTACGGAACTGGGTGAAATAGAGGTTGTGGTTCAGGATCTGTCCTGCGTTGTTGAAGATGCCGCCTTCACTCTTGCGGACAATATCCTCCAGTGTCGCCTCCTCAAAACCACTTCCAGGGAGCAACCCGTTCAGATTATTAACGTATGCCTGCAAGTGTTTTCCGTAATGGAAACCAATTGTCTCGGCACTAATCACAGGCTCCAATGCGTTTGGAGCATAAGGCAGTTGAATCAGTTCAAATGTTGTCATATTGCTTTTGTATTTTAAGTAACTCTGCTGCAAAAATAACAAAATTCTCACGAAAACGTTTGCGTATTTCATAATTTTATAGTAATTTTGTAGCCTAAACGTACGTGTACGTACCTATTTTCAAGTATTTTTACTAATTTAATACTATATTTTATGTGGTTAATCAATTCATCAATTGGTCGTAAGGTTGTAATGTCCGTTACGGGTATTGCGCTGATTCTGTTCTTGACATTCCACTGTTGCATGAACATTGTCGCGCTGTTCTCTGGTAAGGCTTACAACATGATTTGTGAACTGCTTGGCGCTAACTGGTATGCTGTAGTGGCTACCATGGGTCTTGCTGCCTTGGCAGTGATTCACATCGTATTTGCATTTATCCTGACGGCACAGAACCGCAAGGCTCGTGGTCAGGAGCGTTATCAAGTGACAGACAAGCCTGCCAAGGTTGAGTGGGCTTCTCAGAACATGCTCGTGCTGGGTATCATCATCCTGCTGGGCTTGTTGCTGCACTTGTTCAATTTCTGGTACAACATGATGTTTGCCGAGATTATGGGCTTCACCTCAGGACATCTGCCCTCTGATGGTTTTGCCTTCATCATCGATACCTTCGGCAATCCTGTCTATGTGGTGCTGTACGTGATTTGGATTGTTGCTATCTGGTTCCACCTGACCCACGGTTTCTGGTCTGCCATGCAGACACTGGGTGTGAGTGGTAAGATCTGGTTCAATCGCTGGCGTGTTATCGGCTTCATCTATGTGACGTTGCTGATGCTTGGTTTCCTCGTTGTTGTATTGGCTTTCGCTTTCAAGTGCGCTCCAAGCCTTTGTAACTTTGCGGGATAATTGTTTAACCTTAAAATTACTTTGAAAAGTTATGGCTAAAGTATTAGATTCAAAGATTCCCGCAGGTCCAGTACCTGAGAAATGGAAGGAATATAAGGCTCATCAGCGTTTGGTTAACCCAAAGAACAAACTGAAACTCGATGTCATCGTGGTAGGTACTGGTCTTGCTGGTGCTTCTGCCGCTGCCTCTCTGGGTGAGATGGGCTTCAACGTGATTAACCTGTGTATTCAGGACTCTCCACGTCGTGCTCACTCTATCGCCGCTCAGGGTGGTATCAACGCCGCCAAGTGTTATCAGAATGATGGTGACTCTATCTACCGTCTGTTCTACGACACCGTGAAGGGTGGTGACTATCGTGCTCGTGAGGCGAACGTTTATCGTCTTGCCGAGGTAAGTAATAATATCATCGACCAGTGTGTGGCTCAGGGTGTTCCCTTTGCTCGTGAGTATGGTGGTATGCTTGCCAACCGCTCATTCGGTGGCGCACAGGTAAGCCGTACGTTCTATGCTAAGGGTCAGACGGGTCAGCAGTTGCTGCTGGGTGCCTACTCTTCTCTGAGTGCGCAGGTGAAGGCTGGTAAGGTGAAACTCTACACTCGTTATGAGATGGAGGATGTAGTCATCGTTGACGGTCGTGCCCGTGGTATCATCGCCAAGGACCTGACTACAGGTAAGTTGGAGCGTTTCTCTGCCAATGCAGTCGTTATCGCTACTGGTGGTTATGGAAACACTTACTTCCTCTCTACCAATGCGATGGGATGTAACTGCACC
Organism: Prevotella sp.; assembly: GCA_017458005.1. Taxonomy (GTDB): domain Bacteria; phylum Bacteroidota; class Bacteroidia; order Bacteroidales; family Bacteroidaceae; genus Prevotella. Next base: position 95,799 of record JAFTGH010000017.1, on the reverse strand, counting down.
GCAGCCGTTCAGTGCTATCGTAAGGGTGCTTATTTTGCCAACCCCTCTTACGTGCAGATTCACCCCACCTGTATCCCCGTTCATGGCGACAAGCAGTCTAAGCTGACGCTGATGTCTGAGTCGCTGCGTAACGATGGCCGTATCTGGGTTCCTAAGAAGATTGAGGATGCCAAGGCATTGCAGCAGGGCACCAAGCAGGGCTGGGAGATTCCTGAGGAGGATCGCGACTACTATCTGGAGCGTCGCTATCCCGCATTCGGTAACCTCGTTCCTCGTGATGTCGCCTCTCGTGCTGCCAAGGAGCGTTGCGACAAGGGTTTTGGTGTGAACAACACAGGTCTTGCCGTATTCCTCGACTTCTCGGAGTCTATCAACCGTCTGGGTATCGATGTCATCATGCAGCGTTATGGCAACCTCTTTGAGATGTACGAGGAGATTACTGACGTATTCCCCGGCGATGTTGCTAACGAGATCAATGGCGTGAAGTATTATAAGCCCATGATGATCTATCCTGCTATCCACTATACAATGGGTGGTATCTGGGTAGACTATGAGTTGCAGACCACGATTCCTGGACTGTTCGCTATTGGTGAGTGTAACTTCTCTGACCATGGTGCTAACCGTCTGGGTGCCTCTGCGTTGATGCAGGGTCTTGCCGATGGTTACTTCGTGCTGCCTTACACTATCCAGAACTACCTTGCCGACCAGGCTGTATGGCCTAAGGTAAGCACCGACCTGCCCGAGTTCGCTGAGGCAGAGAAGGCAGTGGATGCTGAGATGGACCGTCTCATGAATATCAAGGGTAAGCGTTCTGTTGACTCTATCCATAAGGAACTCGGACATATCATGTGGGAGTATGTTGGTATGGGTCGCACCGCCGAGGGCTTGAAGACTGGTCTGAAGAAGATGCACGAACTGGAGAAGGAGTTCGACACCAACCTGTTCGTTCCTGGAACGAAGGAGGGTCTGAATATCGAACTCGACAAGGCAATCCACCTCCGTGACTTCTTCACGATGGGTCAACTCGTTGCTTTCGACGCTCTCTCTCGTAACGAGTCCTGTGGTGGTCACTTCCGCGAGGAGTACCAGACAGAGGAAGGCGAGGCTAAGCGCGACGACGAGAACTACTTCTATGTAGGCTGCTGGGAGTACAAAGGCAAGGGTAACGAGCCTGAGTTGATCAAGGAGCCACTGGAGTATGAGGCAATTAAAGTACAAACCCGTAATTATAAGAACTAATGTGAAGTATGGTGCTGTGTCACAGCACCCCTAATAAGTTGAATTATGGCTAAAAATATAAGTTTTACAATAAAGTTCTGGCGCCAGAACGGCCCCAAGGACCAGGGTCATTTCGATACGCACGAAATGCATGATATCCCCGATGACACCTCATTCCTCGAGATGCTGGATATCCTCAACGAGGAACTCATCAACGAGGGCAAGGAGCCTTTCGTATTCGACCATGACTGCCGCGAGGGTATCTGCGGTATGTGCTCTCTGTATATCAACGGTACACCTCATGGTAAGACAGAGCGTGGTGCTACTACCTGTCAACTCTACATGCGCCGCTTCAACGATGGCGACGTGATCACTGTGGAGCCTTGGCGCTCTGCCGCATTCCCTGTTATCAAGGACTGTATGGTAGACCGCAACGCTTTCGATAAGATCATCCAGGCTGGTGGCTATACCACCATCCGCACAGGTCAGGCTCAGGATGCCAACGCTATCCTGATTCCTAAGGAGGATGCCGACGAGGCGATGGACTGCGCTTCTTGCATTGGCTGTGGCGCTTGCGTTGCCGCTTGTAAGAACGGCTCTGCCATGCTCTTCGTATCATCTAAGGTTTCTCAACTCGCCCTGCTTCCTCAGGGTCGTGTAGAGGCTGCCCGTCGTGTGAAGAACATGATTGCCAAGATGGATGAACTCGGCTTTGGTAACTGCACCAACACCCGTGCTTGTGAGGCAGTATGTCCGAAGAACGAGACCATCAGCAATATCGCTCGCCTCAACCGTGAGATGATCAAGGCAAAACTTGCCGACTAAGGACTACACCTTATCTATAATAATAGCGCCGCAGGTCTTTCCTGTGGCGCTATTTTTTATTTGTCCCAATCGCCGCCGCCCTCGTTGTCTAGCATGCCTCCGCCCTCGTTGTTCAGCATGCCGCCGCCCTCGTTGTTCAGCATGTTGCTGTGCCACAGCAACAAAAGCCTCTGGCATCACCTCCCTAAACACCTGGTTACAAGCCTGCTTCACCCCCAGCAGCACCTTCCCCAACGGCTTCTCCAACCTTTCCTTCACAAAGAGAATAGCATGCAGATGATCAGGCATCATCTCATAGTTGACTTATTGTTTAATGTTTAACGCTGCAAAATTACAACTTTTCCTGATACTTTGCCTGTTAATTTAAATTATTTTGTATATTTGCAGACAGAAATCATAGTTAACACAAAGTTAAACCCTTAAAAAAGATGCCGATGACATAGAAACGAAGAAAACGCTAACCGACCCCATCGCTGAGGCTCAGCCTCACAAGGTCACAGAGAGATTAATAAACAATTAATTATTAACTTACAGAATAGCGTTTCTGTTCGTACTTATTATATAAGATTTTGGGCTTTTGCTCTTGTTCTTAAGTGTCGAATACCGCCAAACATTCATCGCAAAGAACAAGCAGATAAAGGTTCACGCTTAATAAGGCGTGGACTATTCGTGCTTGTTTGCGATTGGTCACTTGGCGGTAACCAGACACTTGATAAGTATCGAATGGTTCCGCCTATTTTCAATTATAATTCTAAACGATTATGAAGAAATTTCAATTTAGTGTGTTTGCCATGATGATTATGGCATTAGTGTGTTTAGGCTTCACTTCGTGTAGTAGTGATGACGATGAAAGTAGTGATATTATTCCCTCGGGAACTTATATCGAAGAGAATGGTGATGAAGCAGAGTTGTTTTCTTTATTAGTTAATGGTAATAATGTGCGTTGGACTTGTACCGTTTATGGAAAAGTAGAATCTGTTATTGACTATACGTATACAATAAAAGGGAATATTATTACGATGGTATCTTCAAAATATGGAACAGAAACAACTTCTTATAAAAGAAATGGCAACCGTATAATTATTGGAGAGATAACCTATATCAAACAATAAGGGGGAGCGTCAATTACTCTAACAGGGGTTCACTTCATTCTTCTGTTAGCGATGCTCACAAAGTCTGACACATTGAGGTTGAAGGGAGGCTTATGGCTTCCCTTTTTTGATTGGTGCCTCGCAAGTTTTTGCCCAGATTCCTTTGCTGTTTCATAGTTCTTGCTTACCTTTACATCGTTAAACTTAAACGAATAGTATTATGGGACGCAAACATAGAAACAACTTATCTACTATAAAGACATAGAAAGAAATTTGTTATGTTGTGATGGATATAGAAAGAAAATCGCTTTTTTTTAATATATTCTCTTCGATATAGAAAGAAGATCAAATATTTTTTGTATATTTGCAGGCAAAAAGCATTATTATGTATCAGATACCATCATTACCTTTGCGGCAAGAAGTAGAAACAAAAGCCGTGCTAAAACAAGTGGCTCAAGCGCATCGTCGTTTGGCAGAGTTGAAAGGTGCCGTACAGTCTATTCCTAATACGGCTATTCTAATCAACACGCTTTCACTTCAGGAAGCAAAAGACAGTTCGGCTGTGGAGAGTATTATCACTACTCATGATGAACTTTACAAAGCCGAACTTTCCTTTACTGGTAGTATGACTCCTGCAACAAAGGAAGTGAGGAATTATGCCGATGCTTTGTTGCATGGATTTAATAGAGTGAAGAGTCATTTGCTGCTGACGTGTAATGACATGATAGAGATATACCAGCGCATCAAGTTAAATAAAGCAGGATTTAGGGTAACACCTGGTACGACCTTGAAAAATGATGCAACAGGTGAAATTGTCTATCAGCCTCCTCAGACAACAGAAGAGATTGTCGCTTACATGGACAATCTTGAGCGGTTTATCAACGATGTTGATATGTGCGATTGGGATCCGTTAGTCAAGATGTGTGTCATTCACCATCAGTTTGAGAGTATTCATCCCTTTTCCGATGGAAATGGAAGAACAGGGCGTGTTATCAATATCCTATACTTAGTGCTTCAGGACCTTCTTGACCTTCCTGTGCTGTATCTAAGTCGTTATATCATCAAAAACAAAGGCGAGTACTACCGTCTGCTGCAAGGTGTCAGAGAGAATGCTGATCAATGGACAGACTGGATATTGTTTATGCTGAAAGGTATCGAAGAAACCTCCATAGAAACAATCGCCCTCATTAAGTCTATCAAGGAACTGATGATGGCGCACAAACAGAGGATACGAGGAGAATTGAACAAAATCTATTCACAAGACTTATTGAATAATCTCTTCAAGCACCCATACACCAAAATTGATTTCGTCTGTCAAGACCTGAGTGTAACTCGTCCCACGGCGGTATCTTATCTGAATCAGTTAGTAGAAGCAGGCATTCTTTCCAAAATGAAAATGGGACGCGATAATTTCTATCTGAACGTTCAACTCTTTGAACTATTGATGAATGCTTTCCATACAGAACAACCGAACTCGCCTAGCGAAAAAGTTGCTACTTATTAATGTCATATTCGGGGTCAGACACATTGTGATATGGATTTGTGGTAGTTTTCATTTTGCAAAGGCAATGAAAACTATTAGCGGATAATTAAGATAAAATACTGTAATCGATGAATAAAGGTATAGAATTTGAACAAAAATGTATAAGCAAGTTAACGGAACTTGGATTTGATAATATTTCTTCAACGCCAACATCAACAGATTATGGGGTTGACATCATTGCATACCATAATAATCTTAAATATATATTTCAATGTAAAGATTGGAAGAAAAAGCCAGGAGAGGTAGCAGTAAGAGAAATATTAGCAGCAAAACAATTGTTTAAAGCAGATAGATGCGCTGTTATCTCAAATACAGGTTTTACGGAGCAAGCGTATAGACTTGCCAAACCAAATTTTATACTTTTAATTACTGGAAATGACTTTTTTAATGCTGTAAGTCTGAGTGATCTATTTAATGAGAATATGGCTTCTACTTCAAATCATATCCTTGTAAATCATGACTATAATATTATTTCAGAATTTGAGCAGTTAAAAAATCAACTAGGACATACTCCTACTCTTGATGAATTAGGAAAAACTTTACGATATAAGATAAGGAATCAATATAAGAACTATACAACTTTTTTAAAATCAATAGGTGAACGGTTTAAAAATAGTAAGCCGACAGAATTGCAAATCAAATCAGAATATATACGTATCAGGAAATTGGTGAAGAAAACTCCAACATCGGAAGATATTAAAAAGAACACAATATTGCCATATAATTTTTCATGTATATCCTTTAAGCAAATTACAAAAAGAATGTGGTGATATTCCCAATTGCGATAGGAGTTACACAAAAGAGGAACTGGTAGAAGAATATTTGGAATTAGAAAAGAAATTAGGACATAAACCCAATGGAAGTGAGATAGATAAGTACGGTAAGCATAAAAGTTTTTTATATATTAGAGTTTTTGGGAGTTTAACGAAGTTTTATAAAAATCCTCGTATTAATGCTGAACATCTCATAAGACAATCTTTAACTAAAGATGACATTATAGTTGCTTATTTGTTGTTGACAGAATTATTTAATATCAAGGGTGTTGATTTTCCTAATAGTATTCGTAAATTAGAAAAAGTTTGTTATAATGGAGAATCATTACTAAAGTCACATCAAATAGAACATGCCTTTGGTAATATTTCGTCATTTTTGAATATAATGGAAAATGATGAAGAGACTATTTTATTTAAGAATGAATTAAGAACTTATTATAAAATATAAGGAGATGATAAAATAATACTTAAAGATTATAAGGTAACAAAAGATATTTTTAATATTAAACCATTTTAATTAGGGTGTAGGGTCTGAAATAGAATCTTGATGGAAGTGACTTACAAACGGGTCGTTTGTGGCTTACATTCGACCCGTTTGAACGCTTCATTTGGTTGGAGAAATAATGACATCTACCATGATAGGTGAAATATTTTTCAACAAAAGCCTAAAGTCTCCTTGCATTCCCTCCATCGCCGACCAGCGTTTAGCGTAGGCGGCGTCAAAAAACAAGGCGTCGACTGGGGAGGTCGAAAAAAGTTAGATGTATGTTAGGTGTTTGGCAACACCTACCCCACTTCAATCCCTTTGTACAAGGTCGTTTGAAGGCTATTGGGGTAGGAGGTTAGGTGTTTTTCGAAATAGACAAAAAAGTTTCGATTTTACTCCGATATAGGTTTACTTTTGATGTGTCAATTCTTGGTTTTACCAAACTCTAAATATTTGATAATCATTGCCATATTAATTTGTTTTGTGTCAATCGTCAGATGTCTCTTGACACAAGTTCTTTTTTGTTATATCTTTGCAACAAAAACGAAAAGATATGAAGAAAATGTGGGTGATGATGGGTTTATGTTTAGTGTTGTCTTGTGCAGCAAAAACGCAAAAGGAAACACAAGGGGTATCAGATAATATCCCTGGTAGTTGTTCCAGCAAGACAGATTGCATCGAGGATGATACTGAACCAGGTCTTTTTTCTCTTCCCTATAGACCAGGGATAGTTCCAGATGACGATCAAAAAATATATGATGTGGTAGAGCAGATGCCTCATTGGATTCCAGGCAGGGAACATGACTATGTGCTGAGGGTGAATTACACGATTCCCGTAACTTTCCGTCTTGATAAACAGCCTGTAAATAAAGGTAAGATATTATGGTGCGACCTAGATGAGCAAATGCCCTCTTTCCCTGGAGGAGGGAAAGCCCTGTTGAAATATCTGGAAGAAAACGTTCAATATCCGAAGGAATTGGATGAAACATGCGTACAGGGTAGGGTGATAGTCACCTGTATTGTGGAGAAAGACGGCAGTATCACAGGGGCAAAAGTAATAAAAGGTCTTTGTCCTGCATTAGACGCCGAGGCACTGCGTGTTGTCAGCGCCATGCCCCGATGGATTCCCGGCAAGCGAATGGGAGAGCCTATCAGTGTGAAATATGTCATTCCCGTAAATTTCCGTCTAAAATGAAGCGCTTCGGCTGACGGGCATTTGGCTCACTCCGAGCGCAGGATAGCAATGTCTATCTTCTTGGCGAGTCTGCTCTTGGTACTGCGGATTGCCTGTTCAGAGCAGCAGAAAGAACGCGCCTTTTGCTTGTCGTTCTTGCCGTAGTATTCCATGATGCAGAAGAAGGTTTCCTTGGGTGTGAGGGGTGAGGACACTTTTGTCAAAAGGGAAGACAGTGTTTCGTCGACCAGTGGAAGGGTTTTGAGTGCAGCCTGCTCCTCCTGTTTACCCATTTGACTGATGTTCTGGTCGTTGATAATGGCAAAGAGCACGTCAATACCTTGTTTTGCCTCATCGATGGGGAGCACAGCAGATTTGGTAAGGGTTGCCTCTCTGTGGAGTAATTCATATCGGACACTCTCTGTGCGCTGTCGATACAGGGTAGCAAAAGTCCGCATCCGATGGATGTACCAGTAACAGACGATACCAGAAACCAGTAGTAACAGTATAATGGTAATAGCATATAGATAGCGGTCGTGGTTCGCTTTTCTTTGCTCCACTTGCCATTGTACATCCATCATGTTTATATAGGTTTCGGACGAGACGGTTTGCGTCAGCAGTTGCAGTTGCTCCTGTTTCCCTTCCCGATAGTAGATATAGCAGAGCAATGCGAGTGTCCCACGTTCCACCGTAGAATCATTGCTTAGCATAAAGGCTCTGTAGGCATATGTTTCTGCTTTGCCAAGAGAGTCAGCGAACATTTCCTGATATGCTTTCTCTTGGTATATGATAGCGCTATCCTGCTCCTCACCTGATGTCGCTAAGGGTGAAGTGCCCTCTGCTGTGTGGCAAGCGCCTAATAGGCAGGTGGCAGTAACGATGATGGCAAACAAATTTCTCATCGATTGCAAAGATACACAGAATAAAGCAATAAGATGCTATCGGAAATTGGAAGATAGTCAATCCTTCAGAATCTGCTCGGCATGCTCCTTTGTCTTGACTTGCTTGCCAGCGATAATCTGCTCGATGATTCCCTCCTCATTAATAATAAAGGTAGTGCGGATGGTACCCATCGTCTTTTTGCCGTACATGTTTTTCTCACCCCAGGCACCCATTGCCTCCAACAGGGAATGGTCGATATCGGCTATCAGGGGGAAGGGCAGTGAGTGCTTCTCCTTGAATTTCTGATGAGAGGCGGCAGAGTCCTTGCTCACACCAACTACCTCATAGCCGGCACCCTGCAACTGCTCATAATGGTCACGCAGGCTGCAAGCCTCAGCAGTACATCCACTGGTATTGTCTTTCGGATAGAAATACAACACGAGTTTCCTATCCTTATAGTCACTCAGACGGATCTCCCGTCCCTGCTCGTCCTTCCCTAATATCTCAGGGGCTTTGTCTCCAATATTCATAGTCTTATGATTTTATGAGGCAAAGATATACATTATTGGCAAAACAACCAAAAACTAATAGGAAAATTTAGTGATCAAGGAGGTTGTATGGGAAAAATTCGTATCTTTGCACCGTCAATAAAAACATAACTAGTGATGAGAAAAGAGGCGCGTTCATATTTTACTGTTTTGTTCCTATTGTTGACCAACGGGTTAATGGCAGGAACAGGAAAATGGAATAGTTCTGCGACAGGGACGGCTATCGACTACACCACCTCTGCCGCTACTGGCTCTGCCGCCAAAGATGCCAGCGGAAAACTCATGACGGTGGTCTATCTGGAGAACCTCGGTTTCCAGAAAATAGGGCAGAACAGCAATGCCGATGATGTGGCTTGGCTGCGCCAGCAGGGCTATCAGGTGATAGAGTTGGACTATGCTAAAAATGGGAAAGCGGTATCTCCTGCACTGAACAAAGACATCATCGACATCAACAGCAGTCTGCAGAACGGTAAGTTCTGTGGAGTGAACTGCTCGCCCTCACGCTCCTATATCCTGATGGAGGGCTATCGCCTCTGTCGTGACATCTCTTATTATAAGGACGACCCCAGCGTGTACAACTATCCTGATGCCTATAAGAATAGTCAGGGCGACTCCCTCTTTCTCGACCTTGTCTATCCTGCCAACCCCTCCCATCCTGTTCCTGTAGTGGTCACTTTCTCCTACAGCAACAGTTATGCCAACAATAAGCATCAACGCATGTACTTGCCCTATTTCTGGGGAGCCTTCAAAGACAGTTTCGTGGAAGGAGCCTCTGCCGTCGGCTTTGCCTGGGCTGTATGCGACCACCCCAAGTATTGTGAGTGGGGACAGGGTAAGTATACAGGTGGCGGCAACAAGAGTCTTGGTGCCATTGAGGTCAATCCCGATGCGGCGTGCAAGGTGAAGTCCGCCATCCGGACCATCCGTGGTGTCGGCAATACGATGGGACTCAATGGTGAGGTGGTCGTGACGGGTTTCTCACGTGGCTCCACCGCAGCCGCTCTTGCTGTTGGCGATGGCTACATAGCATCCTATGAGGATGCGTCACGAGGGCGCTTTGCCGAGGAGAGTAGTAAGGTGCAGTGTGCCATCTTGGGACCTGGCATGTTCGACTACCAGCATGCTTTAGCCTCCTCCAATGAATATACCCGCATGAGTGCTTTCGTGACGAAGACAGGTGCTTCATGGGAGCAGCAAGGTGCTTTGGCAACGATTGAAAACAATGCCTCGGCACCTACGTTCTTTTTCCATAATACCGACGATTACTTTGCCGATCAGAACAAAGACCCTCAGGGACTATATGCTACCCAAGCGCAACTCATGAAGGAGAGGCTCGATGCTGTAGGGACAGCCACGGCAACACTTACAGGCTATAGTTCGGGGCATGCGGTACCGCAGTCTGAAACGGAGTTGCTGCAGATGTATAATTTTATGATCAGTCATGTTACGATGACCTCTGGTATCAGCGTCATCCGAAAGCAGTCAGAAAACGATGCGGATGCACCAACCTACGACTTATTAGGTCGACGAGTCAGTTCCACCCACAAAGGACTTATCATCAGAAACGGTCGTCTGTATCGGCAATAACCATATCACAGTATTTCCGGCTCCCAAAGGAATCGTTTCATGTCTACGTGACCATTGGGGAGGAAGATAACACCCTCTTCCTCCAAGAGGGTACGCTGGCGGCTCCAGCCTGGTGCTGTGCGACCCTCAGCGTTCACCACCCGATGACAGGGCAGTGTGGTGGCTTCTGGGGAATAGCGGAGGGTGCGCCCTACCATCCGAGAGTGGCTGGGCCACCCTGCCAAGGAGGCGATAGTGCCATAGGTGGTTACACGTCCAAAAGGTATCTGACTGACTATATTCAGTACGTCCGTGTTGAAATCACGGGCTTGCTCAACGGTCATCTTGTCTGGAAAGTCTTTTGTGTAACTCATCATGACACACGCATTCAACTTATTTGCTGCAAAGATACGCTTTTTTCTTTTTATTTTGTATCTTTGCCAAGGAAAAACGAATAGAAAGACTATGAGTATCAGATACAAAGCACAGAAAGCGATAGCCCTACTACTTTTCACTGGGGCTCTTACCGCAGCGGCTCAGCAACAGCCGATGCGTCTATGGTACGATAAGCCAGCACAGTATTTCGAGGAGTCGCTGCCTATCGGCAATGGTAAACTAGGGGCATTGGTATATGGCGGAACAGACACCTGCCTCATCCAACTGAACGATATCACGCTCTGGACGGGTAAGCCTGTAGACAAGAATATGGATGCGGAGGCACACCAGTGGATTCCAGAGATTCGCAAGGCACTCTTCAACGAGGACTACCAACTCGCAGACTCCCTACAGTTGCATGTGCAGGGTCCGAACTCACAGTTCTATCAACCTTTGGGAACATTATATATTATTGATGAGAACGAAGGGGCGGTCAGTGAATACCGTAGGACACTGAATCTCGACGATGCGCTGGTGAATGACCGTTTTACCCGAGGAGGGAAGGGTTTCACCAGAGACTATTTCGCCTCCTATCCCGACAAACTCATCGCTATCCGTCTGAAGGGAGAGGGTGATATCAACTGCAAACTGGTGATGACAGCACAGGTGCCCCATTCCGTCAAGGCAAGCGGCAACCAATTGACACAGACAGGTCATGCCACAGGCGACCCGCAGGAGACAATCCATTTCTGTACCATTCTCCAAGTGCAAACAGACGGAGAGGTCATCAGTAGCGACTCCACCCTTACCATTCGCCATGGAAAAGAAGCAACGATCTATATCGTCAACGAGACGAGTTTCAACGGCTTCGGCAAACATCCCGTGAAGGAGGCTGCCCCTTATTTGGAGAATGCCGCCGATGATATCTGGCATACCAAGAACTACACCTACGAGCAGTTCGTAGATCGACATATCAAGGATTATCAGAAATATTATAACAGGGTGAAACTGGATTTAGGTGGCACATTGCCAACCATTCCTACCGACCAGTTGCTGAAGCAGCAAAACTCCCGCTATTTGGAAACCCTCTATTTCCAATACGGACGCTATCTGCTCATCTCTTGTAGCCGTACTCCTGGTGTTCCTGCCAACCTGCAAGGACTATGGACCCCTTACCTATGGTCGCCTTGGCGTGGCAACTATACCGTTAATATCAACTTAGAGGAGAACTACTGGCCTGCCTTTGTCGCTAACCTGGCGGAGATGGCACAACCTTTGGACGACTTCATCAAGGCATTGGCAGAGAACGGCAAGTATACGGCAAAGAACTATTATGGCGTTGACAGAGGCTGGTGCTCCAGTCATAACAGTGACATCTGGGCGATGACGAACCCAGTGGGCGAGAAGAGGGAGTGGCCAGAATGGGCTAACTGGAACTTAGGTGGTGCCTGGCTCGTCAATACACTATGGGAGCGTTATTTGTTCACACAAGACAAAGCGTATTTGCGCACGGTAGCCTATCCTTTGATGAAAGGTGCCGCAGATTTCTGCCAGAACTGGCTGGTAGCGTATAATGGAGAACTGATAACTGCTCCTAGTACCTCACCAGAGAATGAGTATGTCACAGACAAGGGCTATCACGGCATGACCTGCTATGGAGGAACTGCCGACCTCGCCATCATCCGTGAACTGTTAGGAGCGGTAGTCGCAGCGGGTCCCCTTTGTGGCGATCAAGTCGCTACATATAGAAAGACACTTGGGCGGCTCCATCCCTATACCATTGGCAAGGACGGAGACTTGAACGAATGGTATTATGACTGGCAGGACTGGGACCCTAAACATCGCCACCAGAGTCATCTTATCGGACTCTATCCAGGAAGTCATCTGGAAGCCCCAGAATTACAAGAGGCGGCTAAGCAGACACTCATCCAGAAAGGTGACGAGACAACGGGCTGGAGTACAGGTTGGCGCATCAACCTGTGGGCAAGGTTGAAGAACGGAGAAAAAGCCTACCAGATCTATCGTAAGTTGCTGACTTTTACGGATGCTCAAGACGACCAGCGGGAAGGAACCCGTCATGCAGGTGGTACCTATGCCAACCTGATGGACGCTCATCCGCCTTTCCAGATTGATGGTAACTTCGGGGGAACAGCAGGTGTCTGTGAGATGCTGATGCAAAGCCGACTGCTAACCGCTAAAGGCAAACAGCCCATAACCCTCATCGAACTCCTCCCCGCCCTGCCCAAAGAGTGGAAAGACGGAAAGGTCAGCGGACTCTGTGCCCGTGGCGGTTTCGAGATCAGTTTCGAATGGAAAGACGGTAAGGTACGTAGTGCGACGATTAAAGCAAAGAAGGCAGGTCCTGTTACCTTGTTATATAATAGCCAGCAGAAGACTCTTCGTTTAAAGGCAGGGCAGACGTTGCCTGTAAAGACATGGTAAAGAGGATGTAGAATACATTAGAAGAGTCGGGCGACTTCACAGAGTTCGTCGTACCACTCCTGACCGAAACGGCGGATAAGAGGCTCTTTCAGGAATTGATAGACGGGAAGGTGTAATGCCTTCCCTTTCTCTACGGCATCCTTGCAGACAGCCCAACGGTTATAGTTCAAGCCAATGAGTCCGTTGCCGAAATTCTTCTCACGAATGGGATACAGCGCACAACTGATGGGTTTGCAGAACTGTGTCTTGCCATTACGATAGGCTTTTTCCAAGGCGCAAAGGCAGTTGTCACCATCATAGCACGTAAACACACAATCCTTCCCTCGTACGATACTTGTCACAAGGTCACCATCGCTATCGTTGTACACAACACCTTGCTGGTCGATAACCGATTGTGCCGACGCAGAGAGGTCGCCCCATACGGTATCTAACGCCTCCTCGATACCTGCGACCTCCTCTATCTTGACAGGTGCGCCAGCATCTCCCTCCACGCAACAGATGCCCTTGCACTTCTCATAGTCACAACAGAAGCACTCCGTCAGGATATCAGAGGAGATCAAGACACCTCCTACTTCTAAGATGGGGGGAATCTTGTCTACCATTGGATGGGAGTCATACCGTTTTGTTCGAGATAGGTATTGCAGCGTGAGAACTGATGCTGTCCGAACCAGCCGCCACGGTTAGCCGACAGTGGAGAGGGATGCACCGATTCTAAGACGAGGTTTGTCTGGCGGTTAATCATATACGCCTTACCACGGGCATAACCGCCCCACAGCATATAGACCAGATGGTCCCGATGGGCGGCAAGTGCCTGGATGGCGGCATCGGTGAACTTCTGCCAGCCCAGCATGGAGTGGCTGTTAGCCTGATGGGCACGGACGGTCAGCGTGGCGTTGAGCAACAATACACCCTGTTCTGCCCAACGTGTCAGATTACCAGTTGGTGGGACAGGAGTACCCAAGTCGTTCTGTATCTCCTTGAAGATGTTTTGAAGGGAGGGAGGAAACTGCACCCCGTCCTGTACGGAGAAACTCAGTCCATGTGCCTGTCCTGGCTCATGGTACGGATCCTGTCCGATAATCACCACCTTCACCTTGTCGAAAGGACACAGGTTGAAAGCATTGAAGATCTGCTTACCAGGAGGATAGCACTGGTATTGTGTATACTCCTGACGAACAAAACGAGTGAGTTCGACAAAATAGGGCTTGTCGAACTCACTGCATAGATACTGTTTCCAACTATCCTCTATCTGGACGTTCATTATTTATTATCGCTAATCAGGTTCTCACCAGTCATGTCAGCAGGCTGCTCCAGTCCCATGATATGGAGGATAGAGGGAGCCACATCGGCAAGGCGACCGTCCTTCACAGTAGCCGAGTTATTATTGGTCACATAGATGAAGGGAACGGGGTTCAGCGAGTGTGCCGTGTTAGGTGAGCCGTCAGGGTTGATGGCGTTATCGGCATTACCATGGTCGGCGATGATGATAGCCTCATAGTCATTAGCCTTGGCAGCTTCGATGACATCATGCACACAATGGTCAACAGCCCATACAGCCTTGGCGATGGCGTTATAGACACCTGTATGTCCCACCATATCACCATTGGCGAAATTGACGACGATAAAGTCGTACTTGTTCTCATTGATAGCGGCTACCAACTTATCCTTTACCTCATAGGCACTCATCTCAGGCTTCAGGTCGTAGGTGGCTACCTTTGGAGAAGGCACCAGGATACGGTCCTCACCCTCGAAGGGAGCCTCACGACCACCGTTGAAGAAGAAGGTGACATGGGCGTATTTCTCCGTCTCTGCCGTATGCAGTTGTTTCTTGCCCTGGCGAGAGAGGTATTCTCCTAAGGTGTCCTCCACGTTCTCTTTCGGGAAGAGGATATGAACACCTGTAAAGGATGCGTCGTATGGAGTCATGCAATAGTACTGCAAGCCAGGAATCGTCTTCATACCCTGCTCTGGCATATCCTGCTGAGTCAGTACGATAGTCAGTTCCTTGGCACGGTCGTTACGGAAGTTGATGAAGATGATGACATCACCCTCTTCGATTAGACCATTGACACTGCTGTTATGGATAGGCTTGATAAACTCATCGGTCACGCCCTCATCATAACTCTCCTGCATAGCGGCAACCATATCGGCAGACTGCTTACCCTCACCCTTGACGAGCAGGTCGTAAGCCTCTTTTACACGCTCCCAACGCTTGTCACGGTCCATGGCATAGAAACGACCCACGATGGAGGCGATGGCGGCGTCATTGTCAGCGCAGACCTTGCTGACCTGCTCGATAAAGCCCTTACCGCTCTTGGGGTCGGTATCACGACCGTCCATGAAACAATGTACGAAAGTCTGGTTCTTCAGTCCGTAATGCTTACCCACCTCGATGAGTTTGAACAGATGATCGAGGCTTGAGTGCACACCACCATCACTGGTCAGTCCCATCAGGTGCAGTTTCTTATTGTTCTCCTTGGCATAGGTATAGGCAGCCTTCACTTGGGCGTTCTCTACGATAGAGCCGTCTTTGCAGGCGCGATTGATCTTCACCAGATCCTGATAAACGATACGACCAGCGCCAATATTCAAGTGACCCACCTCAGAGTTACCCATCTGACCGTCGGGCAGACCAACGTCCTCGCCAGAAGCCTGCAACTGAGAGTGAGCCGATACGGCTGTCAGATAGTCCAAATACGGAGTCGGCGTGTTGAAAATCACGTCACCCTTTCCATGCTTACCGATTCCCCATCCATCGAGAATCATGAGTAATGCTTTCTTTGCCATAATCTTATGTTGTTTATAATCCTTATTAATAATATCGGGTGCAAAGGTACACTTTTTTTCCCAAACAACAGCCAATGAGCGTAAAAATATAAAACGAAATTTGGCTACTTGGACAAAAAGCATTATCTTTGCAACATAACTAATAACGGAATAATTATCATGATAACAAAAAAACTATTATTACTTGGCTTGATAGCCAGTCTAACAACCACAACAATGAATGCACAACCAAAACTGAGAGCAGACAATATTGATGAGGTATTGGCAGCCATGACTTTGGAGGAGAAAGCGAAACTATTAGTAGGCGGAGCCAATAACTTCTTCAGCGAGGGCGCTGTAGTAGGTGGCGAGGCGGACCTAGTGGCTGGTGCCGCAGGTAATACTGCGGAGATAGCCCGATTGGGAATTCCCGCTACCGTGTTGACAGACGGTCCTGCTGGTGTGCGTATCGACCCCACTCGTGAGGGCTCCAGCGAGACATTCTATGCTACTGCCTTCCCCATCGGTTCTTGTCTCGCCTCTACATGGAATACGGAACTGGTAAATCAGGTAGGAGCAGCCATTGGCAATGAGACGAAGGAGTACCGTTGCGATGTCATCCTTGGACCAGGCATGAACCTACACCGTAATCCTCTTTGTGGACGAAACTTCGAGTATTACAGTGAGGACCCTCTGTTGACGGGTAAGATAGCAGCCGCCTATATCAATGGTGTTCAGAGTCAGGGTGCTGGTGTCAGTGCCAAGCACTTTGCGGTCAACTCCCAAGAGACTGCCCGCACCAGTGTGGATGAGCGTGTCAGTCAGCGTGCCGCCCGTGAACTCTACCTGCGTGGGTTTGAGATAGCCGTCCGTGAGAGTAATCCTTGGACTATCATGTCCAGTTATAACAAGGTAAATGGAACCTATTCCATGGGTAACCATGACCTCCTGACCAGTATTCTGCGTAATGACTGGGGATATAAGGGTATGGTGATGACCGACTGGCATGGTATTCGTGAGGGACTGCCCACCATCAGCGAGGTACATGCGGGCAATGACCTGATGGAGCCAGGACAGCAGAAGCAGATTGACGAGATTATTGAGGGAGTGAGGAATGGCACTTTGGATATCGCAGATGTCGACCGTAATGTCCGTCGTATGCTGGAGTATATTGTCAAGACACCGAGTTTCCATAAGTATCCCGCCTCTAACAAACCAGATTTCAAGGCTCATGCTGCCATCACCCGTCAGAGTGCGGCAGAGGGTATTGTCCTGCTGAAGAACAATGGCGCTCTTCCTTGGAAGGATCATGCCATTAAGACCGTTGCCCTGTTTGGTGAGAACTCTTACGAATTCTTCTCCGGTGGCACGGGCTCTGGCTGTGTGCATCCGCCTTATGTGGTCGATATGTTGGAAGGCTTGAGGAATGCGGGCATCAGTTCCTCAGAGACGCTGACCAATATCTATCGCAAGTATATTGAATATGCCAAAGTGAAGTTCCAGGCAGAGCGTCATCCTGCCAAATGGTATCAGTTGGAGTACTTCGGACAGCAGAAATATCCTGAGATCAGCATCAGTCCTATCTGTGTGAATAATGAGGTGAAAGTCGCAGATGCCGCTATTATCACGATAGGTCGTCAGGCTGGTGAGGGTGTTGACCGTGATATCGACACGGAGTTTAATCTTGTCAATGAGGAGCGCCAACTCATCTTCGACGTGTGTCAAGCCTTCCACGCAGCAGGAAAGCCTGTCGTCGTGATCATCAACTCTGGCTCTGTGATAGAGACCGCCTCATGGAGCAACTATCCTGATGCCATCCTGTGCGCATGGCAACCAGGAATGGAGGGTGGCAACTCTATTGCCGACCTGTTGACGGGTAAGGTGAATCCTTCTGGTAAACTGACCATGACATGGCCTATTGCCGTTACCGATCATCCTTCTACCAAGAATTACCCTGGCAATATTGATTTCTACTCCTTTAAGGATCAGGCTACTCAGAAAATAGCGATTTCAGGATATACCTATACTAACCACGAGGAGGATATCTATGTGGGCTATCGCTACTTTGACTCTTTCAACAGGGACGTTGCCTATCCTTTTGGCTTCGGACTCAGTTATACCACTTTCGAGTATAGCAAGCCTACGGTGAAAGTCAATGGCGACCAGATCACGGTCAGCGTAACCGTCAAGAATACAGGTAAGATGGCTGGCAAGGAGATTGCCCAGGTCTATGTGGCAGCACCAAAGGGGCAAATCGAGAAACCAGACCATGAGTTGAAGGGATTCGCCAAGACCCGTGAGTTGAAACCAGGAGAGAGTCAGACGCTGTCTATTCAGATGGCAAAGCGTGACCTTGCCTCTTTCGATGAGGCTGGCAGCCAGTGGGTCACGGAGGCAGGACAGTACTCCTTCGAGATTGGTGC
The DNA here is from genome assembly GCA_017458005.1 of Prevotella sp. Taxonomy (GTDB): domain Bacteria; phylum Bacteroidota; class Bacteroidia; order Bacteroidales; family Bacteroidaceae; genus Prevotella. The sequence goes on along the minus strand of JAFTGH010000017.1, from coordinate 77,686 downwards.
TTCCAGCCGTGATATCAGAGGTTGCGTAACGGCTAACCTGACAGCATATACGGAGCCTGTGAGCAATGTACTGGCTCCCCAGCAGAAGTTGAATATACTGAAAAGAAACTAAATCATGACTAGGCAGCACTCTTGTCCGATGGGCGAGGGTGCTGCATAAACCATCTATGAGAGAGCATTTCCGTCAACTATTAGTAACCGCCTGTTTGCTTATAGCGATATGTTGCAGGGCAGACTCAGGCCACCTCTACACACCTGATAAGTTGTCGAGTGGCTTGATAACCTGTATATGCCAAGATGTCTATGGCTATATATGGATAGGCACGGAATACGGTCTGAACAAGTTTGACGGTTATCGTTACACCACCTATCACCATAGCCGGCAAGACTCAACGACGATATCAGACAATGAGATAGCCTCCTTGTTCGTAGACCAGAGTGGACAATTATGGGTGGGAGGCTCGAAGGGGCTGGCTCGTTATGATTATGAGCAGGACAACTTCCGTCGCTATCCTTTCCCTGACAACCGTATGCCACGTGTCAACTCTATGGCGCAGTCGCCAGAGGGCGACCTGTTGATAGGAACAGCGGGCTATGGACTCTTCTCGCTTCATAAGGACGACCAGACCATCCATTATGAGAGTGCTTTTATCCGACGGAATATCGACGATTTCTTTAGCCGTATCCACATAGACCAGCGGGGAAACTTCTGGCGGAGCAGCCATCTGCCTACCATCACACGGTATGTCGTCAAGAAAAAGCAGCCCGTCACCTTACGTGACTACCAGTCGGAGTGTGGCTTACCCAGGAATTTCATAGAATACTCCAAAGACGAGATGCTCATCGTCTGTATGTACGGCATCATGAGTTACAACTATCTGACGGAGGAGATGCGAATAGCGGACTTTGACTTGTCACTGCTTGATCGGAATGTGGGTATCAAAGAGGCGAAACAGGATAGTCAGGGTAATATCTATATAGCGACAGCAGGTTCAGGGCTGATGGTGATTCCCAAAGGGGAAAGGAGCCTGCAACGGATAGAGAATGTCAGTGCCAGGATCGACTTGTCGTCAGCCAACGTGGTGGATGTCATGGAGGATAAAGACCAGAACCTATGGGCTGCCTGCTATAACAAGGGATTGATCCTTATCTCCAAACAGAAATCCTCCTTCAACTCCTGGAGTTTCTCGAATCAGCATGTTGTGACGGGAGGCAATGTGGCGTCTATCGTCGCAGGAGACCATAACGATATCTGGTGCTCCGTACAGAACAATGGAATCTATCGGATCAGCGAGACAGGGCACATCGTGGAGCACCCTGCCTCACCCGCGGGAACCCGTATCATCTATCGGGACAGGAAAGGACAGTATTGGTTGACGACGGAGAATTCCCTGTACCGCTATAACCCCTATACAGGGAAGGCGACGATAGAGAAGGCTTTTGGAGGTCGTGGACTGAACTGTATGGCGGACGACGGGCAAGGACACCTCTATATTAGTGTCTTTGGCTCAGGATTATGTGTCTATGACACCCAGACCCACGAGAGCCAGATGATCAGTATGCAGCAGACGCATCGCAGAGGCGGCTATCTGTGTAATGACTGGATCAAGTCGATGATGTTCGACTCACGGGGGATGTTGTGGATAACCACGACCAATGGTACGGCGATGTTGAACCCCGAAGGACTTGTCTTCAACCAAAAGGGATGGAATGCCCTGCTGGAGGGACTGCAATGCTATAGCATCTGTGAGACGCAGAATGGCGATATGCTCATTGGCACAGAGACGGGACTCTATCGTTACTATTGGAGGAGAAACGAGGTGAAGGAGGATCCTAAGGCGAAGATGCTCACCGACAGGATGATCTGCAGTATGGTCAAGGACAACAAGGGAGAGATATGGGTCTCTACCACGAATGGCATCTGGCAGTATTCCGACAAGCGCAAAGAGATGATAGGACATATCGGAGGCGACGGGTTGCTGTCGAAGGAGTATATCCTGGGAGCAGTCCTGCATCTTCCTACCGACCAGATTTTCTTCGGGACAGCCGATGGCATCACCACTTTCCTGCCACAGGACATCAACAAGCGGGGTAACCAACTGGGAATGGTCTATCTGACACGCTTCTTCTCCAACGGGCATACCCTTAATCCCTTGCAAGACGATTATCAACTTCGCTATGCTGACAATACTTTCTCCCTTGAGTTCTCGCTGCTCGACTATCAGAATGTGGAGAATATTGCTTTCCAATATAGGATTAATGGCAACGAGAATTGGATGCAGACCAATGAGGGTGTCAACCAGATTACCTTTACCCAGTTGCCTCCTGGGCAATATACCATCGAGGTCAGAGCCTTTAGCAACGGCATCTTCAGCAAGGAGTCAAAGGTCCTGCATATCATCATCTTAAAACCCTGGTATAAGTCGTGGTGGGCTTATCTTTTCTATTTCTTAGTGGCAGCGGGTTTCTTGGGGTTGATCCTCTTTAACTTCGAGCGCCAACGCCGTCGTGACTTGGAGGAGACGAAGATGCGTTTCCTCATCAATGCCACACATGATATCCGCTCACCGCTTTCCCTAATCATGGGACCTCTGGAGAAACTCAAGCAGCGGCTGACCGACAAGGCTGACCAGTCTGACTTGGAGACCATCGACAAGAATGCCAAGCGGTTGATGCATCTGGTAGACCAGATCCTCGATGAGCGGAAGATAGACAAGCACCAGATGAAACTGTCATGCTCAAAGACCAATCTGGTGGAGTTCATACAGGGCGTCTATAAACTATACGACTATAACGCCAAGCAGCGTAACATCACCTTCCTGTTCGAATACCCCGACGAGCCCGTCTATGTGTGGATTGACCGCACCCAGTTCGATAAGGTCATCACCAACCTTTTGTCGAATGCCTTTAAGTTTACTTACGACGGTGGTGAGGTAATCATCCGCTTACGGCAGTCGGAGGATCAGCAGGCAGCCACTATCGAGGTCATCGACAATGGGATAGGTTTCGACGACGACAGGACAGAGCGTTACTTCGAGCGTTTCTATCAGGGCAAGCGTTCCCGCGACTTGCATATTAACGGAACGGGTATCGGGCTGAACCTGTGCCGTGCCTTGACAGAGATGCATGGAGGCACCGTCAAAGCCGCCAATCGCACGGATGGTGTGAAGGGGGCTGCCCTCACCGTCCAACTGCCTTTGGGCAAGAAGCACCTGAAACCAGAGGAGATAGAGGATTCGTTACAACCTGTCAGGATCAAGGGAGAAAGGAATCAAAAGGCTTATGGCAACAGGAACATCAGTATCCTCTTCGTGGACGACGACCCGGAGATATGCACCTATGTCAAGCGAGAACTGGGGAAATGGTATCACTTTGATTATGCGCCCAACGGTAGAGAGGCGTATAAGATGATGCTGGTTAAGAAGTACGATATCGTGATCACTGATGTCATGATGCCTGTGATGGATGGTATTGAGTTGCTGCATGAGATAAAGAGGAACTATACCATCAGTGATATCCCTGTTGTCCTGCTGACCTCCAAGGCGGAGGTGTCTACCCGTCTGGAGGGACTGAAGCGGGGTGCTGACGCTTTCCTTGCCAAACCGTTCTCCATGGAGGAACTGCATATTGTCATCGATAATCTGGTGGATAATGTGCGCCGCCTCAAGGGCAAGTTCACTGGGGCTCAGATGCAGGAGGATCATGTGGAGGATGCTCAGGTGGACGGTAACGACGAGTTGTTCATGGAGCGTGTCGCTAAATGTGTCAATGAGCACTATAGCGACTCGGAGTTCAGTACGGAGGAATTGGCGCAAATGGTGGGAGTCAGCCGCACTCATCTGCATCGCCAAATGAAAAGGCTCACAGGAATTCCTCCAAGCGATTTCTTGCGGAATATCCGACTGGAAAAGGCTTACCGTCTTCTCAAGGAGAATAAGGTGAATATCTCACAGGTAGCCTATTCAGTTGGTTTCGCAACTCAGTCATCATTCTCTATCATCTTTAAGCGACAATATGGTATCTCCCCTAAGGAGGTCGTAGACGGTCTGAAGGTAGAGGATGAGACCATCACAGAAGATTATAACGAAAAAACAATAGAAGAATGAGAAAATTATTATTGACTTTAGCAGCCGTCCTCACCCTGTCTGCCACGCAGGCAGAGGACGGTCATCGTCTTTGGATGAGGTACGACCTCGCCAAGACGGCACAGGTGGAGGCACCCGCAGGCTCACCGACTATCAGTATTGCCAAGGGTGAGTTGGAGAACTATTACCAAGGCTCACATGTCATGTTGAGGCTCGATCCCTCCCTGCCTGATGACGACGGCTACACCATCAAGGGTGATGACGACCAGTTGACCATTACGGCACGTCATGACATCGGACTGCTCTATGGGGCGTATGAGGTGTTACGCTTGCAGGCGACCGATATGCCGATTGCTGACGAGACGCAGCAGCCAAAATTCAAGTTGCGACTGCTCAACCATTGGGACAATTTGGACGGTTCCATCGAGCGTGGCTATGCGGGGGAGAGTATTTTCGAGTGGTTCCATCTCGACGAGCAACTCATCCGTGACTATGCCCGTGCCAATGCCTCTATCGGGATTAACGGCTCCGTCCTGAACAATGTCAACGCGTCGCCCAAGATACTGACGAAGCCCTATCTGCAGGAGGTGAAGAAGATTGCGGATATCCTGCGACCTTACGGCATCCGTGTCTTCCTCTCCATCAATTTCGCCACCCCGATGGCACTCGGACAGACCAAGACAGCCGACCCCAAAGACGGGAAGGTGAGCCGCTGGTGGCGGAACAAGGCTCGTGAGATCTATCGGCTGATTCCCGACTTCGGTGGTTTTCTGGTGAAAGCGAACAGTGAGGGACAGCCGGGACCTGGCGACTACCATCGCACCCATGCCGACGGCGCGAATATGCTTGCCGACGCATTGGCACCCTATAACGGCATCGTCATGTGGCGCTGCTTCGTCTATGGTGCCAACCATAAGGGTGAGGATCGCGTGAAACAAGCCGTCTCGGAGTTTAAGCCCCTCGATGGCAAGTTCCGTAAGAATGTCATCCTCCAGACGAAAAACGGTCCCCTCGACTTCCAGCCCCGTGAGCCATACAGTCCTGTGTTCGACCAGATCAGGGAGACTCCTAACATGGTGGAGTTACAGATCACCCAGGAGTATCTGGGACAGTCAAAACATCTGGTCTATCTCGCTCCGATGTGGAAGGAGTTCTTCCAGTATGTGGAGCCCGATTGGTTGGCGGGTATCGCAGGGGTGGCAAACATCGGAAAGGATGCCAACTGGTGTGGGCATCATTTCTCACAGGCCAACTGGTATGCCTTCGGACGACTTGCCTGGAACCCGTCCCTGTCGTCCGAGCAGATTGCCAAGGAATGGCTGGAGCAGACCTTCACGACCGACGAGAATTTTGTGTTCCTGATGTCGACGGTCATGGAGGAGAGCCGTGAGGCGTGTGTCAGTTACATGATGCCTTTGGGCTTGCATCATATCTTTAAGTTCGACCACCACTACGGTCCCGAGCCCGACGGCTTCAAGGCAGAGTATCCGTTGGAGTGGTGTCCCGTCTATTACCACAAGGCAGACAAGGACGGTGTTGGCTTCGATCGTTCCTCTGCGGGTACCGATGCCGTCAGCCAGTATCGGGAGCCCTATGCCTCTATGTATGACAAGGTAGAGACCTGTCCCGAGAACCTGTTGCTCTGGTTCCATCATTTGCCTTGGGACTATCGGATGAAAGACGGCTCTACCCTGTGGGAGTCATTACAATACCACTACAACCAAGGTGTCATCATGACCGAGACTTATGAGAACCTGTGGCACAACAAGATGCGGGCGTATGTCGACGGCCAGCGTTGGCGTGAGGTCGACGAGCGTCTGCGGATACAGGTAGAGAATGCCAAGGAATGGCGTGATGTCTGCCTCGATTATTTCGGAAAATTCGCAAGAAAATAGCGTTCACAAAAAAAAATACTAAAACCTGATGAAACGGATAAAAATATTAATCATAGCATGGTTTGCAGCCTTGGGACTGCAAGCACAGGACACTCCCATCATCCTTGGTGGGGAGTTAAGCAACTCGGCTGTTACCTCTGTGGCGGATGTCGACGAGGTGATACCCCGTATGAGGACCTTAGGGCTGAACACCGTCTTGGTACCTGCCTATTGGGAGTTTCTGGAGCCCGAGGAGGGGAAGTTTGACTTTACCCTCATCGACCGTACTATCCAGCGGGCAAGGGAGAACGACTTGAAGATCGTGTTCCTGTGGTTTGGCGCATGGAAAAACTCCATGTCGTGCTACGCCCCGCTATGGTTTAAGAAAGACACAAAGCGTTTCCCCCGTGCCTGTACCGCAGAGGGCAAGCCCTTGGAGATAGCCAGTGCGTTCTCGGAGAATGTGTTCCAGGCAGACAACCGTGCCTTTGAGACATTGGTGAAGCATATCGTAGCAGTAGGGCAGGACGTGGTCAGCATGATACAGGTGGAGAACGAGATCGGAATGCTGGAGTCTGCCCGTGACCACTCGAAACTTGCCGATGAAATCTACAAAAAAGGCGTTCCACAGGAACTGACCAACTACCTGAAGAAACATCAGCGGGAACTGCATCCTTGGCTCAAACAACGGATGGACGCTCATCGCTCATCGCTCACCGCCAACCAATCCTGGACTTCCCTCTTCGGGGATGACATCTACACCGATGAGATTTTCATGGCATACTATTATGCGAGATATGTGGGCAGGTTCTGCGAGACGGCACGCAAACACACGCAGATACCCTTGTATGTCAATGCGGCGATGAACAGTAGGGGGAGGCAGCCAGGACAATATCCCTCCGCAGGACCTTTAGCCCATCTCATCGACCTCTGGCATGCGGGAGCCCCCCAACTTGCCATGCTGGCACCCGACATCTATGACACGGGTTTCAAGGGATGGGCTGACCAGTATGCGCTGTCCAACAACCGCCTGTTTATCCCCGAGAGCCGTTGCTGTGAGAACAGTGGTGTCCGTGCGCTCTATGCTTTTGGTGAGCACCACGCCCTGGGCTTCTCCCCCTTCGCCATCGACCAGGCTTCTCCTCGGGAGACGGAGAGTGTCACAAAGGCTTACGACCTCATCCGCCAACTCTCCCATCTCCCCTCATCCCTCAGCCGTCAACCATCCTACGGTCTTCTCTTCGACCAGCAAGACAAGGAGCGGGTCATCCGTGAGGGTGATCTCGTCCTGACTTGTCGCCATTACTTCACGTTGCCATGGGATCCTCGTGCCACCGACGGCTCCGTCTGGCAGGAGGGTGGTGCCATCATCCAGAGACTTGCCGACGACGAGTATCTTGTCGCAGGCAGTGGTGTCGTGGTCAATTTCGCCTCCGCCTATGAGAAGGAGCGTGAGGAAGAGAAAGTGCTTGGCGAGGACGGATTTGTGGCAGAAGGTGCTACAAAAAAGGCTGAAAATTCAAAAAATGCCCATTTCAACGGGAAACGGGTCGGAATTGGCTTTGTCGATGAGGTGACGATTGACGAAAACGGACATATTATATATGTCCGACGGCATAATGGCGACCAGGACCACCAAGGTCGTCATGCCCGTATCTCAGTCGGAGAATGGAAGATTTTGCACGTAAAACTGTACTTTTTTTAAGGTTGTAGACATCACGATATGTTTTTGAGACGAAATAAAACGACCGTTTTTTGATTTGTCACTAACTTTGCCGCATAGTTTCAATAACTTTAACTTTACTTAAGTTGACTATGCGAAAAAGTAAAACTATCCTAGCAATGGGACTGTTGGCTCTGGTAGGGCTGACGTGTTCCCCACAGGTGCAAGCCGCCAATGCCCTCAAGGGCGCGGCTGTACAGCAATCTAAGGAGATCACTGGTAATGTCAGCGACTCCGAGGGACCTCTGATTGGTGCTACTGTCATGGTGAAAGGCAGCAGTACAGGTGTTATTACCGATATCAACGGTAATTTTATTCTTCATGCGGATGCGGGTGCCACCCTCGTCGTCTCTTATGTGGGCTATGTCACGAAAGAGGTTCCCGCGCGCGACCATATTAATATTATATTGGAGCAGGAGGGGCGAAGCCTCAACGAGGTGGTCGTCATCGGTTACGGTACCCAGCGTCGTGAGGCAGTGACTGGCTCTGTTGCCAATATCAATGGTGAGAAACTCAACCAGATAGCCGCTACCAATGCCGCTCAGGCGCTGCAAGGACGTGTGGCAGGTGTCTTGATGACGCAGACCTCCTCACAGCCTGGTGCCGAGATGCAGATCCGTATCCGTGGTCAGCGTTCGCTGAGCGCGTCCAACGACCCGCTGATCGTGCTTGACGGAATCCCCTTCATGGGACAACTCTCCGACATCAACCCCACCGACATCAAGTCGATGGATATCCTGAAGGATGCCTCCGCTACCGCTATCTATGGTAGCCGTGGTGCCAATGGTGTCATCATGATCACCACCGTGAAGGGTAGTCAGGGCACTCCCGCGAAGGTCAGTTACAACGGTTATGTCAGTTTCAAGACCCTCTTCAAGAAATATCCGATGATGAGTGGCGCGCAGTTTGCCAAGATGCGCAAATACGCGGGACTCTATGACAACTCCCTGGAGGAGAGCGACGGCACGGATACCGACTGGCAGGATGATTTCTATCAGACGGGTATCAGCCATAACCACGACATCAGCGTGACGGGTGGCACACAGGGTGGCAGTTACAGTTTTGGCGCAGGCTACTACCACGATGAGGCGGTAGTTCCCTCACAGGGCTACGACCGTGTGTCCGTCCGTGGTAACTTCGACCAGATGGTGGGTAAGTGGTTCCGTTTCGGACTGACCACCAACAACAGTTACCGTATCACCAAGGGCTCCAATATCGGACTATATAACGTGCTGAGCATGAGTCCGTTGGCAAGTCCATACGATGAGGACGGCAACCTCAAGCGTACCGTTCACATGCCTGCCGACGAGACATGGGTGCTCACCAAGGATGTGGTGGAGCAGAACGAGGACAACTGGTTGAGCCAGAACAAGGGTATCGGTTCCTATAACACCCTCTTTGCCGAGGTGAAATGTCCTTGGGTCGAGGGACTGAGTTATCGCATCAACCTGGGTCTGAACTACCGCTCGTCCAAGACGGGAGCCTTCACGGGAGTGGGTATCAACAATACCAACCCCGACTATCGTAACTCTGGCTCCGTCATCGAGAACAGCACCCGCAACTGGGCGGTGGAGAACGTGCTGACCTACGACCGTACCTTTGCGGAGAAGCACCACCTCAACGTGGTCGCCATGTACTCCGCCGAGGAGACGACCTTCGAGCAGACAGGCGCCTCCGTCACGGAGATCCCCGCCGAGTATTTCCAATACTACAACCTCGCTTCAGCATTAGGAGAGAAGAACCTCAACAACTATGACTACTGGCAGAGCGGACTCATCTCGTGGATGGGACGTGTGATGTACTCCTACGACAACAAGTACATGATCTCGGCAGCCCTCCGCTCCGACGCGTCGTCACGCCTCGCCAAGGGTCACCAGTGGCACACCTATCCCGCTGTCTCTGTGGGATGGAACATCGCCCGTGAGAACTTCATGAGCGACCTCAAGTGGATCGACAACCTGAAGTTGCGCATCGGCTATGGTGAGACCTCCAACCAGAGTATCAGCCCATACTCCACGCTCGGTGGACTGGGTACCCGTGACTATAACTTCGGCTCCACCTACCTCACTGGCTATTATGTCAACGCCCTGCCTAACACGGAGTTGGGATGGGAGTATAGCAAGACCTGGAACTTCGGTCTTGACTTCTCGCTCCTCAACGGTCGCCTGTGGGGAACTTTCGAGTACTACACACAAAAGACTGACAATATATTGCTTGACGTGTCCCTTCCCGCTACCGCAGGAGTCAGCAGTTTCACCGGCAATATCGGTAAGACGCAGAACAAGGGATTCGAGTTCACCCTCAACGGTATCATCCTCGACAACCATAACGGATGGAACTGGGAGGCGGGCATCAACCTCTATGCCAACCGCAACAAACTCGTCGAACTCGCCTCAGGACAGGAGGAGGACGTGGCAAACCGCTGGTTCGTGGGCTATCCTATCGATGTCATCTACGACTACAAGAAGATCGGCTTGTGGCAGGCTGACGACCCCTATCTCGACATCCTCGAGCCAGGCGGCAACGTGGGAATGATCAAGGTGGAGTACACGGGTGAGTACAACGACGACGGCACCCCGAAACGCGCCATCAATGCCGACGACCGTCAGAAGATAGATATGGAGCCCGACCTGATGGGAGGCTTCAACACCACCGTCGCCTACAAGCACTTCGACCTGAACGTGATCGGCTCCTTCCAGATTGGCGGAAAACTCATCAGCGCCATCCACTCCTCCAACGGCTATCTGAACATGCTCACGGGTCGCCGCAACAACCTCGATGTCGACTACTGGACGGAGGAGAACACAGGTGCGAAATATCCGAAACCAGGTGGCGCGACCACCAACGACAACCCGAAGTACGGCTCTACGCTCGGCTATTTCAATGCGGGCTATCTGAAGATCCGTGCCATCACCCTGGGTTATAACTTCGAGCACCTGAAGTGCATCAAGGATCTGGGTATCAGCCGACTGCGCCTGTATGCCACCATCCAGAACCCCTTCGTGCTCTTCTCACCCTATCATAACGAGTGCGGTCTTGACCCGGAGACCAACACCCTTGCCGACAATGGCAGCACGATGGCAGTGAAGATGGACGGCTATACGGGCAAGCACAGTCTGCCCGTCATCGGCTACAACACGCCGACCACCCGCAATTTCTTGTTTGGCATCAACGTAACATTCTAAAGACAGGACATTATGAAAACATCAATCAATAAAATCATTACTATCGGTGCGTTAGTGTCAGCACTGATGCTGAGTGCCTGTGGCAGTGTCCTCGACGAGCAGCCACGCTCCCAGTTCGACCCGACCTTCTTCACGGAGGAGACGGGTATTGAAGGCGGACTTACCGCCCTATACGCACACCTGCGTTACATCTATGGCAACGGTTACTATCTGAACATCTGCGAGACAGGTACCGACGAGTACACCTACGCCCAGTCGGCTGACGGCAACTTCAAGGATGCCGATTTCACCGACGCTGGCAAACTCGACGCCTCCACCAGTCGCTCCGATGTCCTGTGGGGACAGGCGTTCACCAATATCAATACCGCCAGTGGTATCATCGAGAACGGCGAGGCGGCAGGCATCAACGACGCCCTCCTTGCCGAGGCGTATTTCTTTCGTGCTTTCGATTATTTCCTGCTGGTACAGACTTTTGGCGGTGTTCCTCTGGATCTGGGTGCCGGTGAGATGAAGTTCAACACCTCGCCCGTCCGCACCTCCGTCCGTAACACCGTTCCTGAGGTCTATGCCGCCATCTTCAGCGACTTGGAGAAAGCCGTCGCCGACCTGCCCGAGACTCCCCGTCTCACAGGTACCGTCACCAAGAATGTGGCACGTCTCTACCTCGCCAAGGCATACCTCACCTACGGCTGGTGGCTGGAGAACCCCAACAATATCCCCACCTATCCTGAGTGCGCCCGCAACAGCGGTGAGGCAAACAGTTACTTCCAGAAGGCTTACGACACCGCCCAGCAGGCTATCAACAACCCAGGACCCTACGCCTTGCAGGAGACCTTCTATCTCGTCAATGTCGCCACCAACGACCGTAACAGCGAGATCATGCTCTATGCCGACCATGACGAGAACGAGAAATACGGTAACGGAGGCAATGGCTATGGCTGGGGTAATGGCAACTCCCCCGAGAACTTCGCCTACTGGATGGAGACATGGAACTATACCGAGTTGAAGACGACATCAGCCTCAGGCGGCGACATCAACCCCGTACAGCGTGAGGCGGTGCAGGCACTCGGTCGTCCTTGGACCCGTATGGCGCCTATCGCCGACAACTTCATCGCAGGAGGTGCCTGGGAGGATGCTGTCAAGGACATCGACTCCCGTTACGATGCCACCTTCACCCTGCGCTACCACACCAATTTCCATAAGGCAGGCAGCGCCGAGCCCTATGTCATCGGTGCCAACGGCATGCAGGTAGGTCCCGACGAGGTGTTCTTCAGTTGGGTACCAGAGCGTGACGACGCTGCCATCGACTACTCCGCCAACGGTGGAGCCCTTGGCGGTGGTGAGTTGCCAGGTCGTGCCGACTTCGTGGTCGGTGTCAACCATATCAGCCGTAAGAAATATCCCATCAACTGGAAGATAGGCATGTACCGCACCGACAACAACGGAACGCTGGGAACGCCCAATGGCGGCAGTCCCCGTCCCTTTGTCATCGCCAAGTTCTCCGAACTCTACCTAATTGGCGCTGAGGCTGCCGTGAAGTTAGGCAAGAACAGCGATGCCCGCGCGCTGGTCAACGTGCTCCGTGCCCGTGCAGGACGGCAGACCTTCTCGCAGAACGACAATACCACGGTCGCTGTCGACAATAGTGCCGCCATGACGGCAGCCACCCCCTCCACCATCACCATCGACTACATCCTCGATGAGCGCATGCGTGAGTTCTGGGGCGAGGGCTATCGTTGGTTCGACCTCGTGCGCACCCAGACATGGGCGCAGAAGGCAGGCACCTACCGCATCGCAGGCAGCGGTGCCACCGACCGTGAGTTACAGACCTACACCCGCACCATCAAGCCAGAGCATTACCTGCGTCCCATCCCACAGGGGCAGATCGACGGTCTGGAGATGACGGAGGCGGAGAAAGACGACTATCAAAATCCCGCTTATCGCTGATTTTGTCATCTATTTTTTGTTCATTTGGGAACTCGGGGGGCGTAGTGATGCGCCGCCTGAGTTTTTTGAATAAAACATTGTAGTTTTGTAGAATGTTATTAAGAGTTATCCATTTATTTATCGCTTTGTTGTTCTCCCTAACTCTTTTCTCACAAAATGCGGGAGGGTGGGAGAATGCTTTTCGGCAATGGATGGATGAAGAGGACATAGAGACCACCTCGATAGAGGAGGTCTATGACATCTTATCCGCCTATGCCGACAATCCGATAAACTTGAATCAGGCTACCCGTGAGGAATTGGAGCAGTTGCCTTTCCTCACGCCACAGCAGGTGGAGCAGTTGTTGGCGTATGTCGACCGCTATGGCCCTATGCGCTCCACGGGCGAGTTGCAGATGCTGACGGCTCTGGATGCGGAGCGTCGCCAACTCCTGCGGTATTTCACTTATGTTGGAGAGGCGAGGCCCCAGGGCAGCAGGCTCAGAATAGACTCTGTCTTTTTGCATGGCGACCACCAGTTGATGCTGACAGGAAAGATTCCTCTTTATGAGCGGAGAGGTTTTCATGACGGTTATCTGGGCAGTCGCTATCGCCACAGCATGCGTTACCAACTGAACTATCACGACAGGGTGAGGTGGGGAGTGACAGGTGCCAATGACGCTGGTGAGCCTTTTCTCTCCGGGCGAAACAAGACAGGCTATGACCACTACTCCTATTATCTGCAACTGAGAGGACTTGGCATGGCAGAGAACCTCTGTCTGGGAATGTATCGGGTACAGATGGGGATGGGACTCCTGATGAATGGAGGTTTCTATCTTGGCAAACTTGCCATCCTGCAATCGATGGGACGCTCTGGGGTGACGCTCCGTCCTCACTCCTCTCGTTCGGCACAAGGGTATCTGCAAGGGGCAGCGGCCACATTCCGACTCCATCGGAACTGGCAGTTGACAGCCTTCGCCTCCTATCGCCCTTTGGATGCGACATTGAACAAGGACAGCACGGCTCGCACATTGCTCACCAGCAGTTATCATCGCACCAAGACGGAGATGGGAAAGAAGCACAACACCCATGAGACAGACCTGGGAGGTAGTATCGGGTGGCGCAAGGGAATGCTTTATGCGCACGCTAATATCCTCTATACCCATTTCGACAGGACGCTGGTCCCTCAAAAGGAGAGCATGCCCTATCGCCTGTATGCCGCTGAAGGTAACGATTTCATGAATATGAGTATTGACTATGGCTATACCAATGCTCGCCTCTCGTTCTCTGGCGAGACGGCAGTCAATAGGACGGGTGCCTTTGCCGCCATCCATCAGTTCAACTATCGTGCCAGCCGCTATCTGAATGCGCTATTGCTGCATCGTTATTATGACAAGAGGTATACAGCCCATCATGCACAGAGTTTCTGCGAGGGCTCTGCCATTCAGAATGAGCATGGCGCCTATGTCGGGGTGACCTGGCAACCCTCCTCTACATTCTCGCTGAACTGGTATGCGGACTATGCCCATTTCCCCTATATGCGCTATCAAGTCAGTCTGCCGAGTGATGCGTTTGATACCATGGTACTTTTGCGCACCTTATTATGTAAAGGATGGAAGTTGGAGGGACGCTACCGACTGCATATCCGTCAGAAGGATAATGACGATAAGACATGGCTCATCAACCGCATAGAGCACAGGGCAAGGCTCCGTCTCAGCCATGAGACCCGTTTCGGGCTCTCCTTGCAGACACAGGTCGACGGCATCTTTGTCAACTATCATCAATACGACAAGGGATGGCTGCTGTCTCAACAGGTTGTCTACCAGCGACAATGGCTTCAATGTACTGCCAGTTTTGCCTATTTCCAAACTGACAGTTATGAGAGTCGCCTTTACCTCTATGAGCGTCCCATGCTCTATGAATACTCCTCGTTGATGCTTTATGGGAAGGGCATCCGTTATGTGCTGATGTCTCGTGCCGACATCGGGAAGCGCCTGATGGTCACGGCAAAGATAGGAGTCACTAACTATTTCGACCGCTCAAAGATATCCAGCAGTTATCAGGAGATTAACGGCTCCTCCATGGCGGATATAGATGTACAGATTAAATGGAAATTCTAAAGGAACTGTCGATAGACCTCTAGGACTTGACCTGCGACATCTGTGCCACGGAAGCGTTGGATGTACTCTTGACTCTGGCGAATACGGAGGTCACGGTCTGGGGAGCCTCGTAAGACAGAGAGGACGGCAGCAGCCATTCCCTCGACGTCATCGGGGGCAACATACAGGCAGGAGGGACCTCCCGCCTCCTCCAGGCAGGAGCCCGTGCAGGCGACGACAGGGAGTCCTGCGGCTATCGCCTCAAGGATGGGAATGCCAAAGCCCTCGTAGCGGGAGGGATAGACGAAAGCCTCTGCCATCGCATAGATGGCGGCAAGGTCGCTGTCGGGGACTCCACTGAGCAGATGGAGCCTGTCGCTCTGGGGTATCTCCTTGACATAGGGGGTCTGTCGCCCTACCGCCACCAGATGGAGGTCGGAGGGCAGCAACGGCAGTGCGTCGACGGCAAGGCGGAGGTTCTTACGACGCTCGATGGTGCCGACATGGAGGATGTAACGCTCGGGGAGGTGGTAACGCTGGCGTACCTCTTGTCGCTGGGCAGGGGTGACGGTTGCGGAGAAACGGGGGCCATAACTCTGGTAGACGACCTTGATATGGTCCTCGTTGACTCCTCCTAACTCCATGATGTCACGCTTGGTACACTCGCTGATGGCGATGATCTGGTCTGCCTCCTTGAGTGTCTGGCGGAACTTCCACTCGTAGATTCTCGTATCCAGCCAATGGTAATACTCTGGATGGCGCAGGAAGATGAGGTCGTGGATGGTCACCACCCCTCGGATGCCCGCCTTGCGGAGCCCGATGGGCAGTTCTCCCGACAAGCCATGGAAGACTTGCACACCATCACGCTTCAGGTCGCTGACGATACCGTGGGTGCGCCACCATGCCTTGCGGAGGGAGGAGGGATTGCCTTGCGGATAGCGGAACTGGGCTCCCTCGATGATCTGTGAGCGCAGGTCGTCACGTCCCTTGTCAGGGGCATAGAGAAGGTATTCGGCACCCTCCTCCCCCTGTCTGATAAGGTCGTTGACGAGGGTACGACCATAACTGCCGAGTCCCGTCCCATTCCGTACGATGCGCTTCGCGTCGAAACCGATAATCATGACCGGTTAGGGGTTAGCGTTTTGATGCCCTCTAACACTAACTGTGCAACACGGGTTGCCTCCTCATCGGTCAACTCATAATAGAGTGGAAGGCGGACGAGACAATCACCATACCGATCACAGTTCACCAAAGGCTCTCCAGTGAACTGGTCTTTATAGTATGCACTGGAGTGGAGGGGCAGATAATGGAAGGTGGTCTGTATGCCTTGCTCTTTCAGTCCTGCCATCAATTTGGTACGGAAGTCAAGGCTGGGGCATACAAGATAATACATGTGCCCGTTGTTGGTGGCATAGTCAGGAATCTGTGGCAACTGGATGCCGCAGTCCTCCACGTTTCCACGTAAGATACTGTCATAAATCTTCCAGATATGCTTTCGCTTTCCCTGAATATCTTCCAACTGCTCTAACTGTGCCCATAAGAAGGCTGCGTTGAACTCGGAAGGGAGAAACGACGAACCGATGTCACACCAGCCGTATTTATTGACCATTCCCCGATAGAATTCCGCACGGTTGGTGCCTTTCTCCCAGATAATCTCGGAGCGGCGGATGAAACGCTCGTCGTTGACGACCAACATACCACCCTCACCACAATTGATGTTCTTCGTCTCATGGAAAGAGAAAGCCCCCAAATGACCGATGCCACCTAAGGGAAGACCCTTATAGAATGAGTCTATGGAATGGGCTGCGTCCTCGACCACAAGGAGGTGGTGTTGCTCAGCCAACCGCATAATGTTGTCCATATCACAGGCAACTCCCGCATAGTGAACGACCACAATGACTTTGGTCTTTTCTGTGATAAGTGGCTTAATGGTCTCTGCCGTGATATTGGGATTGTCAGCACCACTATCGGCAAACACCACCTTGGCACCCTCACGCAGGAAAGCGATGGCTGACGATACGAAGGTATAAGAGGGTACTATCACCTCGTCATCTGGCTTCAACTCACAAAGCATGGCACACATCTCCAACGCATCCGTACCAGAGGTACATAACAGGCACTTCTTGAAACCATAATGCTTCTCGAAGAACGCATGACAGCGCTTGGTGAACTCACCATTGCCCGACATGGTCATCGAGCCGCACACCTCCTTGATATAGTCCAGTTCACGACCAGAACAATAGGGTTTGTTAAATGGAATCATCGTCTTATTGCAATTATTTTTGCAAAGTTACGAATTATTTTGTACTTTTGCAAACAGAAGATGAAAAAAGAGACAATAGGAGAGGTTTTGCGTTTTGGTATCGTGGGTGTTATCTCTACGGCACTGCACTACGGCATCTACTGGGTGTTGCAGCACTGGATGAACGTGAACATCGCCTACACCATCGGCTATGGACTGAGTTTCCTAGTGAATTATTACCTGACCGCCCATTTCACGTTTCACGAGAAGGCGACGAAGCGCAATGGTGTCGGTTTCGGTGGTGCCCACCTGTTTAACTACTGTCTGCAGATCGCCCTCCTGAACTTCTGGCTATGGGTTGGTCTGAGCAAGGAGGTTGCGCCTTTAGGTGTGTACGCCATCGCAGTCCCCACCAATTTCCTATTGGTTAGATATGTCTTCAAGCACTAGCATGATGGTCAACGACCAAGGCAGTTGTTGCAATTTAGATTAAATTGCTGAGTAATTTAAATTGGATTGCTGTGCAATTTAGATTAAATTGCAATTGCTAAAACGTCTTCTGACATCAGGAAGAGTGATTTCTTACAATAGAAAACTTGGCAGTTTTGCATTTAAATCAGTAATCACTCCTTTGACTATACGTTTTCTATAAGTTTCAAACCCTGCTTGCGATAAAAGGGGAATTTGGAGTCAGAACTTACAAGTGTCAGAGAATCTGTATCGCTGACCATATAGACATAGATGATTGTGTCAAGCAGCAACCTCATCAATCCAGCACCTTAGGATCAACGATGGTAATGCTGCCCTGTGTGGCCTCGTAGTACTTCCAGAACTCTTTAGCCTTTTCTTCTTTCTCTTGCTGACTCATAAAAGTAAAACATTTGTACTTGTTGGTGTAAAGTTAGAATTAAGTTTTCATATTTCCAAGGAAATTCGTAAGTTTTTTATGAGATTTTTGCCTAATTAGAAATTGTTCTCGAAAATAAATCATAACTTTGCACCCGTCTATACCCACGCCCACGTCTTTGGGCTATGGGGGTGGACATGACATTATGGAATAAGCGTCATTGATGCTTTGTTTTTGGCTATCTGAAACTTCCACAATGCAGATAAACCAGTCAAGAGCAATAGCGGAGATGAATGCTACGGGTGTAGTATATACTCCCGGAGTGTGCCGAGGGCTAATTGTGCTTACAATGCCCTCATGCACACTTAAGGGTGCATAGTATACTTATCGGCGTGGGTATTCAGACTCTGTTCGTTCACTGGTTGGGTTGTGGAAGACCTCAGATAGCGGGACGGGCAGGTGAGGATACCCCGCTTTTTTTGTGTGTCATTTATGAAAATAGCAATCCTCTGACAATTGGGTATCAGTCAGAACAAAAGATGACTGATATGACTGAAAACAGGCCTAAAATTACTTTATTAATATCTACCTACAATTGGGTGGATGCCTTAAAATGTGTATTAGAAGGAGTTTTAGAACAAACCGTCCTTCCTGATGAGATTGTAATTGCAGACGACGGATCACGTTCCGACACCAAAAAGTATATTGATAGCATTCGCAAACATTTCCCCATGCCCATTATTCATGTATGGCATGAGGACAATGGTTTTAGACGTTCTGTCATCCTTAATAAAGCAATAGCACAGGTAACGGGTGAATACATTATAGAAATTGATGGTGATGTCATTCCTGAACGCCATTTCATCCAGGACCATATTGAAGTGATGAAACAAGGTTATTTCGTTTGCGGTAGTCGTGTAATGCTCCAAAAAGACGGTACTGTTCGATCTTCACATTATATTAATCTTTTACGTATAGGCGTATTACGCAAATTAATTTCAATCTATCAGACAAAGTTCTCCGTTCGCCATGTACGTGGCTGCAATTTTGCTTTTTGGAAAACAGATTTTATCGCTGTCAACGGCTATAATGAAGACATCATAGGATGGGGACATGAAGACCGAGAACTTGCTTTTAGACTTCTGTTTAAAGGTATTAAGGAAAAAAGGCTCAAATTTGGAGGAGTCATAAGACATATATATCATGGAGCACCATCGATGGCAAGCAAATCACATAATTACAATCTACAATGCGAGACAGAGAGAAACCAGTCAACATGGTGCGACAATGGTGTATCAAAATATCTTTAACTTTTCGGTGTATAGTCCTTTGTCAACATCTCATAGCAGAGTTTTAACCAGATGATGGTGACAGGCAAAGCCTTGAGAGCATAGGGCTGCACATACTCCTTACGGAGATAGGCAGGGAACAGGTCGCTGGGTGACATACTCGACAAGACGAAGGCGAACACTAGTAGGAAGATGTCCCATCCGTTACGCTGCCAAGGTGCTGCCGTATACCAGATGACAATACCAATGAAAGGGGTGATATAACCACTCGACTCACTGCCTGTGGAGAAGAGGATAATGAACATTAGGACGGAGGCGAGGATAGTCTGACGGAAAGCCACATACTTGTATTGGGAGATACGCAAGTAGGGCAAGCCAAAGAGTATCATACCAGGGATAATCAACCATAGGTTATTGAACTCCCACCCTGTGATGCGATGTGTCATTCCCAACAAGGAGATGTTCTGCATGATAGACTCTGCATTCTGTGCATTCTTGTTCATCAGCGAGAGATACCACTCGTGATATTGTGATACGATATAGTCCCAGCCATGGAAGAAAGGCATAGGTGCCAAAAACATCACGATAGCCCAGAACACCAGTCCGCCAATCAGTTTTCCCTTGTGTTTGGAGAAGAAGAAGAAAGCCAGTCCCACAATACTGTATGCCTTGACGAAAGTGCCCAGCATGATAAAGAAGGCAGCCCAGAAGTCTTTCTCCTTTTCTATCAGGTAATAGGCCAATAGGATTGTGGCGGCAATGGCGATATTAAACTGCTGCATGAAGAGAGCCGTCAGCATCTCATGGGCACAGAACCACAGGATGAAGATCTGTTGGTATTTCGTAAACTGCGACTTGCGGATCGCCCAGTACAGAAATACTGTCAGCGCGATGCCCCAAAGCAATAGCCCTATCCATTTAGGTCCTATGGCAAAGGGGGCGAACAATAAGGAGAAGAAGGGCCCGTAATGGTGCATATCACCATACTCCTCTGGGTTGGGGAGATAGAGATTCCACCCCCTTACCGCATTCCAAAACGCTCCTCTGTAGATGTTATAGTTGTTGGCACGCGTCATCTTCATGATCCACATGACAATGGGCAGCAACATCCATAATCCAAACAACGTTCGGTAGTCGTGGAAGAACGGCTTTGAAAAGAATTCGCGAATTTGTCTCATACTCGCTGCAAAATTACAAATATTTTTTGTATTTTTGCGAGCAAAATAAAAAAATATGGAAATATCAGTTATCAGTCCTGTTTACGGAGCACCTACCCTCTTGCATGAGTTGGTGCGTCAGATAGAGGAAACGGTTAGTAAGTTAACACCTGATTATGAGATTATCCTTGTAGAGGACCATAGTCCTGACAATAGTCGTGAGATTATCACGGAGATTTGTCAGACTAACAAGAAAATAAAAGGTGCGTTCCTGAGTCGTAACTTTGGACAGCAATATGCCTTGAACGCAGGTTTCGACCTCTCGACAGGTGACTATGTGGTGACCCTCGACTGTGACCTGCAGAACCCGCCCGCACAGATCAAAGATCTCTATGAGAAAATTCAGGAGGGCTATGATATCGTGTTCGCCAGCAGGCAGAACCGTCCTGACAATTTCTTCATGACCCAAGGCTCCCATCTCTTCAACAAGTTGATGGGGTTCCTGACAGACACTAAACAAGACGAGTCGCTTGCAGAGTTTGCCATTTATCGCAGGAAGGTGGTGGATGCCATGGCGCAGATGGGCGACTATCGCCGTTACTATCCGCTGATGAACCAATGGGTGGGTTTCAAGACCGCAAAAGTTCTTGTAAACCACGACGAAAGGACAGACGGCAAGGAGTCGTCATACTCCATGCGCAAGCGTATTGACCTTGCTGTGACGACGGCAGTATCTTTCAGCACCAAGTCGTTACGACTGATTGTGTATTTTGGAGTCCTCATCACCTTCTTCGCCATTCTTCTTGCCCTTATCCTGGTCATCAAGACTCTGGTGATGGACACACGGGTCAGCGGATGGGTGACTTTGTTTGTCTCCATGTGGTTTATTGCCGGTATTCTCGTAACGGTCATCGGTGTGGTTGCCGTCTATGTGGGTAATATCTTCGACGAGGTGAAGCACCGTCCTTCCTATATCATTGACGAAAAACTGAACTTTGAATGAATAAGAAAATCTTCTCGAGCAAGTATTTCTGGTGGGGGTTAGGACTCGTAATCGTCTTAATAGCCACCTCTGTGGAAGTGTTTCGTGGTCGTAACACCAACTATTTCGACTATCAGGACTCCACTCGTATGTTCTGGGAAGGTTTGAGTCCTTATAATTTAGAGTATGCACAGGCACATCAGATATATTTTCTCTACTCTCCTGTGTTCAGCGTCCTCTTCGCCCCAATCTTCTATTTGCCGTGGTGGTTGGGACCCTATGTCTGGAACATAGGCAACTATACCCTCTTCTCGTTAGCCATCAAGTGGTTGCCACAGCAACTCGACAAGTATAAACTCTATATTTTCGTATTCCTGTTGTCAGTCATCTTACAGACCGTCTTCTGCTATCAGCATAACATCATCGTCGCCTACATCTACCTCTTCGCCTTTATCCTATTAGAGCGAGGCAAGGGTTTCTGGGCTGTATTTCTCATCATGTTATCAGCAACGACAAAGATTTACGGAGCCGCAGAACTTGCCATCTTGTTCTGTTATCCGAAAGTATGGCGTAATTTCGGCTATGCCCTCCTATGTGGCGCATTCTTCTTGTGCCTGCCTTTGCTAAATCCCAACTTTGACAATCCCTTTGTACTCTATCAACAGATGTTCGATATGATAGCGGCGCATCATAGTGACTCAGACTATATCGGCATTCTCTTTGCCGTAGGACTAAAACCCTTTTTGTTACCAAACTATCGTATAGTACAGGTCATCGTTATGGTGATGCTGGGTATTCTTTTCTTCTGGCGTTATAGGCGTTGGAAAGAATTTCGTTTCCGTGTTCAGGCATTGGCGGTACTGACTGGTTTTATGATTCTCTTCAGCGACTGTCCTGAGACCCATACCTATGTCATTACCTTCCCCTTCTATGCGATGGCATTTTGGTTGCAGCCCAAGCGCAACTGGATTGACTGGACGCTGTTCTGGTCATTAGTAGTCAATTTCATGATTCTTCCAACGGATGTGCTCTGCCCTGCATGGTTGCATAACTTCATCCATCGCACTTTCTGGTTGGATGTCTATACCTATTTCTTCTGCTGGCTGCGCATCATCTGGTGGGCAGTAGGTCCGGAAGAAGGTCTGCAGGATAATGTAAGAGGTAAAAAGTTAGAGGTAAGAGTATTGTTGCCGTTGCTGATGCTCCTGTTGCCATTAGGGATGCAAGCACAGACAAAGTCTACTCTCCGTATCTTGAAGGTGAAAGGGGTAACCTATAAACTGAGGTATGTGGAAGGAGGGACTTTTACGATGGGGTCTCTTCCTAACGACACTCTTGCCGATGCTGATGAAGTGCGACATCAAGTGACTCTGAAAGATTATTATATCGGAGAGACAGAGGTGACACAAGAGTTGTGGGAGGCAGTAATGCCTAAGAACCGCTCGAAGCAAAAAGGTGCTAAGATGCCTGTGGAATATGTCACCTACGAGCAGTGTCAGGAGTTTATCGCACAACTTAACAAACTGACTGGCAAGCAATTCCGACTGCCAACAGAGGCGGAATGGGAGTATGCCGCTAAGGGCGGCAGGAAGTCAAAGGGTTACCTTTATGCAGGTAGCAATAATCCTGCGGAGGTTGCCTATACGTTGGAGAATGATTTTGACGACCACCATAAGTCTGTGGGGCAATTGAAACCTAACGAGTTAGGACTTTATGATATGTCGGGAAATGTGTGGGAGTTTTGCAAGGACTGGTATCAGAAGACACCTGCCAGCAAACCTTCTGGCAATTTCCATGTTATCCGAGGTGGTGCCTATGATTGTTCTTCTATGTACAGTCGTATCACCAATCGTTTTATGTATGACCAACGTCGACGACGGATGGAAGTTGGATTCCGATTAGTAATGGATATCCAATAGAGGCTTACTTATTTATATAGTCAGGGAAAGTCAGGGACCAACGGCTACTCTGCCATTTTCTCTGAAGGGTGGCATAATCTGTCAACTTTTTATACGACAAACGCTTTTGTAACCAAGGACGCCGTACTTTCCTCTGTACGAAATTACCATAGGTCTCAAACTCAGAGAAACCTGCAAAATTGGTACGGTCATAACCATCTATGATGGTGTCGACCCATGATCTCCCAGACAGTTTGCTAAGTGTTTGGTGGAGGAGAGCCAGTTGTTCTTTGTCGAAAAGCATCTTATGGTCTACATATGACAGCGTATCTAAAGCGACATCAGGTAATAGACGATGGATATTCTCATAATAGGGTTGATGCTCTTCATAACTCATATAGAAGACAGTTTTCTGGTCTTCTGTCAGGAAAACATGTGGGTGGATAAGTACATGGTCTGCGTCAATGCAAAGATAATAGCGGCAGGTACCGATTTTTCCGCAAAGTTTTACTAATTGTTGGAAGAGCCATCCACTACGGTCACGGGTAGAGCCATCGGGATTGTGAATGATAAGATTCAACTCTTTTGGAGAGAATCCCCAAATACTATTCTCATCTACGAATCTTAACTGGTGTGATTCACAAAATTGAATAATCTCCTGTTGGGCTGGAGCCACAATATAAATATCTTTGATAGGATGTAGTACACAAGTTCTGACCCCTTCCAAACAAAGAGGTAAGATATGCAAATCTTTAGCAATGATGGGTATGACCACATCAATAGGGTCTGTAGCAGGTGTCAACTTAGGGAACTTCCGCCAGGCAAACAGGCGATATCTGATTTTTCTAATTTGTGACATAACCGTTATACCATATGGCTGAATAAATAGTCAAACAAACGGAAGGCATCAGGTGTCATCTGACTGACATCACTGCTGTCCATCCTATAAATAGGGATATCCCGATACATAGCAGCGACAAGAGAGAACGTACTAGGTGGTCCTATGAGATAGTCACATTCCGAAAGCATGTAGAGATCTTCTGGGGCGCTGCCCTGTAGATAGTGAATCTGTGCCAAAGGACACTGCTTCTGAAACGATTCCTCTGTAACAGAAGGATCGTTGGTGGAGAGATAGACATGTAGAGTCTTATTCGGATACCACTCTTGAAAGCGATTAATATGTCGGGCATATACCTCATCATCATAGAAAAACGCGCCATCATGCCATTTCGCATAATCACCACGTCGGATATGTACGCCCAAACGGACGATATTCTCTTTTGAGACCTCTGCCTCTTTCATTTTAATTTTGACAGGTTCCGTATACTGACTATCCAATGTGAATAGTTTACAAATCTCATCACGATATTTCAGAAACAGATCGTAATAACGAACAAACCAACCGCTCACCACGATATGCTTATGTTTAAGCATCTTCTGCTCTAAGGCTTCCCTATCACAGTCACGATATTTGAAACTTGCCGTTGGCAAAAGTCTAAGTGCTGCAAGACACTTGGCAAGGAGGTACCAGCCAAAACCTGTCAGATTAGTGTGACAGATATGGAAGTATTGGTACTTATAACTGAAACGCATGGAGATGACCTTACGTCCATGCTCCCTGCCCCATGCATAAACATGGGCATATTGCAACAAGTTGTTGCACATCTGGGCTTTGTCTCTGGCAAATATCATAGGGGAGAATTTGTGATTTCAAAATACTTCTTCAAGACCAAAAGAGAGATGAGTTTCTCTCGCTTCTTATCCATAAACTGCGCAACCCACTCATGAGCATGCTGAATAATAGCCTCCGCCTCCTCCGGATGCTCGATGTAATAGGTCAGCCGCTCCTCCAGATTAGAGAAATCCTCTTTCACCTCTATATAGTGATAGTTGGGAATGAGTCTTCCCTCCATAAACCATGTCTCACAAGAAAGGCGAGGAGTCACTGCGATAGAGTTGGATGACATAATCCATTTTAGATTCGAGGCGACATCATTGCCCTCCAGCGACATAACAAACTTATAGTCGAGGTGTTCGTTAATCGTCAGTTTCTCACGCTGCCATTCTGGATGACCTTCTATCTGGTCGATAGAGGCAGCGTCTATAAGAGGATGTCCGTACCAACGATTCATAAAGGTAACTCTATTGGGTTTGACATTACCATCTTTAGGATTGCCCACATCCCCACGGAAGATAGCCATGTCACGCTTCTCCCGCCAAGGCTTGGAGTCGTTGACAAACAAGAAATGACGAACCTTATTGAGATTCAACAGGACAGAGCAATAGTTCTCATCCCCAATGGGACGACTTTTTAAAATGGTAGGTAGCGTCTGTAAGTCTGCGACATCACCCGCTTTCAGAATCCAGCGAAAGTGCTGATTGAAATAGCGTGCTGTATTCATGGCATCAAAATAGTAAACCTTGGGTTGGATGACTGGTTGGTCCTTGATACAGATCGCTGTATGGTTAAAGTCCTCGTGATTATACGGTGTGTCAGGAGTCAGTTTGCAGTAATAGTCAACACGCCGCCGGACATCGTTGCAGTCATCCCGTTTCTCCAACTGCCGCAACTCTTTCCTCAACAAACGACGTGTTATCCATGTGGGTACACATTGCCGCAGATAGGCTTTAGCAAAGAACTTCATCTTGCTGTTCTTTCCACTATGCAGCATATAATATATCTTTCGCTTATTTGTCATACCCTTGAACTAATTATTGCAAAATTACAGATTTTCTTGCAATTAGGCAAAAATTGGTATAATTATTTGCTTAATAGCCATGAAATAACTATCTTTGTGCACTTAAAACCTCATTGCTAATGAAAGTTTTGTACAGTTCTTTACTTTGTCTGTTCTACATGGTGTCCTTATTGCCCATGTGGTTACATTATCTCTTTGCAGACGTGTTGTACTATCTCCTGTATTATGTTATCAGATACCGCTTGCAAGTGGTAAGAAAGAACTTGGCGTCTTCTTTTCCAGAGAAGACCCAACCAGAATTACGACAAATAGAGAAAGGCTTCTACCATTGGTTCTGCGACTATCTGGCGGAGAGCGTCAAACTGATGACCATCAGCAAGGGGAACCTTCAGAAACGCATGGTCTTCAAAGGTACGGAAGTAGTGGATGAAATCGTGGAGAGCGGACAGTCATGTGCCGTCTATCTTGGACATTACGGCAACTGGGAGTGGATTACCTCATTGCCTTTGTGGGTGACGCCTAAGGCACAGTGCGGACAGATTTACCACCCTCTTGAGAATTCCGTCTTTGACACCCTGTTCCTGCGCCTACGGCAACGGATGGGGGCAGTATGCATCTCCATGCAGGACACCCTGCGCAAGATTCTGGAGTTCCGCAAAGAGGGACAGCCTGTGGTCATCGGTTATATCTCCGACCAGAAACCCAATTGGTTTAATATCCACCACTGGGTGGACTTCCTGCACCACGACACACCAGTACTGACAGGTACAGAGCGCATAGCCCGAAAGGTCAACCATGCTGTTTTCTATATGGATGTGCGTCGTATCAAGCGTGGCTACTACGAGGCGGAGTTCAAACTGATGACCCGTGAGCCCCAGAAGATGGAGGAATATCAGATCACGGATATTTACTATCAGATGTTGGAGGAGAGTATTCGAAAGGCTCCAGAGTATTGGCTATGGAGTCACAACCGATGGAGCCGCACGCATGAGGAGTTTAACGAGCGCTTTGAGGTCATTGATGGAAAAGTCATAGCAAAAAGCCCGCAGACCTAAGGGTGCAGCCTGTCCTGTGTCATGCGCTCCATATACTGTTGGATAATCGCCTTCAACTCACGTTCCATCTGGGACTGACGGCTGATGGTTGACGGCTGATGGTTGAGGTTATGCTGCATCAAGGAGTCGCTAAACGCATATAACGCCTTTGATTCCTGTCCGTCAAACTGGAGGACATAGCCGTTCTTCACATACTGATAGACACCATTCAGATAATTGACAGCCCATGTATCTTCCTTGGGCGTGTTCAGCACATCGATACCAAAGCCGAAATACGGCTTGTCGTAACCCAGCATCCCAAGAAGGGTTGGCAGGATATCTATCTGCTGGGCGACCTTATCCTGTATCTCGCCAGTGGGGTTGCTTGGCTCAAAGATAATAATAGGAGAGCAGAAACCACCCAAGTCGGTTTGATAGAAAGCATGATCACTCATATTAGTATGATCACTGGTGAGCACAAAGATAGTGTTCTCATACCAAGGTTGCCTGCTTGCCGCCTCAAGAAACTTGCCGATAGCCATATCCGTATAGCGGATACACTTCTGGATGGCGAGATGCTCCTCTGGGAATTGTGTTTTGTATTTCTCTGGCACCACGAAAGGATGATGGCTGGATGCCGTGAAGACAGCAGTCATAAAGGGCTCTCTCATCTTGCCCATCTCCTCTGCGTAATACTGTAGGAAAGGCTCATCCCATATAGCCCATGTGCCATCGAAGTCAGAGGTGCCTTTGGCAGCCTCATATTCCGTGCGACCGTAATAGTGCTGAAAACCCGTTTTCTGCGCAAAGGCCTGAAACCCCATCGAGCCATTCTGTGCACCATGGAAGAATGCCGTCTCATAGCCCTCAGCCCCTAAGATGCCTGCCAGTCCTGTATAGTCGTTCATCGAGGAAGGGGTGAGGATAAACGGCTCTACGAACATCGGGATGCTGGAGAGGATGCTGGGCATGCCGTCAATGCTCTTTCGCCCATTGCAGAAACTATATCGGAATGTCGTGCTTTTGGCAATCAACGCGTCGACAGCAGGAGTATAGCCTTTGTAACGCCCTCCCTCAAGGTCTTTGTTCAAAGCACCGATATACTCCCGTCCGAAACTCTCGACGATGAGGATGACGATATTTTTTCTAGGAGAACTGGTAGCACTAGGAGAACTAGTATGTATTGGGGAATAAACTGCCTCCAGTTCCTTTTCGGTGTCAAAATACTGGGGGACGACGAAGACGCTCTTGCCGATAGAGCGAATCAACGAGAAAGGCGTGTTCAGCACCAATGCCGCATCTGTCGGACGTTCCACATATTGATTCGCATTCGACAGGGTGATAGGACGTACCGCCGTCGTAAAGCCTCCTCGCATTCCCGCCACACAGAAAGGAGCGAATAGCAATAGCGACAAAAGGCAGGCGATGTCATATTGCCACCAAACAACCTTCTTCCGCAGGGACGGTGTGGCATAGCATTTCCAAAGGACAAATACCACGACAGCGAACAACAGTACCAGATACCAGTGACTGAGGAACTCCACCCCAATGATACTACCCAGATTACCCTCGTTGGAGAATTCCTCAAAGACGGTCGTCGTGGTTCGACGCATGGTGTATCGGAAATAGACAGAGTCGGCAAGATTGATGGCAAGGGCGACACTGTTCACAAGCACGAACAACCACTTGCAGACCAGGTGATAGCGTTGGTTCTCCTTCCAATGCAGCGGAAAGAGCATCAGTACCACATAGAGCACATTGGTATAGAGAATGGCGGAGGTATCGAAGAGGAGTCCCCCACGAAAGACATCCCATGAATATGAGAGATAGTCCGCATTCTCCCAGTAATACGCCAGTCGTGCTATCTGGTAGACCAGATAGACCAGCAGCAGGTTCCACAACACTGCCAGCAACGGGGACCATATCTTAGTGAGCCATTGTCTCATCGTCCGTTCAAGTCTTTAGATGCAGCCTGCAGAATCGCCTTTGCCTGCAGGATAAGTCTCTCAGTAGCCATACCCTCACCTTTCACCAGTCTGTCGCTAATAAAGTCGTAATTAACAAAACTGGTGCCGTCCATCATCGTGAAACCATCATCATAGGTGTGGATTGCCATTGGATGGGCATATGTCTTACTCAACACATCACGACTGAACGTATAATCATCGTGGTTGAGTCCTAATTGTCCTAATAAGGTAGCAGGAAGGTCTGTCTGATTACATATCTGTTCGATACGCTGAGTCTTCTTGACAGCGCCTCCCGCCCATATCATGGGAATATGGTTAAGCAAAGGTGTCGACTCATTAAGACCATCGTAAACTATTCCATGATCTGGGAGCATCACTATCAACGTCTTATCCCAAGTCCCACTCTTCCGCATTTTCTCAATAAACTGCCCTACACACTGATCAAGGTAATAGAAGGCGTTAAGCACCTCATCATCGAAATGGTGAATAGGCACATCCCAAGGCACATGACTGCTGAGGGTGGAATAACCGATAAGATAAGGCTCTTGCATCGTTGTCGTCAATTGATAGAGCGTCTCAAAGGTAATATCATCACGCACACCCCATTTTGCGGAAGCCTGTTCCTCTTTTGTGTAGTCGTCTTTCCAAGTCAATTGTCCAAAGCCACCAGAGACCAGATAACTGCGCATATTGGTGAAGTTGATATCACCACCATAGAGATAATGGGTATTATAGCCTCGTTCTGTCTGTAAGGTTCGGGCGATATTTGGAAGCGTACGTGACTTTGACGGAATCTTCATGACAGACATGGTGGGGAAGGAAGGATAACCGCTCCATGTGCATACCGTGCCACGATCTGTGCGCCAGGAATTAGCATAACAGTTGGTGAAATAGATGCCCTCTTGTGCCAGACGGTTGAGGTTGGGGGTGATATCCGAACGACCACTGATTTCCGTAAACTGCCCTCCACAACTCTCCAACAGGATCACGATGATGTTAGGTGTCTGCGTGGTCAATAGTGTATCGGTTCCAATACTTTGCGTATTGTATAACTCGTTGACTATCCTCTCGCACTCGCCATCCTCCATAAAATGATAGGTCACATTATTACTTGCTGTCTTCTCAAAAGAGGCAAAGAAAGAGAATACAGGGTTGACAGCCGAATGATTCAGGAATTGGTTCTGCGAGTAATACACCTGTCCGATATTCGTTGTCGACTCGTCCACACCACCACGGATTCCGATAATGATAAGAGGAATCAGCAGCAGGAAGATAAGGGTGGCTATTAACTTTTGGCTGAGACTATTCAGTTTAGAAAACAAGGGAGTCAGTATATCGTATATCCAAAAGATGACAAGACTTGCCAGAAGGACACAGAGCAGGCGTATCAGGATATAGCCCGTACTAACACTTGCCATAGCCTCGGTAGGCGTCTCTAAATAGGAGAGGCAGGAGGCATCCAATTTAAACTGCCAGAACTCATAAAGGCTCGTGTCCGCCACGAAGGCAAGGGAAAGCAGAAAGGCGATAATGCCGTCATAAATCCGAAATACCCATTTAGGTATTCGAACCCATAGCGATGCCATCACCAAGAGGAAAGGAATGATAAGCAGATAGAGTGTCATACTCAGGTCTAAACTCAATCCGTGACGAATCACCTGGAAGAAATCGAGGAAAGACAAGTCCTCTCTGCTAATATGGTAGATGATAAAGAAAACCTTGGCGACCACAAAGAGGATGACGGTCACCACATAGAACTTCAACAGATAGAATACTCTTTGCTTCATAGACTCTGCATATCGTTCAATTTCTTGTAATAGCCATCGATATTCAGCAACTCATCATGGGTGCCACGCTCGACGATCTGTCCTTCGTGCAGGACACATATCTCGTCGGCATTCTTGATGGTCGACAAGCGGTGGGCAATGGCTACTGTTGTACGTGTTTTCATCAGTCGCTCCAGGGCATCCTGCACCAGTCGCTCACTCTCTGTGTCCAAGGCAGAGGTCGCCTCGTCGAGAATCAGGATAGGAGGATTCTTCAAGATGGCACGGGCAATGGACACACGTTGGCGCTGTCCACCAGAGAGGCGCCCGCCACGATCACCGATATTGGTGTCAAACTGGTGCTCACTCTGCATGATGAAGTCATAGGCGTTGGCAATCTTTGCCGCTTCGGCTATCTGCTCATCCGTAGCGGACTCCACGCCAAAGGAGATATTGTTCCTGAAGGAGTCGTTAAAGAGTATCGCCTCTTGGTTGACGTTACCAATCAACTGGCGCAGGTCTTGAATGCCCAAGTCCTTGACGTTGATGCCGTCAATCAGCACCTCGCCCTCCTGTACGTCATAGTAACGAGGTATTAGGTCGACCATCGTCGACTTGCCACTACCACTCTGTCCCACAATGGCGATGGTCTTGCCCTTAGGGATGATGAGATTGATATGACGGAGTATCCAGGTCTCACCATAGCGGAAAGACACGTCACGGAACTCTATCTGGTGCTCGAAAGATGCGATATGTTTCGGCTGGGCGGGTTCCTTAATGGTGTTCTCGGCAAGCAGGATCTTATCAATACGCTCCATGGAGGCAAGTCCCTTGGGGATGTTATATCCAACTTTGGAAACTTCCTTTAAGGGGTTGATAATCGAATAGAGAATCACCATGTAATATATAAAGGTAGGACCAGAAAGACTTTGGTTGTTTAGTACCAAAACACCACCAAACCACAATACAATGACTATCATGCAAGTACCCAGAAACTCAGACAAAGGATGTCCGATGTTCTGACGGATATTTACTCTCATGATGTCATTACGATAAGTAGAATTGATAGTATCAAACTTATGACGCATCTTGTCCTCCGCACAAAAAGCCTTGATGATGCGGAGTCCACCTAATGTCTCTTCCACCACACTCATCGTGTCACTCCATAACGACTGTGCCTTGATGCTTTGCGCCTTCAGTTTACGACCAATCCAACCCATAAACCAACCGATTGCAGGAATGATGACCACAGAGAAAAGGGTCAACTGCCATGAGATGACAATCAAAGTTGTAAAATAGGAAATAATCAAGATAGGGTTCTTGAACATCAAGTCAAGTGACGACATGATACTTGTCTCCACCTCCTGCACATCACCAGTCATACGTGCAATAATATCACCCTTTCGCTCCTCAGTGAAAAAACCTAATGGCAGACTTACTATCTTGTTGTACAATTGGTTGCGCATATCCCTTACGACACCTGTACGGATAGGTACCACACTGGATGAGGCAAGGAAATAAGCGAAAGTTTTCAGTAGCGTAGCGATGATAAGGAAGATACCAATAAACAACAATGTTGTTGTAGAACCAACATCAACGATAAAATAATTAATGTAATAGTAGATGTTATTAATCAATACATCCTTAAAACTTCCTTCACCCCATGACATTAAAGAGGTGACAACGACTTGATCACCTGTCTTAAAAAGAATCTGCAAGATCGGTATCAATGCCGCAAAAGAGAATATGTTTAGTAATGCCGACAGAATATTAAAGATAATCGACAGAGCGACATATTTCTTATAAGGCATCACAAAACGCCTCAGCACTTGCATAAAATCTTTCATACTTCTTCTCCGAATAAGGTTGCACTTGTACTATTCACTATTCTCACTCGTACCATTTCCCCAATATGATGAGAACCCTTATCGAACACCACCATCTTGTTTTGCTCGGTACGCCCACAAAGTTGACTACGACTTCGTTTTGAGAAACCTTCTACCAACACATCAAACTCCTTGCCTTCGTCTTTCTTGTTCTGCTGGGCAGAGATTTCTGTCTGTAAAGCGATGAGTTCGTTCAGACGCCGAATCTTCTCTTCCTCTGGTACGTCGTCAGGCAAATGTTTGGAGGCATAAGTGCCTGGTCGCTCAGAATACTTGAACATGAAAGCGGAGTCATATCCCACCTCACGCATCAGGTCCAAACTAAGTTGATGATCCTCTTCCGTCTCGGAGTGATAGCCTACGAAGATATCCGTCGACAGTCCACAGTCAGGGATGATGCGACGAATAGCCGCCACACGGTCGAGATACCACTCACGGGTATATTTGCGGTTCATCAGTTTCAGGATTCTGTCGCTGCCACTCTGTACGGGCAAGTGGATATGCTTACAGACATTAGGCATCTCTGCGATGACCCGCAACGTCTCATCACTCATATCCTTTGGGTGTGAGGTTGTGAAGCGAATACGCATCTCCGGAGCCTCTTCGGCTACCTTTCTTAATAATTTAGGAAATCCTAGAGATTCTAGGTCGTCTAGGCGATAACTATTCACATTCTGCCCCAGCAGCGTCACTTCTTTAAATCCACGGTCTCGTAAGTCGCGAACTTCACGCAGGATACTCTCTACGTCTCGGGAGCGTTCCCGGCCACGGGTATAGGGTACGATACAATAATGACAGAAGTTGTTGCAACCTCGCATGATGCTGACAAAGCCCCCAATCTTATGCCCCAGTCCGATACGTTGCGGAACGACATCCCTGTAAGTCTCTGAGGTCGACAGTTCAATATTCATTGCCTTATGCCCAGTCTCTGCTTGTGCTATCAAGTCAGGTAGGGACAGATAAGCGTCAGGACCAGCCACCAAATCACAATGGTGATTTTCCAACAGGTCGTCTTTCACACGTTCCGCCATACAGCCAAGAACACCGATGATTAACGGGTGTTTCTTTTTCATGGCAGCCAGCGCATCCAGACGATGGTATATCTTCTGCTCCGCATTGTCTCTGACGGAGCAGGTATTCAGGAATACGGCATCAGCCTCATTGATATCCTCAGTCGCCTCATAGCCTGCCATTTGCATGACACTTGCCACCACCTCAGAGTCGGCTACGTTCATCTGACAACCATAAGTCTCTATATAGAGTTTCTTCATGTTTTTTCCTTTTTGCTTGCAAAGTTACGCTTTTTTTCGTATTTTTGCACCGATATTTACCAAAACTTAATGAAATGATGAAATTCCTACGCGTTTTATTTGTCGCTTTCATGGTGATGATGACAACTGGTGCTTCTGCCCAGACCGTTTACAACAGCAATGGCAGCAGTTGCGGGAAGATAGAGAGCAATGGTACTGTCCGCAATGGCAGTGGCAGCAGCATTGGTAAGATTGAGAGTGATGGTATTGTCCGTAATGGTAGTGGCAGTCGCATTGGCAAGATCGACCGTGACGGTACCATTCGTAATGGCAATGGCAGCAGTATCGGTAAGGTAGAGAGTGACGGCACTGTCCGCAATGGAAATGGCAGTAAAATTGGCAAGGTAGAGAGCGATGGAACCGTTCGTAACGGTAATGGCTCAAGTATTGGCAAGGTGCAAGGGGTGCCTAAGGAATGGGCTGCTGCCTATTTCTTCTTTTTCTTCTAAAGAAATATGGAAATAATTAAAGATAAAGAGTTTGGTGGTGAGCGTCCTTTGTTTGCCACCCATGACCTCCGATTGGAGAATATCACCATCACCGATGGTGAGAGTGGCATTAAGCAATGCCAGAATATGGAGGCACACAATTGTAGGTTCTATGGAAAATATCCTTGGTGGCATGTGGATGGTGCTCTTATTGAGGACTGTTACTTTGCCTTAGGGTCACGTTCGGCGATCTGGTATACGAATGACCTCGTCATGCGTCGAAGCCGTATTGATGGTCCTAAGTTCTTCCGTGAGATGAACCATGTGGAACTGGAGGACGTGATAATTACTGATGCGGACGAGACATTCTGGAAGGTCAAGGACTTACGCTTGAAGAATGTCACCCTGCATGGCGGCACTTATCCCTTTATGTTCTCGGAGAATATTTATGTGGATGGACTGAAGAGTGATGCCAAGTATGTGTTCCAGTATTGTAAGAATGTAGAAGTGCACCATGCTGATATTCTCACCAAAGACTCCTTCTGGGAGTGTGAGAACGTGACCGTCTATGACTCCGTATTGGACGGTGAGTATCTTGCTTGGCATTCTAAGAACGTACGACTGGTCAACTGTCATCTGGCTGGTGAGCAGTTGTTATGCTATACCCAGAACCTCGTTTTGGAGAACTGCACGTTCGACAAGATGTGTGACCGTGTCTTTGAGTACTCTACCGTGGAGGCAGACATCCGTGGACATATCGAGAACATCAAGAATCCTACCAGCGGACATATCATCGCTGACTCTATCGGGTCGATAACCATTGACGAGAATGTGCGCCAGCCTAATAACTGTGTAATAGAGGTCAGGAAGTAGATGCCTTATAATTTTGATGAACCGATAGAGCGGAGAGGCACTGGTTGCGTGAAATGGGATGCGGAAGCCCCCCGACAAACGGGGGGCTGGCTTCCGCCAGGGGGCATTATCCCCATGTGGGTTGCCGATATGGACTTCAAGGCTGCTCCTGCTATTCTAGACGCTGTCAGTAAACGAGCAGCGCATGGAGTCTTTGGCTATACTATCGTGGAGGAAGACTATTACGACGCTATCATCTCATGGTTCCAGCGCCGTCATCACTGGGCGATTCAGCGAGAGGATATCCTCTATACTACCGGTGTTATCCCAGCCATGTCGTGTGCTATCAAGGCATTGACCATGCCAGGGGAGAAAGTATTGATACTCTCTCCAGACTACAACTGTTTCTTCTCCTCTATCCGTAATAATGGCTGTGAGGTGTCTGAGTCAGTGTTGCGACCTGGTCGTAATATACAGGAACATGGGTTCGAGGTGGACTGGGAAGACTTTGAAGAGCGGTGTGCGGATGAGAAAACCACTGCTTTTCTGCTCTGCAACCCTCATAATCCTACAGGGCGTGTGTGGACCAAAGAGGAATTAGAGCGTATGGCGGAAATCTGTCATCGCCATCATGTCTATATCATCTCTGACGAGATCCATTGCGAACTTATCATGCCAGGACATCAATTCTGTCCGATGGGAACTGTCGCTCCTGATGCGATTATTCTCAACTCTCCAACCAAGTCCTTTAATATCGCAGGATTGCAGATCGCTAATATCATTTGCTCTCAGCCAGCATGGCGTCGCCGTATCGACCGTGCAATTAATATCAATGAGGTGTGTGATGTCAACCCCTTCGGACCTGTTGCCTTAAAGGCTGCTTATAATGAGAGTGAGGACTGGATAGATGAACTCAACCAATATCTTTGGAAGAACTATCAAGCGCTTCGCCAGTTCTTTGCGGAGGAGTTACCATCGTGTAAGGTATGTCCATTAGAGGGCACCTATCTCGTCTGGGTGGATGTCTCTTATTACTGCGACACGGTCGCAGCATACGACAACGTAGAGGAACTCTGTGACCACCTGTTGACAGAAGGAAAGGTGTGGGTCAACCCTGGAACGATGTATGGGGCAGAAAGCGGGAAAGGCTATATCCGTATTAATATTGCCTGCCCCAAGCGTCAGATGATGGAAGGATTGAAACGAAT
Source organism: Prevotella sp. (assembly GCA_017458005.1). Lineage (GTDB taxonomy): Bacteria > Bacteroidota > Bacteroidia > Bacteroidales > Bacteroidaceae > Prevotella. Next base: position 41,232 of record JAFTGH010000017.1, on the reverse strand, counting down.
AAAAGCAACGATAACAAGATGAAACAAAGAAGTGAGGTAAACACATGGTCTGTGACATGGGGCGTGCTGATGGCAATACTCTTTTCTGCCGCTGCCGCCTATCTGGGACTAAAGGTAGGACAAGTTTTCGAGGCCGCCATCCCTATCGCTATTATTGCCGTAGGAGTCTCTGCTGCGGCAAAACGTTCTAACGCCCTTCGTGAGAATGTCATCATCCAGTCTATCGGTGCCTGCTCTGGTGCTGTGGTGGCTGGTGCTATCTTCACTTTACCTGCTATTTATATTCTCCAAGCGAAATACCCTGAGATGTCTGCCGACTTCCTCAAGATATTTATAGCCTCTCTATTAGGTGGTGTGTTGGGTATTCTTTTCCTCATCCCCTTCCGTAAATATTTCGTAGAGGCACCCCAAGAGCAGTTTCCCTTCCCTGAGGCTACGGCAACCACACAGGTATTGAAGAGTGGTGATAAGGGTGGCTCACAGGCTAAACCCCTGTTGATAGCAGGACTGGTAGGAGGACTCTATGACTTCATCGTGGCAACCTTCGGATGGTGGAATGAGAATGTCACCAGTCGTATGATTCCTTTTGGGGAGGATCTTGCCGAGAAGGCAAAGTTAGTGTTCAAGAACAATACGGGTGCCGCCGTCTTAGGACTGGGCTATATCATCGGTTTCCGTTATGCTTTGATCATCACTTTAGGCTCCTTGTTTGTCTGGTGGCTTGTTGTACCAGGCATGGCGCTGATCTTTGGCGATACCGTCCTGAACCAGTGGAATCCTGCTATCACGACAGCCGTCGGTGATATGTCGCCAGAACAGATCTTCACCTCTTATGGCAAGTCGATTGGTATTGGTGCTATTGCAATGGCAGGAATCATCGGTATCATCAAATCGTGGGGTGTCATCAAGAGTGCGGTGGGACTTGCCACCAAGGCTGGTGCTGCGGCAGAGTCACAGCAGACACAACAGGACCTGCCATTTAAGTTTATCGCCATTGCCGCAGGTATCACCCTCATCATCACTTTCCTTTTCTTCTGGTTTGGGGTGATGGATGGTAACTTGCTCTTCGCTGCTGTCGCCATTATCCTGACAGCCGTTATCGCATTCCTCTTTACTACTGTTGCGGCAAATGCCATTGCTATTGTGGGCAGTAACCCCGTATCGGGCATGACGCTCATGACGTTGATTCTTGCCTCTGTCGTCATGGTCGCCGTTGGATTGAAGGGTACAGGAGGAATGGTTGCGGCATTGATCATGGGAGGTGTGGTTTGCACGGCACTCTCCATGGCTGGCTCTTTCATTACCGATTTGAAGATTGGTTACTGGACTGACACGTTGCCTAAGAAGCAGGAGACATGGAAGTTTCTGGGAACGTTGGTAAGTGCTGCCACTGTCGGTGGCGTGATGATGCTCCTTAACGAGACCTACGGCTTTGCCTCTGGCGCCCTTGCTGCTCCACAGGCTAATGCGATGGCTGCAGTTATCGACCCGTTGATGAATGGTGTTGGTGCTCCTTGGGCACTCTATGCCATTGGTGCTGCGATAGCCATCATCCTCACACTCTGTAAGATTCCCGCCCTTGCCTTTGCCTTGGGTATGTTTATCCCCATGGAACTGAATGTTCCTCTGGTCATTGGTGGCGCTGTTAACTGGTATGTGACTACTCGCTCTAAAGACGCAGAGGTCAACAAGGAGCGTGGAGAGAAGGGAAACCTCATCGCATCAGGATTCATTGCCGGTGGTGCCTTGATGGGTGTCATCAGTGCTTTGTTACGCTTTGGCGGTATCCAGTTTGAGTATGCCGAATGGTGGAGCAACCCACTGAGTGAACTTCTCTCTCTAGTGGCGTATATCCTACTTATTGCCTACTTCATCCGAGCCACCAAGAAGTAACTTCAAAGCCTGAGAGACCACATCGTTACTCTCGTTCATAATGGCAAAATACTGACTCGTCTCCCAGAGGTCACGAGCAATAAGCGCTTTGAGTTGCAAGCGCAGATAGGGTAATGTCTTTTGCAACTCCTCGTCGTCCTTGGGCTTGATCTGTTGCTTCTCTGCCTCTTTGAAGATATTATCTGTCACTGACTGGGGTACCTCAAACTGTTGTTTGAAGTGCGCAAAGGTAGGATATTGTTTCTTCAGTTGCTTGCGATGCTGGTCCACATAGCGAAGACTGGCATTGATGATGAAGGAGCGAGCGGAGAGTTCCCGATGGAAGCGTGTATATCGCATCGTGTCCAGAGGAACGTAATAGTCGGGCATAATACCACCACCGCCATATACCACACGATGCTCTTTCAAGGTGTAGTATTTCAAAGAGTCCACGAAATGGATGCTGTCCTCATGCATTAACTCACCACTCTTCAGGCGGTTAATCACATCCATCGCATAGTCGGCAGCCTTTCCTTTCTCATAGGGCTTTTGGATACAGCGTCCAGACGGGGTATAGTAATGCGCTATGGTCAGACGGATCATGGAGCCGTCGGGCAGGTCAATAGGTCGTTGCACCAGTCCCTTACCGTAAGTTCTCCTGCCTACCACATAACCACGGTCGTGGTCTTGTATGGCACCCGTCACAATCTCAGCGGCAGAAGCGGAGTAACTATCTACCAGGACGACGACCTTTCCGTTTTGAAAAAGTCCGTCTCCCGTCGCAAAATACTCATTACGAGGGGCGCGTCGACCTTGGGTGTAGACAATCAAATCGCCCTTTGACAAGAACTCCTCGGCGATTTCAACGGCAGCATGCAGATAGCCGCCTCCATTCTCTTGCAGGTCGAGAATCAGCGACTGCATTCCCTCTCCTGTCAGTTTCATCAGGCTCTGACAGAACTCATCATGTGTCTGGGCTCCGAAGTTGCCGATACGGATATAGCCGATGCCTGGACGAATCATATAGGCGGCATCTATCGACTTCACAGGAATCTTATCACGGGTGATGACAAAGCGCAGGGTGTCAGCAATACCTCTACGAACGACACCCAGTCGCACCTTCGTACCCTTAGGACCACGCAGACGACGCATGATCTCCTCTTTCGGCATCGAGACACCTGCTATCGTCGTATCGTTCACATAGACAATACGGTCACCAGCCAGCACACCTTGTTTCTCTGAGGGTCCTCCCGTGACGGGCTGTACCACCAAGAGGGTGTCCTCCACCATATTGAACTGCACACCAATACCCTCGAAGTTACCTTGTAGGGGCTCATTGGCAGCCTTCACCTCCTTGGCGGTCATATAACTACTGTGAGGGTCGAGTTTCTCTATCATGCCACGGATACCGTCCTCCACCAGTTTCTGCTCGTCGACACTATCCACATAGAGATTGGAGATCGCCATCTCGGCAATCTGTAACTTGCGAATCGGACTGTCGTCGCCCATATTGATGCGGAGTTGAGCGGATAAAGGTAAAAAGGTAAAAAAGTAAAAAGGTAAAATCCATTTTAACGAACCTCTCATCCCTGTCATTCTACTCTTTGTCTTCATATATTTACCTTTTTACTTTTAATAGATTTCTTCTTCTGGACGGTCTTCCTCTATGACGAGGTTGTCGATAATAAAGTTCTGGCGCTCCATCGTGTTACTGCCCATATAGTATTCCATGAGTTTCTGAACCTGGTCGTTCTTATGAAGGGTCACCTGCTCCAGACGGATATCAGGACCGATGAAGCCGGCAAACTCCTCTGGGGAAATCTCACCAAGACCCTTGAAGCGGGTAATCTCAGGGTCGGGTCCTAACTCTTGGATCGCCTTCAGACGCTCCTCGTCGCTATAGCAATAACGGGTGATGAAGTCGCCCTTCTTCCCCTCTGTCTTCGCATCAGCCTCGGCAAGTACTTTCTTGCTCTTGATCTTCGTCCTGCGGTTGCGCACTCGGAACAAAGGAGTCTGGAGCACATACACATGCCCCTTCTTCACCAACTCGGGGAAGAACTGCAGGAAGAAGGTGATGATCAACAGGCGGATATGCATGCCGTCGACATCAGCATCCGTGGCAACAATCACCTTATTATATCTAAGGGTGTCCAATCCTTCCTCAATATCCAAGGCTGCTTGCAGAAGATTGAACTCCTCGTTCTCATAGACAATCTTCTTTGTCAGTCCAAAGGTGTTCTTTGGCTTACCGCGCAGAGAGAACACAGCCTGTGTGTTCACATCACGGCTCTTGGTGATACTTCCGCTAGCCGAGTCGCCCTCTGTGATGAAGATGCTCGACTCCTCTTTACGGTCGTTTTTCGCATCACAGAAATGGATACGGCAGTCACGCAGTTTGCGATTGTGGAGGTTTGCTTTCTTGGCACGGTCACGAGCCAGTTTCGTCACACCAGCCATTGCCTTACGCTCCCGCTCTGACTCCTTGATCTTCTGCTCCAGCACCTCTACCACATCAGCATGGATATGCAGGTAGTTGTCTACCTCCTTCTTGATAAAGTCGCCAATATATTTATTGATGCTCACCCCGTCAGGCGACATCGTCGTTGAGCCTAACTTGATCTTTGTCTGACTCTCGAAGATAGGCTCCTCCACGTTGATGGAGATGGCGGCAACAATACCCGTTCGGATATCCCCATACTCGTATTTCCCAAAGTATTCCTTGATAGTGCGGGCGATATGCTCCTTGAAAGCGCTCTGGTGCGTTCCACCCTGTGTGGTATGCTGACCGTTGACAAAGGAATAGTATTCCTCGCCATACTGGTTGGCATGGGTGAAGGCAATCTCGATATCCTCGCCCTGCAGATGGACAATAGGATAAAGGGCGTCATTGGTCATACGGTCTTTCAGCAAGTCCTCCAGTCCATGACGACTGAGGATGCGGCGACCATTATACATGATGGTGAGCCCGATGTTCAGATAGGTGTAGTTGCGAAGCATGTTCTCCACAATCTCATCGTGGAACTGGTAATTGACGAACTTCGTGTTGTCGGGCTCGAAATAGATGTAAGTGCCATTCTCGTCCTGAGTAGGCTCCGTCACGTCACTGACTAACTCACCGCATTCGAATGTCGCTTTGCGCACCTTGCCGTCACGGTAACTATGAACCTCAAAGTGCTTACTCAGGGCATTAACGGCTTTCACACCCACACCATTCAGTCCGATAGATTTCTTGAAAGCCTTCGAGTCGAACTTGCCACTGGTGTTCAGAATACTGACCGACTCAATGAGTTTTCCCTGCGGGATGCCTCGACCATAGTCACGGACGGAGATGCGCAGGTTGTCGTCCACATTCACCTCGATGCGGTCGCCAGCCTTCATCTTAAACTCGTCGATGGAGTTGTCGAACACTTCCTTCAACAACACATAGATACCGTCCTCTGGGGAAGAGCCGTCGCCCAGTCGACCGATATACATACCAGGACGCAACCTGATATGCTGCAGTCCAGTGAGGGTTTGTATATTACCCTCGTCATAGTCGACGGGTTTGTTCTCTTCTATGATATTCTTCTCTTCGCTCATATCTCTTTCTATATACTTTTCTTAAAACAACGGCGACGCTTGTGCTGCTGATGCTCCAGATACTGCCACTGCGACTGCACTTTCTCATTGGTCTCCATCTCCACATTAGTCTCACCCCATTTGAAACCATATTTCTGATACCAAGGGATGAGGTCGTAGAACAACAGGGCGTTGGCTCCTTTTTGCTGATACTCTGGCAGGATGCCCACCAGCATCAGGTCGACACACTCCGCCTTGCGAAACTTCAGGGCTCTCAGACAGTGCCACCAGCCAAAGGGGAACAACCTGCCGTTCTTGCACTTCTGCAAGGCACGTGTCATCGATGAGATGCTGATGCCCACACCTATCACCTCATGGTTTGGCGTGTTCCAGTCCTCTATCAGACAGAGCAGGTTCATATCGAGCATGGGGAAATACATCTTCAGATACTCGTCAATCTGAGCCTCTGTCATCTGTGAGTAGCCATAGAGGTTGCCAAAGGTCTTGTTGACGACATCAAGAACCTTGCGTCCGTATTGCTCCTTGCCGAACACCTGACTGCGCTTGGGGTGCATCGGATGCAGGTTATAGCGCTTCATCACCAGTTCTGCGATCTTCTTGTATTTCTCTGGCATCCCACCGTCCTTGGGGACGATGAGTTTGAACTCCACATAGTCGTTGTCTTTCTCCCATCCGCCTATCTGCTCGATATGTCTGGGATAATAGTCGTAATTGTAGATGGTTGCCATCGTGCCCAACTGGTCAAAGCCCTCGATGAGCATACCTTCCGGGTCCATATCGGTGAAACCCAGCGGTCCCACCATCTCTGTCATGCCCTTCTCCCTGCCCCATGTCTCAGCAGCCTCCAGAAGGGCGCGTGACACCTCGATGTCATCGATGAAGTCAATCCAGCCGAAACGCACGCTCTTCCGCTCCCATCGCTCATTGGCACGATGGTTGATGATAGCGGCAACACGTCCTACTACTTTCCCGTCCCGATAGGCAAGAAAATACTCTGCCTCGCAAAACTCGAAGGCAGCGTTCTTGTCCTTGCTCAACGTATGGACCTCGTCTGTATGGAGGTTGGGGGCATCGTATGGGTTGCCACGATATAAGTCGTAGTGAAACTGGATAAAGGCTTCCAGGCTTTTCTTATCAGTGACTTTCCGAATCTCTACTGATGACATGATTACACTTTATTGATATAACTCATGCAAAGGTAGTGAAATTCAGGCAAATTCCCAAAGTTTTAACCTATTTTACGGCAAATAAACAACTGATGCGACCCTTCTTGCAGGGTGGCTCCGAAAATAAACACATCGCCTCCGTCCTTGATTTTCAGTTTCTTTCGCAGTTGTTCCGCCGTCAGAGGGAAATTGCGGACAGCCACATTCGCCCTGTCAATACCAGCCATCGCGGTCTTCAGTTCCTGCTTGTTCATTGAGGTCATACGCTCAATCGTGAATCTCCTGCCAGGGAAGTCCTCGATGTCATGGTCAGAGACAAAGAGATGGGAGTTTGCCGACAACTGCTGGATACCGTACATCTGCGCTATTTCCTTGAAGCATCCTGCTTTCATGATACTGGCATTCGGTTCGAGAAGAGTTAGTTCCCGAATAGTTTCCTTGGCGGGAACTGTCAGTTTCCTTGGCAGAAACTGTGAGTTTCCTAGGCGGAAACTGTCAGTTCCCACGTTGGGAACTATCTGGAAACTACTATCTCCGTTGACGCAAGCCAATAGGGGAGTGGTGGAAAGGTCTTGGCAGATGACCAGCAAGAGTTCTTTGCACTCATTGTCAACACTGACGATATGCACCTCCGAGACACCCCCAAGGTCGCTGACTGCCTTACGCCAGTCGAGCATGGGCGATAGTTTCAGGATAATCGTGTCGGCTTTCTCCTTCAGCAAAGGAAGCAGTTCGAGGACATTGGGCGTACAATCCTCGATACCATAGGTGCGGCTACCATGCTCATTCCTGCGGGCTGGGTCAAGGAAAACCACGTTGGAATGGGGCATTTTTGCGAGAAACGAGACTGCATCATCGCAGATCACCTCCGCCTCCAAGCCCAACAGTTGGAAATTGTGGCGGGCGATCTCGCAGAGTTTAGGATTGCGCTCGACATAGGTGCGTTTACTAAAAGGACGGGACATGAACGAGAAATCGACACCCAAGCCTCCCGTCAGGTCGACAAAACTTTCGTTTTTTGTCGATATATCGTTATCTCGATATATCGATATATCGAAATCCCGAGCGACCACCTTTCCCTTATACCGTGCCGTCTGCTCTGAGGAACATTGCTCCATGTTCAGATGAGGAGGGTAGACAATGCCATCGACGGCAGCCCACGACGGCAGTTTCTTCCTTGCCGTCTGCCATCCCGCAATCTGTTGCAAAGCGAAGAGCATGTCAACACCTTCTGCCTTTGAACCACTTAAGGCAAGTCGCCGCACATCCTCCATCCGGTGTGCTTTCACATACTTCCACGTTGCTTCATTCATAGATAATCACTTGACTTTCAGTTCATAGGCACGACCTCTGTCTGACTCTATCCTCAATTCAGAATGTTGCTCTATGACGGGCTTCAGTCTTCTGATAAGGGTATAGAGCGTCTCGTTAGCATCATCTTTCTTAGGCCACAAGGTGTTACATATCTCTGTTTTTGTCAGAAGATGCGAGGGAGATTGCCAGAACATCTCCATCAGTTGCAGTTGCATCGGAGTCAATTTCACTTGCTCACCTTGCGCATCATAGAAACGCCTGTCGTCTTCAGCATACATTAATCCGCCATAGCCACACTCCAAGGGCAAATGCTTTCTTCGCTGCCATAGACAGAACGTACCCCACAGCAAGGTTATCATCCACAAGATCATGGCAGGACGCTGATCAGACAAAGCGAGGATAGTAGCCATCGAGCATTGGGGACGAGGGCGGAAGCCCAGTCGGGTGTCCACCGCAAGCATTGCCTTTCCTTTTAACGCCTCCATACGAAGGCTCCTGTTGAACACTTGTATCGTGTCAGCGCTAATGACATCCGACTGCTGTTCCTCCAGTGCCAGGGCAAGCGCCTGGTTCATGTCCTCATTCACTTCGTGTTCCGTTGCCCTATAACTTGTAAAACTAACCATACTGGAAGTTACGATGAGTGCAAAAAGCACAATGACATAATGGTGTTTCATATAATGATGATTTATCTTCTGATTCTTCGAACAGGTTGATTGGGTGTTTGTGGACGGGGCTGATAGCGCATCGGGTTGTCCCGATCGCCCCAGACTAGAGCCTTCAGCAGACCGCCAAGGGGGAACTCCAATTTAGAGTCTCCTATTTTGATATATGGGTTGACGATGGGCTCTGTCGTCCATTTGCCGTTCATAGGGTTGACATAACGGCGTACCCCCACATGAGTTCCAAAGGTCTTATTGAAACGGATATCAGCATAACCGCCATACGTCGTATTGTTTACATACGGACTCATGGCTGGTCCTACTTGCATTTGATTAGCATAATAATATCCAAAGGCATGAAGAGAAACCGCCTCACTAAGATGATAACCTACCATTCCTCCAAAGCCGTATTGTGTTGCAAGAGTCCTTTGCCAAGGCATCCAGTATTTATTGGCTTGGGCAGAGACTGTGAAATGCCATCGTCCTGTATATTGGTTGAGCATCATCATGCCTGTTTCTGTATTCATCAGTCCAGGCATCTGACTAGTCGACCCATAGAATCCCAAAGAGGCACCTTTCCAAAGATTCAGTCCTGTGCCTCCTTGTTTGATTTGATGGGTATAACTTACCACCTGTGGTTCCTTGGGAATTGACAGTTGGGGCTGCATGACATCTGTCTGGAAACGAAGAGAGTCCATGAGGAAATGATTATTCATATCCGTCGGTATCACATCCATCACTTTATCTGGTACCTGTGAACCGCCTATCTCCACCTGTGCCATCATATTGATTGGCAACAGTGGTAAAAGGAGTATCATGAAGGATATGTGTTTGATGTTCATAGGCGAGTCATTGGTTTAGAATCTTTTTCAGTAGGTAGGTGGCATTCTGATTGCGGGCAACTCCTTCTGTGATACGGTATGAATAATGGATATGTTCTGAGAGTTGAATCTCGAAACAATAATTATGGAAGCGGTCTGGGTATTCCTCTTGCATCTTTGACAGTTCCAAATCATGGGTAGCGACAATGCCAGTGATTGGCAACGAGGCAATAGACTTTAAGAAAAGGCGTGAGCCGTTCAACTTATCGAGAGAGTTGGTTCCCTTGAGGATCTCATCCAAGATAATAAGGGTATGGTGATTGTTACGGCATGTGGTGATCAGTTGTTGAAGTCGCAAAAGTTCAGCGTTAAAGAAACTGACACCATGAGCAAGATCATCGTTGGTCCGCATACTACTAAAGATAGAAAAGACAGACACGGTCAGTTGCTCTGCGAAAACAGGTAACCCACAGCAGGCTAAAATATAGTTGATGCCAATTGCACGTAAGAAAGTGCTTTTACCCGCCATATTAGCACCTGTTATAATATAATAATGATGATCCTCTATTTGAAAATGGTTGCGTATAGCCTTAGCACCCAAGAATGGATGGTAAAGCCCTTTGGCGGAATAGACGACCTTGTCCTCCTCCACAAACTCTGCCTCCACGGCTTCTGGCTCATTATATCGGAAAGTTGCCATAGAGACTAATGCGTCAAAATGGCTGACAGCATCAATCCATTTCTCCACCTCCATCAAATAAGAATCCTGCCAATGCAGATAACGTCGAATGATGAAGAAATCGCTCATGAAAAGAGCATTAGAAAAAAATGCCCATAACTCATTACCACGACGATCGATGTCATCAAGGAGTCTTTTGAGTTCTTTAAATGAAGCCAAAGCGTGATGGTTATTGCCTGTTAGTCGATGTATCAGAGATACATTTCCTTTGCTTTGCAGGTTGGAAGAGGAGATGATGGTAATCAGACTGATGTATGCTTGTATCTGATGATGTAGTTGATTGACTATCTTATTGATAAGTCGCAAAGGTTTTGAGCAAATAGAATAGGCAACTACAAATTGCACCAAAGCCCACCATATTGGTAATGAGATGGCAATCTTGCCTATGAAAGCGAGAATAATGGAAACGCCCAATCCTGTTAGCATCATCATGACAACTGCTAATGACCAATTCTTGTTGGCAAAACGAGGAATCGTTATTTGCCGGATTGCCAACAGTGCCTCCATGATATGTTGGGTGTCTATAATCTTCTGTTGCCCATGTGTTTTAAATCGTGTACATAGTTCTTGGTGTTCTGTCAATTCACGAATGGCATCACGTTGTGTCTCTATTTCGTAGATTGTCCGTATTTGTGTCTTTGTGAGTTCACTGGCAAGTAAGTCACTCCCCCCTGTTGTCACCGTTCGATTCATACGCTGAAACAAGGATTGCGATCCAAAGATGTCCAAATCAAGCGCATATTCATGGTGAGGATTCAGGTAATTCTCACCAGCAGAGAAGCAAGAGAAGTCACCGTGAATATATGCCAGTTCCTTCTCATAAACACTACGCAAGTTCTCTTTTTCCTTGATACTTGTTGAGTTATGAATGTCCATTTGGCGAACCAAGATATATGCCAACAGCATGAGGAACGCAAGCCCCAGAAACCATACTTCTTTCCATATCGTGTAGATGACAATTGTGACAATGAGGAAAGAAAACGTTGCCAATGAAGCGACCAGGAAATTTTTCCCTCGTTGCCTTAACCGTAGTATCTCTGCCTTTGTTGATGATATCTGATCGGTATAATGAGTACTAAGATGGTCATTCATCGTGTACAAAAGTACTGCTTTTGCCTGATACAACACTCATCTGTTTGCACGATTTAACTTTATATAGGGTTTTCCCACACTGTCCAGTTGTTGATTTGTTGGACAAGGCGTTCTACGGCTTTGGCACAATTGTCGGGATAGGTGAGTGTCTGTACGAACCAGAATTTGCGATGGCAAACATACTTGGCATAGAAACGATAGTTAGGAATGGGGCTGTCATTCATATATAGTTGACCAGACAGAATGAAGGATTGGCTGTCTGATTGTTGCTGTTCTGCATGATGGAGAGTAGCGAAATATTGCATTCCGTTTTGAACACTGAGGCTGTCGCTATTAGGAATGACCTGTGCCGACAACTCTACATTTCCACAACGGAACAAACAGGTACCTTCTCCGTCGATCAGGGAGTCTGGCACCTGCTCAAAGAATGCGGGAAATCTCACCTCATAGTCATAATAAGGTTGGTGATAGGTTTTCATGCGCCCATATCTCATCGCCTCCTCCAATTTTTCAGGGAAGGTGGGTAACTCCTCCTTCTCTTCCCACAAAACGACTATCGTTCCTATGACAATCAACAAGAGTGCCAGCAAAGTAAATTGTTTGATTCCCATCTTTGTTTTTCATGCAAAGATAGGAAAACAATGAAATAAGACAAGGATGATTATCCTGACATTTGTCTGACAATTCATGATTCCGTTAATCTTTATTATTCTGATGAAAGATTTTTAAACCAAAAATACTTTAAGAAAGCCTTAATTTAATCATCTGTAAGGTTTTGTAAGGTAAATCTGCCTGCTTATTTTGTTTATTCACTATAACTTTGCGCCGTCAATCCAAATACTGATAAAAAGTAACGCAAAGTTATGGACATTTTGAAAATCGGACGTTTTGAGTTAAACGTTCAGAAGCAGGAACTATCGTATCATGCTCCAGATGGGGCATCGTCCTCTAGGAAATTATCGTTTCGTGAGGCTTCTATCCTTGGCATGCTGATAGAGGCTCATGGTGACATCGTGGAGAACCACATCCTTCTCCTTGAGTTTTGGGATGATGATAATGTGTATAACCTTAATTCATTGTATGTTTTCATGTCACGTATGAAACATATTCTTTCTGCCGACCCATCCCTTAAAATTATCAATGCACGGGGGCTCGGCTATCGCTTGATACAGTTTTGAATGGTTCATCACCTTATTTATATATTGCCTTTCGTCCTGTTGCTGATGACTACGACATGCCATGCGCAAGTGTCTGACGATGACAAGCACCGCCTGCGGCAAGACTCATTGAGGAACGACTATGAGGAATGGCTACGCAATGAGCCTCAAAAGTCTTCCTCTGACAGTCTGACGGTAGCGCCCATGATGCCGCAAATGCCTATTGTCCCACCGTCAGAACTGAAGCCAAAGCACCCTGAAGTCTCCATTAATATCATGACACCGGCATTCAAGACAGAGATGCAACTTGCCTACCAGAGTCATTGGTTGGAGGAACAACGCAAGGAGCAGCAAGGGGGAGCCATGATGATAGGTGTTAATCCGCTATCTCTCATCGGTTATGTCCTCAGCAAGATCCTCCCACATCGCAAGTCAAAGAAAGAACGCGAGCGTGAGAAACTGAAGCAGATACTTGATAATTATTAATTGTCAGACAAATGTCAGTCTTTATCTTTGAGAGTATTGAGAAATCTTCCTACTTTTGCGAGCGAATTGTTAAGGTATACTAAAACTAGTTTAGTATTCGACACCTTAAGTGTTATAATAGTGTAAGGCAGATCTGAAAGAATGGACAAAAGCGCATTTGAACAAAAAGCCCGCACATGGCATCTGTTGTCTCTGAGCGTAGGACATCGCTGTGGAGCGGGCAATGAGGAGGCAGAGGACATCGCACAGGATGTGATGCTCCACCTGTGGCAGATGCGCGATGAACTGGAGAAATACCATTCCGTTGAGGCTCTGGTGGCACTGATGACACGACATCTGGTAAGAAACCACCAACGACGACGGTCGATGGAACCCCTGAAAGAGGAGACCGTGACACTGTTGACAGAGAGTCCTCAGGAACTGCTGGAAACAAAAGAGAATGAGGAATGGCTGACAAAGAAACTGGGGCAACTGCCCACCACACAACGTACCTTATTATATATGCGACAGGTGGAACGGCGCAGCCATGAGGAGATAGCCCGCTTGCTGGACATCAAGGTGTCGTCCGTCAGTACCCTGCTGGCAAGAGCAAGAAAGGCATTATTAGAAGACATCAAAAAGAGATATCAGATATGAGACAATACACCAAGGAATATATCCAAAGTCTGCTGACCAAGTTTATGGACGGCACGACGACACTGGAGGAGGAGGACGTCCTTAACCAGTACTTCACTCAAGGTAACGTGCCTGAGGAATGGAAGGAATATCGCCTGTTGTTTGCGGAGATAGAGGGCATGAGACCTAAGAAGGCAAAGAGACGCTGGCTGGGCTGGAGTGCCGCTGCCGCCGTAGTAGGAACGGCTGTCCTGTCTGTTGCCATGTTATGGCAACCTGCCCAGCAGAATCCCACCCTGACTGCAAAGGCTGACACAACCACGGTGTTACGTCCGGAGGCACCCAACGAGCAACCTTTACCCGACACCACAGCCTTACAGAGGCAGCAGCCTGTCAAACCAAGGCGACCACGCATCCGCAAGCCTGAGCCAACCATCCACGATTACGACAAGGCATATACGCTGATGGCGGAGGTGGAGCAAGAGCAACAGGCTGTCAAGCAACAGATAGAGCAGGCACGACAGGAGATTACTCGTGTGCAGTTGACAGCAGCAGGTTTTGTGCCTGTGATGTTGGAAGACGGAACGATTATTTATGTTGATGAACCAGAAGAATATTTCGCATATGAAGAGTAAAAACATCCTTATCGCAGGTTTGCTGATGCTACTGCCCTCGGCAGTCCTTGCACAGCAACACATCCAACAGGCTTTCGATGCCTTGAGGAAGAGTAACATCAAAGAAGTAAGTTCAAGACACAGTATGGAGAAGGATCCTGACTCAGGAAGGATGGAAGGATTGGAAGACACCTACGATTTTGAACTCACAGATAATCGGGATAAGCGACTGATAAATGACATCAGGAAAGCCTTCGATCAGGACGAGGCTAATGCCTATAGTGTCAGTACAGGGTCGAAAGGCAATAGCGAGGATTTCGTCTCACTTGCCGTGGGCGACAATAATAAAGGAGGTGTTGCCATCGGACTGATAAAAGGCTCGAAATGGATTTACGCCTGTTTCCTCGATCCCAACGACTCACTGCGCCAGCACCGTTATGCTTATGCCTTGGAGTGGGCGGAGGACGGCAATAAGATAAGAGGGCGTATCGTCAAGACCTATGCGACGACACTGAAATTTCGACAAGGCAAGACCACACAGAGGCGAACGATTAGTATCAATGGCAATACGATGCAGGTACTTGAGGGTTTGGGCAATGGTTTCAGTTTCAATATGAATGAGAAAAGTTCGGAGATATGGCTCACGGAGTTCAATACCTACAAGAACCACTTCCTGAAAAACCCTGACGGCAATGCGGCAAATAGTTATGCTACGGAAATCTACCGACTTTGTAAGGATGCCCAGTCGTTGGAGGACGTGGAGAAGAACATGGTGGCGACAGAGATCCTGAAACTGAAGAAGAAAACAAAAGATGAGTTTATCCAGCAGTTATTCGACATGAGCGTCGAACGACTCAAGAAATAAGAAGATATGAAATATGGCAAATTAGTATGCCTTTCACTCCTAATGGCAGTGAAAGCAGGGACTGTTATGGCTCAGACCGACAGTCTGAGAGTGGAGAACGACTCCATTACCTGGGACCAGGAACTGGAGGGTATCGAGGTGAAGGCACAACGGCAACTCATCAAACAGGAGATTGACCGTATCGGCTATGATGTGCAGGCCGACGAGGAGTCGAAGACACAGACGGTGATGGACATGCTCCGCAAGGTGCCGATGGTGACGGTCGACGGCGATGATAACATCAAGGTAAAGGGAAACAGCAACTTCAAAATCTATAAGAACGGACACTACGACCCCAACCTGTCGAAGAACGCCAAGGAGATATTCAAGTCGATGCCTGCCTCGATGGTGAAGCGTATAGAGGTCATCACTGACCCTGGTGCCCGTGAGGATGCCGAGGGGGTAGACGCTATCCTGAATATCGTGATGGTGGATGGCTCGAAGTTCGATGGTGTGACTGGAGTCGTCAACCTCTATTACAATTCCTTGAATCACCCTAACCTCTACACCTCCTTGACAGGACAGGTGGGCAAGTTATTGCTATCAGCCAACTATGGCTATGGAGGCATGTCGAGACGCGAGACGGAAAGTAGCAATGACGTGGAGCGAACCTTTCTCCAGACTGGTAATCGACTGCTTACCCACTCAGAAGGGACTAACCCTGGCAGCATCCATTTCGGGGATATCAATGCCAGTTATGATATCGATTCCCTCAACCTGCTGTCTGCCTCGTTTGGCGGCTATTTCTATAAACTGAACGTACAGGGTGATGGAACCACAGAACTTCTCCCCTCGACAGGGGAGGATGGGAGGGGATCCCTCTATCGTTATAACAACCACTATTGGATGCCGGGTTACAGTCATCAGTCATGGAACGGACGACTGGACTTCGAGCATAAGACGCGTCGAGAGGGCGAGTTGTTTACACTCTCTTACATGCTCGCCCTGACGCGTCAACATACGGATCAGGAGAATGAGTATACCGACCTCATGGACGCCCCCTTCCCTTACACGAACTCACTCCAGAAGGAGCGGGAGCGGTTTACGGAGCATACCTTCCAGATCGACTGGTTGCGCCCTCTGGGCAAGGGACATCAACTAGAGTTGGGAGCCAAGTATATCGACCGTCATAACAACAGCCATAACACCCAAAGTTATGGCGATGTGCTGCCAGAGACCAACAGTGAGTTTGAGCATACCACCCGTGTCATGGCTGGCTATGCGGACTATATCTATAACAAGGATAAATGGTCGGCTCGTGCGGGACTGCGCTATGAGTATAGTTTTATGAAAGGCTGTTATCCAGATGGTAGTGGTGAGACGTTCCGACACCGGTTGAGCGACTGGGTACCGCAGGCGAGTCTGAAATACCAGATAACCGATGCGCAGTCGCTGAAACTGAACTACACCACCAGCATCAACCGTCCTGGTATCTCCTACTTGAATCCTGCCGTTATCGTCTCACCGACTATCATACAAAGCGGTAACCCGGAGTTGGTCAGTTCCCACTCCCAGCGTGTCAACCTCATCTATATGTTTGTGGGCAAGCGATTAACCCTTCAACTGGCTCCAGGCTATCAGTTCAGTAATGGTGGTATTGCCTCTGTCCAGACAGCAGATGGTGATGTACGCTACTTGACCTACGACAATATCCAGCGTTACCGACGTGCCACCTTCGAGCAGTATGTGCAATGGCGGCCTTTCGAGACCACGACCCTTGTCTTCAACAATACGGCACGCTATGAGCACTATGAGAATCCCAATCTCGGCTATCGTACCTTCGGATGGTCTGACAACTACTATGTCAACCTCACACAGAAACTGCCATGGCGACTGCAACTGTCGCTCAGCGCGTATGGTAAGATAGGACACAACCCCTCCAATGTCTATTATATGCAGCACTCGTGGTATGGTTATTACGCCTCGCTGCAACGCTCGTTCCTGAAAGACGACCGCCTGACGGTACGGCTCATGACCGACGACCCCTTCGACCACTATACCAAATACTGTAACGAAGCCGTCAACGGCGACTTCCGTGACCTTAGCACGTCCTATAACCGTGGCAGGCAGTTTGCCATCTCTGTCAGTTACCGCTTCGGCTCCCTCAAGGCATCCGTCAAGAAAGCAGAGCGCACCATTGAGAACGATGATGTCGTGGGTGGTATCACAAAAGGCAATTAGGCTCCCTATTGTATCATCAAGGTAGTGAGCCGTTGGGGGTCGAAACATTCTTGGGCTACCCCTTGCAACTGTAGGGCGGTGATGGCGTCAATCTGTTGGAAGAGGTAGTCGATGTCTCGCTCCTTGTCATAATGCAGGAAACTCTTGGCAAAATCGAGGGCAAACTGTTCCCTGTTGTCACAGGCGATGGCAATCTGTCCCTTCAGTTGTCGTTTCGCAGCGAGTAACTGACGTTCCGATAACGGGTGCTGCATCATACGGTCGAGTTCCCTATTGACCAGTCGCAGACAGCGTTTCACATCATGATGGTCACATCCAAAATAGACCGACCAGCAACCTGTATCACTATAACTTGCCATCGAACTCTCGATGGTGTATACCAGTCCGTGACGCTCTCGCAGCGAGAGGTTCAGACGGGCATTCATCCCAGGACCTCCTAGGATATTGTTTAAGAGGTAGAGGGGCATGCGCCGTGGGTCGTTGAAGGCATAAGTCTTGCAACCCAACATGACGTGCGACTGATGATGAGAGGGCGATGGGAGACTGAGGCTCGAAGGCGACGGGTTGTACTTGGGCATTTCTCGCTCCCTCGCATCTTCGTACCTCCGCACCCCCGCACTCTCCAGTTTCCTGACGAGTTGCAGGAAGTTCAGATTGCCATAGGCGAAGAAGATAGCATTGTCAGGACGATAGTAGCGCTGGGTAAAACGGCGGGCATCCTCAGAGGTGAATGATTTCACCCGCTCACGAGTTCCTAAAATATGGTGCCCCAGGGGGTGCCCTTGGAAGAGTTTGTTCTCAAACTCGTCATAGATGAGTTCGGCTGGTGAGTCGTTATAACTCTCGATCTCATCACAGATGACATCCACCTCATGGGCTATTTCCTGATCGGGGTACGTGCTGTTGAAGACGATATCCGTCAGGAGGTCGACAGCACGTGGAAGGTGCTCCTTGAGGATTGCCGCATAGAAGATGGTGTCCTCCTTATTCGTGAAGGCATTCAGATCACCACCTACACTCTCCAGACTGTTTAGGATCTGGAGTGCGGAACGGCGGCGGGTGCCCTTGAAGGTGACGTGCTCACAGAAATGCGCTAAGCCCTCCTCGCCTTGTTGCTCATGGCGCGACCCCACTTTGATACCAATGCCACAATAGATGACTGGCGAGTCGGAGGGGAGATGGATGACTCGTAAGCCGTTGGGCAGCGTATGAATATTATAATGTGTCATTTCTGATGCAAAGGTAATGAAATAAAAGGAAAGATGGCGGATTTTTGAAAAATAGTTGTATCTTTGCAGGAAATTATACATTTTATGCGTAAAGTAATAGGAATAGGAGAGACCGTACTGGACATCATTTTCCGCAACGAGCAGCCCATCAGCGCTGTTCCTGGAGGCAGCACGTTTAATGCCGTCGTGTCGTTAGGTAGGGCAGGGGTGCCTTCTAGTATGATCAGTGAGACAGGCAACGACCGTGTGGGGCAGAATATCATCCACTTCCTGGAGAAGAATGGCGTGGATGCCTCCCATATCAATGTCTATCCCGAGTCAAAGACTCCCCTGTCGCTGGCGTTCCTGAATGAGAGGAATGATGCGGAGTATATCTTCTACAAAGACCATCCCAACGACCGTATAGAATATGTCTATCCCGACATACAGCCCGATGACATCGTCCTTTTTGGCAGTTTTTTCGCTTTGAACCCCGTCATCCGTCCTCAGGTCTATGCCTTCTTGGACTATGCCCGCCAGCATGGCGCCATCCTCTATTATGACGTTAATTTCCGTGCCTCCCATAAGAATGAGGTCATGAAGATTACCCCCAACCTGCTGGAGAACCTGGAACTTGCCGATATCGTGCGTGGCTCGTCAGAGGATTTTGAGATCCTCTTTAAGAAGAGCGACCCCGATGCCGTCTATCGCTCCCAGATCTCTTTCTATACCAAGAAGTTTATTTTCACACGTGCCGCTGAGCCTGTGGAACTAAGAGCGGAAGGCAGTTTCCAAAAGCAGTACCCTGTGATACAAGGCGAGACGGTCAGCACGATAGGGGCTGGCGATAACTTCAACGCGGGCTTCATCTATGGCATGATCAAGAACGGTATCACCCGTCAGGAGATAGAGCAGGGACTGAGCGAGACGCAATGGGATGGCGTCATCCAGAGTGCCTTGCAGTTCTCTGCCGAGTGCTGCCAAAGCATTAACAACAGCGTGTCTGCGGAGTTTGGAGCCCAGAAGAGGCAGGAACTGGAAGCGGCATTAGCAGCAATGGAAGAATGATTAAACGTTAAAGATTAAACATTAAAGATTAATAAATATTACTATGCAAGAGATTACTAACAAAATCTATTACGTGGGTGTCAACGACCGCAACAAGTCGCTCTTTGAGGGACTCTGGCCGCTGCCCAATGGCGTGAGTTATAACTCGTATCTGATTGACGACGAGAAAGTGTGCCTGATAGATACTGTAGAAGTAGACTTTTTTACCCAATTCATCGAGCATATCCACGAGGTGATTGGGGAGCGCCCTGTCGACTATCTGGTCATCAACCATATGGAGCCTGACCATAGCGGATCTATCGCCCTCATCAAGAAATACTATCCGAATATCCAGATCATTGGCAACAAGAAGACTTTCCAGATGATGGAAGGCTTCTATGGTATCGCTGATGGAACAATAGAAGTGAAAAACGGCGATTCCATCGAGTTAGGAAGCCATACACTTAACTTCGTGTTGACACCGATGGTCCATTGGCCTGAGACGATGGTGACTTTATGGGCTAATGTTTTATTTAGTGGCGACGCCTTTGGCTGTTTCGGCGCTTTGAACGGTGGTGTCATCGATGAGCAGATCAATTGTGACACTTTCTGGTTGGAGATGGTGCGCTACTACTCGAATATCGTGGGTAAGTATGGTACACCCGTACAGAATGCCCTTAAGAAACTCGCTGACGTAAAACTCGATTACATCTGCGCTACCCATGGTCCTGTATGGCATCAGTATATTGATAAGGTGATCGCCGAGTATGACCGCATGTCGAAATACGAGACAGAGCCAGGACTTGTCATCTGCTACGGTACGATGTATGGCAATACCGAGCGTGCCGCAGAGGTCATCGCACGTGCTGCCTCGGAGGCTGGTGTGAAAAACATCGTGATGTATAATGTCTCCAAGACTCACCACTCCTATATCATCCGTGATGTGTTCCGTTATAAGGGGCTGATCGTTGGTGCTCCCACCTATAACACCGCCCTCTATCATGAGATGGACGTGCTGCTCTCTGAATTGGCGGGCAAGGACATCAAGAACCACCTCTTGGGATGGTTCGGCTCCTATGGCTGGGCTTCCAAGGCAGTGAGCGAGATTTCCCGATGGAATGAGGAGAAATTGCACTATGAGCCCGTGGGTGAGCCAGTAGAGATCAAACAGAGTCTAACTCCAGAGACCAAAGCCCAGTGTGAAGCGTTAGGCAGGGCAATGGCAGAACGGCTGCAAGCAGAATAAAACTACTTCTGGTCGTTATTAATCAATTCAAGGAGTTTCTCCACGGCTTCTTCCTCCGGGATATTCTTTTCTACACAGACTTTCTGCTTGTAGAGGCTGATCTTGCCTCTGCCCGCTCCTACATAGCCGTAGTCAGCATCAGCCATCTCGCCAGGTCCGTTGACGATACAGCCCATGATGCCGATTTTCAAACCTACCAGGTGACTGGTGGCTGCCTTGATCCGGGCGATCGTCTCTTGGAGGTTATACAGCGTTCTACCACACCCAGGACAGGAGATATACTCCGTCTTGGTGAATTTGATTCTTGCCGCCTGCAGAATAGCATCTGCAAGACTAGTCAATCTAGGATCTTTAAAAGAACTAGAATTAATGACTAATTTGGTCGCCTTACGGTCAATGAGCAGGGCGCCGACAGCCATGGCGGCTTTCAGTTGGAAGGTTTCCCAATCTGGCTCATCGAGGGAAAGCGTGATAGTGTCGTCCTTGATAGAAGCCTCTGCCTCAGTGCGCAGGCGGGCACATTCTTCGATGGAATCGACTAATTGGCGTGCCACGGGAATCTCATATTCGGGTTCCTCACTCAAAGACACACGGATGGTGTCGCCAATGCCTTCTGTCAATAAGGCTCCGATGCCTACGGCACTCTTGATCCTACCATCCTCACCCTCGCCGGCTTCCGTCACCCCTAGGTGTAGCGGATAGTGCATATCCTCTTTGTCCATTGTCTTGACCAACAGACGAACGGTGGTAACCATGACGACGGTATTGCTCGCCTTGATAGAGATGACGATGTCGTTGAAGTCCTCCCGCTTGCAGATTCGCAGGAACTCCATACAACTCTCCACGATACCTTCCGGCGTGTCGCCATAGCGCGACATGATACGGTCGCTGAGGGAACCGTGATTCACTCCGATGCGGATGGCGGTATGATGCTCCTTACAGATATTCAGGAAAGGCACGAGTTTGTTTTCTATCTTCTTCAACTCCTCAGCATATTCCTCGTCGGTATATTCCAGATGCTTGAAGACACGTCCTGGGTCGACATAGTTGCCAGGGTTGATACGCACCTTCTCACAATACTGGGCGGCAACATCTGCGACATGTGCAGTGAAATGCACGTCAGCCACCAAGGGGGTGGTGTAGCCGTCTGCTTTCAGACGAGCCGAGATGTTCTTCATGTTCTCCGCCTCACGAGTGCCTTGAGTAGTGAATCGTACCAGTTCGCCACCAGCATCGATGATGCGTTTTGCCTGTGCCACACATCCTTCGGTATTGTTGGTGTCCACTGTTCCCATCGACTGGATGCGGATAGGACTGTCGCCACCGATGGTGATATTGCCGACATGGGTGACGGACGAGATTCTTCTTTGGTAATTCATTTAGTTGGTCTTATACTGGAATTTTACTTCGGCGAGTTCTTTGTTTGCCTTCTCTATCTTCGCCTTGAGCCCACTCTTATAGTCACTAAGGCGCTGTGCGATAGCCTCATCGGAGAGCGCAAGCATCTCCACAGCGAGGATGGCTGCGTTTTGGGCACCATTCACTCCCACGGTGGCGACAGGGATGCCTGGAGGCATCTGGATGATTGAGAGCATGGCGTCAAGACCATCGAGCATTCCCTTGATAGGAACACCGATGACAGGCAGGGTGGTAGAGGCTGCTATCACACCAGGCAGGGCTGCCGCCATTCCTGCTGCGGCGATAATCACGCGGATGCCACGCCCTTTGGCGTTGCGGGCAAACTCCTCGACAGCCTCTGGCGTACGATGTGCCGAGAGGGCATTGACTTCAAAAGGTACCTGCATCTCGTCTAAGAGTTTACAGGCTTTCTCCATAACAGGCAGGTCACTCGTACTGCCCATGATAATACTGACAATTGGATTCATATTCTTTTGTTATTTCGATATTTCAACATGACTACAAGAAGAGGATGGCGAGGGCGGCACAGGCAAAGCCTATCCAGAAGCCCCCAATGACTTGCGACAGGGTGTGCTGGCGAAGCACCATCCGGCAAGAGCCTAAGACACCCGCCACCAAAAAGATGACACACAGCCACCAGACAGGATTAAAGCCCAGATACTCAGCGAAGGCGAACAAGGCTCCACCCACTCCTCCAATGGCTGCCGTATGGGTAGATATTTTCCACCAGACATTGATAAGCGCACAGATAATCTGGACCATCAGCGCCGCTATGACGATGGAGATGATGAAATGCGGCAAGTGCAACCGCGTCATCACATAGATACAGGTAAAATAGCAGACGATAGAGAGGATATATGGCACCATACGACGCTCCCTTTGTCCGAGTTCTATGAGTGTCCACCCTTGATAGCGTCGATAGAGATGAATCATCACAGAAGGCAACAGGATGGTAAAGAAGTAGACCATGATGAGTACCTGTAACTTATACGCCCAAGGGAAGATGCTCATATAACTGAAGGTAAATAGCGTTATCAACCCAATGATAGGGAGATAGAAGGGAGTGAAGAGCATGCTAATCACCCGTGCTGCCAATATCATCTGTTGTCGTTGCTTCATTTCCTTAATCTTGCGATGGGTATTCCTAATTGTTCACGATATTTCGCCACGGTACGTCGGGCGATGGGGTAGCCTTTCTCTGCGAGCAGTTTTCCCAGCGCCTCATCACTGAGCGGATGCTGTTTGTCTTCCGTATGGATGATATCCTGCAGGGTAGACTTGATCTCTCTGGTGGAGAGTTCCTCACCTGCCGCTGTGACATAACTGTCACTAAAGAAATGGCGCAGGGGAAAAGTGCCCCAACGAGTTTGTGCGTATTTTGAGTTGCTGACACGTGAGATGGTGCTGAGGTCAAGTCCTGTTTTCTCTGCGATATCCCTCAGGATCATAGGGCGTAGCAAAGACTCGTCGCCTTCCTCAAAATATCGATGTTGCCACTGGATGATGGCTCTCATCGTAGTAGTGAGAGTCTGCCGACGCACCCGTATCGCCTCGATAAACCCTTGGGCGGCATCCACCTTCTTCTTGGTATAGAGCAATGCCTCCTTCATCTGGCGGCTCATATTCTCTTTGTTGTCCTGATATTCACGAAGGGTATCCGTAAATGACTGTGAGACATGAAGTTCCGGTAACTCTGAGGTGTTCAACTGGAAAGTGACGGTTCCATCGTCTTGCGTGTCGATGATGAAATCGGGAGTAATCTGTTGTAGGGAGCGTCCCATCGTTTCTCCCAAGGAAGCGCCTGGTTTGGGGTTGAGTTTCCGTAACTCTCCCATCAGTGTCTCTGTCTGCAAGTCGTTCAGTTGTAGTGACTGCTGGATCTTCTGCCAGTGCTTTTTGGTAAAAGCCTCGAAGAAGTCTTCGACAACCCGCTCCATCAGACTACGAAGATGAGAGGGCTCCCGTCGGTGGATTTGCAGTAACAGGCATTCCTGTAAGGAGCGGCCTCCAATACCTGCGGGGTCAAACTCTTGTAAGCGCCGTAGCACCTGTTCTATCTCTTGTGGGGTGGCATCGACTGCATGGTAGATGGCAAGTTCATCACTGATACTGTCGAGTGACTTACGAAGCAATCCGTCCTCATCCAGTGACCCTATAAGATATTCCATGATATCTCGTTGGCGGTCATCCATCTCAAGGACTCCCATCTGCTCTTTCAACTGGTCGTAGAACGACAGACTCTCGCCATAGACCATCTCCTCGCGTTCCTCATGGTATGCCTGTCCGCCTTGGTAAACAGGTAGTTCCTCATCGTCTCTGCCGATACTCTCCAACGCGGCATCCAGCGCCGACTGGCGTTCCTCCTGCTCGAAGTCATTGGTGTTGTCAGAGGTCTCGGAATTCTCGGAGTAATCGGGGTATTCAGAGTAGTCGGGGTCCTCCGCCTTCTGCTCCAGTGCGGGGTTGTCGTCCATTTCGGCATTGACACGCTCCAGCAGTTGGGTAATGGGCAGTTCTATGAGTTGCGCCTGCAACAACTGTTGCTGCGTAATACTCTGTGTCTGTTTCAACGCCAGGGTCTGTTGCTGTTCTTGTATCTGTTCCTGCGCCATACCGACTGCAAAATTACAAAATAATCTAGGATTACGACAATTATTTGAAGTATTCTTTTAACTGATTGGCATAGGAGGCAAGTTGCTCCGTATCACTATTGCCGTATCGCTGCCATATCGTCTGGCAGGCAGGGAAGAGAGGACTGAACATCACATCCTTGCGATGGAGGTAGGGGTCGCAGTGCTGGAAGATATCCATGATATCGGCTATCTCGCGGGCGGGAATCTTTATCAATCGGCTCAGTTGCTGTATCTCTGGAGTCTCCGGCACCATGGTAATAGGGGTCAGGCGGAAATACAGGTCGAGTATCAGAATCAACATAACAGGGGTAATAGGACTATTGTCACTGACTGGACGGAAATCGCCCTCAAAGGTCTCTTGTATGTCCACACCTTCATAAAACAGGTCATTGCTGCCAAAGCCTTTCATCTGGCGTAGCAGCCCCACCGCGCGTTTCAGCCTGCGTGGGTTCTTACCGTATTCCTGCCAGATGCGCTCGATGCGTGGAGTCTCCAGATTGGCAATCTCACACATCTTGTTAAACAAAATCTGTGGGGCAATATGCAGTTCCATGCTAAGATCGACCATTGCTTTGCTATACATTGGTTTCACCCCTACAGGTCTCATGAGATACAGTTGCATCACAAGGAGCCAGTCATCATCTTGCCATTGCTGATACTTTGCCATCATTCTTTCTTTTTGTTCCAATGGCAAAGGTACGAATAAGTGAGAAGAAAACCAAATATTATTTGAGTTTTCTTGAGCGAGAGTACTTTCGAGACGAAGTATCAAAGGTACGAATAAGTGAGAAGAAAACCAAATAGAAAATGGAATTTTCTTCTCTTTTCGCACGAATGTCAAAAAAATTGCTTATCTTTGCAGATTGTAAGGCATAAATTACTCATGAGGCAACTAATAATAACGATTACTCTTTTATGTGTCTCTGCGGGGCTCTACGCACAGACCGCGCAAGAGGAAATACTGAAAGATATTCATAACTCGGCATCCAACCATCTTGCCTATCCGGGTCCTAAGCAGTCACAATTGACTCCTGCCCCTGGTGGGAAGACTCCCTTTTATATTAGCCATTATGGTCGTCATGGCTCTCGCTTTTTGATAGAGAAAAAGGCATATACCGTTCCTTATCACACACTTGCTAAAGCAGACTCGCTAGGGAAACTCACTCCACTGGGGCAAGATGTGTTGCGACGGGTGGGTATATTAAGTGATGAGGCAGACTCCCGTTGGGGTGAACTCACTCCGTTAGGAGCCAAGCAGCACAGGGAGATCGCCAAACGGATGTATGAGCGTTTCCCAGAGGTCTTTGCGGGTAATGTCTACCTTGATGCCAAGAGCACGGTGGTGATCCGTTGCATTCTCTCTATGGAGAATGCCTTGATGCAACTGATGATGCTGAATCCCAGTCTACATGTCCGTCATGACGCCTCTTATCATGACATGTATTACATGAATCTCCATGACAAGAAACTGAACGACCAGAAGATGGATACCGTTATCAAGGCGAGGCTAGAGTCGTATGCTAAGAAATACGACCATAGCCAATCCTTAATGGCGAAACTGTTCAATGATATGGACTATGTCCGTGAACAGGTAGATGCCCGACAATTGGCAAGAGGGCTCTTTGACTTGGCGTCAAATGTCCAGAACACGGAGTCGCGCAAGAAGTTGACTCTCTATGACCTATTCTCTGACGAGGAGGTATATGACTATTGGAAGGTGAGTAATATCGCATGGTATATTAATTATGGTTTCTATACCCCCAACGGTGCTACCCAGCCCTATAGCCAGCGTAACTTGCTACGGCGTATCATAGAGGAGGCCGATAGTTGTCTGCAACAGGAACATCCTGGTGCTACCCTTCGTTATGGGCATGAGACGATGGTACTGCCTCTGACCTGTCTCTTGGAACTCAACGGCTATGGTCTTCAGACCGATAACCTAGAGTCGTTAGAGCGTAAAGGCTGGGTGAATTTCAGAATATTCCCCATGGCAGCCAATATCCAGTTCATTTTCTATAGAAGCAATCCGCAAGACAAGGACGTCCTGGTGAAAGTGTTGCTGAATGAGAATGAGGTGACATTGCCCGTGAAGACAAAGGAGGAGCCCTATTATAAATGGAGTGATGTACGTGACTATTATCTAAAGAAACTCGATGCCTACCAAGATTGAAGTGAGATACGCCCTGTTGCTTATAGTAGTCATGCTTGCTGGTATGGCAACGGGAGGGTATGCGCAGTCTCGACTGGCTTTCGAGCGAATCAGTAAGGACCGCCGCTTCTCTGCAAGTAACTATTGCATCTATCCTGACACGCTGCTAATCAAGCAGACGCCTCCACCTATAGGTAAGCGCCCTTTCTATATCAGTCATTACGGTCGACATGGCTCTCGTTATCTGAGCAACCGCAAGGGCTATGATATCCCCTATAAAATGCTGCAGAAAGCAGACTCTCTAGGAAAACTAACTCCTATGGGAAAGAATGTGAAAAGCCAGTTGGAGCAGATCCTGCAGGACTGCGAGGGACGATGGGGAGACCTCACAGACTTAGGCAAGCAGCAGCACCGAGGTATCGCTCGTCGAATGATGATACGTTTTCCTGATGTCTTTGAGGGGAAAGCACATATCGATGCCAAAAGTACGACTGTCAACCGCTGCATACTCTCCATGGGATCTGCTATCCAGGGAATGGTGTCAAGGAATCCCAAGTTGCAAGTTCGCATGGATGCCTCGACGCATGACATGTGGTATTTGAACCATCAGGACAAGAACTTGAGAGACAGTATGATGACTCCTGCCACGAAAAAGGTGTATGATGCCTATTGCAGTAATCGGGAGCATAATCCTCGACTGATGGCGTTGTTGTTTAACGACTCTGTCTATGTGAAAGAACAGGTAGACGAGGTGTGGTTGAACTACTACCTTTTAAAGTCTGCGTTGATTCAGCAGAACACGAGAATGGGCAACCTCGTTGACTTCCTTGATCTGTTTTCCTATGAGGATATCCACCAGTTCTGGCAGAAAGAGAATGCATGGTGGTATTTTATGTATGGTCCCTCGTTGCTAAATGGCGGAAAACAGCCTTTCACCCAGCGTTATCTGTTGAGGCGTATCATAGAAGAGGCTGACAGTTGTCTGCAATTGAGGAAACCTGGTGTACAGTTACGTTTTGGACATGAGACGATACTGTTGCCATTGACCTGTCTGTTGGAACTGAATCATTTTGGTTATCAGACTTACGACTTGGAGGAACTGGAGGAGCACGGCTGGTGGGCGTGTCTGGTATTCCCCATGGCCTCAAACCTGCAGTTTGTCTTCTATCGCGAGAGTCCTTCCGATAGGGATGTCCTTGTCAAGGTGTTACTGAACGAGGAGGAGGCGACCCTTCCTATTAAGAGTGAGACGGCACCCTATTATAAATGGCGCGATGTACGCCAATATTATCTGGATAAGATAGAGAATTACGAAAAAAGTAACTAGTATTAACTTATGTCGCGTTCAATAGTTATCATAATCCTCTCCTGCCTGATCAATGCGTCCTATGCACAGGACGTCTTTGAGGAGATTGCGAGGAATCCACACCTTGCCGCCAATAACTATTGCATCTATCCAGATAGTGAGACCTATCAATATACTAAGGCTCCTGAGGGGAAACACCCTTTCTATATCAGCCATTACGGGCGACATGGCTCCCGCTATCTGAGTCAGGTGAAAGCCTATAATATTCCTGTGGATATCCTCAGCAAGGCTGACACGATGGGGAAATTGACACCATTGGGGAAGGATGCGTTGCGCCAACTACTTATCGCCAGAGAGGATGTGCAGGGGCGTTTTGGAGAACTGACAGCATTAGGGCATCAGCAACATCAGCATATCATCCGTCGTATGATGGAGCATTTCCCTGAGGTGTTTGAGGGGACAGCGAATGTGGATGTCCGTAGTACGACAAAGATACGATGTATCCTTTCTATGGGAGCGGCAATCCAACAGATGGCAGCGCTCAATCCGGAACTACAGATTCGGATGGATGCCTCTCAACATGACATGTGGTATATGAATTATCAGGACAAGCAGTTGCGTGATAGTATGATGACCTATGCCGCCCAACAGGCATATATGGCTTTTACGCAAAAGCGAGAACATAATGAGCGACTGATGGGATGCCTTTTCAACGATAGCGCATACGTACGCCAATATGTGGATGACGGAACCTTGAATTACTATCTCTTTAAGGTTGCCTCTATCCAACAGAATACCCACCTTGCCGATAGCCTCCATCTGATAGACCTCTTTACTGCCGAGGAACTTTATCGTATCTGGCAGAAGGAGAACGCCTGGTGGTATATTAACTACGGTCCCTCGTTGTTGAATGGCGGGAAAGAGCCTTACACTCAACGTAATCTGTTGAGGCGTATCATCGAGGAGGCAGACAGTTGCATCATGCTGGAGAAACCTGGAGCCACTTTACGTTATGGACATGACACGATGGTCCTACCACTGACTTGTCTGATGGATCTTGACGGCTATGGTTTCCAGACGATGGATTTAGAGGAAATAGAACCAAAAGGTTGGATTTCTTATCGTGCCTTTCCCATGGCTGCAAACCTACAATTTATTTTCTATCGCACAGATCCTTCCGATAAAGATGTCCTCTTCAAAATATTACTCAACGAGAAAGAGGCAACGCTGCCCATAGCGTCCAACATTGCCCCTTATTACCGGTGGAGTGACTTCAGAGACTATTACCTGAAGAAACTCGATAGTTACGAGTGTCCTTAAAGACCCTCTTTTGTCTTGAAGGCGAGGGCATACATCCGCATCTGCTTCACCATGGCAAGCAGTCCATTGCTGCGCGTAGGCGATAGATGCTCCTTCAAACCAATCTGCTCAATGAAGTAAAGGTCCGCATCCAGAATCTCCTGTGGGGTATGCCCGCTAAGCACACGGATTAGCAGTGCCACGATACCTTTCACGATTAAGGCATCACTCTCTGCCGTGAAGTCGATGATGCCGTCATGATAGTCGGCTTGCAGCCATACCCTGCTCTGACAACCGTCTATCAGGTTGCTCTCTATCTTGTATTTCTCATCTAGAGGCTCCTGCTCGTTACCTAAGTCTATCAGCAACTGATATTTGTCCATCCAGTCGTCAAAACCAGCAAACTCCTCGATGATCTCGTCTTGTATCTCATTAATTGTCGCCATCGTTTTCTATTTTTATTATCTTGAATAACTTATCGCTTGGGCGCACCTTCTCTGGTACTTTGATACTGACCCGTGTGCCTTTCTGTGCGGTCTGCACGGCTTGCACATCATCATGAATCTCATCAACGGTGACGTAAAGCGCACCTGTTGTGGGACCCGTAATAAGCATCTTGTCACCCACAGAGAACTCACAAGCCTCACAGGTGAATTCTGCAACACCAAGTTTAGAGAAGTATTTCACTCCTTTTCCCACATATTGCTTGCGTTCTGTGGCGCACGATCCATAATGCTTGTTCCACTCTCCTAGGCGTTGCCCTTGGTAGTAGCCATCCCAGAAGCCACGGTTGAAGACAGTAGCAAGGCGTTCGTCCCATGCGTCTTTCTTCTCTTCTGTAAACGTGTGGTCTAGTACCGCCTGTATTGCTTCCTTGTAGCATTGCACCACGGTCAGCACATATTCTGGACCTCGGGCTCGTCCCTCAATCTTGAAGACTCTCACACCACTCTTCATCATTCGATCGATGAAACGGATGGTCTTCAGGTCTTTAGGACTCATAATATACTTATTGTCTATCTCTAATTCTGTTCCTGTCTCTCGATCCGTTACGATGTAGGAGCGACGACAAATCTGCATGCACTCTCCACGGTTGGCAGAGCGTCCTGTGTTATCGAGACTCATGTAGCACTTGCCGCTCACAGCCATACAGAGAGCACCATGACAGAACATCTCGATACGGATCTGCTCACCAGAGGGTCCACAGATATGCTGCTCCTCTATCTGCTGATAGATCTCGACGACCTGATCAAGGTTCAACTCACGGGCAAGGACTACCACGTCGGCAAACTGGGCGTAGAACTTTAAAGCCTCAATATTCGAGATATTCAATTGGGTAGAGAGGTGTACCTCCATCCCTCTCTGTCGGCAATACGTCATCACGGCGATGTCGCAGGCGATGACAGCGGAGATATGTGCCTCGACGGCAGCATCGATAATCTGATGCATCAGTTCGATGTCTTCCCCATAGATAATCGTATTCACCGTGAGATAACTCTTCACGCCATGCTCCTCACAGGTAGCGGCAATTTCCCTTAGGTCCTCGATGGTGAAGTGGTTGGCTGAGTGCGATCGCATGTTCAGTTGCTCCACGCCAAAATACACCGATCCTGCCCCCGCTTTCAATGCTGCCGCCAATGAATCGTGTGACCCCACAGGAGCCATAATCTCAAAATCTCTGATACTTTCTTTCATTCTGGGCGCAAAATTAGGAATTATTCACCGAATAACCAAAATTTCCCCATTAGTTTTTAGGACTATCTCCAGATAGCGATAGGAATCATTTTCACCGTCATATTCACATCCCGCTTGCGGCACTTAGCCAACCATTTCTGGAAATCGTCACCTTTGATTTGGCGCAACTGTTCCCTCGTCAAGTTGTCGGAGGCTTTCACAAAGGGCTGTGTTGAGAATACAACATATACCTGGTTCTGTTCCACGGGATAGAGAGCAGTCAGATTATACAAGTCTACCAAGGGCTTTTCTACAGGGGAAGCATCGTCTGTGCTGAAGAACACATAGCGTTGATTTGCCTTGACGGCATAGATTCCCTCTTGTTGACGTTGATACGGCAGGAGGCAGATGGCGTCGTTGCCAATATCCACTAGATAAATAGCCACATAGCCTGCTACAGGTGATGAGAAAGAGACAAAGAAATTGTCACCATTATAGAATTTCTCTGATGCGAACTCGTCTCCCGTACCATTGCGTAATACTTTTGCATTGAAGTCCACTCCGTTTGAGATTAACTCACGGATTCTTCCTTTCGCTTTGACTTGGATAATCAGTTGTTCACCCTCATAGTTAATCTGATATTCTGGTTCTCCGATGGTCTCTATCCATTCGCCTTTCACATCACTTCCACCTATCGACAGGAAATCCACTGACGAGACTCCGTTACGATTAGCCATCCTTGTCGTATTTGTCTGCGACACAATCGTGCCATAG
This sequence comes from Prevotella sp., assembly GCA_017458005.1. Classification (GTDB taxonomy): domain Bacteria; phylum Bacteroidota; class Bacteroidia; order Bacteroidales; family Bacteroidaceae; genus Prevotella. The sequence goes on along the minus strand of JAFTGH010000017.1, from coordinate 9,272 downwards.
GCATCGGCAATAGCCTGTATCTTTGCATTCTCTAGTGCTGTTTTCTTGCCCTCAGCCAACGACATGTTCTCAGGGACATGATAGACATACTCTGCCACCACCGTCCTGACATCTTGTGCTGAAGCCGATAAAGCCATCAAAAAAACGACCAACAAAAAGAGTTTTTTCATACTCTGCAACAATAGAAGATTTTTTACTACGTGCAAAAGTATGCTTTTTTTTTGATATTCCATCAATTTCATCAAAAATTATTTTGTTGTTTCGTCCTTATTCTGTAAATTTGCATTTGATAGAATACATCTTTATTATAGAAAAACAATCTTTTAATCGTGAATTGCAATGAAAAAGCATTTTATTTTTTTAGCCCTCTCGTTGCTTGCAGGAAATTTTTGTTTGGCAGGAAATGAAGGCGTTAACCAGGCACAGGAACCCGCCAAGGAAGTTAAGAAAGTGCATAAAATAGCCCAGAAGATTTACCCTCAGGGTTATGACAACACGTCGTTTGCTATCTTGTATTTTAATGGAAAGCATGCCTATAACAACCGAGGCATGGAAATATTCGAGGGCGACTCTATCAAGGATATTAAGATTAATCCGTCATTCAGTACAGTGGCCAGTCTGGAACGACCCAAGAACGGACGACAGTTCGCTCAGACGTATAGGGTAGACTGGAAGATGCTCCCGCTCCAGAAAATCAAACTGAAGAACCAGAGTATCACCGCCCTTGCTTATAGTGCTGATGCACGCCGTCTGGCAGTAGCCACTAACGACAAGCAAATTCTTCTATTTGATGGTGCTGGAAAGAATATCGAGACAACATTGAAATCATCTGTTGCCGCTCAGAAGATGGTCTATAGTGGTAATAATTTCTTCCTCGCTGCCATTGAGGGCAAGACATTGGAGATTTGGAATGTGGAGCGAAAAACTGTTCGTACGACCATCAAGACAGATAGTCGTATCAATGATGTTACTTTTGCAGATAGTAACACTAAGATGCTGGTGGCTACCGCAGACGGAAAACTGACGGTTTATGACACGGCGACCTTCACGGTAAAGAGCACCATCGATGATATCGGTAGCGCTTTGGCATGTCAGGCTAACAACAGCGGGAAATATGCTTATGTTTTGTATTCTCCTACCCGTATCTGCGTAATTAACCTATTGGATCCCACCGAGCGCCAGTTCATTGACAATGCCGATGGTGGCACATCAGCCATTCGTGGTATTTTCAACAATAACAGCGAAAACGATATTCTTATCTATAATACTAATAACGCACTTGTATATCAGGTGGTCGACGGGCTTACACCTTATTATAATAAGATGATGAGCAGTGAACTAAACGAGAAACTCGACCAATGGTTGAAGCAGATGCCTGGTGAGACCTTGGAAGAATACAATGCTCGTGTCAATGAGGCATCACGCAGAGAGATGGCTATGGGGCTGGAACGAGATATCGCTACAAAGATGGCTGTAGGTGTGTTAGACAATAGCGAGTGGTCGGTGGGTGACTATAATACCAAGACCAAGATGCTGACACTTGCCTTCAGCACCATGCCAGACATCTTCCTTGAAGTCCCCTTGGACGAGGTTAAACAGTTTGCCGATGGTGCCCGTCTGGAGTTCCGCAATGTCCAGTATGGCTTGAACCCTGACGATAAGTTTGAGATTGTCTATGCCGAGGTTTACAATCCAGAGAACGGTCAAACCTATATCTTCGACAACAAGGAGCGCAAGTCTTTGTCTTACATGTCAGAAGATGCTAACTTTGTGCCTATTGACGTTATCCGTGCCACCAACATGGAGGAACTTGCCTTGGAGAGTATCAAAGAGGATATTATCAGTCTCGCCAAGCAGGAGCAGACCATTTCCGACAAGACGCATATCTCTGTAAATACCCATGCTGACCCAGCGGTGGATGCTGATGGTAAGAACATCATCAACTACTCTGTGGAGTTCTCTTATGAGGTAGAGGAAGAGTTCTCGGCTCGCGACGATTTCAAGCCAGGACACTACCACACCGAGGAGTCGGGTGCTGCCATGTCGATGCTGAAGATTATGAGGAAAGCCTTTGAGAACGACTTCGCTAAATATATTGCTGAGGGCAAGCGCGTGAAGATTGCTATCAAGGGTACTGCCGACGCCTCACCAATCAACCGCGCCCTCGCTTATGACGGTGCCTATGGCGAATACGATGGCGAGCCTGTCTACAAGAATAGTGAGATGACTAATGTGTCATTGAATAAGAAAGATGGTATCGGAACTAACGAGCAACTGGCATTTGCCCGTGCCGTTGGTGTAAACCACTATATTGAGAAAGAACTTGCTACTTTCGAGCAGATGAAGCGCGATTACGAATATCATATAGAAGTGTCTGAGCAGGAAGGCAGTAAGTTCCGTCGCATCAGCGTGCATTGCACATTTATTGACGCATTCTAAAAATGGATAAAGCAATCAAATATCTCTTCAATCATCACAAGTCATTATGGGTTGTGATGATTCTTCTTGTCTGTACGACAGCAACTCACGGACAATCCATCGCACAGGCAGATAATAATTACAAGCAGTTTGTTATGATGCGTAGCATTGACACCATCAGTAAGGGCGATATCTACCTGAAGGCGTTGGAGTGTGCTCGTGACTATAAACAGGTGCTTATCTCGTCACCTAGTGGAGTGGAGAGTTTTGATAAGTCATGTGCCGTCTTGGCAACGCTCTATCCCTTTCTGAAAGCAGGTGCGGGATATAACTCACAGGCACGGCAGGACTCTCTCGCTATGGTTTTTGCCAAGGAGGCGGTCGATCTCGCCATGATGAAGGAGATGCAGAGCAAAAACTTGCGTAAGGACAACTACTATCCAGAGTTGGTGTATTTCATCGCTGCACGTACCTACAACAAGGAGGATTATGAGAATGCCATTATCTATCTGAAGGAGTATATGGACGTGACTGATGCCTCGAAGCATACCCGTGTGCTCGCCTATTTGAAAGAGGCAGAAGGATTAGTAGCCCAGAAGAAGAAAAGCGAAGAGAAGTTCGAGGACGTATACAAAGGGATTCCCTATTTCGATGTTTTTGCCAAGGAGTCTATTGAGAAAAGCATGAACAAATGGAAAGAGAAGGATCCCTATGAGACGATAGAGGAATACAAGAAACGTGTGAACGAAGAGACTGCGAAGAAAAAGCAGGAAGAGTTACAGAAAATCCTGATGGACGAGTATGTACAGCGTTTTGCCAAGAATATGACAGTCGCAGACATGAAGATCATGCCTTACGACGCAGAGAACCAGTCGTTTCTCATAGAGACACCCTATGGCGACATCCTGTTGAAGGTGCCCCGTACTGATAACGAGGCGCGCCAGTTTGCCGAGAACTGGACAAGCGTGAATGTTTACAACCAGAAGTTTGTCATTGCCGACAAGAAACTGGCACTGGCAAGTCTTACCTTCTCCACACCTACTGGCAAACTCTATGAATATAATAACCAGCAAGTGCTCGCTTACAACCAGACAGAGGTGGCAGCCAACTTCGCTCCCATCGATTATGGTATGCTGTCTAATTCAGGAGGTAGCCAAAGCAAACAACACGTCGGAAAGACAGAGGTCGTTGTGGGATTGTCAGATGTCGATGTCAATATTCCCCGCAATAAGAACACCAATACCAATACCTTTGCAGTCATCATAGCCAATGAGGACTATACTCTGGTACCTCCTGTCCCTATGGCGGGTAATGATGGAACCATTTTCGCAACGTATTGCGAGCAGACATTGGGACTGCCGAAAGAAAACATCCTTTCTTATCCCAATGCCACTTACGGCAAGATGATCCGTGCCGTGCAGGACATCACCAATATCGCCAAGGCATATAACGACATCCATATCATCTTTTACTACGCAGGACATGGCATTCCTAATGAGTCGACACGCGATGCTTTCCTGTTGCCTATTGATGCCGATGGGTCACAGACAGAGGCATGTTATCCTCTGAAGAGGCTCTATGGCGAGTTGTCGTCCTTAGGCGCGCAGTCTGTTGTCGTTTTCCTTGATGCCTGCTTCAGTGGTGCTACTGGCGACGGCAGTACGCTGATGGCTTCCGCCCGTGGAATCTCTCTGAGAGCACGACAGGAGCGTCCTACTGGTGGTAATCTGATTGCTTTCAGTGCTGCCTCTGATGATGAGACAGCCTACCCCTATAAGGAACAGCGTCATGGGCTCTTCACCTATTTCCTGCTGAAGAAACTTCAAAGTTCAAAGGGCAACACGACATTAGGTGAACTCTGCAAGTATGTGACAGAGAACGTGAAACAGAAGTCTGTTGTCATTAATCGCAAGATTCAGACCCCTGTCGTCACTTGTTCTCCTGATATACAGGAAAGTTGGGGAAAGATGAAACTGAAGAGATAGCGTCCTGTTTGCGTCTAATTTTTGAGCGATTGGATATACTGCCATAGTTGGCGGTAAAAGGGGTGGCGTGTCATCGTGGGGGCATCACCGAGGATGATCAGTTTCATGCGGGCTCTGGTGATGGCGACATTCATACGACGGAGGTCACGCAGGAAACCGATCTGTCCATCGTCGTTGCTGCGCACCATTGAGATGACGATGATGTCACGCTCTTGACCTTGGAAGCCGTCAACGGTGTTGACACTGATCTGACGGCGGAAGGGCTTGAAGAACTCCCGCTTCATCAGCAACCTACGGAGATATTGTACTTGGGCGCGGTAGGGGGAGATGATACCCACATCAATACGCTCGTCCAACAGGCGTTGCTTGCCAATGCGCTCGAAATACTGCTGTAGGGTGTTCAGGGTCAGTTCCGCCTCCTCTTTATTGATGCGTCCGAACGACTCACCGATGAACTCTTCTTTGAAGTCATACGCCGAGGTATCTACCCATTCCATCGGGATGTCTAAATCGAGGATGCCGCGATATCTTACATTGGGCGCACTCTCTACCTGTCCGTCATAGAAATAGTTGGACGAGAAGCGCATGATATCGTCATTCATGCGATACTGTATCTTCAACAGGGTGACCACCTCGGGCTTGTTCTCCACGATACGCTCCATGAGGGTCTTCCCTAAACCTGCTTTCAAGGCAGCAATGCTCTTGACGGTAGGTGGTAGTTGGCAATGGTCGCCAGCGAGAATGACACGGCTAACACGCCGAATAGGAATCCAGCATGCCGCCTCCAGCGCCTGTGCAGCCTCATCGATAAACAGTGTGCCGAATTTCTGTCCGTCCAACAAACGGTTAGCGGCTCCTACCAGTGTGCAGGCAATGACACGAGCCTCCCCGAACAGTTCGTTGTTGATACGAATCTCCAGTTCGGTGGCTCTGCCTTTCAGACTCTCTAATCGCTGATGGTATTTCTCGTCCCCTCTTTTCCGATGGGTACGCAACTCCCGAATAGCCTTGCGGATCGCCCACAGATGGGGATAGTCGGGATGTGCCTCGAAACGTCTTTCGTAGGTGAACGACAGCATCTTGTCATTCACTCGGGTTGGGTTGCCGATGCGTAGCACATTGATGCCTCTGTCCACCAGTTTCTCTGATATCCAGTCGACCGCCATATTACTCTGGGCACATACCAACACCTGACTCTCTCGCATCAAGGTCTCTCGGATAGCCTCTACCAAAGTGGTCGTCTTGCCAGTACCTGGAGGTCCATGCACGATAGCCACATCTTTTGCCCGTAGTACCCTATTGACAGCCTCCTCCTGTGTGGGATTCAGATAAGGGAATTGCATAGGTGGGAAGACAAAGGTCTCTGCCTTCTGGTGGGAATAGAAAAGGTCACGCAGATAACCGATGCGTCCTTTCCCCTTGATGGCACGGTCGAGAGCCTCCAGCATCAGGCGATAACTCGTCTCGTCGAAAGAGAGTTGTACGCCCAAGTTCTGGGTATTCTGTAGGGTCACCAGATAGCCGTTGTTGGGAATGATACACACCATGCGGTCGCCATCCACATAACTGACGGTAGCGGTAAACGAGAGGTATTTGATTTTATTGTCCTCGCAGGAGAAGAACATCACCGTCTTGCCAAACTCGAAGGTATGCTCAATCTCCTGGTCGGAGGTACGGAATACCTCAATGGCAAGTTGGTTCAGGGAGTTATAGTAACTCTTGCCCGCCTTCAAAGGATACCACGCATCACCCCGCTTGACTTTCCGTTGCACACCCATCTCCTCGGTCTGCTTGCGGAAAGCCTCCTTCTCAGTATTGTACTCCAACTGCAACAGGAGGCGTTGCTGTTGGAGTACTTGTAAGGGTGATGCTTGTTGGGGCATTTGTTATCAGTTACTTATAAATGGTCTTGCGACCGTTGATGATATAGATTCCTTTCGTCGGACGCTCTATACGACGACCTTGCAGGTCATAGACATCTGCATTCTTTTCTAATGTATCATCGTTTGCTATAGACTGGATGCCTGTACTACCACCACTGAAAGCAAAATGGAAGTCACGCTCCAGACTGATACCATCCTCAGTGGCTTTTACCTTGACGGTGAATAACTTGGTGGCTTCTGCCGATGGGGTGACAGTGAGTTTGCCACCAGTTTGCGTAGCCGTTACTCCAGCAGGTGCTGTGATAGTATAGGCAGGACTAGCGTAGCCTGCGAAGAAGTCCTTGAGGGTGATTTCTTGGGTCGTCTCTATACGATAGTTTGGTACGGCAATCCAGTTGAGGTATTCCTCCAAGTCGGTATAGTAGTCACCGTCACGGTCGTCGTTATTATTGGCAACATTGGCATCTGTTCCTGTCAGTTCCTCAAACCAGTTGGGGATACCGTCCTGGTCAGTGTCCCAGTTGGCATCACGCTGGGCGTTGACGATGCCTAACTTAGTAAGGTCGAAGCCCTCGCAACCCTCGTCTTCCTCAGAGTCGATGAGACCTGCTTTCTTAGTTCTACTTCCTTTTGTTGACGTTGTCCCATAAAGGGTTTCTGTCACCATGCGCTGGTCGTGGTTGTCAAAGAAAGGTTGGTTACAGCCTACGTCAGAGAGCACGTTCTTGAAGGCGGCTTGTGCAGTCTCCATATTCCCTTCAGGATTGATGAAATCGAAAGGAGTGGTAGGCAGAGGATCCCAATCGACGACTTGTCCTCCGGAAGTACTATACTTATAGGTGTCACCCTTCTTGTCCTCTGCCAGGGTACCATTATTCTTTGCCTGTCGGATATTCCCGTTGACGTAGACACTTTGGGTTCCTGTTCCAGTTCCTTCCAATTGCAAGTTCATAATGGTCGATGTGCTATTGGCTCCCATCTTGTAATAGTTGTTGCAGAAATTCATCTCGTGAGTGCCTCCGTCGGTGGCTCGTCCACCATAGTTGTACACCACATTATTATAGATGTCGTGATGACCGTCATAGGCACCCTTGCCGTCCAATCCTCCACTGATGCTCCAGTTACGACCCTCGCAATGTGCCAGCAGGTTGTGGTGGTAACTGGCTGGCAGTCCACCCAGTTCTCCTCCTCCGATAGTCGCGGCGAAGCCATGGGTCTTACCTGCGTCGTAGTTGGGGTGTCCTGCTTGGTTCAGAGCCTCACTGATAAGCGTCCTTTGTAGTGTCATTCCCTTGGCATTGCGACTGCTGAACGCTTCGTCGATAGTCCATGAGATAGAGCAATGGTCCATGATGGCGTGGTCGTTACCAGCCATACCCATACCGTCCAGTCCACCGAGGGTAGTCTCTTCTGATGTCCCTTCCTCAGCACCGTATGAGTAGCCGTTCCTATTGCCTGGAATGACGTTGTTAACGAGTTTCTTATGTCCTAAGCGCATACGAAGGAAACGGGTGATGCCGTCACTCTGCATGCCAAAGGGGCAAGTGCGTAGCATGATACCATTGCCTGGTGCGGTCTGTCCTGCAATGGTCACGAATTTATCGGAACAGGTCAGTCGGTGTTTTAGGCTGATGACACCTGCCACGTCGAAGACGATGGTACGGGGACTGTGAATTTGTTCAATACCATAGCGGTATGTTCCAGGTATAGGACTGTCTTCCGTACCATAGTCTTCCAAGGATGTCACATGGTATACTGTTCCACCACGTCCTCCGATAGCATAGCGACCATAGCCCTCAGCACCCGGGAAGGCGAGACGACGAGGTTGGAAACTGTATACCTTTCCTTTGTACACCTTACCGCTACCGTCTACTTCATCCACTCTCCAGTAGTATCGTTGCAGTGGTGAGAATCCGCTGGCAGTGTATTGTGTGTTAGTCCCCTCATACTGATAGGTTGTGGCATTGGCAACCTCCTCCTCACTGGCTCCATACACCAGTTTGTGCGACTGTGCGTTGGATGCTGAAATCCATGCGAAATCCACACTGCCGTCATCAGCATCGACATGGAAGTCCTGATGGGCTGGCACAGGATCCATGATGGCATATGGACTCGCATCCAGTTCGATACCGTTAATCATGATGCTGGTGCGACTGTAGGTCTCTCCGCTCTGAGGAACACAAGAGAAGGTAATGGCTACCGCTTGTCCTTCCGTAACAGTAAACTCGGCGTACGATATACCACAGTCTGAGGTCTTGGTTGCACCAGAAGAGTGGGTGCCAGTTCCTACCACAACGCCATTGACGCTAACCTCTACGTTGGGGTGAGTTTGGTTGAGATCGGTGTCGTTATGATAGGCGAGGATGGAATGTGCGCCAGCAGTCATTCCCTCGATAGTAATTGTAATACCTGTACGCCCCTCTGAAATCCACTGGTAGTTGCCGTTGTCAAGGTGACAAGCAAAGACGCCATCGCCCAGCAACTTACTCTGTGGGATGATATTCTTGTTCCAGTTCGATGCCAGTGCCGTTGCTCCATCGCTGGCTGCAATGGTTATCGTCATGCCATTGTCCAGCGTCTTGGAGTCACTCTCCACACGTGGTACAGCCCATGCTATATAGTCAATGGCTGTCACTTCTGAACTCTGTCTGCCAGGGAAGTCGAAGTCGATGTTTTGCGCCATCATCGTGAGGGCACATCCGAGCATCATGATTGTCAATAGTAGTTTTCTCATTATAGTTTTATTTTTAGTTTGCATGGCAAAGGTACAACTATTTTGCGAGGTGACCATGAAAAAGGCACCAAAAAAATCCGATATTTAGCATTGGTGTTCACAACAAAATTGTTAAAATCTTACAGTCTTACACTTACAGTTAGGTAAGGTTGTAAGATACAAAAAACAAGGTACTAATTTTATTATTATATAGATTATATATAATATATATAATAATATATTTATACAATAAATATGCGGTCAGATTCCCGT
>JAFTGH010000002.1 GCA_017458005.1 Prevotella sp. | reverse complement strand
TAGTTGCCGATTGAATTCACGCATAGTTATAGAAGGTTAAAATTGTTAAATAATTACTTGAAAAGCATACCAAAGTACGAGTAGAGTCACTTTTCTACCTTTTAAAGTACAAAGCGCTGATTATCAATATTTAAAGCATTCAATGGCTGTACCGATCTAACCTCTATAATATTCCCACATACGCTTACAATCATTGAGGATGGGGCATTTGAAGAAAGTGGATTGAAACATATAGTAATTGGGAATAATATAGAAGAAATAGGTTCTTCTGTTTTTCATGGCTGTAAAAGTTTAACATCCATCCACATTTCCAAAAATGTAAAGACATTTGGGAAAGGAGTTTTAAAGTTGTGTACCGCATTGGCAGCAATAATATGGGAACCAGATTTCGCTTTCAACGAAACTGTCAGCAATCCTAATTTGTTGCTATACGTGAAAGATAAGAGTTACGCCCCTGCTGACATCAAGAATGTCATCGTGAATGGTGAGGCTGATGCCATCACCCTGACAGATGCAGAGAGTGGTAATAACTTCTATTGTCCACGTGCATTTACAGCAAAGAGCGTTCACTATGAGCATCACTACGGAATGACATCCGGCTTGGACGTCTGCCAAGGATGGGAAACCATAGTACTACCATTCAACGTGAATACTGTCACACGTGAATCTGGTGAGGCATTGGTGCCTTATGCGTCTTGGAGTGTAGGCAGCGGTCAGCGTCCTTTCTGGCTCTACTCACTGGAGAGCGAAGGATGGAAAACGGCAACGGCGATTAAGGCTAATACACCTTATATCATTTGTATGCCTAATAACGAGTATTATGATGCTACATATAACATCAAGGGAAATGTTGTGTTTGCTGCGACTAATGTGGAGATAAAGGCATCAGACAATATGCCAAGCAGTAAGAGCGGTGACAGGACTTTTGTTCCCAATTACCTGAACCAAGATGCGGCACAGAACATCTATGCGCTGAATGTCAATAATCAGTGGAGTAAGAATACAGAGAATTCTCTAAAAGAGGGTAGTACCTTCGTGAGTGGCTTGCGCCCCGTTCGTCCCTTTGAAGCCTATATGACTACAGGTGGGAATGAATCTGCCTCTCGATACATCTATATCTTTGAGGATGAAAATACTACGGGTATGTTGAGATTGCCATCATTGAACAAAGAGACGTATGGTAATGTAAGAGTGTATTCTCTCTCTGGTACGTTGATCAAGCAAGGTGAGGATAAACATGTACTTGACGGACTGCCTAAGGGTGTGTATATCATCAACGGTCGTAAGGTGATAGTAAAGTAACTTGATTGAACATCTCTAAAAGGATGGCATCTGCGTTCTGTAGGTGCCATCTTTTGCATTTATTAGTCCCTGTGTATTCGATGTGAAGTGCCGTTGTAATCAGTTGTTGGAAGCATTCTAATCGGTTGTCGACTCCAGTCGACAGGTCTGCTGACTCCAGTCGACAGGGTTGCCGACTCTAAGTCAACAGATCTGTTGACTCTAAGTCAGCAGGTATCACATATCTGTGGGAAGGCAGAAAACAGTTCTAACGCCTGGGCTGTTTCTTCTATGAGCCTTGTTTTCACAAAGTTCTTTGTACGAGTGTCATCAATGACCTCGCCAAGTCCCTGCATCAGGAGTTTTGGACTTGCCTCACGAACTCGCTGAGCGCACCATGCTGCATAGTCTGAAACTGTCTTCCCTGTTCTTTCTAAGATGATTTGCTCATTAATGCTAGCATGCTTCTTCTGCAAGAAAAAACAGACATCAAAGACATCGCGCGGAGAGAGCCTTTTCCATAGTTCAATACCAAGATTGGTCCGTAGTTTTTCTTGGCTTCATCATCGATGATACCAAAGCGTAGTAGGATATTACGCACCTTATTATATACAATGTCCAACCTGTCAGCATCTAACAGGTTCAAGTCAAGGTCTGTTGAAAATCTTGGCAAACCATGAAAGAACATCAAGGCAGTTCCTCCCTTAAACCCTAATACGTTACAGAGGTCTTTGTCTTTATAGATCAGGCTCAATATCTGCGCCATATACAATTTGTGCTTTTGCTTATCCATATTATTTCATAGTTTGATGTTCATCAGTCTGGCTACTCGTTCATTAAGTATAGGGGATCGATACAGGGGCAGCAATTCACGGATCTTCTTGATGGAGAGCGGGTGAAGATTGTCGAAATAGCAGTTCCCCGCACTCAAGTACACCATGTCCAAGAAGGCTCGTTCCGCAGATGCCATCGCCACATTATCCCGCTGCTCAATACCTTCCATGCCTACCCACAATTCAGGATTGATCTTTCGGAAGAGATATTGCCTGCCGTCTATTTCAATCTGTCGGCTGAGATAACTGACACTGCTGATGGTATCGTCCCACTGGAAGATGACCCCAGCGCGTCCCAACACATACTCAAGTGAGATATAGGAGGGGCGGAACAGGCTGCAAGCCATTTCCTGCTCATTATACTTCAATTTGGTGTATATTCCTCTTCTGGGGTTCAGTATTTTCCCATCGGCAACATAATAGTGAAGCGACTTAGTCAGCCTCTGGTTATCGTCACTGCCCGTCATCATCATCAGAGACTGTACATTAAATACAGTTCTGGGGCTTGTCAAGATGGTTTGCAATAGATTGGTCCGTGAACTCATACTCCCAATAATTTGTATTTTCAGTTCACAAAAGTAGAAATAATTTTTGGGATTGCCAAATATTTTAACGAATTATTTTGACTGTTTACGGACGAAGCCCCTACATCCTCCCTTCGAAGGCCGTACCTTCGACCCTCGAAGGCGGCACATCCTGCCCTCGAAGGTACGGGCTTCGTGGCAAGGAGGAGGCGCCTTTGTAAAATGGCGCAGAAAAAAGGATTTTGAAATATCTACTCCCATACTCCCTTTTTCTTCTGAAATGCCGATGTACAGGGCGTTTCAGGACGGGAGTAGAAGATTCTACTACTCCCGTCCTCCTCCCGTTTTCGGATGAACAACTCCCTTAACAGAGGTTAGATGAATGTCTTTTCATAAATTAATCTCCATTCTTTGTGTCCAACTTTTGGGGTGCACTTCATGGTAAAAAGGGAGTAGTACGGGAGTAGTTGGAGCAACTACTCCCGTGCCTTGCGTCCTTTATTTATCGAGGGTTGAGGCATATGACGGGAGTAGGGGAGTAGTTTTTCGAAATTCGTTCAAAATTCTACAGGCACTTGATTACTCCGATGCCTGGAATCACCTCTCCGGATATCTGGAAGAGTTGTTCCCAATGCCTCGAAACTACCTATTTGAGATATCGGAAAGAGACTTCCGAGGCATCCGGAATGCTCTTTCCAAGCATGGGAATGATTTGACACTCTCTCTTTCAAGGTGAATGTAAGCCACAAACGGGTCGAATGTAACGTTCAAACGATTCGTTTTACAAAGGATGTGAACTAATATCCAGGATTCTGTGTCAAATTCTGATTCAAGGCTCGGACATCGGCAGGGATGGGGAAGACAGTGGTATGTCCGTCACTCTCATCGACTTTATCAGCACCCTCGTAGAGAGACTCGTATTTGCCAAAGCGGATGAGGTCTTGGCGACGCCAGCCTTCCCAACAGAGTTCCAACAGTCGCTCATCCAATAGGTTGTCGAGGTTGACGGGACGTGACTCCATTCCTACACGATGGCGAACACGGTCGAAGTCTTCCTGTCCATCTTTCCCAATGCGGTACTTCGCCTCGGCACGCATCAACAAGACGTCGGCAAAACGGAAGAGCACGATATCGTTGTCCATCAACTTGCCATCCTTGGTAGCGTTCTTGTCCACCTCGTATTTGTGCATACGTGCTCCAGCCGTCTCGACATACGGAGAACCGCTCAGATCCATCTCCACTTCCTTGGGATAGTAGATGAGCGGATTACCAGTACGGTCTTTAATGATATCACCGTTTAAGTCGTAGAGAATACCAGCATAGTAATTCATGCTAAAACGAATGTCCTCTTCTTCTGTTCCGTAGCCGAAAATCTCCAAGGTACGTTTGGTGGCACAAGAGCCATTCTCCGCCGTGAAGCCATAGGCTGCCGCATGGCGGTAGTGGTAACTGCGGTAGAGGTTCTGTTGTTGGTTGCTGTACAAGTCCCTGTCCATGGGTATGACGAAGATATTCTCCTGAGAGTTCTCGTTATACACGATGAAGTTATCCGAGTACTGCTCTTCCAGCGCATATCCCAGATTCTCCAATTCGTTACAGTATTCAATACAGTCCTCATAATAGGTATCCTGCGTCTTTCCTGTGTAGATATTGGCATTGAGCATCAGTTTGGCGAGGACAAATGTGCATACAGGATAGGTGATGCGTCCATAGAAGTCCCCTCTCTTGGTGCTGTTCTCCAAACTGAGGCTCTTACGGGTCTCCGTCAGTTCCTTGACGATGAAGTCGAAGACGACAGCACGTTTTTCCCTTGTCACTTGGTTCATCGAGGCATCACTTGACGTGACAAGGGGAACATCCCCAAACAGGTCAATCAAATACCAGTAGTAGATGGCACGGAGCACCTGCACCTCGGCACGCCATGCCGTGTGTTGCGTCTCTGTGGTCAGGTTTTTATATTGGTTAAGAATCTCCAACGAGCGGTTGCAGAGTGTGATGACCTGATAGAGATAGACCCAAGCGTTCTTGGGAAGGTCATGCCCCGCTGCCCATGAGTGCTTGTACATCGCCTGCCACAGACCACCGTCGTACCAGTCGCCGCCACGGGTTGGCAGCATCGCCTCGTCGCTGCCGAAGGTGTTCAGGTCGTAGATACCTCGGCAGGTGCCTTGCAGTCCTTGCCCGTCCGTGCTTCCACCTATATAGTTATACAAAGTAGCCACCGTATTCAGATACAGTGTCGAGGCGGAGGTATACGCCTCTTCCTCGGGAATCTGGTCTCGCGGGGTCTCATCCAGAGAGCAACTGGTCAGTACAGACAGTAGTATGATAGCGGAATAGATCTTTTTCATCTTACGATATATTTAGAATTGAATATTGAGTCCGAAGGTATAGGAGCGATAGACGGGGAAACTACGTTTGTCGTCGACACCCAAGGTGGCATTGACCACTGAGGAGTTGATCATCGGCGTGAGACCGCTATAACCAGTGATGGTAGCGAGATTATTGACAGAGCATGACAGACGCAAGTTCTTGACATACTTGGAACGGATGGGCACATTCCATCCAATAGTCACATAATCGATGTTCACATAGTCGCCTTTCTCCAACCAGTAGTCACTGATCGTCTGGTCTTGGATGTTCCTCTCAGGTGCACCCTGCATCACGTTATAGTTAGGCAGTGACAGCATGTTCATATAGGAGAGGGACGTGCCATTATAGATATGGTGTCCGAAGGCACCGTTCAGTTGCATCGTGACATCCCATTGCTTATAGCGGAAGGCGATGTTAGAACCCATCATTGCCTTTGGCGTAGCCTGTCCACAGATATAACTCTCATCGGTGATGTCGTACTCATAACCACCGTTACTGTTAGGCACCAGTCCTTTACAATGAGGCAAGTAGAACACGCCCAGCGGCTGTCCTACAATCTGGAAACAGGCATCACTGGCGCCATGGAATCCTGCTCCATAGAGGGAAGCGAGACCTGCCACCTCTGGTGCTGTCAGCAACTGACCATTATACTCACCATTCAAGGTGACGAGTTTGTTACGCTCGAACGTCCAGTTCATATTGATGTTCAGTTCCATGTTCTTGGTGCACAAGGGGGTAATGCCAAAACCAATCTCCAGACCACTGTTACGCATCTTGCCAAGGTTGGCAAGCAAGTGGTCGTAGGTAAACGGTGGAACACTCACCTGATAATTATATAACATGTCCGATGTCCTCGACGTATAGAAATCCGCTGTCAGCATAATTCGGTTGTTCCAGAAGGCGAGGTCGACACCGATATTGAAGGTACGTTTGATCTCCCAGCGCAGGTCGGGGTTGGCATTACGGATAATCCCCAGTGTAGTGGCAGGAGAGCCGTTGACAGGTACGATACCATTAGGCTGTATCAGTTGCTGTGACAGGTAGGAGTCGATAGCACCGATGTTACCACTCTTTCCATAGCCAATACGCAGTTTCAGTTTCTCGATCCATCCGAGGTCTGACATCCTGTTACCCCATTTCAATTGTCCGTTCTCTATCAGGATAGCAGCCAAGGATACGGAAGGGAAGAAGCCCCAGCGGTGGTTCTTGCCGACTTTCGAAGAGCCGTCAGTGCGGGCATTGACAGTCAGGGTGTAGAGATTGTTATAGACATACTGAGCACGGAAGAGGAAAGATTTCATGCGGTTCTCCTCCATATAGGAGTCGGTTCCCTCCCATGCCCTGACAGCACCAGCGGAAATGTTGTTATAGCCAAAGGCATCCGTAGAGAACTTAGAGGCAGTGACATGGAAACCCTTCATTTTCTGGTATTGGTATTCGCCCAAGGCAAGCAGGTCGATGTGATGCCTCTGAAAATCCCGTTGCCAGTTTAAAGAGATATTACTGAGAATCTCCTCTGTCTTTGCCTCACTGCGATATGCCTCACCGTAATTCCAGACAAAAGTGGGATAGTAGTGGTCACCATTGATATTATTATACGAGAAACTGCCAAAGCCGGAGAGCGTCAGACCATAGCCTAAGTCAGCCGTCATCTTCAGGTGGGCATTGAAATGTCCATTGTCCTCGTCCTGTTGCATCTCCAACAGGGAGTTAGGGTTGTTGATCCATAACGCCTCCGTTACTTGTCCGTAACTACCATCCGCATTCTTCCCGTCAGGGAAAGTGGGGTTGAAGGTGGCGGCAGAGTAGAAGAGTTTCTGCGAGAAGGGGATGTAATTGTTCTTCTGCAAGGAGCCGAAAACACCCAAGTCTACTGTCAGGTGATGGTCGAAGGCAAGTTGTGTAACATCCAGTTTCACAGTATAGTTGCGGTATCTGTTGTTCTTGATGACCGTCTCGTGGTCCATCACTCCGATAGAGGTGCGGTAGTAAGCCGACTCGTTACCACCTCCAAAGGCAATATGGTGGTTCTGGACAAAGCCAGTACGGGTGGGTGACTTCGTGAAGTCCGTGTCATATCCATTGTCGATGATGTTCACCCCTAACTGCTTGGCGGCATCTCTGAACTGATGCCCATTCAGCATCTTCATGTTTTTGTAGATACTCTCAAAACCGATACTACCATTATATGCGATATGGAACTTACCTCCTTTACCTTTCTTGGTGACAACCTGGATGACACCAGAAGCGCCACGGCTACCATACTGTGCCGTCTCAGAGGCATCCTTCAGAATGGTGAAACTCTCAATATCCGCAGGATAGATGGTCGACAATGTCGTGATGTCGCTCTGTACGCCATCGATAATCACCAATGGATCATTACCACCTGTCAAAGAGGTGGTACCACGTACTCGTACCGCATTGATCATAGCCTCTTGGTTACTACCTGTCTGAATCTGCACACCAGCCGACTGTCCACTCAATGCGTCTAGGGAGTTGGTGACCAGACCCTTGTTCATACGGGACTCTGTCACTTTATCGACGGCTCCAGCCGTTGTTATCTCATTTCCATCTGCATAGCCGACACTCACTCTCGTAGAGTCTTTCTCCTGAGCGGAGGCTATACTGCCGACACTTGTTAGCAGTAGCAGTAATAATAGTTTTCTCATAGGTAACTTCTATACTTGTTTTTGCAAAGATACAAGAAAATGTATAAAACGCAAAAATAAATTTGTTATTTCGTTTGATTTGCACTAACTTTGCACCCTGAAATGAGATATTTCGTCTGGTTTAGTTACGATGGGACGAACTACCATGGATGGCAGTTGCAACCCAATGGGAATACGGTGCAGGCAGAACTGCAACGTGCATTGTCATTGCTGCTGAGAGAAGATGTCAGTGTGACTGGTGCTGGCAGAACAGACACTGGTGTACATGCCCGACAGATGGCAGCCCACTTTGACACAGAGGTGACTTTCGAGCCAGAGACACTGGCGAAGAAACTCAATGGGGTATTGCCTCAGGACATTAGTGTCGACAGGGTGGAGCAGGTTGCCCCGGAGATGCATGCCCGTTTCTCTGCCATTGCGCGTACCTATCATTACTATATCCATACCAGGAAGAATCCTTTCCTTCGTCATTTCTCGCTGGAGACGCATTATGTGCTCGACTTTCCTTTGATGAACGAGGCGGCACGTATCTTAATGGAGTATGAGGACTTCGGCGCTTTCTGCAAGGCTGGCAGTGACGTGAAGACAACGATCTGTCATGTGACTGCCGCACAATGGCACCAGACAGCAGATGACGCATGGTATTTTGAGATTACCGCAAACCGTTTCCTGCGTAACATGGTTCGTGCCGTGGTGGGTACGCTGATAGAGGTGGGTCGCCACCGTATGACCCTCGACGAGTTTAGGGATGTGATTAAAGGAGGGCGCAGGACACAGGCTGGAGAGTCGATGCCAGCATTGGCGTTGTGCTTAGAGGAGGTTCGATATAACGAGATTTGAGATGACTTGGTTAATATTGGCATTTATGTCGGCAGCATTGTTGGGCTGCTATGACTCTTTTAAGAAGCAGGCATTGAAGGAGAATGCGGTCATACCTGTCTTGTTTCTGAACACGCTTTTCTCTTCATTCATCTTCCTGCCGTTTATCCTGTTGAGTGGTAGCACGCAACTGCTCGACAACTCCATCTTCCATGTTGCCGCAGGAGGTTGGGAGATGCATAAGTACATTGTCTTGAAATCGGTCATCGTCTTAAGCAGTTGGCTGCTAGGCTATTTTGGAATGAAACACCTGCCACTGACAATCGTGGGACCTATCAATGCCACTCGTCCTGTGATGGTGCTGGTAGGAGCCTTGCTGGTGTTCGGTGAGCGATTGAACATCTGGCAATGGATTGGTGTGCTGCTTGCCGTCATCTCTTTCCTGATGCTCAGCAAGAGTGGTAAGAAAGAGGGCATTGACTTCAAGCACGACCATTGGATATGGATGATTGTCGGAGCGGCAGCCCTTGGTGCCGTCAGTGGACTCTATGACAAATACCTGATGGCACCAGTGGAGAGTGGGGGCGTGGGACTCGACCGTATGATGGTGCAGTCGTGGTATAACCTCTATCAGTGTGTGATGATGCTTGCCATGCTGCTACTGCTCTGGTGGCCCAAGCACCATGAGACAACACCCTTCCATTGGCATTGGTCTATCATTGGTGTCAGCCTCTTCCTGTCGGCTGCCGACTTCTTGTATTTCTATTCGCTGTCGCTACCTGCCGCTATGATCTCTATTGTCTCGATGATCCGTCGTGGTAGCGTGATTGTCAGTTTCCTCTTCGGAGCCGCATTCTTCCATGAGAAGAACCTCAAGGCTAAGGCTGTCGACTTGGCGTTAGTGCTGTTGGGAATGATATTCCTCTATATCGGTTCAGAATAGAAATATCAAATAAAATTTGGTATTTCACTCGATTTGCACTACCTTTGCACCCCGAAATGGAGAAGATAAAAGCAGCATTGTTTGACTTGGATGGTGTTGTGTTCGACACAGAACCGCAATATACGGTGTTCTGGGGAGCGCAGTGCAGGGAGTTTCATCCCGAGCATCCAGGACTGGAGCACGAGATCAAAGGACAAACCCTTGACCAGATTTACGACCTTTGGTTTAATGGAGAACTGGCAGAAATTCGTCCATTACTCACCCAGCGGCTGAATGCCTTTGAGCGAGATATGGACTATCTGTATATTGCTGGTTTCGAGGATTTTATTACTGATTTGCGAAAGCAAGGGGTTAAGACAGCAGTAGTGACTAGTTCCAACCAAGAGAAGATGCAGAGTGTTTATCGGAAACATCCAGAATTCAAATCGTTGTTTGACGCCATCTTGACCTCCGAGGACTTTGAATACTCCAAGCCACATCCCGACTGTTATCTGAAAGCGGCAGCCCGTTTTCAGGCACAACCAGACGAGTGTGTGGTCTTTGAGGATAGTTTCAACGGTCTGAAATCGGGTAGGGCAGCAGGGATGACCGTTGTGGGACTTGCCACTACGAATGCCGCAGATGCGATAGCCCCACTTTGCGACCAGGTAATCAAGGATTATAAAAACTTTAAAATATAGGAATATGGCAGGCTATTTAGTCAGTGACTCACGTAAGGTGACCACGCATCGTTTTATAGAGATGAAACAGAAAGGAGAGAAAATCTCCATGTTGACCTCCTATGACTTCACTACCGCAGGCATCGTCGACCGTGCCGGAATAGACGGTATCTTGATAGGTGACTCTGCCTCAAACGTGATGGCAGGTAATCAGACCACACTGCCGATGACAGTAGACCAGATGATCTATCATGCCCGCTCAGTGGCACGTGCCGTCAATCGTGCCTTGGTGGTATGCGACATGCCTTTCGGCTCCTATCAGGTGAATGCCGCCGAGGGTGTGGGCAATGCCATCCGCATCATGAAGGAGAGCGGTTGTGATGCCCTGAAACTGGAGGGTGGCGCAGAGATTGCCGATACAGTGAAGCGTATTCTGGACGCAGGTATTCCTGTGATGGGACACTTAGGACTGACACCACAGAGCATCAATAAGTTTGGCACATACGCTGTCCGTGCCAAAGAGCAAGAGGAGGCTGACAAACTGATGTCGGACGCGAAGTTACTTGCCGAGATAGGATGCTTTGCCGTCACACTGGAGAAAGTGCCCGCCAAACTTGCCGCAGAGGTATCAAGAGAGATTAGTGTTCCTACGATAGGCATTGGAGCAGGTAATGGAACAGACGGACAGATTCTGGTCGTTGCCGATATGCTGGGCATGACAAACGGTTTCTCTCCTCGTTTCCTGCGTCGCTATGCTGATTTGAACACGGTTATGACGGATGCCATCGGCAATTATGTCTCTGACGTGAAGAGCGGTGACTTCCCTAACGAAAGTGAATCCTACTAAATGAACAGTCAGAACACACCTGTACATATCAAACTCTGGCATCGGGAGTTTTGGCAGTTAGCCATTGCCAATCTGTTGCTGTCGTTGTCAGTCTACATGCTCATTCCCGTCTTACCCATCTGGCTAACACAAGAGGAGAATTTCTCGCAGATGGAGACAGGATTGTCGATGGGTGTGTTCGCTTTGGGACTCTACCTGCTCGGTCCTTTTGTCTCGTATCTTGTACAGCATTATCGTCGTAACAAGGTTTGCCTTTGGGCGATTATCGGACTGATAGCCTGTCAGGGGATGCTGTGGTATATCGACACGTTGAAGAGTGAGTTCGCAGAGTTCTGGCTGATACTCCTTCAACGTTTTGTGTTGGGTGCCTTGTTTGGACTGGCACAGATGGTACTTGCCAGTACACTGGTCATCGACACCTGTGAGTCATTCCAAAGAACGGAAGCCAACCACAGTGCCTCATGGTTTGGGCGTTTTGCCTTGTCATTAGGTCCTTTGGCTGGTGTCGTTGTCATGAGTCAATGGGGCTTCGAGTCGGTTATCCTGGCATCTATGGGAAGTGCCGCAGTCGCCTTGTTATTGATCAGGATGATAGATTTCCCCTTCCGCACGCCAGAAGACCATGTCCATATCTTCAGTTGTGACCGTTTCATCTTGAACCAAGGCGGGATGCTGTTCCTGAACCTGCTGTTGATCTCCCTTTCATTGGGTATTATCATCAGCATGATGGACTCTGTAGTTGATTTCGGTATGATGATGGTGGGATTCCTGTTTGCCCTTTTAGCCCAGCGTTTTGTGTTCCGTGACGCAGAACTGAAGAGCGAGGTGGTGACAGGACTGATCCTTTTGATAGCGGCATTACTGTTGATGCTTACTCATCCGACAGAGACGGCAGACTATATCTCGTCGACCTTTGTCGGAATGGCGGCAGGCATTATAGGCTCACGCTTTCTGCTGTTCTTCATCAAATTGAGTCGCCACTGTCAGCGCGGCACCTCACAGAGTACATTCACGCTTGCCTGGGAAACAGGTCTTGCCCTAGGCGTCGGGCTCCCTTATATCTTCTCCGACCTGTTGCCGTTTGGCATGATGCTATTGGCGTTAGGCTCAGCCATCGTGGCGTTAGCCATGTATAACGGAGTGACCCACACATGGTTTATGAGCCATAAGAACCGTTAGACCCTCCTTTTATTCTCTTCCACACAATTGCGCATAAGGACAATTGCGACAGTTCTTCAAGTCCTCTACAGGACTAAAGGGAACAGCCTGATTGAACAGTTCGTCAATGCAGTTACGCAACATCTCCCTAAAGGGTTGGATGAAGGGTTGTACATCAGTGATCCTCTCTTTTCCAAACAACAGGGTAGGGTCGTAGTGCTCTCCTGCCGAATGCTGGATGAAGAGCAGGGCAGGACAGACAGGCAGACGGTCGGGATTTATCCTCTCATCCTCCCGCACAATACTACTATATAATAAGGTCTGGAGATAGTATCCTTGATGTGACTCGTTGCTCTCAAAGATGCTCTCCACGTTAGGCAAGGCAGTGAGTTTCCCGCCTCCCGTCTTATAGTCAATCACACGGATTCGCTCCTGTTGGTCTGTCATGACAGCATCCAAGCGGTCGATACTTCCACCTATCGTCGTGGTGAAAGTCTTGTCACCCTGATGAACCGTCCAATCGTGAATGACCTCATACTCCAAGGCGTAGATAGTAAACGGAGCCAGTTGTAAGTCTATCTCCAATAATTGTCGGACATAATGGATGATCACCTCACGGTTAATCAGTTGTAAGCCGTTGTACTCCCTCATCTGGGGCATCTGCTCCCTAAAAGCCTTATCGACAGCCATCTCAATAGCGACTTTCGACTGTAGCACTTGCTGTATCTGCGCCTTCTCTATGCGATGTCCCTGACGCATCATCTGCTCATAGAGATGCTGGGCGGCAGCATGGAACACCAGTCCGAAGATACGATCGTCGATTTGCAGTTCCTCGTCATCCAGTTCTTTGAGTCCTCCCACATACCGATAGAAGAAACTCAACTGACAACGGCGATAGGTATTGATTGCCGTAGGAGTCAACAGGGCATGGTCGGTATCTGGTCTCTTGGTGAAACGGTCCATTAGGATATCCATCACCGCAGTGTCCTTCTCGATAGGCTCAACGTTTCGCCTTGCAGACTGTTGCCCTGCCTTGAGAGAATACTGTCGGATAGGGTGTCCGCTCTCCACCAGAAGTTGTAACATGAAACGACTCATCTCGCCCGTATGCCCGTCATCAGTGGCGTTATTGTAGACCAAGGTGATGTCCGATGCCCTTTGCAGGATGCGATGGAAATAGTATGCGTAGATAGCAGTCTTATGGTCGATAGTCGTCAACTCATACGCCTTACGGAGACTGTGGGGTATAAACGAACTGTCGTTGATACCTTTTGGCATATTCCCCTCATTACACGAGAGTATCAGTACATGGTCGAAATCCAAGTTACGCGACTCTAACACGCCCATCACCTGGATACCCTCGGCTGGTTCTCCATGGAAGGGGATGGAGGTAGACTGTATCAACTGATGAAGCAATCGCTGGAGTGTCGACAAGTCGACTTGCAGGTCGCCACTGCCCACTAAACCTGTCAGGCGGTTGATGAGGGTATAGGTGCGGAACAGAGACTCCTCCCGCAAAGAGTCTGCGGAGTCCTCTTGGTGAGCCTGCTGCGCGATATGCTGGAAGACATGTGCCATCCACCTTAACACCGTCTCTGTCTGGAAAATACCCTCTGCTTGACAACTGTCTAGTAGTTCGTCTGGGATGTATCTCGAATAGGGATGCCTGCGAATGGCTGTCATCAGTCGAGGGCGATAGCCGCCTGTCTGAAGTGCCATCAGCAGATTGACCAACGAGGCAGAGGGTGTCTGTGACAAAGGATAACCTGTCGTGATATTCGCCTTCTCCACTTCTGTGGGTATACAGTGTATCACTACAGGCAGCAGTTGCTCGTCACACAGCAGGATGGCGGTACGTCTGCCATCGGCATAACGTTGTTTCTCCCTCAGCCATGTGCTGATATAGTGTGCCTGAATATTCTCTGTAGGAGCAGAGATATAGGTAATCTCCTTGGGCTGTTGGAATTGTCGGTAGATACTGTCTTGCTGGGAATCCAACTCATTAGGGAATATCCCCAGGTATTGGGAGATATAATGCCCTGCCTCATGCTGTTGCATGTAGTAATGGTCGAAGTCCCAATAGAAGAAAGCCTTTCCCTCTTGCTGGAGTCGTCTGAAGAGTCGTTGCTCCACCTTGTGTAAGAGATTGAAGCCGACAAAGAGATAACGGTCATACTCGAAAGTCAGTTGCTCATCCTCCACCACTTGCCGATAGAGTGCGCCCTCATAGGCAAGTTGCTGCCTCTCCAGTCGGTTGTTGAAGTCATGGTAGATATCCGCGAAATGACTCCACAGTTTCAGGAAGCGCTCTTTCAGTTCACTGTTATGGTCTTCTGAGAAGTTACTGAAGAACTGTCGGATGATGGCTCGCTGCTCCTCCGTGAGGTAACTGATATCATCCAACTCATGGATATCCCGTAAGTTGGCAAACACCTTATCGGCATCCGCCATGTTCTTGTCGATATCATCGAAATCGGCGAGAAGCAGTTGCCCCCATCCATAGAAGCGGTCAAGCGTCTCGTCTATATCCGTGCATCTCACAAACGACTGGTAGAGGTCGCACACCAGTTTGATGGGATCAGCAACGGTACGTTGGGCATGGGAGCGGAACAGGTCGCTGATCGTGATATATACAGGACTCCATATCGGACACCCTGCCTGTCGTGCCAGATAGTCGTTAATGAAAAGCGATGCTCGCTTGTTGGGAAAAACGATAGCGGTACGTGACAAGTCATGACCGTACTTCCGGATGATATCCTCGGCTACATATTCTAAGAATGTTCTCATACTACTGGCTCGATTTTATTACTATATACATACCATAGGTAGCCCTCGACCTGAGCGTGTCCCATCTGTTGGAGCAATCGCATATACTCCTTGACTTGCGCCTGATACTCCTCTCTGGGATGACCGAACTTGAAATCGACGACAACCATCTTGCTACCATCAGTCATCACACGGTCTGGTCGGCGCTCGATGACATGCCCGTCAGCATCGGTAAAGAGGATGGCGCATTCGTTGTACAACGACCATTTCCCTGAGAACCACTCCCTGACGCGAGGATCCTCCAACCGCTTGCGGAGTAGGGTGGTGACCTTGGCTGCTGTCACCTCCTCGTCATAGAGGATTCCCTCCTGCTCCAACTGCTGTAAGGCAGTGTTGATATCGTCGGTCGTGCGGATGGTGGAGAACACATGGTGTAAGATGCTACCCATCTTGATATATCCCTGCTGGACTTGCTCCTCGCCGTCAGTCTCAATAAACTCCCGACTCTTGTTGCTCTGTCGGAACTCCGTCTTGTTGCTGAACACCTCCAACTCAACAGGTAGTTGCTCGGACGGTTGGAGGAAGACATTACTGGAACGTTTTCCCTCCGTCTTCCGACTCAGACAGAGATTGCCGTAAGTGAAGATCATCTCCGCCTTCTCATCTTCTGTTCCTTCCAGCAGCATGCCATCGAGTGACAAGTCGGGAAGAACTTGCTCTATCAGGAAAGAGCGGGTCGTCTTCGACTTCCTTTTACCTATGACAAAGAGGTTCTTGCAGGCTCTGGTAAATGCGACATACAGCAGATTGAGGTTGTCGACGGTGAGTTGCAGGTGCTCATTCAGATAGTCCTGCTCATAGATAGTTCCCATCATCTTCTTCTCCCCATAGTCGACGGGAGCGACAGGGAGTTCATTGAAGGGCGCTTCCTGTGGCTCGCACCAGATGGTCTCTCCACGCTCTAACTTCCAGTCACAGAAGGGCAGCAGCACGTGGTCATACTCCAGTCCCTTACTCTTATGGATGGTCAGGATTCGGATTCCCTGAAGTTCATCACTCTGGATGGTCTTCTTGTGCAACTCCTGCTCCCAAGTCTCGACGAAAGCGTCAATCCCCGTACTGTTGTCGATGGTAAACGCTGTCAGACAATCGTAGAAGGCACAGATATAGGCGTTCTGACCTTTCAGTCGATGTAGTTCGAAGATGGCATAAAGGCGTTCCACCAACTCATAGAGTGGCAACATCAGCAAGTCGTCAAAATGACGGATATAGGCTTCGGGCAGCAACTGGTCGGCATCCAATGTTTTCAGCAACAAGGTGGCATCTGTGGAGTCCTCGCCCAACACTGACTTGTGATAGAATTTGATGATGCGTGCCTTGGCAAGACTGTCGGCAGGATGGGTAAGCAGATGGAGGGCGTCAATCAGCAACAAGACGGCAACAGAGGAGTCCAGACGGAAAGCCTCGTCACTCACAATCGTCACCTCGGGCATCTCCTCTGCGAAGTAGTTGGCGATAAGGGTGATGATATCATTCGTCCTGACAAGGATAGCGATATCGTTGGTAGCGACTCCTTGACTCAGCAACATACTGACGGTGTCCTTTATATATAATAAGGTGTGTTCCTGATAATCAGTGGCAGGCAGTAAGCGAACCTCCACATAGCCGTCGGTCTTCTGATGGTCGGGAGTCGACTGGCTCACATCCGCATAGGCACTGTTTAACTGTTGCGCTCCTTTCTCGTTCTGCTCACTCAGTTGACGGTGCTCCAAGAGTGCCGCCTGATTGAAGAAAGCGTTATTGAAGGTGATGATGTTACGCTCCGAGCGATAGTTGGTCTGTAGCGACTTCACCTCCATCATTTGCTCGGAGAACTGTTGCTCGATGTTATTCAGCAAGCGCCAGTCACCAGAGCGCCAGCGGTAGACACTTTGTTTCACATCACCCACGATGAGGTTCTTAGAGCCCTCATGACTCATACACTCCTGTATCAGCACCTTGAAATTCTGCCATTGCACGGTACTGGTATCCTGAAACTCGTCAATCATGATGTGATGGAGTTGCGCGCCAATCTTCTCGAAGATAAACGGGGTATCGCTATCCTGTATAAGCGCATGGAGCAGGTGCTGGGTGTTGCCTAGCAGGAAGACATTCGCGTCATCGTTGATCTCCTTCACTTTCTGCTCAATAGTCCCGAGAAGGCGAAGGTTGTTCAGATGGCTCAGTGTCAGATGTGCCGACTGGTAGAGCCTCCATTGTCGTTCCCGTTCCTCCATGGCGTAGCGGAGCATCGGAATGAACACTTGGTCAGCCAACACGTGGAGTTCTTCCGCACGAGCATGGTCTTTCTTATACCAATTCTCAGGTGCGTCCAAAGCCTTGAGTGCTGTGGTGTTGAGGATAGACGGGTCGAACTGTCCGTTCCTGATTTTCTGGAAGAAGCCAGAGACACCACGGGCTCCATTCTTGATATCAGCCACGGCGAGTCCCTCTTGCTCTAAGGTGTCGAAATACGACTCACCGATTGTCAGCATCCGCTCCTTGGCGGAGTCTCGCATTTGGCGAAGCGTCTGGGAGTATTGCTCAAAGAATCCGTCCTCAGCCATTTTCTCGTTGAGGAGTTGGCGATGCTCTTTATAATAGTCACGGAAGATGGTCTTTCCGAAGTGCTTGATCTCACGAATGAAACTGGATTTCTTCTCGTCACTGTTGCTCCAACTGCGGTCCTCGCTCAGACTATCCATAATATAATGGAGCAACCATTGCAGGATGACATCAGTATGTTTGAGGTGGTCGATGATCTGGTCGACAGCCATCTCCTCCGCTTGATCGCCACTCAGTCCTACACGCAGGTTTGCCGTCAACTCCAACTCTCTTGCAAGATTGCGGAGCACACTCTGGAAGAAGGCGTCGATAGTCTCAACCCTGAAACTATGATAGTTGTGGAGGAGCAGATGGAGGGCGTCACCTGCTCTTTGCCGCACCAGTTCAGCGGATAGCCCAGTCTCGTCCGTCACCTTGCGGGCATAACTCTCTGAGTCGGGAAGTTGTTTCCAGATACCATACAACTGACTGAGGATACGCATCTTCATCTCCTCCGTCGCCTTGTTGGTGAAGGTGACGGCGAGGATGGCACGATAATTCAAAGGATTAACGACCAGCAGTTTGATATACTCGGTGGCAAGGGTGAATGTCTTACCACTACCGGCACTTGCCTTATAGACGATCAGAGGTTTCCTTTCTTCTACCATTTTCTAAATAACTCAAAGGTGAACTTAAAACCGAAATCCCGATACCTGGTGTTCAGGAAACTGGCGAATGCCCCCACCGACAGGAATCGGGTGGAGACGCTATAGCCAATCTCACTATAGGCACGGGTATGCTGAATAGAGAGCATGCTGAAATAGAAGCGCTCTTTCTCAATATGTTTTCCTATCCATGGCAGGAACGAGAAAGCGAACAGGGGCGACTCGTAGGAGGTGTTCAGCCGCAGATAGTAGTTGGACATATTATACCACTGGCTTCTCAGCAACTGGAAATTGCCAGTCCACTCATCCTCCCATCCGCCAGGCAGGTTCTCGTCACGGAAATTGGCATAGTCGAGGAAATAGGTGGTCTTGCTGTTGGTATACAGTCCCAAGCCTCCCTTCAGATTGACCGTGCGCAAACCGAGCAGGTGAAACTTATGACTGACATCAAACTCGATACGCTCATACTCTGACGTTGACTGGAGTATGTTCTTGAAACTGCGCTCATAGTTGAGGGTGAGGTATGGACCTCTTCTCCACGGGGAGAGATGCAACGTCAGGGTGGGGGCGAAACTGCGATAGATTGTCGGCTGGTCGAACTCCTGCATTCCCGACACATTCACAGGCTTGCGGATATGGTACACCAGACCAGCCTTGATCTCCAGCCAGTCGTATGCCACCACGTTATTATATGCCTTGATATAGTTGTCCGTGAAATAGTCGAGGTCGATATGCTCATATCCCTTCACGTCATCACCGTATTTCTCCCTGATAACCTGCAGGACACTGCTGTTCGAGATGCGGTTGCCATTGGCGAAGACAATCTCGGCATATCCGTTACGCTTGGGATTGTATGTCATTCGGATAGGGGTGTAGTGATAGAACTGCTTGATGCCGAAGTTATAGCCTATCTGCGGCTTGATAGACAGGTAGCGCTTCTTATTCCAGTTATACTGGGCACCCAACTGGATTTTGTACGACAATCCACGACTGTGACTATAACTGATATACTGCGGGTTGAGGATGGGCGAGAGTTTGAAACTGGCACCACCCGATTTGGCATGGGAACTGGTGACCAACGCGTCCCCGACATCCATCAGAATATGCTTGAGCGTATGGTTGCGCTTGGCGCTGTCCTCTACTGCAGATTCCTTCTCCTGCTCTTTCCGCTCAAAGTATTTCCGATAGATGGCATGCTCGTCGTCCCGCAGTTGGATGGTGCGAAGACTGTCCATCCGGTGATAGTCCTCCACCTCGCGCAGGGAGTCGGGCAGGGTAGTGGGGGCGTTATAGGTGGCGAGGAAGTGGGTGTTGATACGGTTGCCCAAGAACACGAAATTCAGGTCTGTCTTGCATCTTTGCGGAAACATGGAATTGTTGTCCTCCGTCCCTTGCACCACGTCGATATGGAACTTCAGCATGTTGAACTCACCATCGTATGAGGTGTAGACGACACGCCCCGTATTGGTGTCCACGACAGCATGCCCCTTAATCAACTGCGTGTTCTTCAACTTCGGACGGAAAGAGACACGGGTGAGATTGGTGCCGTCATGGGCGATATGATAGCGGTAGAAGATTCGGTTGTGGCGGTGGAACGGTGACAGTATCTTCTCGTCATAGATCGTGACATCATAGATATTAGGAGTCAGGTATTCCATGAAAGCGTCGCTGACCTGCCTGTTATGGCGGATGGTGCTGCTGATGACCTGCGGCTTCATCGAGAACTCATGCAGGTCCTTCATCGCCAGTCTGCCGTACGACTCTGAGATGTATTCCCTGTCACCCCTTGCGACAGCGTATAGGGAGGGGACAAGAAACAACGAGAAGTTGCGCCGCTCCGTGTCAAGGGTATAGCGCATATACGAGTTCATGCTTCCGCCCTCCACCTTATGGGCGAAATTACGCCTGTAACTCCATATCTTTTCCAAGATGAGGGAGTCAGACACCTCCACGGCAAAACAAATGGTGGGCATGAAAATTAACATGCTCACCATCATGATTATGACATGTGCCTTTAACTTCACGACCCCAAAATTACTCAATAATTTTGAGGCGACAAAGTTTTAGCCCAAATATTTCATCAAAATACGTGCATTACCAGACTCACGGAGTTTGGCGATACTCTTCTCACGAATCTGACGCACACGCTCACGGGTCAGTCCCAGACGGTCGCCGATCTCCTCCAGACCTTTCTCATGGCAACCAATGCCGAAGCACTCACGGATAATAGTGATCTCACGGTCTTTCAGCACCTTCTGAAGCACCGTGTTCAACTCCTGAGCCATCGACTCATGGTCCACCTGACGGTCGGTGCGGGAGTCGTCACCACTTGCCATCACATCCAGCATACAGTTGTCCTCGCCATCCTGGAAAGGAGCGTCGATGGATACGTGATGACCGTCAGCCATCAGGCTCTGACCGATCTTCTCCTCGTCGAGGTTCGTAGCCTCGCTCAGTTCCGATACAGAGGGGTGGCGCTGGTGCTCCTGCTCGAATTTATTGATCTCGTGACTGATTTTGTTAAGACTTCCGACTTGGTTAAGCGGAAGACGCACGATACGGCTCTGCTCGGCGATAGCCTGCAGAATGCTCTGACGAATCCACCATACCGCATAGGAGATAAATTTGAATCCACGTGTCTCGTCAAACTTCTGTGCGGCTTTTATCAAGCCGATGTTACCCTCGTCAATCAAGTCAGTCAGCGTCAATCCCTGATGCTGATACTGCTTTGCCACTGACACCACGAATCGCAAGTTGGCTGTCACCAGTTTGTCTTTGGCACGCTCACCCTCAGGACCACCTTTGCGAATCTTTTGAGCCAACTCAATCTCTTCGTCAATACTGATCAATGGCGCACGACCGATCTCCACCAGATATTTATCCAGTGCCTCACTTGAGCGATTCGTAATACTCTTTTGAATCTTTAATTGTCTCATTTAAAATTTCTCTCTTTTTCCTTAACTGCTTGAAAATCAAGCGTGTGTACTAATTAATACCGTAAAACGATGCAAAATTACAAAAAAATGCAATACGTTGTTCTCCTGACACCCAATATTTTTCTTAAAAAAGATTAAATGACATATAGAAATACACCTTCATGTCTACATTCCGTATTTCCTACTTTTCTACTTTTTCTTCCAAATTCTTTGCCGTTTGAGAAATAATGACTACCTTTGCTTTATAAAATAGAAATAAAAATGACACAACTTGTTATAACACTGAAAGACTCATCTTATCTGCCTAATATCAGGCGGATAGTGAAATCACTTGTAGGTGTTGAGAAAGTCAGCGTCCCACGCAAGAAACGTCTTTCTCGATACGAACAGTCTTTGCTTGATGCGGAGGAAGGAAGAGTGTATGAGTACAAAGACAGTGATGAGTTCTTTAAGAAAATGGATTTGTTCTGATAAATAATGTCTAACCAAATAAAAACGAAGATTGCCTATGGGCTGAGATAGAAACTGACAGAGAAGGACATATTGAAAAATATTTTCCCGTTATTCTTTTGAGAGTATCGGGATTTTTTGTATTTTTGCAAGCGGTTCGGGAGAAATCCGGACTATTAACAAAGCATTCGCTATTATTTCGCGTTCAGCCAAAAGCCTCGGAAACTTCTTGGAAATAAAAACGCAACGAGATAATACGTGGTGAGGTGTTTTGCATGGAACACCTTAATAGTTACTATATAGCAATGCATTCGCACTTGTGTGATGCATACTTGTAACTATTGGGGTTTCCATCCGAGGCTGCCTCATAGCTGAACGCAAAGGTGCATCACACTTTTGTGTCATGGCGTGATTGATAGTCGATGCTATTAAACTATCAATTACTATATGGCAGACAAGACTTTTAATGGAGTAAACAAGATGCAATCTCATTATGATGACGAAGCAGAAGGCAGTAAAGACTTTTATAAAGCATACTTGCCAAGGATCAATAGGCATTATTCTGAAGAAACTGTTCGTCAGGACTATTCTGACGGTGTGGTCAATGGAAATATCATTGAGTTCAAACTTTCAATTTCGAATCTAAACAAAGTACTTTCACAGGTTATCAGATACCTGTCATCCATGCGTATCAAAGGTAAACCTATCCCTGCCAATATCCTTTTAGTATCACTCAATGAGCATCAGGCGTACCTCTATCACTCTTCTGACTATCAACAGGATATTGAACAAGTGTATATCGGTGCATCCTCAAAGGGTATTGAAGACTTTGTGTGTGAACAGCCCATAGCGCAGTTTAATTACAGCAATGACTGGCAGGAGTCTCAGATGATTGCAATTCTGAAAACAGAAAACTATACCCCGATAAACATAGACGAGAACTGCATTGTTGGCTGGGCTCAGACATATTATAAGTTGCGCCCTGGAGCCCGAAAGGCTGACTTTATAGGTGACAAGAGTGGTAAGGTGGCTATTATCGGAGAGATACGTCGACCTAATGTCTTAAAGCGTTTTATTTTACCGTATAATGGTGAGACCAATCTGAAATTTGAGTATTTGATGGATAAACTGAATGATGTCCTTCAGAAGAAAAATCTTGGCGCATTCTATACTCACAGCATATATGCCAAGAAGTCACATGACTTACTTAGAAAGGCAATTGCTCGGGTACCAGAGGGGAATGATTATGTGATTATTGATCGTTGTGCGGGTACAGGTAACTTGGAAGAGAACCTGACTGATGAAGAACTGAGTCACGTTATCGTTTCAACTCTTGAATACTATGAGTACAAGGTATTGATGGAAAAACTTGGAGATCGAGTGCGACATATTATACCTCCTACTGAACATGACGACACCTTTAACATGGGGCTAGTCAGAGGTGCAGATGCATTAAGTGAGGAGTTTGTGAACAACGAGATCCTAAAGCATTATGTGGATGACGAAAAGTGTACTATTATCCTTTTCGAAAATCCTCCATTCACTGATACAAGTTCTATTGAACATCAAAAGAAAAAGGCTGGTAAAAAATCTTCTGTTTGGAAACAGAGTTTTGTTGTGCAAACGATGAAGAAAAATGTAAAAGGAGCAGCGACAAATGAACTTGGCAATGCCTTTATTTGGTCTGCTTTTGAATATTATTTACGTCAGCCAACTGATAGTTATGTGGTCTATTCTCCTGCGAAATACTGGAAAGCACAGCATTTGATTAATAAAAAGTTTATTGAGGGTTATGGTTTCAACCGTCGTCACTTCCATCGTAATCAGAACGCCTGCATTATGTGTGCGCTATGGAGTAATGAGGATGACAGCGAACTTGAGAAGTTCAATATACAAGGCTATGAGATAGACGCTGAGAACAACGTTAAATACATAAAAGACCTTGAGATAGAGAAAATTCACAAGATGTATAGCGAAGCATATTTTGACAAACGAACTTTTGATGATGATAAGAAGGAGGGTATTGTTTGTGAAAAGAACGGTTATGAGAAGTTCACGAAAAACAGTATACGAGTGAAACCAATCGTGAATGACAATATCCTTGGATATATGGCAGTCTACAGTAGTGGCTTCGATAATCCTGACAACATGTCGACTTTGATTCGTGCTGCAAGATACGATGGTAACGGCTTTTATCTACGAAAAGACAATTATTTAGAGAAATTGCCTATGTTTGCAGCCAGTCGGTATGTGACATATAATAGAGCGTGGACAGAGAGAGGTCGGGTTATGAAGTCTGCAGATGGATCAGATGATTTCTTCCGAGATGTCAGGAATGGAAAACTTAAGCATTTTCTGTTGAAATGTCTGTTTTTTACGGTGTTAGAACCACAGAATCACATGTTGTCTTTTAAAGGTTCCGACGGGCGCTCCTACGTCAATGAACTTACGTTTGATACATCAACTCATGATACTATAGCATCCAAGGACATCAAAGAATTAAAATACAATAAAACAGAAAGGGGTCTAGTAGAACAATGGAATAAGGTGTTGTCTGATGCTAAAAAGACTGACGGCTATAACCCAGAAACGACATATGGACTTTACCAAATAAAGCAAGAACTCAATGAGTCCTATAAAGACGAAAAAACAGGGAAAAAGATATATAAATATCCTAGTCTGAATGGAAATATACAAACTTTGGCAGCAAAGGTAAAGCAATATTATTTAAATGAGATTGTACCTACCTTGTTTGAATATAAATTTTTGAAGTAATTGAAATAAGATAGCCAGAAAATTTCGGTTTAATAAAATCTTATAATACAGATAGTCACTTATGGACAGGAGCGTTTTCGTTCCTGCCCTTTGTTTTATCTGCCAGTATTTCAGGAAGTTAATTGGATTAAACAAAGAGAAAATGCAAAGGGAGAATTCCCCTCAAGCCACGTGGCTTGAGAGGTACTTTTTGGTTTTCTGGTATTGTTGCGTGGTGTTGTCGAAGGCGATGAAACCACGTTTTGTCCACTGTGCCAACTGGTCTTTGGGGTTTGGATTCTTGCATCCCTGTTGGATACGCATGGAGCGGCACTGCTCACGAGTAAACACCTCAGGCAGCAGTTCAAGTTGGTTGGCGACACCCCCACGCATCACCCGCTGCTCCGCCTCCCTTTCCTCACTCAGGGCATCGCAGAACAGAGTCATCTTGCACCACATATCGTAATCGAACGACCAGCGGCAGAAATCCTCTATCACTCGCGACCATTTGTTCTCGTTCATGACATAGAGCATACAAGCCTTTCGGAAGGTGATGGCGATGGCACGTCGTGCGAGGATGCGATAGCCGTCGTCGTCGAAGAGTGCCGCACGCTCCACACTGAGCATACTGAGTTGCTGAGCCAGTCGCTTCGCTTGTGGACAGACGATGAGTCCTTTTGCCTCCTTGAGCATATTCAAGAAGGGCTGCATTTTAGTCTCATATTTGTCGTCATAGCGTTTGTAGACAGGTATCAGTCCATTATCCTCCGTCTGTGGAATCGTACAGAAATTGAGACGTGACACGGTACCGTCGTTGACATTCTTGCGGAAGAAGCGGATGGCAGATGCGGGAGTTGTCGACGCATTCCAGTTCCAGCGGATGTGTGCCCTTGCCGTCACCGACTGCGCTCCCACGCGCTCTTGTCCGTACATATCTGTATCGAAGTTGCGACAGATGATACGTGTCACCATCTCTCTGGAGTTGCCACCCGCCATCTTTGCGAGTTGTTCTATCTCATCCATCATCGTGTACAGGCTCTTGTTGCCAGCCCTCTCGGCATCGGCAAGACGCTGTGTGAAGGCTGCGTTTGTCATGTCGGAGTCTACTATCTGGATGCAGATGTTGTCAGGACGGACAGGTTTCTCCTTGTTGGCAGAGCGGCTGTTCATGGAGTCCTTCCATTCCTGTTCTTGCTGTCGGCAGATAAGGTCACTCGCTGTGATATCCCTCATAAGCATCTCGACAGGTTTCTTGACACAAGACTTACCACTCGACATGGGAGCGACCAGCACACACATCATCGTCGCCTCCATCTCCGTATTGTCGGCATATTCCAGTTTCACACCACCCATGTGGGCAGCAAGGGCAGGGAAGATGGCGTGAGCCAGTGCCGGGCGACAATGCTCTGGAGCGTTCATAATGGCATTCCTCACTGGAGTAGGGAGTCGCTCGGGCATAATCGGCTCACTCATCAGCGCATGCTTTTCACTATCCTGCTCCGCATTCATCTGACGGCGACAGAGGTCGAGGGTTGTACGCATTTTCTTGCTCATGGCTGCCGACTGCTTGCGTTTGCATGCGTTCTGGATGGTCTCTGTCACCCGCTCATGGCTCTCTCCGTAGTCAGGCATCACCTGTCTTATCCATCGTGGGTCATCATTGCAGATGTGGCGCAGGTGGCAACTCATCAGGAAGATGAAGTCGTTGCGGTTGCCATGCTCAGGAGCCCCGCCCAACTGGTCAGCCAGTTCCTCTACAATTTTCTCATAGGCGATTCCCTGATAGTCAACAGGATAAATCACCCCACTGTCAGCGGTGTCATCGTCATCGCTGTGTGCGGTCGATGTGCTGTCAGCCGACATCTTGCCACGCTTCTGACCGTCGATGTCCAGTCCTCGCTCCTCAAAGGCTTTGCGACGCATTGCTATCTCCTCGTCCGACAGCACAGTCTGCCACTCAGGACTTGTGTAGAGTTGTGATGCCTCGTCAGTGATGTAGATCATGCGCTCTGGTGAGCAACAGTCATCGTCGAAGTCGACACCCAGCGCTTTGCAATATGCTATCTGTGCCTCCTTGATGGTCATACCCACGGGGATGCGGATGTCCAGATGCAGTTTCCTCGATGCGGAATACTCCACATGCAGCAGTTTGCCCTGCCATTCGCCTCCCTCTGTCTTATCCATAAGGTATGCGTGAGAGAGTGCTTTCTCTACCTGCTCGGCATCGTCGATGTCCACGCAGGTCTGAAACGTGAATGCCTCAGGCAGAATGGCATCCTGCGCACGGTGGTTGTCCTTGAAGCGGAAGTAGTGCGGGCATCGGAAGGGTAGGCGACTCTTCAGTTTGCGACGCTCCTCCTTGTCGTCCGTCGTGCGGATGCGGTGAATCAGACTCGCCACCTCGTCCGACTTGGTGACTTTAGCATACTCCTCGAGATTACTCTCGAACACTTGCCCCTTGGGGGCGTTAACTTTGCAGTTCATCAAAATTTTTCTTTTTCTCATAAATTTGAAATTTAAAGGGTTAAACTTGAATTATATCACTTGCAAAGTTATATGTATTAATAAGGTAAAACAAGGATTTTCCCCCGTCGGAAAAGAGATGGGGGAATATTGGAAAAAGTCGGAAAAAAGGTGGGGAATCTCGGAAAGAAGTTGGCGAGATTTTGGAGATTTTCAAGTTAGAATTCCTCTCTAATGTTGCGCTGTAGAACAGGAGCGAAAAGGAGGGCAATCTGGTTACAGCAGACACGGTTGGCTGCTGCTGTCGGGGCGAGATATGACTGTGTGGGCAATAGTGTCCAAGAATCCCCTCGCATGATGCTATAGTCGCCATTCTTACGCACGTTGTCGCGTCCCTTACCTGGAATCATCGCACAGACGAGTTGGTCGAAACGGTTGACGGTACATTGATAGATGATGCCCTCATCGACCATCACACGCATCACGTGCGCCCATGTCCATTGCTCTTGTTTGGAGGCTATGATGTCGTCGATGGTACGGACAATCTCCACCAACTGCTTGGCGTTCTCTGGCTGTCGGTAGCGCGGCATGAACTCACGTGGCATCTTATACACGTCGATTTCCTCTCCTTGGCGGAGTCGTCGCAGTGCCATACGGGCATCGTCCAATTTTCCTTGCTCATCGCCCCAACGCTCTACCAGTTCGATGTATGGGCGGCGCTGGGCTTCCGTGCGCTTGCTTTGCGCAACCGTCACGACATACTCTACGGGGATAGGCTCAAGTCCTGTCAGTGTCGTCTCCATCTTCAATCTTCTGTAGTTCGTTCAATTGCCTGATGACGTTCGCTAATTCCATGTCATGTGTGCTGAAACGGATGTCAGCAAGTTCATCCAAGAAGAAACTGCGATAGGTTCCCAGTTGCGACTTCAGGTCGTACAGTATCTCTTCCTCCGTTCCCTCGCTCTCGAAATAGAAGCCCTCATGCGGATTGCTCTTCACACGATACATCCGCTGCTTTTCATGGCTATTTAGGGGCAGGATACTGAGTGTCGCCGTGAAGTGGGTGGTCTCGGGGAAGGCTATCTGACAGCCCAGCAGTCTCATGCGCTCCAGAATATAGTAGGCTCCAACGGGCTCTATTTGTTTGAAGTCATGCTCGATGACCTGTGCCACCCAGTAGAGATTTGTACCCGTTGGCGGACAAAGCACCCGACAGTCATGCAGTTCTGCATCGCCGCACAGTGTACCTGCAGGGAATTCCTCGCCCTCGTCGATGACAGCATAGGAGTCGCTGTCCATGACACTTCCTTCTGCGTCGTCATCGCTCCATGTCAGTAGGGTGGCGATGTGGCGTCCCACGCGTCCCCCAGCGTATATCACGTTGTAGGGGGCATCCAGTTTCATCAGTTTTGAGTTCATAGATTGCAAAGTTACGTTTTTTTCACCATACCGCCAAATTTCAACGTCATTTTCCACGTCAGCGATGACGATGACACCGATGACAGTGGGCTAATTTATTCTGACAGAGAGACGGAGGATGTGATTTATTTATTATACACAATTATGATAAATAGATAAATATATACATATAATATATATAGTCTATATCTATATAAATAGATACTTCCACACATCGGTACGGATAAGAAAACAAATCACCCCGTTGTCATCGATGTCATCGTCATCGATGTCCAATAGGGGTGCTCATTTTATCGCAATACCCCCAGTGCTTGATAAACTATATCTTAATGACTCATTCCGATATGGGTTTAGGGGGTAAAAACCTTATCTTTATAGGGGTATAAAGATTATCGGAGCAACTCATAAACTATATCGGAATGAGTGATAAACTATATCTTTATGATTGCCTTCAGTTTTTGGGACTCAAGAAATGAATCTGTTTCGCCATTCGGAAAAGTCCAAATATATTTGGCTTTTCTCTCGTTTTTTCGTAAATTTGCAGAAATCTTTAGGTAATGGTCTGTTTGACGAATAATAAACACTAAAAAGCAGACCTTTCTATAGAGATTATCAAAGTAATTAGAATTGGCATTATGATAAATAAAAGAATATAATTAAAGAATAGGACTATGATTAAGGATTTTAATTTCTACGCCCCTACACGAGTTGTTTTCGGAAAGGAAGCCGAGAAGAATATCGGGAAATTGGTGAAAGACTATGGTGGCGCAAATGTTTTGGTGCATTACGGTGGCGGTTCCGCAGAACGGTCAGGACTTCTGAATGTGGTACGGCAGCAATTGACAGATGCTGGATTGGCGTTTGTGGAACTGGGCGGTGTCGTCCCGAATCCATTGTTAAGTAAGGTTTATGAGGGAATTGATTTGTGCCGTCAGCACCAGATAGATTTCATTCTTGCCGTTGGCGGCGGCAGCGTGATTGACTCCGCCAAGGCTATCGGCTATGGAGTCCCGTATGCTGGCGATGTATGGGATTTCTGGGAAGGAAAGGCAAAACCAGAGAAATGCCTGCCCATCGGTGCTGTGCTGACGATTCCTGCGGCAGGCAGCGAGATGTCGTCCAGTTGTGTGATTACGAAAGACGAGGGTCTGATTAAGCGAGGCGTGAACAGTGACGTCTGCCGTTGTAAGTTTGCCGTGATGAACCCGGAGCGCACCTATACCCTGCCGCCATACCAGACTGCAGCAGGAGCGACAGACATCATGATGCACACCATGGAGCGTTATTTCTCTAAATACGAGGATATGACGTTGACAGACGCTATCGCGGAGGCACTGCTGCGGACGGTGATGGACTCAGCGAGAGTCGTGATGAGGGAGCCTCAGAACTATCGCCATCGTGCACAGATCATGTGGGCTGGCTCATTGGCGCATAACGACTTGACGGAATGTGGTACGGAGAAAGACTTTGCCACGCATCGTCTGGAGCATGAACTCAGTGCGCTCTTCGGAGTAACGCATGGTGCTGGACTGGCTGCGCTATGGCCATCATGGGCACGCTATGTCAAGGCTAGGCACCTGAATCGATTCGTACAGTTTGCTGTCAATGTGATGGGTGTCACGAATGATTTCGCCCATCCAGAGGATACTGCGGAGAAAGGTATTCATGCCATCGAGCAATTCTACCGTGAGATTGGGATGCCCACGAATATCACGGAGTTGCTAGGTCGTCAGATAACAGAGGAGGAGATCAATGTCCTTGTCGACAAGTGTTCCCGTGGCGGCACGATTACCGTGGGTGCTATGGAGGTGATTGGTGCTAAGGATATGCGGGATATCTACGAGATGGCGAAGTAGGGGGCACTCCCCTACTCGTTTTTCAATATCGGCAACGACAGGTGGTATCTGACGGCGAGGAATCTCATCAGGCAGGTGACCACAAACGACGACATAACAGTTACTTCCACTGGAATACCTAAAATGCTTAATATCCAATAAGTTATTCCACCAAGCACGGCAGCCATCGCATAGATTTCCTTGTGGAAGATGACGGGTTCGTTATTCAGCAGCACGTCACGTATCACGCCACCAGCGGCTCCCGTGATACAGCCCATAATGATTGCCACCCAGTAAGGGAAACCGAAAACCAGTGATTTCTGTATTCCCGCGATATTGAAGAGTGCCAGTCCCAAAGTGTCGAACACAAACCATGTGTTATGCAGTCGCTCCAGATGGCGGGCAAAGACGATCACGAAGACGAGGGCGACAGCCGTGCAAATGATATAGAAAGGATTCGTCATCCAGAAAGGTATCGTTCCCAGCATCACATCACGTATCGTACCGCCACCGATAGCGACAGCGATACCGCAGACATAGCCGCCAAACCAGTCGAAATGCTTGGCTGCCGCATGTCGTATTCCCGAGATGGCGAAAGCAAACGTTCCCAGGAACTCTATCAATTGAAGGATTAGCGCGTCGTAAGTCATTTCTCTTTCTCCTTATATCTATCCCCCCAGTAATTGACCATCCGCTCATACAGTTTCTCCTCCGCAGGCGAATGCTGTCCGTGCCATAGCCGCTCATTGGTCAGCGCATCGGGCATATACTGCTGGGGCGTGAAATGTCCTGGATAGTCATGCGGATATTTGTAGCCATCATGATAACCCAAATCCTTCATCAACTGCGTGGGGGCATTACGGATGGGCAGTGGCACGGGCTGGTTACCTGTACGTCGCACCAAGTCTAACGCAGCGTCAATACCCAGATAAGCAGAGTTGCTCTTAGGCGATGTGGCAAGGTAAACGGTTGCCTCTGCCAGTGGAATCCTGCCCTCAGGCCACCCTATCTTCTGAACGGCATCGAAGGCGGCATTGGCAAGCAACAGGGCGTTGGGGTTCGCCAGTCCGATGTCCTCGGAGGCGGAGATCACCAGTCGTCGCGCGATGAACTTCGGGTCTTCCCCACCCTCTATCATGCGTGCCAGCCAGTAGAGTGCCGCATCAGGGTCAGAGCCACGGATGCTCTTGATGAAGGCAGAGATAATATCGTAGTGCATCTCGCCGTCTTTGTCGTAGGCTAAGGGATTCTGCTGTAGTCTCTCGGATACGAGTTGGTCGGTGATGACTATCGAGTCGTTCGCCCCGGCAGCCTCGACCACCAATTCCAGAATGTTCAGTAGTTTACGGGCATCTCCCCCACTATACCGCAACAAAGCCCCAGTCTCCTGCAACTCAATCTGTCGCTCCTTGAGGATGACATCCTCCGTGATGGCACGGTGCAGCAGTCTCAGCAGGTCGTCTTTCTCCAACGATTTCAGCACATACAACTGACATCTTGAGAGGAGCGGACGGATGACCTCAAAGGAGGGATTCTCCGTGGTGGCGCCAATCAGGGTCACGACACCTTTCTCCACAGCACCGAGCAACGAGTCCTGTTGTGACTTCGAGAAACGGTGTATCTCGTCTATAAATAAAATAGGTGAAGCCTCATTGAAGAACCGCCCCTTCTGTGCTTTCTCGATGACATCCCTCACATCCTTCACGCCACTGGTCACTGCCGACAGCGTGTAGAAGGGAGTCTCTAACTTATGGGCGATGATCTGCGCCAAGGTCGTCTTTCCAACTCCCGGTGGTCCCCATAATATAAAAGAGGAGATGCGCCCTGCGTCAATCATCTTCCGCAAGACGGCACCCTCGCCCACCAGATGTTGCTGTCCGATATAATCGTCAAGTGACCGTGGTCTTAGTCTCTCTGCTAATGGTTCTGCCATAAACGACCACAAAGGTAGTGCTTTTTGGGAAATTAACAAAAAATCTTTTGGAAATACTTGTATTTCGATACTTTTTGCATTAACTTTGCACCCATAACAAATAAAAAGGAATAAAAATATGAAAGAATCAACATCGAAGCAAGTTCATAGTTTGAAAAATTTAACCAAGAGTTCGGTATGGGATCTTCAGGAGAACGATGTGTTCAGAATGCTGAACAGCGGTAGTAAGGACGCGGATGTCAAGGACAACCTGCGCCATTACGTGGATATCGTGCGCTCTGCCTTCACCATCGAGGAACTGAAGGAAGACAAGCCTGCTATCCGCAAGGCGTATGAGAAGCAAGGATACAAAGTCGGATTTATCACTATCGAGGAGAGCACGAAAGTGCTGTTTGCTGTCCGCAAGCGTCCCATTATGAGGGTGACAGACCTGACCTACGAGAATATCCGCCATATCACGGCAAGCAAACTCGTTGAGGTGTTGGAGCGCAACTTCGGTGGCGGGTGGGATTCCCTGTCACAGTCGATACAGGATATCATTGAGAGCGGTTTCGACATCTCCACCACGACCCTTCCCAAAGACCGCTTGCATAAGAAGGGCGGCATGTACGAGAAGAAGATCGCTGATGGCTACGAGGTTCTGGAAGTCGCCAAAGGCACATGGGTAGAGGCTATCTTCGCCAAGTTGAAGCCCGAGGTCATCAAGCCCCGCATGAAGTTCGAAAGCACTGACGAGGACGACGAGGACCAGGAGATTGAGGACAACTATAGCAACCATGACGAGGAGGATGAACTCGAAGAGTTCAACGAGGACGAGATGAACGAGGAGAACTATCGTACCACCTTTGAGATAGAGGCTGACCCCGACGAGGAGGCTGGCGAACTATCAGAGTATGGTGCTGACGAGTAGTAGTCACCCCATGACACAATAACTAAGAACTTAAAACTTTATTAATCATATATGAATATTCCAAGTGTGTTTTGGCTGGTTCCCATTGCCTCTATCGTGGCTTTGGGAATGGCATGGTACTTCTTCAAGAGTATGATGAAGTCCGACGAGGGTACTCCTCGTATGAGAGAGATCGCAGAGTATGTACGAAAAGGTGCCATGGCTTATCTGGCACAGCAGTACAAAGTAGTTATCATTGTCTTTGCCGTCCTGGTGGTGATCTTCGCTTTCATGGCTTACGGACTGAACGTGCAGAACCCCTGGGTGCCCTTTGCCTTCCTGACGGGTGGCTTCTTCTCGGGTCTTGCGGGTTTCTTTGGCATGAAGACCGCTACGTATGCCTCGGCACGTACCGCTAATGCGGCTCGTCAGAGTCTGGACGCTGGTCTGAAAATCGCTTTCCGCTCTGGTGCCGTGATGGGACTGACGGTGGT
Source organism: Prevotella sp. (assembly GCA_017458005.1). Taxonomy (GTDB): domain Bacteria; phylum Bacteroidota; class Bacteroidia; order Bacteroidales; family Bacteroidaceae; genus Prevotella. The sequence continues at coordinate 77,147 of JAFTGH010000002.1, read as the reverse complement.
TGGTCTGGGCTTGCTCGATATCGCCATCTGGTTTGTGGTGCTGAACTACTTTGACGCTGACGGACTCATCTCCATAACGACTACCATGTTGACCTTTGGCATGGGTGCCTCCACACAGGCTCTGTTTGCCCGTGTCGGTGGTGGTATCTATACCAAGGCAGCCGATGTCGGTGCGGATATCGTAGGTAAGGTGGAGGCTGACATCCCCGAGGATGACCCTCGCAACCCTGCTACTATTGCCGATAACGTAGGCGACAATGTAGGCGACGTGGCTGGTATGGGTGCCGACTTGTATGAGAGTTATTGCGGTTCCGTACTGTCTACCGCTGCCCTGGGTGCCTCTGCCTTTGCCGCAAGTGCTGCTGATGGCATGCAACTGAAGGCTGTCATTGCCCCCATGATCATCGCTGCCGTGGGTGTGTTTCTCTCCTTGCTGGGTATCTTCTTGGTTCGTACCAAGGAGGGAGCCACGATGAAGGACCTGCTGCGCTCTCTGTCACTGGGTACGAATGTCAGTGCCATCCTGATTGCCATTGCCACTTTCGTGATATTATATCTATTAGGTATCGAGAACTGGCTGGGTCTTTCCTTCTCAGTCATCTCTGGTCTTGCCGCAGGTGTGATCATCGGACAGGCTACCGAATACTACACCTCTCACAGTTACAAGCCCACCCAGAAAATCTCTGAGGCTGGTCTGACAGGCTCTGCCACCGTGATTATCAAGGGTATTGGTACGGGTATGATCTCCACTTGCGTTCCAGTGCTCACCATCGGTGTTGCCATCATGCTGAGTTATCTCTGCGCCAATGGCTTCGACCTGAGCATGAGCAGCAGCAGTCTTGCCCATGGCTTGTACGGTATCGGTATCGCCGCAGTGGGCATGCTGTCGACACTGGGTATCACCCTTGCCACTGATGCCTACGGACCTATCGCCGACAATGCGGGTGGTAATGCGGAGATGAGTGAGTTGGGTGAGGATGTGCGCCATCGTACGGATGCCCTCGATGCTCTTGGAAACACCACCGCCGCTACTGGTAAGGGCTTTGCCATCGGCTCTGCCGCCCTGACGGCTCTTGCCTTGCTCGCCTCCTATATTGAGGAGATTAAGATAGCCATGACCCGTGCTGGTGTGATGATGGAGAACGTGCAGGGTGAGATTATCAAGGCTACAGACGCTACCATTCCCGACTTCATGAATTTCTTCCAAGTCAACCTGATGAACCCGAAAGTCATCGTTGGTGCCTTCATCGGTGCCATGGCGGCATTCCTGTTCTGTGGCTTGACGATGGAGGCTGTAGGTCGTGCCGCCCAGAAGATGGTGGTGGAGGTTCGTCGCCAGTTCAAGGAGATTGCTGGTATCTTAGAGGGAACGGGTACTCCCGACTATGGTCGTTGTGTGGAGATCTCCACCCGTGCCGCCCAGCATGAGATGATCTTCCCCTCTATCCTCGCTATCATCATCCCTATCGTTGTGGGTTGTGTGTTAGGTGTCGCTGGTGTTCTCGGCTTGTTGGTGGGTGGTCTTGCCAGTGGCTTCACCCTTGCCATCTTCATGGCGAACGCTGGTGGTGCCTGGGACAATGCCAAGAAGAATATCGAGGAAGGTGCTTTCGGAGGTAAAGGCTCATTTGCCCATAAGGCTACGATTGTCGGTGATACCGTTGGCGATCCCTTCAAAGACACCAGTGGTCCGTCACTCAATATCCTCATCAAACTGATGTCGATGGTCAGCATCGTGATGGCTGGATTAACCATCGCTTTCATGTAAAAACGGTGATAAAAACACAATATAAAAGGCTCTGACGATGGCGTTGGAGCCTTTTTTCTGCCTTTTTTTGAAAAAAGTCGAAGAAAAGTTTGCGGGAATCAAAAATAGTTAGTACCTTTGCAACCGCAAAACCAAAAGGATGCGCTTGTAGCTCAGTTGGTAGAGCACCTGACTCTTAATCAGGGTGTCCAGGGTTCGACCCCCTGCAGGCGTACGAAAGAAGAGAGATAGACGAAAGTTTATCTCTTTTTTTTGTTTCAAATATTTTGTAATCTGAAAATATTCCACTATCTTTGCGTCAATTAACCCAATAACTAAGAATAATATGGATATTGTAATGATTGTGGAACTCCTCGTTGTGTTAGGAGCATTATGGGTAGGCTCGCGTTACGGCAGTCTTGCCCTTGGAGCGATTTCAGGTATCGGACTAGCCTTGCTTGTCTTTGGTTTCGGACTAAAGCCTGGTACTCCTCCCACTGATGTGATTTATATTATTATCGCCGCCGTCACCTGTGCTGGTATCATGCAGGCATCAGGTGGTATGGACTGGTTGATACAGATTGCGGAGAAACTGTTGCGCAAGCATCCTGACCGCATCACGTTCCTCGCCCCGCTCTGTACGTTCTTCTTGACGGTATTGGTTGGTACGGGTCACGTGGTATATACCCTGATGCCTATCATCTGCGACATCGCCTTGAAGAAGGGCATCCGCCCGGAGCGTCCCTGTGGTGTGGCGTCTATCGCCTCACAGGTTGGTATCACCTGCTCGCCTATCGCTGCTGCGGTAGTGGCTTTCGTGACGATCTCCAACGCGCATGGTTTTGACATCACGATACCTAAGGTGTTGATGATCTCCATTCCCGCCTGCCTGTGTGGCTTGATTGCCGCTGCGGCAGCCAGTTACCATCGTGGTCTTGATCTCGACAAGGATCCCGCCTTCCAGGCAAAACTGAAAGACCCTGAGCAGTATAAGTATATCTATGGCTCATCAGCAACGACCCTCGACAAGGAGATTCCCCAGTCGGCTAAGAATGCCGTGTTTATCTTCTTGGGTGCGTTGGCTGTCATTGTCATTTTTGCGGCATTCCCCGATTTGCTTCCTGAGTATAGTACCGTAAATGCTGTTAAAGATGCTGGCGACCTGACTCTGATCAGTGGTGTGAAGATCACGGCAAAAGAGTTGGCTAAGGCTGGTGTCGTCGTGAGCGGATTTACTGAGAAGGGAATGGTCGACTTGAAGATGAATCTGGTCATCCAGATTGTGATGATTACTGCTGCCGCCATGATGATCATCTTCTGTAAGGCATCTCCTAAGAAGGCAGTGGCAGGTCCTGTATGGCAGTCTGGTATGGTTGCCGTTGTCGCTATCTATGGTATCGCATGGCTTGCCGATACCTATTTCTCTAATTATATGGATACCATGCAGACTCTGCTGACCGATATCGTGAAAGAATATCCATGGTCTATCGCCTTTGTGTTCTTCATGGTGTCTGTCCTCATCAACTCACAGGGTGCTGTCGTCGTGGCAATGCTGCCCCTCGCCTACTCTCTGGGTATCGAGGGTCCTGTGTTGTTAGGTGTGCTCCCCAGTGTCTACGGCTATTTCTTCATCCCGAATTATCCTTCTGATATCGCAACGGTGAACTTCGACCGCTCGGGTACGACCGTGATTGGCAAATACCTGCTCAACCACTCCTTCATGATGCCTGGCTTGATCTGCGTATTCGTCTCTACCATCGTCGCCTATATCCTCTCCAGTATCATCTACTAATCAATGAGGAGGGCGTTACACCTTATTATATTATATAGTTTGCTTGCGCTCGCAGGATGCTCTTCTGGTGGCTCTGCCGACAGGAAAGACCTGCGGGAGCAGGCAAACGACTTATATAATGGTCAGCAATACGAGGAGGCACTGCGACTGTACGAGCAGGCACTAAGTCGTGCTGACAGCACCGACCGTCTGCAAGTCCGTCAGGACATCATCGACTGCTATCAAGTGCTGGGCAACCAGACGAAGGCACGTGAGTTGCTGAAGGTGCAACTTGACGAGGCGCATGCCGTTGGCGACCAAGAGATGGAGGCAGAGGCATTGCTGACCTTAGGCATGCAGGTCTATGACACAGGCGACAAGTCGCTGGGCTACGACTATATGACGCAGGCAGTGTCACTGATGGAGCAAAGCAAGGCAAGCGATGCGCCCTATCTGCTTGCCTATTATCATTTCGTGCTGATGAAGCGGCGCACTTCGGATAACGACTATCCTCTTGCCATCAGCCATGCCAAGGCGGTCGACTATTACCTCGCCCGTTCTGAGGAACCCGAGAAGGGAGAGCAGATGCTCGTCCGCTCTCTTGCCACGATGGCGTTCCTCTATAGCGAGACAGACAGTCTGGCGAAAGCGGATAGTATTTACAACGTGTGGCAGAAGCACCTGCCTATCCCCGTCGCCTCTGAGCGTGACATCTGCCCTTATCTGACGAGCCGTGGTCACTATCAGGAGGTGGTTGACATCCAGCAGCGTTACGTCAACTGGGTGCGTGAGAAGAAGGGCGAGTTGACGGCTTCTGAGCGAACATCAAAGTACTCGATGGCGGAGGCAGAGGCAGCCTTGGGACATGGTGACCGGGCCTACCAACTGATGAGAGAGTCGTATGAGATCAACGACACACTGCTGGCACGTCAGGCTGAGGAGAACGCGCAAGAGTTGGAGGCTGTCTATCAGAATCATCAGAAGACGGAGCAGATCAGTCGCCTGCGTCTGTGGGTCATCATCCTTGGAGGACTCCTTGCCCTGCTGGTCGTCGTTGCCTTGGTCATCCGTATGCGACGGTTAAGGAAGCGCATGCGCCGTACCATCATCAATGTGGCAAAAAACCTTACCCCCCCCAATGACGATACAGAGGCGGCTCGCTTTGCCGCCTTCGACCGTACTGTAGAGCAAGGTCGCCTCTACACTCAGTCGGACTTGACCCGTGAGATGCTTTGCGACCTGATGGGTGTCGACCGTACCACGTTCAGTCGTATCATCCGTGAGCAGTCTGGTTGTCAGAACATGAACGACTACCTGAACCAGAAGCGCCTCCGCTATGCCGAGCAGTTGTTGCGCCAGCATCCCAACTACACCATCCATGCCATCATGCAGGATAGCGGATTCCAGTCGAAGTCCACCTTCACTACCCTCTTCAAGAAAACCTATGGCGTGACACCCTCGCAATATCGGGAGCAATCTGAATAGTTTCTATAAGTGCTCTTTTGCTAATTTCGAACTATCTTTTTGCCAATTCCGAACCACTACTGGCAGACTTTCCGCTATGAAAGTCTGCCTTTTTTGTACCTTTGTGGTATATGAAACTCGAAAAGGGTGTTATAAGAGTCACAAGAGACGAGGCAGAGGCTACACGCTTTGCCGCCTTCGACCGTGCTGTCAAGCAAGGGCGTTTGTACACGCAGCAAGGTATCACCCGTGAGAAACTCTGTGAACTGATGGGTGTCGACCGCACTACGTTCAGCCGTATCATCCGCAAGTATTCTGGTTGCCAGAATATGAACGACTACCTGAACCAGAAGCGTCTGCGCTATGCCGAGCAGTTGTTGCGACAATATCCCAACTACACCATCAATGCCATCATGCAGGACAGCGGTTTCGCCACCAAGTCTACCTTCACCCAATTATTTAAAAAGGTGTATGGCATGACCCCCTCCGAGTTCAGAAACAAGACGTGAATCGAATCAATAACTTAAAATATTAACAACATGAAACAAAAATTACTCTTATTATTTGCGCTCGCCATGAGTAGTATGGGGGCGTGGGCTTTGAGCGACGGAAGTATTTTCTGGGCTGATGTGCCTTGTGGTGATGATGATACTGTAGAGATGACTTTCATGGTCATTAGCGAGGCGAATAAAACTTGTCAGGTAGGTAATGGATCGCATTGGTGCCTTGAGACAGAACCTGCTATGATGGATTCTTATTATAGCAAATCAGGGACTGTAACCATTCCAGCAACAATTACTTATAATGATGTAACCTATCAGGTGATTGCTATTGGAGATTATGCTTTTGACGGATGGGTAGTTGCTGGGATAGACAATCTGACTGGTCTTATCCTGCCTGAGGGTCTTCAGACAATTGGGGAGTCCTTCGTGGATTGTCGTGGTATTACCTCTCTGACCATCCCTTCAACGGTAACAAATATCAGTGAGGAGGCATTCAATTATATGGAGAATCTGGAGGCGCTGTCTGTAGAGGCGGGCAATTCTGTCTATGACTCTCGTGGGGAGAGTCATGCCATCATCGAGACGGCAACCAATACTTTGATGCATGCCAGCAACACCACTGTTATTCCTGCAGATGTTACCGCCATTGGTAACTATGCTTTCCGCCACCGTAAGATCCGTAATGTCAATCTGGAGAATATCACAAGTATTGGCAAATACGCATTCTATTTGTGTGATAAACTTGACCGTGTCGTTATCCCAGAAGGTATTACGACAATCAAAGAGAGCACATTCCATTGTTGTTACAGTTTGAAATCCCTTTATATACCGACATCAGTTACAACTATAGAAGGTCATGCCTTTCAAGAGGCTGGACTCTCATCTTATTTCTGCATCCGCAGTCTGATTATTCCTAATAGTGTAAACAATGTAGGAGATTTTCTGTGTTATGCTGGGCGTTATAAGTATTTTCAGATTGGTACAGGAACTCATGCGTTTAGTAATTACATGTTCTATTCTGCAAGTCAGTTTAATGCGATGACTATTCTTAGTCCTACGAAAGTGACGACCCAAACTTATACATTTCGATATGCCAGTTCCTCGTTTGACCTCTATGTTCCTTCCAGTCTTACCTCTAGTTACGGTGCCACATGGAATAATGGAACTGTTACGGCACTTGCGACAACAACGACATACACCGTTCCCGCCTCTGGCATAGGAACCTTCTGCTGGAACCAGAATTTCACCTTGCCCGCAGGTCTTGAGGCATATATTTGCACAGGCTATGACGGAAGTGTACAGACCAGCAAACTGGAGGGCATCATTCCTGGTTATACGGGTGTACTACTGAAAGGTACCCCAGGTGAAACCTACACCATTACGGCTACAACTAGTGACTATACTGCAAAGTGGGGTGATAACATCCTGCAGCCTGTCTATGTGGAAGAGCATATTCCCGCAACGCAGAATGATTATGCGAAAGTTAACTACACCTTCTTCATCCTGAAGGATGGCAAGTTTGTTACGATTGCGGATGGAGGCGACTCTTCTGCTAAAATGCCAGCCCAACGTGCCTTCCTGCCTATTGAGACGAGCCTGTTACCTGCAGACAGTCGCTCCTTGGATGTCAATATTGATGGAACTACCAATATCTTGCATACGAAGACTAAGAAGAGCGTAGAAGACAATAAATACTATAACCTCAATGGGCAACAGGTTACTCGACCAACCAAGGGGTTATATATTACAAATGGTAAAAAGGTAATCATCAAATAAAATAGAAAACAATGAGAAAACTATATATTGCTCCAACAGAGGAGGTTATCGAACTAAAGACCAGTCAGTCTTTGCTTTTAACAATTAGTGCAGATCCAGGTAATAGCGGAAATCAGACAGATGCGGAAAGTCGTATGTTTGATGGAATTGAAGGTTTAGAAGGCTTCGAAGACCTACAGATATTCTTTTAGTAAATCCCTCATACCCAAATATCAAACGACTCACCAATGGCTTCGGCTATTGGTGAGTCGTTTTGTTGGTTAATCTATATTATAAAAAAGTGGATAAATTTGGTGGTTTCTTCAAAAAGATATATCTTTGCAACAGAAACCATAAAACATTTGAAGATGACTGCAATTATAGAACGAACTCCAAGAAGCATCACCGTACGCATGAGCACACGGCGATGGAATAAAATACTTGAATTGGAGAATACATACAAGTTGGCTCGCATCATTAATCGCAGCATGAAGCAAGTGGAGTCCGAGCCTAGTATGACTCCAGAAGAAGCCATGGACGTACTTAAGGCTTTATGAGAGTAAGAATGTCTGAAGATTTCAGGGCTTCATACAAGCAACTGAAAAAGCGTCACAAGTCACTTGATGATGATTTTCAACGGCTTCTATCATCATTACTTCAAGACCCTCTACAGGGTGTTGAACTAGCAGGTGGTGCACGCAAGATTCGCCTTGCCATTACCTCAAAAGGTCGTGGGAAAAGCGGTGGGGCTCGAGTAATTATTCGTGTCCGTATTATTGAAGACGAATTGCAATTACTTTATATCTATGATAAAGCCGATATCGGAAACATTAGCGATGTCTATTTACGTGACCTGCTAAAGCGTATGGAATAAGTTTTTGTAAGTCAACTTATAAGAATTATGTCAGACGCAGTTCTTCTGTCAGATAACTATACACATAGCCAGAAGACTGGAAGAAAAGTCCCGTTTTTGGGTCATTTAACTTCTCAAACAGACGGGAAGTATAGACCGCATCGAAAGCCTGTTCCATAGAGAGACCACGCTCGTCAATCAGTCGGGAGATAAGGTCTTTGACTATCTCCTCCTTCATGTTCTGGAATTCTGCCTGTGTTACTTTCATCCGTTTGTCTGCTTTATCAGTTTATCAATGGCTCTCTGGGTGCAAAAAGCATATTGAAACGTAATGCCCTTGATGTATTGAATGCGCTTTAGAAACTCATCAAAAGATATATACCCTTGTTTGTAACGAGTAATCTGTGCGCCAATTCGGTCGTTGGCTATCGGACCATACACAATGTCGTAATCATGAAGCGTCCTGCCGTTAGGCTCTGTGCGATGGTCATAGACGAAGTGTGCCCATTCCTCGGTATAATCCTCAAACCGCTTGACACGGAATCCATCAAAGAGTGCTTCGTCAAACTCATACACATTGACAACAGGAGCGGTTTCCTCGAACTCCGCTCGGAACTGCGCCATCTCCAGTGCCTGTTGCTCATCATCTGACAGATAGAAAGCCTTGCCAAAATCCTTGTTGGGCTTGGAGTTCGCCAAGTTTATCTCTGTAATGTCAATAGTTGAACCATGATAGAGTCTCATAGGCTTCCGCCCCTCCTCTGGCAGTATTCACGAATGCTCTGAATGTTCTCGTCAACAGAAAGCGTGTGCATCACATTATAGTGCTTGTCGCATAATGCCAAGGCGCCATACTGGCTAAGGTATCGGTAAGCCATTGACTCCGACACATTACAGCGTGAAGCAAACTCTGCCACTAACAGCACGAGATACTCTATTTTGTCTATCATCAGTTTTGACATAACCACAAAGTTTTATTTCATTTACTGACGCATTGAACAATGCCTTTTTATTGTAACTATATATGCAAAGTTACACATTTTCTTTTAAATTGCCAAGTTTTCGCACCTCCAAATGGGTTCTTTTAGTGTTTTTTACGCAAAATCATGCCCAATTACGTAAGCACTTACCACTTGTTGACTTAAAGTCAGCAGGTCTGTTGACATGGAGTCAGCAACCTTGTCGACTGGAGTCAACAGGTCTGTCGACTGGAGTCGACAACCGATTAGAGCCTTTATAAACATTGAAAAGTGCCGTTGGAATCAACGAAAAGTCCCTATGGAATCAATGAAAAGTGCCGTTGGAATCAATCGTTAGAAGCATCCGATCTACCAGTTGACTCCAGTCAACCGATCGTTCGACTCTAAGTCAACCGATTGTTCGACTCCATGTCAACCGATTGTTTGACTCCATGTCAATCAGTGCTTTCATATAGCGCAGCAAGTAATTGCCCTTTTCTATTCTTTTTCCATTAACCATTTCCAGCAAGGAATCATCTCTATTGTTCCATGCTTATCTGTCGTAGTTCCCTCTTCATCGTAGGTAAGAATAAGACGTCGTTTACAAGGCACACGCTTAGGCAGTTTCTCCAAGGCTTCCGTTTCACGTTTGCGTGTATCCTCATCACGCAGGCTGTAACACACTTGAATAGCAAGTTCGTCTTCGGGAATATAGAAATCAACCTCATAGCCGTCGTTGTAGAAGTATACACGATCGTTATCAATATCATGTCCATAGGTGCGGAATAAATGGAGTGCCACAAGATTCTCAAGCAACATGGCATCCTTGTCAATAAGGAACAGTCCGAGAATACCCGTGTCGATAAAGTAGTACTTACAGTTACTCTCCTTGTCAGCCAGTGCTGAAGCATAATTTCTAAGCCTTAACAACAACCACGCCTCTTCGCAATATTCCACATATTTAATGGTAGTGGCAAGACTGAGTTTCCCACCGACACTCGACAAAAGGTTGTTGATGCGGTTGTAGGAAATAGGACGGCTCACACTCTCTGCCATCTTCCTGACCAGGACACGGATGCCTGCCACATTGGAAATTTTGTTACGGGCGATAATATCACCCATGTAAATCTTCTGATAGACGCTGCTGAGATAATCGCGTTTAGCGGGCATCAGGGCCGCAGCAGGCAGACCGCCATAACGCAGGTACTCATCGAAATGGCGCACCAAACTGGCACGTCCTTCAGTAGCCAACAGGTCGAGTTCGCCTGTTGGAACTTGATGAACATCCAAAAATTCCCTGAAACTATAAGGATATACCTCGGCTATGAGGAAACGCCCGCCCAAAGTCGTATTGATCTCACCAGAGAGCATCTTCGCATTTGAACCAGTGATGAAGATGGTATATTTGCTGTCGGCAACCCTCCGCGCAAACTTGTACCACCATCCAATGTTCTGTATCTCGTCAAGAAACAGCATAGGTCGCTTGCCATACATCTCCTGATGGCACTCCAGCAGACGATTGAAATCATCCGTTCCAAAGTTCTCCAGTCGCTCATCTTCAAAGTTCAGATAAAGCATCTCGTCCCACTTTCTTCCCTCTGCCAACAGTTGCTGTATATGGTGATAGAGCATGTAAGACTTTCCCGCCCTGCGCACTCCCACCAGTACCCGACAGGGGAAATCATCGAACTTGAACTGTCTGGGAAAGACTTCATAGCGTTCCACTTCCTGTTGGTTCTCTCGTAGTATCTGTTTCAATAACTGCTTATCCATATACACTTCTAACTATAAAACACAGGGCAAAGTTACATATTATTTAATGGATTTGCAAATAATTTGGCTATTTTATTTAATGTATTAAACAAAATAAACAAAAATGTGCCTTATTTAAACAAGACACATTTTGACACTGACCTCAAGCAAGTCTATTTGGAGAGATGTACTGTAGCAAGTCCGAGTCCCTCGGAAGTGACACGAACCTTGAGACCATAAGGTTGGAGGTCACGGCGTAACTGTATAGCGAAGCGACGTGCGTCCATTGCCATTCCGTTATCAGCGACCATAGGAATGCGAACCTGGTCAAAAAGCATGCTGCGCTCCTTGGCTCCCGAAAGACTATACCGTCCCCCAACAGCGTTCTGCGCCATCCAGTCGTCGAGGATGTCAGAGAGCGGATCACCATCGAACTCGCTATCGAAAGTGAATCCTGCGTCAGAGGCAATATCCATGGCTATCCTCACCTCACGTCCGTTCTCAAACAGATCGTCAAAATGCTGGATGAGTTGTTCCTGAAAAGCGTCCATTTGCTCTATGACGGCTTCCTGCAGGAGCACAGGCAGTTCGGCTGAGAAACTTGGTTTACCTGTTCCGCTTGCCGTCGCCACCTGCTTGAAGGTGTAGGCATCGAGACCACGGAGAGTGTAGGTGATCGACTTCTTTGGACCTATCTTATTGACTTTCCAACCCACCTCCAGGAGTATGTCAGCCTGTACGTGTTGCAGCAGGGAGTCGCCAGAGCGCAACTGCTGTCCCAGGTCCTTCAAGGGGAAGCCCTGCTCAGCCATCAGTTCACCGATTTTCGCCACGACGGGTAATAAGTCCTCATCAGAAGTGAGGGCACGGGCATAGTCTGCATGGGGCGGCTCCGTGTTTGTCATGAAACCATGCTCACGGCACCATGAGTCGGCAGGAATAGCCATGAGCGTTGGTCGCTTTGCCTGTGGAAACGCAGAAAGTGTGACACAGCAGAAAACGACGAAGTGAATGACGAAGAAAAAAGATGTCCTATTCATGACCTATATTACATTTCAATTAACATGATACATTATATTCTCAGAACCTGCCACTCAATCCCTGAATGATGCCTTTCTGTTGCAGGTCCTTCCGTAATTGCTCCTTGGATACCGTGACGGTGGAGGTGACACGGAACTGCTTGCCAATACGTACCACCGTACGGGTGTCGGGTACCACCTGCCCATAGTTCTTAAAGGCTCCATTGGCAAAGAAATCATAGAAGAACGCCGCCTGCTGTGTCTCCACATTGGCACTGCCTGCGAGAGGGCGCTGCCGCTGCCTGTTGACGGTGCTGTTGAAACCACGGAAGAGCACTCCATGAATGGCACAACGGAGAAGTTGCTCGTCAGTGACATTATTCTTATCAGAGGTGATGCTGGTGGTGACGAGGTATGTTCCTTGCAAGCCAGTCCCCTCCCCTTCCAAGGTATACTCTTCCATCGGGAAGGGTGCGGCATTGCTGGGAGAAGCCACATTGCTATTAACAGGAGTAGCGGGTGTGTTGACCTTCGCCTTGTTGACCACTCGGCGCTCCGTACGCTTGGCAGGCTCCTCGGCTGTCATCCAACTGCGCCACCCCTCTACCACAGAGGCAACGGTAGGTGTCTGGCTCTTACCATCATTCACGGCAGGAGCAGTCTTGGACACACGGTCTGTCACATCGTCGACCAGTTCACCTAAACTAACGCATCCTTTCTTCTCCTGCAACTTCTGGAGAAGGAAATAGGTGAAGAGACCATGCCCCTTCTCCCTGTAAGGATATGCCGTCTCCTGTCCTGTGGCAGCAGAGAACACCACCATCTTTCCTGCCACTGCGGCAATCTTGGGTTTGATGACGACACCACGTGCCTCCACCAACATGTCACTGCCACGTTGCGCACCACTGAAGCAAGCATCCAGGAACACGATAGTCCCTTGTGTGTCGAGTTCCGAGAGCGTCTTGTAAAGACGTGACGTGCTGTAACCACTGGAGGGGTCGGTAGCATAGGCGTCTATTGGCAAAAGGAAAGCCTCACGACTAGCCTCGTCGGGCATTCCATGACCACTATAGTAGAAGATGACACGTGCCTCACCCTTGTAGGCGTCAGTCATCGCCTGCAACCATTTCAGTTCATGGTCGATGTCGCCTTTCGTCGCATCCGTGATATGATGGATGTTCTTCTCTGGGACACCAAGCGCCTTCTGACAGTAAAGGGCGAAGAGGTCGCCGTCATTCTCCGCATAAAGGACTGGTGCCACGTGTTTGTAATGCTCATTGGCAAGGACGAGGACAAAGGTCTTGTCGTCTGTGACGGTGGTGAGTGGAATACGTGTGTCAACCTCATCTGCCGCAAGGATGCCCCTGAGACTGACGAACGACAATAATAATATAAATAAGGTACGTGCGCGCATGACTTCTTTCGTTTTTATATTCTTCGTTTATTTGGTTTCTCGGATCAGGTAGCCTGGTTGGAAATCGCCACCAGAGACTCGCTCAAAGAGGGTTCCGTCCAACTGTGACTCTACGGTGCCCTCGGCATCAGCCATATAGCGGTTGTCCCATATCTTTCCCTTGATGGGTCGGATAACGCCAACTCGCTTATAGGTGGTGCGTCCCTCCTCGTCAGATATTACCTCCAGCACCTCAAAGCGCGACTTCTCCGTCACATCCTCTTTCATTCCGATGTAAGCCTTCAGTGGCTCTGTGGTAACAAGGGGCGCCTTGATGCGGAAGTCGGAGAACTCATGCTGCAAGTCGGCGAGGTTCTTGTCCAAGGCACGAATGCAGACTTTACGGACGATGTCCTCTTCTGTCTTTGTCCCGGCGAAGGACATCTTGGTACTGGTGTTCTCCACAGAGCCGACATATTCCAACTGGAAGAGGTTCGTGTCAGCCTGGAAGCCCTGCACCTTGTCTTTCTCCTCTTCTGGGTTCTCCGTATAGTAGTTAAGATAGAAGGTGTTAGCGACTTCGTCATCCCATTTCAAGCGGAAGAGATAGGAGGTGACCTTCAGCCGAAAGCCCTTGAACTTGTCCATAAAGCCAAGGGTGCTATTGGCTGTCGTCTCGTTACGCTTGTCCCTGCCACTCTGACTGCTTCCCTTGTCGGTAACAGTATGCTTAAGGTCGGAAGCGGTTCCCATCAGACTAGAGCCCACCACAGCAACATCCTTCACACTGCCCAGGAAGTTGCCCTGATTCACATACTTGATGTCATTGACCACCCAATAGGTATGGTGGATCAGGTTCTCGCCCAAGTCCTCAAGAATCGAAGTGGACCGTTGCTGTAGCGCCGCCAGTCGCACATCTGTCTTGGTGGCACTGTAATGCCCGCGCTCTCGCAGCAGTTCCGTGTCAAAGGCTCCCGTTTCCTTTTTGCGGTCAAACCATTTAGAGACAAGACGTTTTGCCAGTTGCTGCTTCTGCCCAAAGAGTTGGATGTTCTTCAATTGGTCATCGTCGTTGAAGAAACGGATGGTGCGTACCCCCAAGTCATGATTGTTGAAACGCTCTGGAATAGGCATTTCCTTGAAGACAGTCTCAACTTCCTTGTTGTATAACAATGTGGGGTGCTCCACCATCATCATGCACAACGAGCCACGCATATACTTGAAGTTCTGGTCACGTTGTGCCTGTACGGTTGTCACTGTACACAGGAACAGTATCGGCAAGATAATCTTTCTCATAGTCGGTATCTTTATGTTAGAAGTCCCACTCCTCATTCTTGGTGTCGCCCACTCCTTCTGTGCGGACACCATTATCGGTGATTTTGTTCTTCTTCATGTATTTGCGTATGTCTTTCTGGAGTTTGCGCATAGCACTGTAACCATCCTCCATGTCCTTGAAAGTCACGTCGGAGGGCACTTCGAACTCCTTGTCGTCCACCTCTCTTGGGATAACCTTCGAGACACGTACCGTCTGTGCCTGTACGCCATCACCAAAAATGGGAAGGGTGATGGTTTGCAAGTCCTCGTAGTCAAACGGTTTGCCTGGTATCTCCAAGGAGCCGATCCACTCTTTAGGGAACTGCTTGCATACCCAATAATCCACAGAACGCTTGGTCTCCATCTTCACACCGAAAATGTCCTGCGTGTTCTGCTCAGAGCCTTTATATCGCTCGCAGGTGAAGCCTTGGATCTCTTTCTGCTCCCCTGTAGAGGCTATCTTGCCTCCCATCATTTCCTTGATTTTCTTCGCATTCTCAGCATAGTATGAGTATGGGTACTTGTAACCTTCCTTGGTGAGTTTGCTGAAGATATAAACCTCGTTTTTCGCTGGCAATGTGATGGTGTACATGCCAGAATAACTCTCCTCACCATATTCCTTGCCATCCTTGGTGACAATCTTCATGGTGTATTCTCCGCTTTTGGCTCCACCAAACAGTTTTCCAATGGTCTTATCCACTGCTACGGTATTAGTGTAATGGATCTCACCCTCAAAAGGAGCGTCACCCTCTTGGGCAAAAGCACCTATGCAGATGGAAAGCATACTCAAAAGTATAAACTTCGTTTTCATGAGAAAGCAATATATTTATAGATTAAAAATAACATAAAATCCCTTGGCAAACGGAATGTTGCCAAGGGATTTGATAGTTTAGTTATTGACACTACCGCCAACGATGTCGAGCAGTTCAGAAGTGATCGCCTGCTGGCGACTCTTGTTGTACTGCAGGTTGAGTTGGCGTAGCAACTCATCGGCATTATCCGTTGCCGTTTGCATCGCCACCATACGTGCCGCATGCTCGGAGGCTACGCTGTCAAGCAGTGCCGTATAAAGCATCAAATGGGCAAGTTTCGGCATCAGTTGCGAGAGCACCGTATTCATATCGGGCTCCACGATGAAGTTGTCGTTGAGGGGCTTGGTCTCATCCTCCTTGTATTCGCGCTTACGACGGTTCTTCTTCAAGTAGTCCTGTGCCTTTTTCGTCGCCACATTCGAGGTCAGGTCACGCTCATGGTCACGCTCCAACTCGCTCTCAATGTCGATGGGCAAGAATGTCTTCGTGGTGAGAATCTGTGAGCCTGCCGACTTGAAATGGTGGTAGATGAGTTCTACCTTGTCGATCTCGCCCTCAGCAAAGCGACGACCTATGTCCATCGCCATCTCAATACACTGATGCACGTTAGGATGGTCAATCATGTCAGCATAGGTGCCCATGACCTGATAACCTAACTTCTGCGCCTTCTCTGCCACCTTACGACCGATGGGATAGATATCGATATTGTCGCGCCCTATCTCCTGCGCTAATCCATCAACGGTATGCTGCATCAACTTGATAATGTTGGCGTTAAAGCCACCGCAAAGGGATGAGTTGCTGGAGAAGATGACCAGAGCGACACGCTTCACGGGACGCTCCTGGTCAAAGATGGTCTGTGCCTCTGCCTCCGCTGCCAGAAATGACTTCAGGATATGCTCCAGCATCGTCTCATAAGGCAGCATGTTCTGGATTGCCACCTGGGCGTGATGGAGTTTTGACGAAGCCACCATCTTCATCGCACTCGTGATCTTACGGGTGCTCTGAACACTGGCAATACGTCCTTTGATTTCCTTCAGACTCGGCATAGGCTATCAGGCTTTATAGGTTCCTGCAATATCAGACATCACCTGCTCGATCTTGTCAGTCGTCTCGTCGTCGATCTTACCTGCCGCCAAGGTCTCGATAACCTCTGGGGCTGACGAGCGCAACTTGTCAAGGAAGGAAGTCTGGCACTCACGGACCTTATCAATAGGTACCTCACGCATCAGACCGTGCACACCACAATACAGGATGGCGACTTGCTCGCCGACAGGCATTGGGCTGTACTGGGGCTGGATGAGCAACTGGTTATTCTTACGACCACGGTCGAGGGTCATCGCCGTCACGGCATCCATATCACTGGAGAACTTAGAGAACGCCTCCAACTCACGATACTGAGCCTGGTCGATCTTCAAGGTACCAGCCACTTTCTTCATGGACTTGATTTGTGCCGAGCCACCTACACGGGATACAGAGATACCCACGTTGATGGCGGGACGGAAGCCCTGATTGAAGAGGTCGGACTCCAAGAATATCTGACCGTCGGTGATAGAGATCACATTGGTCGGGATATATGCCGACACGTCACCTGCCTGTGTCTCGATGATAGGCAATGCCGTCAAAGAGCCACCACCCTTCACGTGTCCCTTCATGCACTCTGGCAGGTCGTTCATCTGCTCGGCAACCTCCTGCTGCTCGTTCATCTTAGCCGCACGCTCCAACAGACGAGAGTGCAGGTAGAACACATCACCAGGATATGCCTCACGTCCAGAAGGACGACGCAGGATCAGTGACACCTCACGATAGGCGACGGCCTGCTTCGACAGGTCGTCATAAACGACGAGGGCGGGCAGACCACGGTCACGGAAATACTCACCGATGGCGGCGCCTGCGAACGGAGCGTAATACTGCATAGCGGCAGGATCGGCAGCCGTAGCGGCAACGACGATAGTATATGGCATGGCACCATGCTCCTTCAGGGTCTGTACCAACGTGGCAACGGTAGAGGCTTTCTGACCGATAGCAACATAGATACAGTACACGGGCTTGCCAGCCTCATAGAAACTCTTCTGGTTGATGATGGTGTCGACAGCAATAGCCGTCTTACCCGTCTGGCGGTCACCGATAATCAACTCACGCTGTCCACGACCGATAGGAATCATCGAGTCGATAGCCTTCAGACCCGTCTGCAACGGCTCCTTCACGGGCTGACGATAGATCACACCAGGAGCCTTACGGTCGAGCGGCATCTCGAAGGAGTCGGTGAGGTCGATATCCCCCATTCCATCGACAGCCTGTCCCAGTGGGTTGATGACACGTCCGAGCATGTTGTCATTGACACGGATAGAGGCGATACGCTTGGTGCGCTTCACCACCTGTCCCTCCTTGATACCTGCCGTAGGACCAAGGAGCACGCAACCGACATTGTCTTCCTCCAGGTTCATCACGATAGCCATCGTTCCGTTCTCGAACTCCAGCAACTCGTTAGCCTCGGCATTGCGCAAGCCATAGATACGTGCCACACCATCGCTGACGGTGAGCACGGTACCTACCTCGTCGAATTTCTCCTCACTGGAGATTCCCTGCAATTGGTCGAGCAGCACCTGGGATACTTCGCTTGGTTTAATTTTATCTGACATAATTTACTCTTTTGCTTTTTTACCTTTTTACTTTTTCAAGGTGTTGAGAATGTTGTTGAGTTTGGTCTTGACACTGGCATCCATACGGTAGGTGTCGTATTCGAGGATGAAGCCACCGATGATATCGGGGTTAACCTCCGTCTCAAACTCCACAGTTCCATTAGTCTTGCTTTCCACCATCTGGCGCATCTTCTGCTCAGTCTGAGCCGACACACGAGCCGCGGTGGTCAGTTTTCCACGGATGACGTTCTTCTGCTTGCGGTAGAGCGTGACATAACTGTTCGCCATGAACTGGATCACGTTCTCACGGTCTTCCTTCAGAACCAGTCGGATGAAACTGTTCACCAGCGCACTGGGCTTCTCGCCCACGGCAGTCAGCAGCAGTTTCTCCTTCTTGTCCTTCGAGAGCATGGGATTGTCTATCGTCTGGCGCAACTGAGGCACCTCCAGATAACTCTTGGCGAGGGTCATCATCTCCTGATAGACCTGGGCTTCGAGTTTCTGGTCGGTGGCACTCTTCAGTAGTGCCCTCGCATATCTTACAGATATTACTCCGATATCCATACGCAGACTCCCGTTTTAGTTAGCAGACACATCATCCAGCATACGGTCAATCAAATCCATCTGTGCCTTGTCACCTTGGAGGTTCTGTCGGAGAACCTTCTCGGCGATCTCAACACTGAGGGTAGCGACTTGCTTGCGGATATCGGCGATGGCTGCCTTCTTCTCCTGCTCGATGGCGGCTTTCGCGTCATCCAACAGGCGGGCGCCTTCTGCCCTCGCCTTCTCCTGGGCTTTCTCTACAATGGCATCGCGTGTCTCGGCAGCCTCCTTAAGGATCTGTGCCTGCTTCTCGCGAGCCTCCTGCAAGATGGATTCACCTTCTTTCTGTATATTGGCCAGTTTCTCATTTGCCTCATGAGCCTTCCTGAGGGAGTCATCAATGAAAGCCTTGCGCTCTGCCACCATATTGGTGATGACAGGGAAGCCGAACTTCCAGAGGATGAACAGCACTACCAGGAATGTCAGCGACATCCAGAATAGCAAGCCAGTACTCGGAATCAATAAATCCATACGCTGAACTATTTACCTTTTACTTCTTTTTTACCAAAGCATTAGATGCAAAGGAATGCGATAACGGCAGCGAACAGGGCAACACCCTCAATAAGAGCGGCAGCCACAATCATGTTCGTGAACAACTTGTTCATCACCTCTGGCTGACGTGCCATGGCATCCATAGCCTGACCACCAATCTTACCAATTCCAAGACCTGCGCCAATTGCTGCGAGACCTGCGCCTACTGCGGCACCTAACTTTGCAACACCTTCTGCTGCTAATAATGCTGTAATCATAATTTTAAAGTTTTAAATTGTTATTGTTTTAATTAATTGTTTTCGATATTGCGATATACGATATGTCGATATACGATATTGCGAGAATTATTCATGCTCTGGCTCTACTCTTGCCAGTCCGATAAAGACGGCGGAGAGCATGGTGAAGACCATTGCCTGGATGAAACATACCAAGCACTCCAAGCACATCATGAAGATGCTCATCAACACACTCAGTGCCGACATGGAGAGTTGGACGGCGATAGCCTGACTTGCCACCAGGAAGATGATACAGGTGATTGCCACTGCAATGGCATGACCAGCCATCATGTTGGCAAAGAGACGGATCATCAAGGCAAAAGGCTTCGTGAAGATACCCACAAACTCAATGACGGGAATGATGGGGATAGGAGCCTTCAGCCAAGTGGGAACATCCGGCCAGAAGATATCCTTCCAGTAGTGCTTGTTACCAGAGAACTGCACGATGACAAAGGTGCAGAGGGCAAGGAAGAAGGTCACGGCAATATTACCCGTCACATTTCCTGAGCCCGGAGGGAATGGTATCAAGCCCATCACATTACAAGTGAAGATGAAGAAGAAACAGGTAAGCAGATAGGGCACGTATTTCTCATAGCCCTTGCCGACACCTGGTTTGATGATCTCATCCACCACATACATCACCATCATCTCGACGAAGCCGACGAAGCCACCAGGTGCGGCATCAGAAGCCTTGCGATTCTTGTACCAGCGGGCACTGAGCAGAATGCAGCAAAGCAGGATAGCCACATTGATGAACATCACGGCAACGGTCTTGGTGATCGACAGGTCGAGCACGGGCTCTCCGTTCTCGACAATCTTGCCTGCATGGTCACCCTCTGTGGCAATGGCGAGTCCGTGAGGTCCCTGACGGAGTCCGTCGGCATCAGCATGATGCTCAAACTCAGAGGAGCAGAACACATGCCATCCCGTAGAACTCTTCACGATGACGGGCAGAGGGATCACCAGCGACTTCCCGTCACCATAGTCGGTGACATGCCAGTCGTGTGAGTCCTTGATATGCTCAAGCACCACCTCCTTCGCCGAGAAGTCCTCTGCCTTCATCGCAGGTATCATTGCCCACAGCAACAGCGCCATGCAAAGCAGTCGTTTCGTGTGATTCATTATATTCATTTAATGTCTTAATTTCAGTGTAACTACCATCATCACTATATACATTATTATATATATAATAGCGAATCGGATGGCGTCTTCTCTATTCTCTGTGAAGAATACGTAGAGCCCGATAACCGTAGCGACGAGCAACATACGTATCGTTGCCATAATCAGATAGAAATGGGGCAGATGATCGGGCGAATGACGCTTGACGATATCATAGCCTTTCACGTAGAGTATGCCCAAAAGCGTGAAGAACAGTGCTGAGAGTATGACCTCCAGTATCATTCCGTCTTCTCAATACAGAGCGACACCACGTTCTTCTGGACCTCCACAAAGCCACCCAAGATAGGCAACTGCTCGTTGTCGTACTCCACCACTCCCTTCTGGAGGATGGAGATGATAGGAGCATGGTTGTTCAGTATCTCGAACTGTCCTTGCAGACCAGGAACGAGGACACGCTCTACCTCTCCGGTAAACTCTATCTTCTCAGGCGAAACTATCTTCAACTGTAACATAGGCATTATCCTTTAGCGGCCTCCAACAGTTTCTTTGCCTTCGCCTTGGTGTCC
The DNA here is from genome assembly GCA_017458005.1 of Prevotella sp. Lineage (GTDB taxonomy): Bacteria > Bacteroidota > Bacteroidia > Bacteroidales > Bacteroidaceae > Prevotella. Next base: position 56,111 of record JAFTGH010000002.1, on the reverse strand, counting down.
TCTATCGTACCGACATTGAGGAATGCCTGCTCTGGCAGGTCGTCGACCTCACCATCCAGAATGGCGTTGAAGCCCTTGATAGTCTCCTCGATAGGTACCATCACACCAGGCAGACCGGTAAACTGCTCGGCAACAGAGAATGGTTGTGACAGGAAACGCTGTACACGACGCGCACGGTTTACAGTCAACTTATCCTCGTCGGAAAGTTCATCCATACCCAGAATGGCAATGATATCCTGCAACTCCTTATAACGCTGCAAGATCTCCTTCACACGTTGAGCGCACTCATAGTGCTCTTTACCCACTACCAACGGGTCAAGGATACGGGAAGTACTTCCTAACGGGTCAACAGCAGGATAGATACCCAACTCAGCAATCTTACGGTCAAGCACCGTCGTGGCATCCAAGTGTGTGAACGTCGTAGCAGGTGCAGGGTCGGTCAAGTCATCAGCGGGCACATACACAGCCTGTACGGAGGTGATAGAGCCTTTCTTCGTGGAGGTGATACGCTCCTGCATGGCTCCCATCTCAGAGGCTAGCGTCGGCTGATAGCCCACGGCGGAAGGCATACGACCCAACAAGGCGGACACCTCTGAACCTGCCTGCGTGAAACGGAAAATGTTATCGATGAAGAAAAGGATATCGGCTGCGCCGCCATCTTTTCCACCACCATCACGGAAGCCCTCGGCAACCGTCAGACCAGAAAGGGCGACAGAGGCACGGGCACCTGGCGGCTCGTTCATCTGACCATATACCAAGGTGGCCTGACTCTTCTTCATCTCCTCAGGGTCAACCAACGAGAGGTCCCATTTGCCTTGAGCCATCGCCTCCTTGAATTTCTCACCATAGCGGATAACACCAGACTCAATCATCTCACGGATCAGGTCGTTACCCTCACGGGTACGCTCTCCTACTCCAGCGAAGACAGAGAATCCGTTGTGTCCCTTAGCGATGTTGTTGATCAACTCCATGATAAGCACCGTCTTACCAACGCCGGCACCACCAAACAGACCAATCTTACCACCCTTCAGATAGGGCTCCAACAGGTCGATGACTTTGATACCCGTGGCAAGCACCTCCTTCGTCGTCGACAACTCCTCAAACTTCGGAGCCTCACGATGGATAGGATAAGCACCCTCCATATCGAGTTGTTTCATACCGTCGATGGGCTGACCAATCACGTTCAGCATACGACCTTTGATTTGTTCGCCTGAAGGCATCAGGATAGGTGACCCCATCGGTACTGCCTCCAACCCGCGTTGGAGTCCGTCGGTATTGTCCATGGCAACACAACGCACGGTGTCCTCACCGATATGCTGCTGGACTTCCACGACGAGCCGCGAACCGTCAGGACGCTGAATGGTCAGCGCCTCATGAATCTTCGGGAGCACTTTCTCCGCATCTTGTCCCTCCGTGTTGAAGAACACGTCAATCACAGGACCGATAATCTGGGAAATGCGTCCATTAATTTGTGACATAAGCAGTATTTAATATTTAAAGTTATTGTTTTGTAGTTATAACTCCTGCAAAGATAGCAAATTATTTCCAACAAAAAAAACATTTCCGAACTTTTATTCGAAAATGTTTAAATTATGCGATGTTTTGAACACTTTTCTATATGCTCAGTTCATCAAGCACTTTGATTAACTTCTTGTTGAAAGGCTTGTCTGTACGGATACACTCAGAGAAAGGAACGTAGACAACCTCGTTGTTGCGAACTCCCACCATCACATTACGCTGTCCTTGCTTGATAGCCTCAATAGCACCAACTCCTGTGCGGGAAGCAAGGATTCGGTCGTGCGCCGAGGGACTACCACCACGCTGCAGGTGTCCTAAGATGGATACACGGACATCAAACTCGGGGAACTCCTTCTTTACACGATCCGCATAATAAAGGGCTCCACACTTGGGACTCTCAGACACGATGACGATACAGGATTTCTTCGACTTACGGATACCTCGACCCATGAACTGGGCAAGTTGGTCAACATCTGTCATCTCCTCTGGGATAATAGCCGCCTCTGCGCCACAGGCAATAGCGGAGTTCTGGGCAAGGAAACCGGCATCACGTCCCATCACCTCGATAAAAAAGATGCGCTCATGGGAGTTTGCCGTGTCACGAATACGGTCCACACACTCCATAATCGTATTCATCGTGGTATCGTAGCCAATCGTGGAATCGGTGCCATAAAGGTCGTTATCGATGGTTCCTGGCAGTCCTATCACAGGGAAGTCGAACTCCATGCCGAAGTTACGGGCACCAGTAAGAGAGCCGTTACCTCCTATCACCACCAGGGCGTCAATCTCCTCTTTCTGACAGGTCTCATAGGCCTTCTGCATACCCTCTATGGTCATAAACTCCTTCGAGCGCGCGGTCTTCAGAATCGTACCGCCACGGGTGATGATACCTGACACGTTCTCGGTGGTGAATTTCTTCACCTCTCCTTTGATCAAACCATCATATCCACGATAGATACCTTTAATATTAAAGCCATTATAGATACCAGCACGTGTGACGGCACGGATTGCCGCATTCATTCCTGGCGCATCACCTCCTGAGGTGAGGATGCCTATTGTCTTGATTTTACTCATATACCTATTTTATATTAAATTGATTTCCATCCACAGGACGGCAAGACCGACCAGCCAGCCAATAACAACTTTTGGAGTCAGGTTCTTGAGATACCATCCCAAACGGACATGCTCCATCTTCATCAATGCGACACCACTAGTAGAGCCGACGCACAACAGGCATCCTCCCACAGCGGTACAGTAGGCGATAATCTCCCAATAGGTTCCGTTGGTTGCCATATCACCCATATCAGCAACTTGGTATAGCATGATATTGCTGACGGCAACAGTGAAGGTGTCGATCAATGAACTTAACACGCCAGAGCCTAATCCTATTAGCCAGATATTATGGATATTGTCGTCAAACCAAGTGGCGATATCACTAAAGACACCAGTCTCGGCAACAACACCCATACCCATCATGATACCCATCACAAAAAGCATCTGCTGGATGGCGCCATATTGCAAGGCTCGTGGAATACGACGCTGTGCCATCTGGTCGGCATTCATCAGTCGACGGTTGAAAATCTCGTTAACCACCCACAGCACACTCAGCACACAGAGCGCACCAAGGAACGGAGCCAGTTTGGTGATGTTATGGAACGTTGGGATAAACCACAAGCCTCCTATACCGACTATCAACATCACCACGCGCTGCCAACGGTTCAGACGAGTGTCATCTCCACGATACGGTGAGGTGCTCCACTCGCAATCCAGACGCTCAGGCAACTGGTAATTAATAAGGATTGTAGGAATCACCCATGCCAAAAGGGCAGGAAGAGCCAGATAGGCGGAGAAATGGCTTGCCGTGACAGCACCATCGCCCCACAGGATGAGCCCCGTAGGATCACCGATTACCGTAAAGCAACCTCCACAGTTGGCTGCCAGGACAATGGCAGACCCCACTAACATACGTTGCCGACCGCTCTGCAAGATGTTATGCATAATGACTAACATCATGGTAGTCGTCGTCAGGTTGTCAAGATTCGCGGAGATGATAAAGGTGGCTATCGTGATGGTCCAAAGCAGTCGTTTGGAGTTACGTGTCCGTATCCATTCCGTGATGAAATCGAAACATCCATTATTGTTAAGCAGTTCGATAATAGACATCGTTGCCAACAAAAACATCACGATGGCGGCTGCCTTGCCTACATATTTCAAGAAGATATTATCATAGATGAAAAACTTCACCGTCTCACTGGTTGGCTGTGCCCCGGCAAGATACTCCAAATAGTCGTCTGGGTATTGCTGCATGACAAAATCCGTGCCGTAACACACATAGACTACCCACCCTGCCGTACCGAGAAACATGGCGATGGCGGCTTTATTGACTCCAGTCAGATGACCTGTCGCAATAAGCAGGTAAGAGGCTATTAGTAATAATACGATTATCAGTGTCATGTAACATCCAGTTTTAAATTCCGACTACAAAGATAAAGAATTTTCGCTAAACAACCATGTTTTAGTTCGGATTTTTTAATCACGGTCTTCAAGAACACGGAATTTCGAACGTCTCCGATGGAGTTCTTCCAGCGACAGGTCAACCGTCAACACCTCCGTTTGATTCTGACGGCATTGTCCTAATGTCCTGCCAATCGGGTCAATGACACAACTGGCGCCAACGTAATGAGAGTACTCATCATCCCCCACCCTGTTGACTCCTACCAAGTACGCCTGGTTCTCGATGGCTCTGGCACGAGTGAGGATATGCCATGCCGACTGACGGGACTCGGGCCAGTTTGCCACCACCACAATGGTGTCATACGCCCGATCGTCAGCATAGCGGCTCCAACAAGGGAAACGAAGATCATAGCAGGTAAGCAGTAGTATGCGAAATCCCTCATATTCCACGATTGTGTGCTGCTGACCTGCTGTGTAGTATTTGTTTTCCCCTCCATAAGTAAAGAGGTGATGCTTGTCATAAAACACCTCTTGGTGGTTTCGCCCATCAACAAAATAATGACGGTTTCGAAAGGTCCCGTCATTCAAGTGAACGGCAAGACTTCCGCAAATCGCACATTGTCTCTCCGTTGCTTTCTGGCGCATCCATTGCAAGGCTTCGTTATGCTCTTCCTGATGGGCGATACCTTCAGGCTGAGTGGCAAACCCCGTACTCCACATCTCGGGTAAGACATACAAGTCACTATCATCGGAAACGCTCATAAGTTGTTCCACCCGACGGATGTTCTCCTCGAAATCTCCCCACGCTATATCTGTCTGTAACAGTGATACTTTCATATTTTCAATTCAGTAATTATCTGTTCTCGTTTTTAATTGTTGCTTGCAAAAGTAATAAATAAAAGCCTGATATACAAAAACTTTACCTTTTTTATCACTTTCATTTCATTTTATTTGCGCAATTCATAAAAAATATCTATTTTTGCACTCGTGATTGAATTAGCGAGACATCTGGAGGTGCTCCTGTTGAGCAATGATTGTGTGATAGTGCCTGACTTTGGAGGCTTTGTCGCACATTATGTCCCTGCCCGTGTTGACGAGGCAGACGGCATGTTCCTACCTCCTATTCGTACTATCGGGTTCAATCCGCAATTAAAGATGAACGACTCCCTGTTGGCCCAATCGTATGCGGAGACCTATGACATCAGTTATCCAGAAGCCCTTCTTCGGATAGAGCAAGAGGTCGAAGAGATCAGGCGACAGGTGTTGCATGATGAGGTCTATCATCTGGAGGGTATTGGCACACTGACTTCCAATGACGAGGGCAATTACTGCTTCGAGCCACAGGAGTCAGGATTATTAACCCCCTCGCTCTATGGACTTGGCTCGTATGAGTTCAGTCTTCTGAAGCCCCTGTCCGCTACTTCTCAGACAAAGCCAGTAGCAGAGGAAATCCAAGAATCTTCAGGCATTGTCGAGGAAGCGGAAACGACACAATTGCCATTAATAGAACTTCTTGACGAAGAGGAGGAGCATGCCATCCATATTAGGATGTCGTGGATTCGTAATGCCGTAGCCATCGCTGCCGCCATCGCCCTTTTCTTCTTGTTGACGACTCCCGTGGCTAACAGTAACTTGGGGTCGCAGACGATGAGCGCATTACAGAATAGTATTATTTACAAGTTAATGCCCAAAGACTCCAACATGACGCCCGCTACTCCTGTGGTAAAAGCAGAGCCTTTGCCGACCATAGAGGCAAAGGCGGAGGTGAAGGCGGATTCTGTCAAGCAAAAAGAGTCGGTGCCTTCTGTGGAGGAGAAACCCTATTGTATCGTCTTGGCAAGTCAGGTGAAACGTGCGAATGCGGAAGAATTTGTCCGTATCCTTCGTAACAGAGGGTTCAAAGACACAGAGATAAATGTCCATAACAATGTCATACGCGTTGTCTATGGTCACTTCAAGTCTGAGAGTGCCGCCTATGTTGAGTTGCACAATCTTCGTTTTGAAGAGGATTTCGAAGAGGGATGGGTATACAAAAGAAAGGCTGAAGGATGAGGCGCGTAAGATGCCCAAAGTGTGACACTTATATAACGTTCGACGAGACCAAATACGAAGCGGGACAGTCTCTGGTTTTTCAGTGTGCTGAGTGTGGCAAGCAATTTGGTATTCGTATCGGTGTCTCGAAGTTGAGGGAGACTCAGAAGAAGGAGAACGAACTTGCCAACACACAGTTCTCCAATCTGGATACAGAATGTGGCAGTATCGTAGTCATTGAGAATGTCTTCCACTTCAAACAAGAGATTCCTCTTCACATGGGCGACAATATCATTGGACGCTATCAGAAAGGAAACCCTATCAACACGCCTTTTGAGACTGTTGACCCCAGTGTCGACTTGAATCACTGCACGATAAACGTCAGCCGTGATAAGCGTGGAGAACTATGCTATACGCTCAGTGACAACAATAGCAATACTGGTACTTTTGTTGATAATATCGAACTGAAACCTCGTGAGAAACGTAGAATAGAGGACGGAACACTATTTACCTTAGGTGCCACCAGTATTATTCTTCGAACATAACATATATATGTTAATTATTCGCAAAGGTACAAAGAATTTTGCAGAATGAAAATGTAAATGGAATTAATTTTGTACCTTTGCACCCTATTATGGAAGAAACGATAACAATGTATATGGATAATAAGAACAGGTCGTTCTCAATGATTGCCGATGTAGAAGGTGATTATAGCGATCTCAATAGTGTGGAGATTCCCGACACCCTTCCCATACTCTCTGTACGTAACATAGTCCTGTTCCCTGGTGTGATAACGCCTATATTGATAGGTCGTGAAACCAGCATGAAAGTAGTGCGAATGGCTGAGAAGAACGACGCACTGATAGGTGTCTTTTGTCAGCGTGACCCAGAGACGGAACAGCCGATTCGTGCAGACCTCTATGACATGGGTGTCTATGCCAAAGTGCTGAAACTGTTGACTTTGCCCAACGGTAATATCACGGCTATTATTCAAGGACTGGGACGTATCAAACTGCTGGAGTTGCAGAAATACAAGCCCTATCTTGTTGGACATGTGGAAATGGCGCCAGAACTTGAGCCAGACAAGCATGATACCGAGTTTTATACCGCCGTCGAGGACTTGCGTAGCCAGACAGCAGAGTACATCAAGTTGAGTGATGAGATTCCAGAAGAGGCCGCTTTTGCCATCAAGAATGTGGACAACAATATTATGGCATTGAACTTCATCTGCTCCAACTTGCCATTCTCTGTCAAGGAAAAGATGAGGCTGCTGATGATGTCCTCTATCAAGGAGCGTCTGTTTAACACGTTGAAGATTGTAAACCGTGAGATTGAGTTACAGACACTGAAACTCGATATCCGCAACAAGACACGTGACGACATTGACGAGCAACAGCGTAACTACTTCCTCCAACAGCAGATCAAGAACCTGCAGGCGGAGATGGGTAATGAGAGTTCGCCAGAGAAGAAAGACCTATTGGAGAAGGCAAAAGACAAGAAATGGACAGAGGATGTGGAGCGCATCTTTAACAAGGAGATTGACAAACTCGACCAACTGAATCCACAAAGTCCAGACTTTAATATCCAGTTGACTTATCTGCAAACACTGGTTTCATTGCCGTGGAATGAGTGCACGGAAGACGATCTGCGACTGGACCGAGCCCAGAAAATATTAGACCGCGACCATTATGGGATGGAGAAAGTGAAGGAGCGAATCCTCGAGTATATCGCTGTGCTATCATTGCGTGGTGACCTGAAATCCCCTATCCTCTGCCTCTATGGTCCTCCTGGAGTTGGAAAGACAAGTTTGGGCAAGTCGATAGCCGACGCACTGAATCGTAAATATGTTCGTGTCTCATTAGGTGGTCTGCACGATGAGGCGGAAATCCGTGGGCACCGTCGCACTTATATCGGTGCCATGCCGGGGCGTATCATTAAGAGCATCCAGAAAGCAGGGTCTAGCAATCCTGTTTTCATCCTTGACGAGATAGACAAGGTGACGCAAAACACCCATAACGGTGACCCTGCGTCTGCCATGCTGGAAGTGTTAGACCCTGAGCAAAACAACGCTTTCCATGATAATTACCTCGACGTGGATTACGATCTGTCGAAAGTCCTCTTTATCGCTACAGCGAATAATCTCGGTACTATCCCCAAGCCCCTACTCGACCGTATGGAGATCATAGAGGTGAGCGGCTATATCACGGAGGAGAAATATGAGATTGCCAAGCGACACCTGATTCCCAAGGAGAAAGAGAACACAGGACTTACAGACAAAGGACTGACCTTTAGTAAGGCTGCCATCGAGAAGATTATAGAGCAATATACTCGTGAGAGCGGTGTTCGCCAGTTGGAGAAACAGATTAACAAGGCATTGCGCAAACTCGCTTTCCAGAAAGCAAAAGACGGAGAACTTCCTTTCCTGAAGATTACGCCGACAGAACTTGAGGGGCTGATGGGTAAACCGCCTTTCTATCGAGATATCTATCAAGGGAACAACTATGCCGGTGTGGTGACGGGACTTGCCTGGACCAGTGTGGGGGGAGAGATCCTTTTCATTGAGACATCCCTCTCAAAGGGCAAAGGCTCCAAACTGACCCTCACAGGTAATTTGGGAGATGTCATGAAGGAAAGTGCCATTCTTGCCTTGGAGTATGTGAAAGCACATGCTGACAAACTGAAGATTGACTATCGTATCTTTGACAATTGGAATATACACATCCATGTGCCAGAGGGTGCGACACCGAAAGACGGTCCCTCCGCAGGTATTACGATTGCCACCTCTATCGCCTCGGCACTCACCCAAAGGAAAGTACGTAAGAATACGGCGATGACTGGTGAGATAACCCTTCGTGGCAAAGTCCTGCCCGTAGGTGGTATTAAGGAGAAGATCCTTGCTGCTAAACGTGCTGGTATCACAGATATCATCATGTGTCGTGACAATAAGAAAGACATTGACGAGATTCCTGAGATGTATCTGAAGGGTGTTGAGTTCCACTATGTGGAGAATGTGCAAGATGTATGGGACTTTGCCCTGACCGATGAGATAGTAAGTAATCCCCTGAAATTTGAAATCGAAGAGGAGAAAAAAGAGAAATGACCTTTGAGTTACAACATACTGATTCGGCGAGTGATGCACGTACAGGAATCATCACCACTGATCACGGACAAATAAAGACTCCTATTTTCATGCCTGTGGGAACAGCAGGCAGTGTAAAAGGGGTTCATTTCTCCGAACTGCGTGAGCAGGTGAAGGCGCAAATCATCTTAGGCAACACCTATCATCTGTACCTTCGTCCTGGTCTGGATATTCTCCGCAAAGCAGGTGGCTTGCATCAATTCAACACATGGGATCGCCCTATCCTCACTGACTCTGGCGGCTTTCAAGTATTCTCCTTGACAGGTATTCGCAAACTTCGTGAGGAGGGATGTGAATTCCAGAGCCATATTGATGGTTCACGACACATCTTTACTCCTGAGAATGTGATGGACACGGAAAGGATCATCGGCGCTGATATCATGATGGCACTTGACGAGTGCCCTCCAGGACAGAGCGACTACCAATATGCCAAGAAATCATTAGGACTCACCCAACGCTGGCTCGACCGTTGCATCAAGCGCTTCAATGAGACAGAGCCTCTTTACGGATATAAGCAGAGCCTGTTTCCTATCGTACAAGGATGTACCTTCAAAGACCTTCGTCAAGAGGCTGCGAAATACGTAGCAGACAAGGGGGCTGATGGTAACGCCATCGGTGGACTTGCCGTAGGAGAGCCCACGGAGGTGATGTATGAGATGATAGAGGTGGTCAACGAGATATTACCTAAAGACAAGCCCCGCTATCTAATGGGAGTGGGTACTCCGCAGAACATTCTGGAGGCTATTGAGCGTGGTGTGGACATGTTTGACTGTGTGATGCCTACCCGTAATGGCAGAAATGCGATGCTGTTCACCTATCAGGGGACAATGAATATGCGTAACAAGAAATGGGAGGACGACTTCTCCCCGATTGATCCGGACGGATGTGCTATTGACCGTATCCATTCCAAGGCATACCTTCACCACCTGTTCAAGGCACAGGAATTGCTTGCCATGCAGATTGCCTCCATCCACAACCTGGCTTTCTATCTGCGACTGGTGACTGATGCCCGACAGCATATTGAGCAAGGTGATTTCGTACAATGGAAGCGCTCCGTGATAGAGGACTTAGGACGTAGAAGATGAGAGAAAGACTGAGCGACATACTAAAGAAGGCAAAGCGACTTTGGCTGCGACTGTTGCTTCTCTTGCATCCCCTCATAAAATGGGGGCGTCAGTTGCCATGGGAGAAACTGGCATGGATGAAACGCCTGAATCCTCTCAAATACATCAAACGGATGGACTGGTATATCATCAAGAAATTTATTGGTACCTATATTTATTCCATCATCCTGATCATCTCTATTTCTATTGTCTTTGACGTAAATGAGAACCTTGCGAAGTTCACTACCTATCATGCCCCATTGCGTGCCATCGTCTTTGATTACTACTTGAACTTCGTGCCTTATTTCGCCAATCTATTCTCGCCACTATTCGTTTTTATAGCAGTCATCTTCTTTACCTCCAAACTCGCAGGTAATTCCGAGATTATCGCCATGCTTGCCTGCGGCATGAGTTTCAAGCGACTGTTGCGCCCCTATATCATATCTGCAGCACTGATAGCCGTCTTGAACTTTTACCTTGGTGCCTATGTGATTCCAAAGGGTACGGTGGTCAGGCACGATTTCGAGTCGCTCTATAAGAACAACAAGAAGAACACCACCGCGACGAATATCCAGTTGATGGTTGACCGTGGTACGGTGGCATATATCTCCCAATACGATGATATTCGCAAGACTGGCTACGGCTTCTCTTTGTATAAGTTTGACAAGAAGAAACTGGTGAGCCACATGACAGCAAGCGTCATCCAATACGACACCATCAGTGATTCTCGTTACCACTGGAAAGCGCGCAGTTATAAGATACGTGAGTTGAAGGGTATGAGGGAGAAGATCACCAGTGGCTCAGAAATCGACACGTTAATCCAGATGGAGCCGATGGATTTGATTTTCTCGAAAGGACAACAGGAGACATTTACCTCTCCTGAATTGTTACGCTATATCTCCAAGCAACAGGAGCGAGGCTCCAGCAATGTCGTGCAATACGAGGTGGAATACCATAAGCGTATAGCCACCTCCTTTGCGTCTTTTATTCTGACGATCATTGGAGTCTCCTTGTCGTCTCGGAAGCGTAAAGGTGGAATGGGCATGTATTTGGGTATTGGCTTGGCGCTCTCGTTCTCCTATATCCTTTTGCAAACCATCAGTGCTACCTTTGCCATCAATGCCGACACTCCTCCTATGCTTGCCGCATGGGTACCTAATATATTATATGCAATTATCGCCTACTTCTGTTATAGGCAAGCCCCGAACTAAATGAATTTTGAAGAGACATATTTGAATGACAACATCCTGGATGCACTCTATGACATGCATTTCGAGGAGATGACACCTGTCCAGGAGAAATGTATTCCAGAGATACTTGATGGATACGACCTTATTGGAGTCGCACAGACAGGAACAGGAAAAACCGCCGCCTACCTCCTGCCTATTCTGAGCATGTTGGATGATGGCGGGTTTCCCAAGGACGCTGTCAACTGTATCGTCATGGCACCAACCCGTGAACTAGCCCAGCAAATAGATCAGGCAATGCAGGGGTTTGGCTATTATCTTGACGGTATCTCCAGTGTGGCGGTATATGGTGGCAATGACGGTAGCCGCTTTGACCAGGAGATGCGTGGCTTGAAGATGGGAGCAGACGTCATCATTGCGACACCGGGTCGACTACTGTCGCACATCCGAATGGGACATGTAGACCTCTCCCGTCTCTCCTTCTTCGTCCTCGACGAGGCAGACCGTATGCTCGACATGGGATTCTCTGATGATATCTTGCAGATCGCCAAGTTACTGCCAAAGAATCATCAGACCATTATGTTCTCCGCGACAATGCCAGATAAGATTCAGCAACTCGCGCGTACCTTATTATATAATCCTGTAGAGGTGAAAATCGCTGTCAGCAAACCTGCGGAAAAGATTCAACAATCCGCATACCTGTGTTATGAGCCACAGAAACTGGGCATCATTCGCCATCTCTTCAAGGCAGGAGAACTGAAACGCGTTATTATCTTCTCTGGCAAGAAAGACAAGGTGAAGGATATTACCCGTGAGTTACAACGGATGCACATCAACTGTGCGCAGATGCACAGCGACCTCACCCAGCAAGAGCGTGACGACGTGATGTATCGCTTCAAGGCAGGACAGGTTGACGTGCTTGTGGCAACCGACATCGTGGCTCGTGGCATTGACATTGACGATATCCTCATGGTGATCAACTATGACGTTCCCCATGATGCAGAGGACTACGTACATCGTATTGGACGTACCGCCCGTGCACAGCGTGACGGTGTTGCCATCACTTTTGTCTCTGACAGCGACATGCGCTATTTCTCAGACATAGAGCGTTTCCTGGAGAAAGATATCACAAAGAATCCATTGCCCAAGGAACTAGGTGAAGGACCTGCCTATCATATTTCCGCACCCCGCAAGTCTACAAGAGGACGCGGAGGAAAGAAAAAGGGCGGCAAGCGATATCACGGTCACGGACATCATTCCAAAAAGAAAGACAACAAGAAGCAGAATCCGCCTGCATAACTCAATCGTTTGCACAATCTTTTTATGAAATTTCATGAAAAATGTTTGGTTTGTGTGGGGACACATGTGTTTTGTTGAAAAATAATTGGTAAAAAGTTTTGCCAATATTAAAAAATGTTGTACTTTTGCACCAGTTATCCTGAAAACAATCTTTTTACCTTAAAAGGACTAATACCTATTGAAGATATGAAGCGATTGCCTGTGAGGGTCATCGCTTTGTTTTTTCTCCCTATTTTCTTGGTTGTTTCAATTATTTTTCGTACCTTTGCGCCCGATTTAGTCCGTTGTGGCTCAGTTAAGTCGTGGCACAAAGCCATGCGCCATGCGGAGAAACCCGTTTAAACAACAAAAAACAATGTACGCAATTGTAGAAATTAACGGTCAGCAGTTCAAGGTCGAGGAGGGTAAGAAACTCTTCGTTAACCACATGAAAGACGTGGAGGCTGGTAAGACTGTTGAATTCGACAAGGTACTGCTTGTCGACAATGAAGGTTCAGTACAGGTAGGCGCACCTACCGTAAGTGGTGCAAAAGTAGTGTGTGAGGTTGTCAATCCCCTCGTAAAGGGTGAGAAGGTTATCGTTTTCAAGATGAAGCGTCGTAAGGACTCTCGCAAGAAGAATGGTCACCGCCAGCAGTACACACAGGTAGAAGTTAAATCAGTAATCGCTTAAAACGTAGGAGGAACAAGAAATGGCACATAAAAAAGGTGTAGGTAGTTCTAAGAACGGCCGTGAGTCAGCCTCACAGCGACTCGGCATTAAGATTTTCGGTGGCCAGAAGGTTGTTGCAGGCAACATTATTGTTCGCCAGCGTGGCTCTAAGCACAACCCCGGTAACAATGTAGGTATGGGTAAGGACGACACTCTTTATGCTCTTGTTGACGGAACTGTACAGTTCCACAAGGGAAAGCATGACAAGAGCGTGGTATCTGTCATTCCTGAAGCATAACGCCGAAGAGAACAAACAACAATAATTTATTCCAAACAAACACAGAATCCCAAATCTCTTACGAGGTTTGGGATTTCTGCTTTATCATCTCTCTACGACATTGCTATTTCAATCTCTTATAGAAACTACGGAGTGTTCCTTGGTTGACTCCCCTACTCGACAATAAATCGAGTTCACGCCGTGCCGTTTCTTTCCTGCCTAACCGGATAAGGACATCTATATAGGAGAGTTGATAGTCACTATTTAGCGGATCCAACACCTTTGCCTTCTCCCAGTCATAGAGGGCGGCCTCATAACGCTGTATGTCAGTCTCCAAAGCGGCTCTTGCCACATAGCCGGAAACAGAGTCCGGGTGCTGTTCGATGACGATATTCAACAGATCAAGCGCGTCATTCCGCTTCCCCATCAACTGATAGACATAGGACAAGCCTAATCGCGCCTCCAGATGAGTCGGTCGCTCTAATAGGATATCATGATAGTCGTTCTTCGCCAAGTCGTAACGACGCAGATGAGTATAGGCATAGGCACGATAGAACAGTGCCGTCAGGTTTTTCTCATCATGGCGAAGTATCGTCTTATACTCATCAACGGCAAACTCCCATTGTTGCAGTTCCAGATTAATTGCTGCTTTGCGGAGATGCAATTGGGCACTGTAAGGTGAACGGGCAATCTGTTGGTTAATGGCATTCAGGGAGTCACGCCATTGCTGGTTAGTCTGTGCCTGCATACCAATAACCAACAGCCAGCAGCCAATGACTGCTATTATGCGTTTTGGATGTAGTTCACAATCCATTCACCGACTTCTTTTGTACCATATTTCGCACCGCCCTCAACCTGTATCTCTGGTGTGCGAACATTTGCGTCTAACGAGGCGTTGACAGCCTCACGGATCAAGGCGCCCTCCTTCTTCAAGTCGAAATGCTCCAGCAACATAGCGGCAGAAAGGATCTCTGCCAATGGGTTCGCGATGTTCTGACCAGCAGCCTGGGGCCATGAGCCATGGACTGGCTCAAACAAAGGTGTGTGCTCACCGAGTGACGATGAGGGCTGCAAGCCCATAGAGCCTGTGATACATGAGGTCTCATCAGTCAGGATATCCCCAAAAGTATTCTCTGTGACGATGACATCAAAGAAACGAGGCTCAGTCAGCACACGCATAGAGGCGTTATCAATAAACATATAGTCGGTGTTGACATCGGGATACTGTGGCTCCATCTCCTTGGCTATCTGACGCCACAAGCGTGAACTGGCAAGAACGTTAGCCTTATCGACTACCGTCAAATGCTTCTTACGCTTCTGGGCTGTCTCAAAGGCAACCTTCAAGATACGCTCAATTTCTGGGCGGGTATAGATATCTGTATCGTAAGCCTTGTCGTTATCCTGGTATTTCTCGCCAAAATACATACCACCTGTCAACTCACGAATAACCACGAAGTCGGCACCACGCAGCAGTTCGTCTTTCAGGGGTGACTTATGCAACAGGCAATCGAAAGTGGCAACGGGACGAACGTTTGCAAACAGACCGAGTTTCTTACGCATGGCAAGCAGTCCTTGCTCTGGACGAACCTTTGCGGTTGGGTTGTTGTCGAAACGCAGGTCGCCAACGGCGGCAAACAAGACGGCATCCGCACGCATACAAACTTCATGGGTCGCCTCTGGATAAGGATCCCCTACTTCGTCAATAGCATGAGCACCACAAAGAGCCTCCTCGTACGAGAACTCATGTCCACACTTCTTGGCAATAGCATCCAATACTGCCACGCCTTGTCTCATAATCTCTGGTCCTATTCCGTCACCAGGTAATACAGCAATTTTCAGTTTCATTTTATTCCTTATTTATATATACTATCAATATTCAAATTACAAAGGTAAACATTTACTTTTGAGTAGACAAATATCCCCATGATATTTAAGATTCTTTAGTTGGGATTGACAATGCCTTATTTTAAATAAGACACTAGTATAACAATAGAGAGATGGCTAAAACAATCGAAACCATCACAAACTCCGCTCTACGATTGATCGTGACAGCCTTCTTCATGTCGTTGGTGGTCAGGGGGCGTGTGTTAGTGCCAATATACGGTTTGTCAAACAACTCACCAAAATAGTAATGAGGTCCTCCAAACCTACAATCCAGAATGGAAGCGAGTGCCGCCTCGGGATACCCGCTGTTAGGACTGGCATGGTTCCTGCCATAACGATATACAAAACGGAGTTGGGACCTGAGCATAGAAAAACTCCCATTGACAAGAATCATCAGCAGGGCTGTGAGTCTTGCTGGAATGAAATTAGCGATGTCATCAATATGCGCAGCCCAACAGCCGAAGTCTCTATATCGCTCGGTCTTGTAACCTATCATCGAGTCGAGCGTGTTGACCATCTTATAGGCAAGCATGCCTGGTACTCCCAACAGCGCAAGCCAGAACAAGGGGGCGATCACGCCGTCGCTGAGATTCTCCGCCAATGTCTCCAAGGCTGCCGTACGAACTTCTTGTGCGGAAAGCGTGGAAGTGTCACGCCCCACAATGCGAGCGACCTGTTTCCTTCCCTCCTCCAACGATCGGTCTAAGGCAAGAAACACGTCACGCACTTCCCGTATCAGGGTTGTTCCCGCAAGACAATAGAATATCAATATCGCACCAACAATACTACTTACAATCTCTGATAAGCCGTCGAGCCATCGTAACAGGAAATAGGTCATAACGAAAACGATCGCTATCAAGAGAACAGCAATGACGGCACCCTTCAACCGACGATATCCCCCATGATTCAATCTCCGCTCACATTGGGCTATCACCTTACCGAATCCCACCACAGGATGCGGTAACCACGACGGGTCGCCTAACAGTAAGTCCAATATCCAGCCTATGAGAAGAGAAATCATCGGTCAACGTTTCTTCTTCCACTTCAGTTTAGGGATTTTGATGGTTTGTCCTTCTTTCAACTCAGCGTTAGCCTTGAGGTCATTATACACCTCGATATAGCAGGACATGCCCTCACCCAGTTCACGACGGGCGATCTTGGAGAGTGTCTCACCTTTCCGTACCGTGACCTCGTGATCAGTGCCGACAATATGGTATGCGCCAGTACGGACACGGGCATCCATCGCCTCATACTTTTTCCAGAAAGGCTCTTCCTCGGTTGTTGGCTCTTTCTTCGGTTCTGGTGCAGGCAACTCCGCAACAACCTGTTCCTCTATCACCTCAACGGAATCGGCATCAATCACTTCCACACTGTCTTCTACGACAACATCCTGAACCTCCTCAACAGGTGTCTCTGTGGTGGTAGCGACAGCAGTAGTCTTTCCATACCAATAGCCTCCGTAAGCAGAACCTGCCATTAATGCGAGTGTGAGCAACCCATAACAAAGTGGTTTCTTCCATGAGGAGTTCTCTTCGTCATCCTCCTCTTGCATGACGATTTCCTCCTCTTTTTCCTCAGAATTCTCAACGACCTCCATCAAGGGCTGAGCGTGAGCAGCCTCCTCAGTGAAATTAGCAGCCTCCTCAGTGAAATTAGTAGCCTCCTCAGTGAATTGAGCAGGCTCCTCAGTAGAAACAGGTGTCTCTTCCAATGGTGTATCCTCAAACTCAACGCCATCATTGAGGACTACAGTCTCAAACTGGGAGAAGGGTTTATTCACCAGTTCTTTCATCGTGGCATCAGGAGTAAAGGTGATCTTGGCATGACTGTCTATCGTCATTCGTTCTCCTGTGCGGACACTCACACTCTCACGAGCCTCGACACGAATCACCTTAAACGTGCCGAGTCCTTTGACCTTCACCAGTTCCTCACTATCTAATTGTTGCTGGATGATCTCAAACATCGCTGCGGCAAACCGACTCGCCTCCTTGGCTGACAGTTTGTTTTTCTCGACGAGAATCTTAGCAATCTCCTGTATCGTCAGTTTCCCCATCTTATCGTCCTCCTTTCAGTTTTTCTTTCCATGTCTGATTCGGTTTGAAGTTCAACACCAATTTGGGTGGAACGAGCATGCGTTGTCCCGTAGCGGGGTTTATGATAACACGCTCCATCTTCTTCTTGGTCTCGAAGACTCCAAAGTTAGGCACGATGACGCTGTTGTCTGTCACAAAAGCGTCACTCATAGCGGTGATGACGTTATTCACCAGTTTCTGGGTAGCCTTCTGGTCATACCCCGTACGCTCTGATAGCAGACTGATAAATTCCTTGTTGTTCATATTCTTGTCGTTGCGTATAAATCAAACTCTTCTGCGTCGGTCACTTTCAGATCATAGAACGCACCGATTGTCAGTTGCTCGCTGATAGGAATCAGGACTTCCGGGTCCACCTCAGGAGAACAGAACTCGCTACGCCCCACATACCAATCCCCTTCCGTACGATCGATAATGACACGCATGACCTGTCCTATCTTAGATGCCTCCAACTCCGCACTGATCTGTTGCTGCAGTCGCATCAATCGGTCGAGACGAGCCTGCTTGACCTCTGCGGGGACATCATCCTTATAGTGCTCAGCCGAGTAGGTACCGTCCTCCTCAGAATAGGCAAAAGCCCCCATGCGCTCAAAACGTGCCCAACGGGTGAACTCAAGCAATTCCTGAAAATCCTCATCGGTTTCACCGGGGAATCCAACCATCAAGGTGGTGCGTATGTGAATGCCTGGCACCTCCTCACGCATTCTCTGGATGAGTTCGTAGGTCTCTTTCCTCGTCACATGCCGTTGCATACGGCTCAGCATATGGTCACTGATATGTTGCAGGGCGATATCGAGGTAGTTACATACATTCTTCCTCTCCTTCATTACACGAAGTAAGTCCCAAGGGAAATGGGAAGGATAGGCGTAATGCAGGCGAATCCACTCCACCCCTTCTATATCCGCCATTTGCTCGATGAGTTCGGCGATATGCTGTTTTCCGTCAATATCCACCCCATAATAGGTCAGTTCCTGGGCGATAACCTGAAACTCCTTCGTTCCCTGACTAACCAGATAGCGCACCTCGTCTAATATCTCATTCATGGGACGACTCTGATGCCTGCCCGTGATAATAGGAATAGCGCAGTAGGCACAGTGGCGATCGCATCCCTCTGATATCTTGATATAGGCGTAATGGCGAGGTGTGGTCAAATGGCGGGGAGTGGTGTCGATGTTCTCTTGATGATCAAGCGTCTCTAGCGTTTCGAGAATCTTCCTGTAGTTGAACTTCCCATACCAGCCATCGACCTCTGGTATCTCCGCTTCAAGGTCGGCAAGGTAGCGTTCTGAGAGACAGCCCATTACGTAGAGTCTCTTAACCCTTCCTTCCGTCTTTCCCTGCGCAAACTCCAGAATAGTGTCTATACTCTCCTGCTTGGCATCTTCGATGAAACCGCATGTATTTATCACCACTATCTCACCTTTAGGATTATCGCTGTCATGCGTGACATGATAGCCATGAGCCTCAAAGAGTCCCATGAGTTTCTCACTGTCAACGAGATTCTTCGAGCACCCTAATGTGATGAAATCGATGGTTGGTTTCTTATTCATGCTTAAAGAGAGAGTCTACAAACTGTCGCTTATTAAAGAGTTGGAGGTCTTCCATGCCCTCCCCTAATCCGATATATTTCACAGGCACCTTCAACTGGTCGCTGATACCGATTACCACACCACCTTTAGCGGTTCCATCGAGTTTCGTGATGGCAAGGGATGTGATTTGGGTGACTGCGGAGAACTGTTTTGCCTGCTCGAAAGCATTCTGTCCTGTAGAGCCATCCAATACGAGCATCACCTCGTCAGGAGCCTCAGGCAGTACCTTCTTCATGACATCCTTGATCTTCTTCAACTCATTCATCAGTCCTACTTTGTTATGCAAGCGACCTGCGGTGTCGATCAGTACGACATCTGCGTCGTTAGCCTTGGCGGAACTCAGTGTGTCGAAGGCTACAGAGGCAGGGTCACTGCCCATCTGCTGTTTAACGACAGGAACCCCTACTCGCTCGCCCCAGATACACAACTGCTCGACGGCGGCGGCACGGAAGGTATCGGCGGCACCCAGATAGACTTTCTTGCCTGCCTGCTTAAACTGCCAGGCTAGTTTACCTATCGTTGTCGTCTTACCCACACCGTTGACACCAACAACTAAAATGACATAGGGTTTATGGTCTGTTGGCAAATCCCAGTTGTCATTGTCCTCTGAGTTGTTTTCCGCAAGCAATGCGGCGATTTCATCGCGAAGGATGTCGTTCAGTTCACTCGTACTCACATATTTATCACGAGCCACACGCTCCTCGATTCTTTCGATGATCTTCAAGGTTGTATCCACCCCCACGTCGCTGGTGATTAACACTTCCTCCAAGTCATCCAACACGTCGTCATCCACTTTCGACTTACCTGCTACCGCACGAGCCAGTTTGTCGAACACACTCGACTTTGTCTTTTCCAATCCTTTGTCAAGTGTCTCCTTTTTATCCTTATTAAAGAAACCAAATATTCCCATATCTTCTCTTTTATTTCGATTTCACCGCAAAGGTACAAAAAAAAACCGAAACCATGATAGATTTCGGTTTTTTCTATACCAACTTTCAATTCTTAGTTTTTGAAGAAGTCCTTAACAGCCTCGTTAGGAACCATCTGCTCATCGAAGATGTAAGCACCAGTCTTAGGGCTCTTTACCATCTTGATTACCTTTGTGTAAGCGCGACCATCCTTAGAACCTTCATGGAGGGTAGCGACGGTTTTCTTTGCCATGCTTTAAATAGATTATTTAATCTCCTTGTGCACAGTCATGCGCTTCAGGATGGGGTTATACTTCTTCAATTCCATTCTCTCAGGAGTGTTCTTACGGTTCTTCGTCGTGATATAACGGCTTGTTCCAGGAAGTCCACTCTCTTTCATCTCGGTGCACTCCAGGATGACCTGTACGCGATTACCTTTTGCTTTCTTGCCTGCCATAATAATTAGTCTCCTATTACTTTAATGTCCTTCCAGTCTACATAACCTTTAGCAACAGCCTGCTTCAGGGCAGCGTCCAGACCAACCTTATTAATCATACGCAGACCAGCGGCGCTGATCTTCAACTGAATCCAGCAAGCCTCCTCCACATAGTAGAACTTCTTGCTGAACAGGTTTACATCAAAACTACGCTTTGTGCGATGCTTTGAGTGAGACACGTTGTTACCAATCTGTGCCTTCTTTCCCGTAATTTGACAAATTTTAGACATTTCTATCTACTTTTACTTGTTCCTAAAATATAACTTACTCCAAACAGGGTGCAAAGGTACGAAAAAGTTTAGAGTTTAGCGTTTAAAGTTTAGAGATTTCTCCATCTCTTAATATTTTTTAACGCTCCGTTGTCTCTCCCATTTCTGTTTTGAGGTAATCCAGAAACATCTGCATCGCTTTATGGGTGGCTATGGCGAGATTGATGTCCCGTCCGTGGTCCTCCTCCACTTTGAGGGTAACCTGCTGGTCTGGTGTTCCGCAGGCAAGCCAGATGGTGCCAACGGGGATATCCTTTGTGCCGCCTGTCGGACCAGCGAATCCTGTAGCGGCAATGGCGTAGTCGGTATTGAGTGTCTTACAAGCGCCAATGACCATTTGGCGAGCCACTTCCTCACAGACGGCAGTCTGCTCCTCCAACACTTGCGCGTCGACGTTCAGCAGTCGCTCTTTGATCTCGTCAACATAAGAGACGACACCACCTTTGAAATACTTCGACGCGCCAGGGACAGAGATGAGTGCCTCGGCAATACGTCCACCCGTACAACTCTCGGCTGTACCTACAGTTTTCTCCATTTCCCATAGCAGTTGACTAACCTCCCTGCTGATAATCTTACTTTCAAAATCTAACATGACCGTATTATTTGAATGTTACTTTCGAGAAGGCAGGCGCATCGATAGGACACGTCACGCCATCAAGATATTTATAATAGCCCACGATGCCGATCATGGCGGCATTATCGGTGGTATAACTGAACTTAGGAATGTAGATGGTCCACCCGTAACGCTTGGCATGGTCGTGGAAGGCATTGCGCAGTCCGTTATTGGCACTCACGCCACCCGCCACGGCAACATGCTTGATGCCCGTCTGCTTGACGGCAAGACGCAGTTTCTTCATCAGGATATCCACAATGGTCCATTCCAACGAGGCAGCGATATCCTCTTTGTGGTGCTCGATGAAATCGGGGTCTTCCTCCACCCATTTCCTCATATTATAAAGGAACGAGGTCTTAAGACCTGAGAAACTATAGTCGAGACCAGGGATTTGCGGTTCGGCAAACTGGTATGCCTTGGGGTTGCCTTGTCGAGCCAACCGGTCGATGATAGGACCACCTGGATAGCCCAGTCCCATCACCTTCGAGCATTTGTCGATAGCCTCGCCTGCGGCATCGTCGATGGTCTGTCCCAGCACCTCCATGTCGTTATAGGCATTCACCTTGACTATCTGGGAGTTGCCACCGCTGACCAACAGACAGAGGAAAGGCAGTGGCGGCTGAGTGTTATCGTCGTCTGACTCCTTGATGAAGTGTGCCATGACATGTCCTTGCAGGTGGTTCACGTCAATCAGGGGAATCCCCAGAGAGCGGGCAAAGCCCTTGGCGAAACTGACTCCCACCAACAGGGAGCCCATCAGTCCGGGACCACGGGTGAAGGCTATTGCCGTCAGTTGCTCCTTCGTGATACCAGCCTTCTTGATTGCCTGATCGACCACAGGGACCACATTCTGCTGGTGGGCACGTGAGGCAAGTTCTGGCACCACACCACCGTATGCCTCATGGACCGCCTGCGAGGCAGTCACATTCGACAAGAGCACACCATCCTTCAAGACGGCTGCGGAAGTGTCGTCGCAAGAACTTTCTATGCCTAAGATGTAGATTTCTTTTGCCATTCGATATTACGATATACGATATTGCGAACGTTAATGGGTTAATATTTCCAGACCATGCTCTGTCATGAGGAAGGTATGCTCCCACTGGGCACTGGGCTGCTCGTCCTCTGAGATGACTTCCCATCCGTAGGGGTCGTCCGCATCGATGAAGACTTTCCAAGTGCCCATGTTAATCATCGGCTCGATGGTGAACACCATGCCAGGCACCAAGAGCATGCCATTATCCTTCTGGGCAAAATGGCAGACTTCTGGTTCCTCGTGGAAGTGAAGTCCCACCCCATGACCGCAAAGGTCACGCACTACTCCATAGTGGTATTTCCTCGCATGCTTCTCTATCGCCTTGCCAATCTCATTGACGAAGCCCCAGGGCTTAGCAGCCTCCATACCAATCTCCAGACACTCCTTGGTGACACGCACCAACTGCTCCTTCTCCGGTGTCGTCTTTCCGATGACGAACATACGGGAGGCATCGGCATAATAGCCGTCAAGAATCGTCGTGAAGTCGACATTGATGATGTCGCCCTCCTCCAAGATATCCGTATCTTTGGGAATACCGTGACATACCACCTCGTTGATACTCGTGCAGACACTCATGGGAAATCCCTCGTAGTTCAGACAGGCGGGAATGGCACCATGTGCCTCGCAGTAGTCACGACATATCTGGTCAATCTCCAAAGTCGACATACCCGCATGAATCTCTTTCTCCACCGCATCCAGCACACCTGTGTTCACCACACCGGCACGGCGGATGCCCTCTATCTGCTCCGGGGTCTTGATCAAGTCACGAGTAGGAACCAAAGCACCTTTGTTCTCCAAGTACATGATGCGCTTGTCAAACTCCGTAGGTTGTTCTCCTGGTTTACAATGCCATCTTCTTTTCATTGTTATTTTCTCTTTTGCGCTGCAAAATTACAAAAATGGCACGATATTTGCAAAATTAACGACAGGAATTAATTATTATAATATATAAGGTATATGCAAAAAGGTAATATCGGGGTTACTACTGAGAACATCTTCCCCGTCATCAAAAAGTTTCTCTACAGCGATCATGAGATATTCCTCCGTGAGATGGTCAGCAACGCTGTCGACGCTACCCAGAAGTTGAAGACCCTGAAGGAACAGGGCGAGTTCAAGGGTGAGTTGGGCGACCTTGCCGTCCATATCAGTCTGGATACCGACAAAGGCACTATCACCATCAGCGACCGTGGTATCGGTATGACTGAGGAGGAGATCGACAAGTATATCAACCAGATCGCCTTCTCTGGTGTCAACGACTTCCTGGAGAAATACAAAGACAATGCCAACAACATCATCGGACACTTCGGACTGGGCTTCTACTCGTCGTTCATGGTGTCCAAGAAAGTGGAGATCATCACCAAGTCATACAAAGACGGCGCCAAGGCAGTGAAATGGAGTTGCGACGGCAGTCCCGCCTATGAGATTGACGAGGCGGAGAAAGAGGAACGTGGCTCCGACATCATCCTGTATATCGACGACGACTGCAAGGAGTTCTTGGAGAAGCAGAAGATTCAGGAACTGCTCACCAAATACTGTAAGTTCATGGCTGTTCCTGTCGCTTTCGGCAAGAAACAGGAATGGTCTTCTGACGAGAAGAAGATGGTGGACACCGCCGAGGATAATATTATTAATAATGTGGAGCCGTTATGGACCAAGGCACCCTCTGGCTTAAAGGACGAGGACTACAAGAGTTTCTATCGTACCCTCTACCCCATGAGCGATGAGCCGATGTTCTGGATCCATCTGAATGTCGACTATCCCTTCAACCTGACGGGTATCCTGTACTTCCCCCGCATCAAGTCGAACATCGATTTGCAGCGTAACAAAATCCAACTCTACTGCAACCAAGTATTCGTGACCGACCAGGTGGAGGGCATCGTCCCTGAGTTCCTGACCCTGTTGCATGGTGTCATCGACTCGCCGGACATTCCTCTGAACGTCAGCCGCTCCTATCTGCAGAGCGACCGTGACGTGAAGAAGATCTCCACCTATATCACCAAGAAGGTTGCCGACCGCTTGCAGAGCATCTTCAAGGAGGACCGCAAACAGTATGAGGAGAAATGGGACGACCTGAAACTCTTCATCAATTACGGAATGCTCAGCGAGGAGAGTTTCTACGACCGTGCCAAGGACTTCGCCCTGATGAAGGACACAGACGGCAAATACTTCACGTTCGATGAGTACAAGACCCTTATCGAGAGTGCACAGAAGGACAAGGACGACACCCTCGTTTTCCTCTATGCCACAGACAAGGAGGAGCAGTACAGTTATATCCAGGCGGCAAAGGACAAGGGCTACAGTGTGCTGTTGCTGGACGGACAACTTGACGTGCCTGCCATCCAGATGCTGGAGCAGAAATTCGAGAAGAGCCGCTTCACCCGTGTTGACTCCGATATCATTGAGCGACTGATTGTGAAAGACGACGCTCCTAAGTCAACACTGTCTGAGGACGAGTCTGCCAATTTGTCATCCGTCTTCCGCTCACAGATGCCACAGATTGAGAAGACGGAGTTCATGGTGGAGGTACAGGCACTGGGCGCTGAGAGCCGTCCTGTGATGATTACGCAGAACGAGTATATGCGCCGTATGAAGGAGATGAGCCGTTTCCAGCCTGGCATGAACTTCTATGCACAGATGCCCGACTCACTCAACCTCGTGCTGAACAGCGACCATCCTTTGGTAAAGCGTGTCCTTGATGAATGCAAGTCGTCAACAGAAGAGGCACTCAAACCTGTTGAGAGTGAACTGAAAGGACAAGAGGCTCGTCTTGCCGCTATCCGTCAGGCACAGGAGAAGAAGAAAGCCGATGAACTGACACAGGAGGAGAAGGACGACAAGACGAATACCGAGAAGGCTGTGCAGGAGCAGAAAGACAAGAAACAGCAGATCCTTGCCGACTATGCCAAGGGCAATTCTATCGTCCATCAACTCATCGACCTTGCCTTGCTGCAGAATGGTATGCTGCAAGGTGAGGCTCTCGATAAGTTCTTGAAACGTAGTGTAGACCTTATTAAGTAAGGTCTACACTACACAAAAAAGAAAGACCAAAACTGAAAGTAAACTTTCGTCTTGGTCTTTCTTTTTTGTGACTCCCGCGGGATTCAAACCCACAACCTTCTGATCCGTAGTCAGATGCTCTATTCAGTTGAGCTAGGGAGCCTCCCTTTCGTTTTGCGGTTGCAAAGGTACGCACTTTTCATGGAACTACCAAACTTTTTGAGAACTTTTTTTGAAAATCTTTTCTAAGAGACTAAAAAAGTGGGGCAAGCACCTTACAATGCCTGCCCCACTCTACCTCTTATCTGGGTTTAGAAGCCAAACTCGTCATTCAGCAGGATGTTCAATGGATCATCCTCGTCTAACAGGCGACTACCTGCGCTGCCTCCTCCATCCCATTCCTCTGGGTTCAAGTTAGAAGTGTCGAGAAGACTGTTTTGCATCTGTATGCGGTATGCCTCCATCTGAGGAACTATATATGTCTTTTTCATCTTATCGCCCTCCATTATTTAATGATTACCTTTTTACCATTGACGATATACAGTCCCTTGGTGGGATACATGACACGACGACCGTTGAGATCGTAGAATTCGCCATCCATCTTGCTTCTTACATCCTTCACCACACTGACACCCGTAGAGAGACCGTCGATGATGACATCCAAGTCACGAGCGGATGCGCCCAACTTCACCATGTAGGCACGATACGGACTCACCGTTACGGCAGTCCCCGTCACATGGACGAACTTACCTGCTTTAGCACCATCAGCCATGAAGCAATAGTATTGTGTACTTCCGTCGGAAACGATGCTCTTTGACTCATAGGTTCCTTTGAAGGTGATAACTCCATCCGTAGGTGATGCAGGAACATCTTTCTTCACATCCACCATCTCTGCGGACAGTTTCGTCTTTGCTGGTTTGAACATATACGGTGTGTTCGCCTTGGTAGATGCGACAGAAGTCATCGTCACTGTTGTGCCCTCAACGCTGGTCAGTTCATAGAACTTACCCATTTCAGTTGCCTTTGCCTCGTCGAGGGCGAAGGGCAGATAGATAGTACCCGTCTTCTCCGTATCGAATGTTCTGTCGAGTGAAGCCTCAAGGGCTGTGAAGTTCTTAGCCACCTCAAGTTGTTTCTCCTGTTTGAGTTCCATCTCGTCGCAGACAGAGCCAATCACCACATTCTTTGTACCAGCCTTTACCGTATTGCCTGCAGGCATATAGATAAAGGTCTCGGGGGCCAGTTTGCTGAATGGAAGTGCAGTACGATCCACATCCTTATTCTTAATAGCCGTACCAGTCAGGTCGACATACGTGATGAAGGAAGGTGTAATTGCTCTTCTGGATGCAGCAACACCCCCTGTCAGATCGTCAAAGGCATCGTCATCCAAATCCTCCACATCCGTGTCATTAACAGTCACGTGATTACCCGAAATCCATGTTGCGACCAGACTCTTATCCAACATCTTCGGGCTCAACGCTGGTTCAGGTACTGCGTCAACAGAAGAGGCAGAGATATTCAAGCCACCAATTCCCAATGTTGTCGTCTCCTTACGTCCTGGTGCACGACGGTCGTCGAAGGAGCGACTTGATGGAGCGGCAGGCGTGGTATTGTAAATAAGTACATAAGTAGCCTCAGTACAAACATAAGGAATGGTATAATCCTTAAATGCATCCTTTGCATCGTCAAACTGCCGAGCATCCTGTGTACCTATCTTCACATTCAGCACACCAGTCTCATTGGTTCTTGCCGTAATCGTGAAGGAACCAGTACCTGCGGGCAACTTAAAGGTCATTCCATGGAATGCGGCAGCAAAGGCGGCTGTGTTAGGTACCAATGTTCCAGCAGCCAATTCAGCAGCAATTATATTAACATCACTTGCTGTCATGTTTGAATTGATGGCGACAATCTTCTTTCCTGCACCTGACTCTTCTGGACTTTCATATCCATCATAGGTATCTGGCAGTGTATAGAGGATACCATTCACTTCCACACCTGCTGTCAGTTCTAAAGTCGTCTTTGTCTCAATATCCTTTCCAAGTCCATCACCACCGCCATTAATAGTTTTGGGTTCTTCCGATGATACAATTGGTTCAAGAGGGACTGCAATCGTGACGACCTGCACAGTAGCCACTGTTGTCTCTGTTACTAATGATGTTTTAAGATCATTTTTATACTCTATTGGTGTGAAATCAAGGAAAGCATCGTTAGCCACGCTCAAAGAACAAGTTGAATTGATATATACCAGAGAACCTGGATCAGCCTCATTCGTCATAACGGTCAATGGCATCTGATTTCCTGCTTTGAAAATAGCATATGTACCATTGGTAATCTTATTGTCACCTTTCAGATAAAGAGTTAGTCCATCAGATAAAGAAGCGGCTCTAGTACTTGCTATTGTGATGCCAGCAATATCAGCACCATTTAGTATCAGGGTGTTTCTACCATCAAACTTAATCTTTCCATCCAGAATTGTCTGACGATTAGATGATGTGATATTGATATCATTACCATCATTCGTTGTAATAGTGATACCATAGCCAGAACTAATCTCGTATCCACTTGAAGATTGTTTAAGAGCCAGATTTCCATCATACTCCACACTAGCGAAACCGTCAAAAACTGTGGTAGTATTTAGGTACATAATACCTGCTGCGGCTTCAGACTCTTTAAATAGCAGTTTGGAATTACTACAATTGGCTATAAACGCTGCTCCAGCATCACGTGTTATCGTGATATTTCCAGAAAGCACCACATTTAAAGTGCCCTCAAAATTGGTAATGATAGGCTCGCCAACATAAGAACCATTAAGTGATAAAGTATTAGTGCCAGCATCAAATGACCATCCTGCATTTGCATCATCATCTGTTCCTACAACACCAGTTGTACCTATCCATATGACTGGATTCATTACGTCATCGGATGACGTTAGGGAAGCATAGAGCGCAGGGGAGCCTGTTAGAATTTCAATAAGATTGTTATTCTTATAAGTTACAGGTCCTCCCTCCGTTTGCCATTTCATATCTCCCAAATTTATTGAGGCAAAACCATAGATGACAGCAACCTCTGTTTGGTTTGGATTTAAAATTTCAAGTATATTTGTCTCCTGAGTATTTTCTGGGTCTGATGCAAATGTCAAAGTGGCATTTTGATTCGTAGAATGAATATCACCATTTATAATATTACTACCACTCACCACAATCGTCAGTTGGTCAAGAGAACTTTCGATAGAACCAAAAAAATCTACTGGAGTTTTCAGTGTCAGTGTGTTATTACTCGCACTATAAGTAACAGTAGAACCGAATGCCTCTTGCATAGCAGTGGCATCAGTGGCATCAACACCACCTACGGTCAGGGTCTGTGCCCACATCCCAAACGGGAGGAGCGTCATCAGGAGAAGCATTGCACTCCTCCGCATTCTAATGGTCATTAGGTCTTTGTGTTCCATAACTCAAATTTTTATGTTCGTTTTTGTTTATTCGTTTAAATGGTTTATTTACGCAGTTTGTAGTTCACGTATCACCTCGTCAGCGATATACCAGTCGCTGAATGTATATAATAGCGTTGTCGGATCATGAAGTCGTCCATTAGTCTTCGACATATAGAATAAGTCGAGTGAGTGCTCTGACGAGATGTTCAGGCGCTCGGAGAGGATCGTTATGATTCTGCCTATTTTGTTCCACATTAGCAAATCACTTAGCATATCATTAGATTTTATAAGATTCTACAAATGTCATGTAGTCATCAATAACCCTCTGATTACAGATGCATATTTGATTATTGGGCTGGTGGCGTGCGAGTTCTCTGAGAGCCGTTTCCAGAGGCATCATATTTGCAATATATGCTTCAACGGTATCAATCACTCTGTCGTTAGCCACACCACCTTCTATGATGTCATACTTCTCGATGGCAGTGTTACCTGTTCTATTGGCAACGATATACTGTAGCCATTCATTGTCATAATGCTCGAAATGTTTATAAGAATAATGATTGTTCTTGGCTTTCTCAATGTCCAATTCATAGACGCTGACGATTCCTGACGCTTCATTGATTCGGCTCATACGGTCAGCCCATGATTCTGCCTGAGACTGGATGTCAGTCACATAGAAGCCTTTGCCGAAGTCAAGCCTATCTCTTCCTGCGTTAGCAATGGCATGCTCGATGACGGTGATGCTGCCGTGATATACTTTCATCATTTTTCTGTTTTATGGGATTCACGATTCTTGAGGGCAGTTAACACATCGTCTGTCACAATGTCGCGACTTTGTGTGTGAAGAGTCTCGTAGCATGGATAGATAAACTGCTTAAACAGGTCAACAGCCTTCATCCGTTGGTACATTTCTTTTGTAGAGACATTCTCTTTTCTGGCAGCAGACTCTACACATGAAGAGACAAAAATATTAATGAGTTCTGTCTTTGACGGATATGGATATCCGTTGTCGGACATAAGCCCGTCAAGTCTCTCCTGCTCAAGTAATCGTTGCCCCATATTTGCTCCGTTCGTTTATGATTATTTCGTTTGAATGGTTTATTATCGGCTACAAAGATAATAAATATTCTGGAAAACCATTGCATTTTTTGCTTAAATTTATAATGTACGTGATGGCATCAACAATATGCGACTTTGACTTTTCTTAACAAAGTGCTTCTGGAGAAGGGCAATTTTTCAAACTCGACGGAAGTTGGCTGCAAATACGCAAAATATGAGGCGTTTTGTTAAACAGTTGAATACTAAGAAGTTAGCCTTATGGCGGGTTGAAAAGGTGAAGAAAAAGGGGGCAAAAACAGCCTAAAAACGCCATTTTTGCCCCTATTTTTCGCAGAAGAAGGTGCTACCTTCGAGGTAAGAAGGCGGCACCTTTCGGGTAGTTTGCTAGGAGCAAACGGTCTCGAAGGTGCCGCCTTTCTCGTTTTTCGCATTATTCTGTCGGTTTTTAACCTCTAAATTTTCTAGATGGTCTAAAAAAGCGAACAGAAAATCCGACCATATTTCTTTACATAACGGTTTACTTCACCATTACTACATCGGCAAGGTCATCACAAAGCGCGCACCTCTACCTGTGTTGGTGGTATCAAGCACCAAGTCGCCACCTAAGCGGCGGGCAATGCTGCGGGCGAAGGTAAGACCTAGTCCCTGACCGTCGAAATAACTGTTCAGTTTAACGTAGGGCTCAAAGATGCGGTCAGCCTCATTGGCAGGAACGCCCATACCCGTATCCTCCACAGTATAAGTCACCTTCGACTCCTGCAAGTCAGCGTCTACGCTCAGTGTCACACTACCGTCGGTCGTGAACTTCTTGGCGTTGTCGAGCACCAAGGCAAGGGCATGACCAGCCTGCTTCTCATTCGTATGCAGCATCGAGGCAGCCTGAGGACTAACCTTCAACTCGAAGGTAAAGTACTGGCACTTGTCGATAGCCGACTCAGCGACAGCCTGCTTTGCCACCTGCTCCGCCATGATATTGTCGTTGAGTTCGATGGCGGAGTCGCTACCCAGGTCGTTGGCGTCCTGAATGCTATAGACGAGACCAGCAAGAGGTGCTGCGGCAGAAGCCTCCATCTTGTCCAACTCCTTCGTCATCTTCTGCACCACCTGCTGGATGAACTCCTTGCTGGTGCGCATCGACTCGGCATTGGTGGCACTTGTCTTCTGCAAGTCAGCGTTCTGCTTCTCCAAGAAAGCGTTACGCTCCTCTAACTTACGACTGTTCTCCTCCATCTTGTCGTAGAGGTCGAGTGCCTGCTCATAACCCTCGCCGACATTCTCGAAGTTCTTCTGAAGACTACGATAGTCTTCCAACAACTGTTGCTGCTCGTCGACACGACGCTGGTAGTCACGGAGCAAAGCCTCCTGCTCCCCAGCCTGGTCGCGACTGCCCTTGATCTGAAAATACAGGGCGACGCAAAGGACGGCAACAACTAATGCTAATGCAATAACAATCCAAATCATATCTGATTAGTCTTTTCTCTGTTCTACTTTCATAAACTTAGTGAAGCCCGTCATGTTCAACACTTTATAAATCTCAGGGCTTACGTTAGTCATCTTGAACTGACCCTTCTGCTGCATCACGGTACGCATGGTCTTCTGGATCACACGGAGACCAGAACTTGCCATATAGTTCAGTTCTGAGCAGTCCATCTCAAGATCAACACCACCATCAGCCAATGCTGGCTCAATCTCACGTTCAAACTCACCGGCATTCATGGTATCAATACGCTGTCCGGTCTTAATAATGGTCTTACCATTTTCTTTCAAAATCTGTGTCATAGTCTTATAATATTTAATGTTTAATGTCTAATGTTTAATATTTAATGTTTAAATATCTTTCTTCATCGTCAACAGGTTCTTACCCTCCAGTCGTTGGTAAGTCACCTCGTTCATGATGTTCTTGACGATATAGATTCCCATTCCGCCCAGATCACGCTCTGCGGGATTGACATCCATATCAGCAGGTTCACTCAGAGTAGGATCAAACTCCCTTCCACGATCACTCAGGACGAAAGTGAGTTCTTTGCCTTTGCTCTCAGCCTTCAGTTCAATGTCGGCTTCAGTTCCTTCGGGATAGGCATAGGAAATGACGTTGACCACCATCTCCTCAATCACAAGGTTGAGGTTCAACTGGAGTTCCATGTCTAATCCTAACTCCTCCCCGATTTCCTCGATGAACTGGTTTACTCGTGCCAGTTCCTCCATTCGGTTCTTTATACAGATTTCTTTCTCCATATATATAGTTAATTAATTAGGTAAATGTCCTTGTACTTTCACACATAGCATAGTGAGGTCGTCGTTAGGCTCCGCCCCGTCACGATGCTCGTGTACTTTCTCTGTCAGCATCTCAATCGTCTGTTGTCCGCTTTCGAAAGGTGTGGTCTCCAACAGTTCCAGCAGACGCTCATCGGTAAACTGCTCCTGTTGGCGGTTCTCCGCCTCGTTGAGACCATCGGAGTAGACAAAGAACGGTTTTCCTGAGATATCGGCAATCTCCTCGCCCTCATACTCCAATCCAGGCCACAGTCCTATCGGCGCGTTAGGCAACATCTCCACAAACTCCGCTTTCTCGCCGATAATAACAGGAGGGTTATGTCCGGCGTTACAGAAGTCAAGATGCCCCGTCTCCAAGTCGACCAGTCCGAGGAACATGGTCACGAACATGCTCGTCTCATTATCCTCACCAGAAAGCGCCTCGTTGATCTGGGTACATATCTTGTCAGGCATCAAGCCTTGGGCAGCGAGTGTTCGGAAGAGTCGTGTCGCCTGTGCCATAAAGAGGGATGCGGGCACTCCTTTTCCAGATACGTCACCCAGACAGAAATAGAGTTTATTGTCAGTCAGCAAATAGCCATAGAGGTCACCACCCACCTCCTTGGCAGGAGTCATCGACGCGTAGATATCCAAGTCTGGACGGTTGGGGAACGTATGCGGCACCATACCCATCTGGATATTTCTGGCAATACGCAGATCGCTCTCTATACGCTCCTTTGCCGTGGTGGTCTCCTCCAACTGGTCGTATGCCGTCAGCAGTTCCTCGTGGGTGGTTTGCAACTTCTCGTGAGCCACCTTCAGACGCTTGGCGGCGATATAGCGGAAGATGCTGAAGACAATCAGGGCAAGGACTATGAGTCCCACGATAATCAGGGTGTTGCGGAACTGGGCACGCTCTTGCTCCATCTTCAACTCATCGACCTTGAACAGGGTATTCATCTCATTGAGTTGCTGTTTGGTGTCCTGCGCATTGACGGAGTCGTTGATCTGGTACATCTTCAGATAATATTCCGCAGCCTCTTTGTAACGCCCTAATGCCATGAGGATATCCGCACGCTGTCCGATGATGTCGATATATTGCGTCATGTCGCTGTCGTCAAACAACGCCATACGCCTGTCGTTCAACTGGAGTGCCTCTGGATAGCGCTTCTGCAGATAGCGCAGTTTTGCCATATAGAACATCCAGGTCTGTCCTCTCAATGACGACTCTGATTCCAATAGATCATGTGCCTTTTTCAAGTCTTCGGCACCCATAGCGAGTTCTCCCAGTCCCAGATGGGCCTGCGCACATGCCATATAATAATAGGTGTACAGCACATTTTTGGTACCCTGATTTAACTTTGACTTATGAGTCTCCTCATATTCCTCCAAGAATTTCTTCCACCGTACAGTCAACTGCTCTAACTGGTGGTATTCCTTTTTGAGATTGAGGATATCACCGTAATAGGCATAGACATCGGGCACGATGGTCGGGTAAGGCTTGATCTTCGACAGCAAGTCAATACTCTTCTGGTAGGAACTGATTGACTCGTCAAAATTGTTCAGCGTGGCATACACGCTACCCATCGTGTAATAGGCGAATCCCATTCCGTAATTATCACCTCGCTGCTTGGCATCATCGAACATCGCCTGCACCTCACGAAGCGCTTTGTTGGGTTGTCCACTATACAGATAGGTGTTGGCAAGATAGGTCCACATCTCGTAATACTGGTTCCATTGCCTCGTCTTGCGAATCTCCACCAAGTCGAGGGGCGCATGATGGATAATGGAGTCGTCCATGGCGAGATTATAGAAGAGAACGGCACGATGGCATAAGCCCTTGGCAAGTAATGTGTCATCATGAGTGGCATATGCATTCGCTATCAATTTCTCCAGTGTATGAAGATTCTTTTCAAAGTCAGACTGAGCCGCTACAGGAAGGAGTCCTCCTATAGTCATTGTCAGTAATACAATATATATTCTCAGTCTATCCATGATAAGTTTATACGATGATTCTGGTCTTACGGTAATTCTCCCTGAACTCCGAAGGAGAACAGTTCTTTTTCTTCTTGAAGATGCGGTTGAAGTTACTGAGGTTGTTGAAACCACAGCCATAACTGATCTCCGCAATACTCTTTGCTGTATCTACCAACATCCTGCTGGCATAACCCAGTCGGAGGTCTATGATATAATCGCTAAGGTTACGACCCGTATGCAACTTGAAGAAACGGCTGAAGGCGGAAGGACTCATGCCTGCCAGATCAGCCATTGCCGTCAGACGGATCTCCTCCTGGTAGTTCTTGCTGATATAATTCTTGACTTTCAAGATTCTCCGAGAGTCACTTGCCACCTCCACCTTGGCATAACTACTGGTGGCAAGGGTACGGGCACCATCACATTTGGACAACTCGTAGAGGATGGTCATAAACTGGGTGACAGCATAAAAGCCGTCTTTGACGCTACTCAGGGTATCGATGAGATGATAGACACGCATGATGGACTCCAAAGGAAAACAGAGTCCCTTGCGAGCCTCCAGCATCATCTTACGAATCGACATAAAAGGATTGCGAGAGAGGAAACTATCCTCGTTGGGGTCGAAATGGAACTGGATGGTTACCTCACGGATATCGTCACTGGTGCAGGTGTTCTGCTCCCACACATGCTCCAAGTCGGGACTGGTGATCAGCACGAGGTCGTACTCATCAATCACCTCGTTGGAGTCACCCACGATACGACGCA
This sequence comes from Prevotella sp., assembly GCA_017458005.1. Taxonomy (GTDB): domain Bacteria; phylum Bacteroidota; class Bacteroidia; order Bacteroidales; family Bacteroidaceae; genus Prevotella. The sequence goes on along the minus strand of JAFTGH010000002.1, from coordinate 21,091 downwards.
CACCAGCAGCATGCTCCACGAAATTCAACTCAAAGACCTCGTGGTTGTGAATAGGATAGGTAAACTCTTTCTTCCTGCGGTCTGCAATATAGAGAGAGTCCTTACCCATCAAAGGCGTTATCTCATGAATAACCCTACTCTCCTCCATTCACGTCATATCTTTAATTCCTTCATGATCTCACTCATCCGTTGTAACGTAGAGATACGCGTCGGCACCAGAGGCAGACGGAGCACATTCTGTATATATCCCATCTCGTGAAGCATCGCTTTCACACCTGCGGGGTTGCCGTCGACAAAAAGCAGAGAGAACAAGTCGGTAAAACGGTGGTGTATCTTACGGGCACCGTCATACTCTCCTTTCATCTGCAGGCGAATCATCTTGGAGAACTCACGAGGCAAGGCATTACCAATCACACTGATGACACCTACGGCACCACAGGAGATCATGGGGAATGTCAGAGCGTCGTCACCAGAGATCACGTCAAAGTCCTTGGGCTTGTTCTTGATAATCTCGTCGACCTGCTCCAAGTTACCACTTGCCTCCTTGATGGCGACAATATTCTGGCAGTCACGCGCCAAGCGAACAGTGGTCTCCGCCTTCATGTTCACACCAGTACGACCAGGGACATTGTAGAGGACAACTGGGAGGGATGTCGCTGCGGCGATTGCCTTGAAATGCTGATAAAGACCTTCCTGTGACGGCTTATTATAATAAGGGCAGACACTCAGGATGCCGTCCACGCCCTTGAGATCACGGGTTCTCAACTCCTCTACTATCGCAGAGGTATTATATCCGCCACAGCCAATGAGGATGGGCACCTTGCCGCCTACCACACTCACAACTAAATCTTTAATCTTCTGTTTCTCATCCTCCGTCAATGTGGGTGTCTCACCCGTTGTGGCGAGGATACAGAAAAAGTCAGCACCATTGTCGAGTTGATATTCTACCAGACGAATCAGCGACTTATAATCTACCGACCCGTCTTCTAAAAAAGGAGTTATCAGTGCAATACCTAATCCTTTGAAGATATTATGTACCATAATAGAAATATATTTCAATGTGCAAAATTACACAAAATTATCGAATATATTGACTATATTATCGAAAATTTTATGGTTTTATGCAGAATTGGCAGAAAAAGAGCGACCGTGCTGACAATAAACATCAGCACGGTCGCCACAACATAATGGAGAAATGTTGTTTATAATTTCCTTAACACCACTGCAGAACGGGCAGGAATATACAACTTCAGCCACTCCTTATGATCCTGGACATACAACGGATCGTAATTGGTGATGTGCGTGACACTGTCATCTGCGAATCCGTTACCGCCAAACTCCTTGGCATCCGTATTCAGCACCACCTCATAAGAGCCTGTGGGAACAAGGAAGCCATAATCAGTATAGGAACGTGTGGGTGAGAAGTTGAAGACAAAGACGAGGTCGCCACGCATATAGCACAGCACTTGGTCGCCATCATCATGCCATATCTCAGTCACTGGTGTTGCCTGGAAGTTCTTCTGACTCTTAATCACTTCCAACATCTTACGGTCGAAGTCGCCCAACCAGTGGTAACAGAGTTCCTTGTTGTCCACCAGGTTCCACTGGCGACGGGCATATTTATAACTCCAGCCATTACCCTCACGTGGGAAGTCGATCCACTCCGGATGTCCGAACTCATTACCCATGAAGTTCAGATAACCACCGTTGATGGCACCAGCCGTTACCAAGCGGATCATCTTATGCAGGGCAATACCGCGATGCACCATGTCATTCTCATCACCCTTCTTGAAGTGCCAGTACATATCAGCGTCTATCAGGCGGAAGATGATAGTCTTATCACCCACCAATGCCTGGTCGTGGCTCTCACAATAGGAGATGGTCTTCTCGTCAGGACGACGGTTTTTCACTTCCCAGAAGATACTACATACATTGATATCCTCATCACGTACCTCCTTGATGGTCTTGATCCAGTAGTCTGGAATATTCATCGCCATACGGTAGTCAAAGCCATAACCGCCATTCTCGAATTTAGCGGCGAGTCCAGGCATACCTGAAACCTCCTCTGCGATGGTGATAGCCTGTGGGTTGACCTCGTGTATCAGACAGTTTGCCAAGGTCAGGTAGCAGATAGCGTTATCGTCCTCATGACCATTGAAATAGTCGCCATAACCACCAAAAGCCTCGCCCAAGCCATGGGAGTAATACAGCATCGAGGTCACACCGTCAAAGCGGAAGCCATCGAACTTATATTCCTCCAACCAGTACTTACAGTTAGAGAGCAGGAAATGAAGTACATCATCCTTGCCGTAATCGAAACACAGGGAGTCCCAGGCTGGATGCTCATGACGGTCACCGGGATAGAAGAACTGGTTAGGGTCACCTGCGAGATTACCCAATCCCTCTACCTCGTTCTTCACCGCATGAGAATGTACGATATCCATGATTACGGCAATTCCCATCTTATGGGCTGTGTCAATCATCTCCTTCAAATCCTCTGGAGTACCGAAACGACTGGAGGGTGCGAAGAAACTGGACACATGATAGCCAAAGGATCCATAGTATGGATGCTCCTGGATTGCCATCACCTGAATAGCGTTGTAACCGTCCTTCTTCACACGAGGCAACACATTTTCTGTAAACTCCTTATAAGAGCCTACCTTCTCGGCATCTTGTCCCATACCCACATGGCACTCGTAAATCAGCAGAGGACTCTTATTGGGCTTGAAGTTCTTTTTCTTAAACACATAAGGTGTCTCTGGATTCCATACCTGGGCGGAGAAAATCTTCGTCTGGTCATCCTGCACCACACGACGGCACCATGCAGGAATGCGCTCACCTTCTCCCCCATTCCACTTCACCTTCATCTTATACAGGTCACCATGCTTGATGGCTTTCTCGGAGAGTTTCAGTTCCCAATTGCCTGTTCCCTCAATGCGCTTACACTTGTATTTCTCCGACTCCTGCCAGTTGTTGAAGTCACCGATGAGGTAGATCTCCGTAGCGTTAGGTGCCCACTCACGGAACACCCATCCTTTGGCGAGTTTATGCAAACCAAAATACAGATGTCCTGAGGCAAACTGTGACAGGGTCTGTTTCCCGTTTTTAGTCAACTGACTAATCTTCCACAGGGCATGATCATGACGTCCACGGATTGCGCCCTCAAAAGGCTCAAGCCATGAGTCATCTCGAACCAATCCAATGTGCTGGGGTTCTTCTACTTTCTTGACAACTTTCTTAGGAGCAGCCTTCTTGACAGCAGGCTTCTTCGTTGCCGTTTTCTTTGTTGTTGCCATAGTATTGGAGTTATGCTTTTACTTTAAATATTGCTTTCTTGAACTCGGGGACACCAGCGATACAGGGTGCATGCCCGTCCTGTGGGAAGAAGATCGCCATCGTGCCAGGCTGACAAGTGATATAACTCTCTGCGGCAAGGTCAGGAATCTTGGTAATATCTTTCTCTGCATTATAGGTTGCTGCTGGCAGATTCTCACGAGGGGTATAGCCGAATGTCTCCGTTGCCGTAATAGGAATCTGGATGTCAATCATCTTGTCATGTGTCTCAATAACAGCCTCGTCAGGGGTCTTTCCTTTTGCCATCTGGATGTTGACAAAGAGGTCTTTACCCACAATTTCGTGTTTCCCAGTCTCGAGAGCATTCAGGTCATTGTCCTTCAGGAACTCAATCACTTTAGAGAACAATGGGTTCACTGACTCATAGTTCTTCAGGTTTTGTAAACTGTCAATAATCATAATAAATGTATTTAGTAGATTTGATAATTACTTTTTGTCCTCCTCACGACGACCACGGGTATATTTACCAGTAGCGATCACATTACCATTGGCGTCCTTCTCCACAAAAGGTCCGTCACGACGGTCGTCCACATAAGAGCCTTCGAAACGCTTGCCCTCTTTGTCCTGCTCGATAGCAGGTCCGTTACGACGCCCGTTCTTGAACTGTCCCTTAAACTTGGAGCCGTCCGCATAACGGGCGATACCCTCTCCTTCTATGGTGCCATTCTTGAAATGTCCCTCGAAGACATCACCGTTCTTCATGGTAAGCCTTCCCCTGCCATTGGGCTTGTCCTTATCCCACTGACCCTGATAGACGTTACCATTCTTCCAGACCAGCATACCCTCTCCTTGCTTGTCACCATCAAGGAATCCACCAGTATACTTGTCGCCATTCGCATAGCGGAAGACACCCTGCCCGGTACGCTCGCCTTGCTGGTAGTCACCCTCGTAGACATCTCCGCTCTGGAACTTATAGATGCCTTTGCCATGAGGGGCATCCTCTTTCCACTGTCCCACATAGAGATCACCGTTAGAGTATTTAAACACCCCTTTGCCATTACGAAGGTTATTGGCATACTGCCCGTCGTAAGAAGAGCCGTCAGGCCAGGAGAAAACTCCCTTTCCGCTTTTCATGTCGTCTTTCCACTGCCCTTCGTAGTACGCGCCACCACTATAGGTGTATTTTCCGTTGCCGTTTCGCTTGTCCGCCTTCCATTGACCATCATAGACATCGCCATTGAAATAGTACATCACGCCATGTCCCTGCTGCTCGTCGGCATACCAGAGTCCTACATATTTATTGTTATTTTGGAAATAGAAGGTTCCCATACCATGCTGGTGGTCCTGAAACCATTCTCCCTCATACTTCTCACCATCGGAGAAAGTATAGGTACCCTTTCCTTGTCGCTTACCCTTGACATACTCGCCCTCATACCAATCACCGTTCTTGTAGGTGGCACGTCCTTTGCCTTGGGGCTTTCCGCCAGCCATTTCACCTTGATAAGCACCTCCATCTGCTGTCGTACACGACCCTAACGTAATCTTCTGAGCCTGCAGGCACCATGGGGTAGAAAGTAATAGTATTGAAATAATATTTCGAAGTTTCATGATTTCATTATTTTGCTTAAACACAACAAAGGTAGGAAAAAAAGTGCGTCCCTCAAAATTAATTAGGGTATATTAACGCAAGATTCAGATATTTTTGTACCTTTGCACAAAAATCTAACAAATATGATGAAGTTTATTGGGATTATTCCTGCCCGCTATGCGTCTAGTCGTTTTCCCGGAAAGCCACTAGCGATCTTAGGTGGTCGACCCGTGATACAACATGTCTATGAGAAAGCCTTTGCCGCCCTTGGCGAAGCGTATGTCGCCACTGACGACGAGCGTATCTATGATGCCGTGAGAGCATTTGGCGGCAAGGTGGTAATGACCCGTGCCGACCATAAGAGTGGTACCGACCGTATTGAGGAGGCTTGTCAGAAGATTGGCACTGATGCCGACGTCGTTATCAATATCCAAGGCGATGAGCCGTTTGTGGCGACCTCTCAGATAGAGACCATCAAGAGTCTTTTCGACCATCCTCAGACACAGATAGGAACGCTAGGGAAGCGGTTTGAGTCCATGGAGGCGGTGATGAATCCTAACTCTCCAAAGATAGCGACCGACAAGAATGGTTTTGCCCTTTACTTTAGTCGTTCCGTCATCCCTTATGTCCGTGGAAAAGAACAAGGGGAATGGTTGGAGCATTTCCCCTATCTGAAGCATCTGGGCATCTATGCCTATCGCCGTGAGATACTCCATGAGATCACCCAACTCCCCCAGTCATCTTTAGAAATTGCCGAGAGTCTGGAGCAATTACGCTGGTTGGAGAACGGTTATCGTATTCGTGTCGGACTTACCGATGTCGAGACGATAGGTATTGACACCCCTGAAGATTTGAGCAGGGCAGAGGATTTCTTGAGGAAAAAGCAAGGATAGCAGCATGAGATATTTCGTATTCTGCCAAAGCGACATTGTACTGGAGAAGACTCCTGACGGCTATCAGATTCCTACGGAAATGCCCACTGAACTGAAGCCTTGGACAACCGTGATGAATGTGGACGGCGAAAAGGCTTATCGCATAGACCAGCCTTTGTTGGAGGATCATCGCTATGAGATGTGTGGGCTACGACAGAGTTACTACAAACTCTCTCAAGCGGACTATGTGAAGGCGGGGAAATGCCATGAACTGCTCTATTGGGATCAGAACACGAAGTTCTGTGGTGTCTGTGGCGGCCCCATGAGATTCCATACCGACATCTCAAAACGTTGTGAGCACTGCGGAAAGGAGGTGTGGCCCCAGTTGGCGACAGCAGTCATCGTATTGGTACGCAAAGACGAGGAGGTGTTGCTGGTTCATGCGAATAACTTCCGAACGGACTTCTACGGTTTGGTCGCAGGATTCGTTGAGACTGGTGAGACGTTAGAGGAAGCCGTCCATCGGGAAGTGATGGAGGAAACGGGATTACATATCAAGAACCTACAATACTTCGGTTCTCAGCCATGGCCCTATCCTTGTGGACTGATGGTGGGATTTACGGCGGAGTACGACAGTGGCAAGATACATCTGCAACGATCGGAACTGTCAAAGGGGGCATGGTTTGACAAAGACCATTTGCCACATATTCCCGAGAAACTGTCAATAGCCCGCCAGTTGATAGACCATTGGTTAGAGGAACAGCAATAAAGAATAAGGAATTGAGATACCGTACCACCATAGCCGACATCTGCCTGGTTGTTCTGTTAGGAGCAATCCTCCCCTCCTCGCCCCTCATCCATCCAAAGAAGTCTATGCAAATGGGTGATAAGGTGTTGGTGTCTATACACCACCGCCCTTCTGACGACTCGCTTCATCATGCCATCCAACTGACAAAGGACGAGATTGAGGAGATGAACTATTACTTTCGTGTACATAGTGCCACCGATGAGGGATATAATCAAATAGCCAGTTACCATGCCGAACTGCAACAACGTCTACGGTATTTACAGGCTTTGCTGCGGACGGACTCCACTTCTTATCTTACTTACGACACCATTCACGCACAGCAACGTCCATTGGTGGCTGTGAAAGTGTGTGGCGGGTATTGGAAAGCAGGACAATTCCATGTCAAGCGACCTCTCCAAGGAAAAGGTATCACCCAAGACACGAAAGGAAGGGTGGTAAGAGGTCTATGGGATTACGACACGATTGTCGTTGCCAGACGAACAGACTCCCTAGGTGTGTATTACGGACAGATGGACTACGCCCTGAATGCGTCAGGACAGGGTATTTTCAAGGCGTATGACGGCAACCATTATGAGGGACACTGGCAGAATGACTTACGGCAGGGCTTTGGTTTTGAGTCGTCACCGCATCACCAACTGCGTGTCGGAGAATGGAAGAACGGGCGTTTCCTTGGAGAACGACTGAAGTATACGACGGAGCGCATCTATGGTATTGACATCTCGCGCCACCAACATGAGAAGGGACGCAAGCGCTTTGGTATTAACTGGAAGAGACTACGCATCCTCTCTTTGGGGAAGAACCACCCTACCGGCGGACAGTCTTTCCCAGTCTCCTTTATGTACATCAAAGCGACTCAAAGCACGACCATCCAGAATCGCTATTTCCGTCAGGACTATCTACAGGCGAAGAAACAAGGGATCCATGTCGGCGCCTATCATTTCTTCTCCCTCTCGACAACCCCACAGGCACAGGCAGACTATTTCCTGAAATATGCCAGCATCGCAAAAACAGATTTCCCTCCTGTACTTGATGTGGAGCCTACGGAGTCACAGATAGCAAGTATTGGAGGAGATGACGAGTTGATGCGTCGAATACGAATCTGGATGGAGATCGTAGAGAAACGGACAGGCAAGAGACCAGTATTATATGTCAACCAGATGTTTATCTTCAATCACATGAAGAATGCCACGGACATCAAGAAGAAATATAATGTATGGATAGCCCGCTATGGAGCCTACAAGCCTGACGTGAAACTTGCCTATTGGCAACTGTCATCCACAGGACGTGTAGAGGGAATCACTGGCGATGTTGACATCAACGTGTTTAATGGGTATCAAGGACAATTCCGTGAGTTCGTGCAAACAGGTTATCACAGATAGAAATCTTTTGTCATCATCTTATACTCCTCTCCTCCAAGGGTGATGATAGCATGTTCACAATCTACGGGATGTTTCACAAACGACAGAAGATAGCGCTTGGCAGGTTTTCCTTCCACCGTCCGCACCCCAAGAATACGATGTGGGAAGAAACCCACGAAGACCGCTTCGTCCTCCATACGTTTCTTGTAGTCAAAAGGTACCACCACCGAGAACTCCCCTTCGTCAGACAATAAGCGGTAAGCGGCATGCATCAACTCCGCATAGGATAAGGTGTCCGTATGACGTGCCATGTTCCGCTTTTGGTCTGGGGCATGCAGGGAATCTATAAAAAAAGGTGGATTGCAAACAATGGAGTCATATTGTCCCTCGTGCTCTTGAACAGACTCTTTCTTGACAACTATTTGATGAAGGTATAGGGATCTCTCCACGTTACAGGATGCCTGTCTGACCGCTCCCTCGTCAATGTCAATAGCCATGACGATGGAGTCTGGATGACGCTGTGCCATCATCAGGGCGATGAGACCTGTTCCCGTACCAATATCTAATATACGTTTCCCGCCATGTGCCCATGCTCCTAATAGGACACCGTCTGTTCCTACTTTCATAGCACAAAGGTCTTGCTCTATCGTAAATCGCTTGAATCTAAACATGATGACTAAAAACGAATCAATTCTGAACCTGTCACCCCTCTCTCCGCACTGTCTACCTGCACGACATAGACACCTTGTCGGACTGGGGGAATGGATAAGACATAGGTCGTCGAGGTAGGTGCTATCGCCTGTTCTGTTACCAATAGTCCAGAAACGGTGTATATTCGAACGGTAAGGGGCTTCGTCGGTATTGCGCCAAACGACAAGCAAACCTGTCTGTCTGCCGTCGGTCGGATCTGGAGGGCTGTAGGCTGATGCTTGCTGACACGATCAATGGATGACGGAATACCCAGTATGTCCAAGATTCCAGCATAAGCGTCTATCAACCCACTCCCATAAACATTATTAGGATAGTCGATTCCGTCCACAACATGCTTGCAAGTATTCTTCAGCACCTCTTTCACCCTCGCTGGTGTCAAGGTGGGGTCAGCCTGTAGCCACAAAGCGATAATACCCGCTGTGCAGGGGGTAGCCATAGAGGTTCCGGACATCGCCACCCATGGATAGGTGCGATCCTTGAACATGGTCTCTTTTACCAGTGTCTTCCCATAATCGTTGGAATAGTAACTATTGCCTGCGGAGAGGACACTGACACCTGGTGCCACGACATCAGGTTTGACACGCCCGCCTTTCGTAGGTCCTATTGATGAGAACGAGGCAATGACACCCACCTCCGCCTCACTGCCTGCGCTCTTCACCTCAGAGCCGTCTAATGACGTATAGGAATAACGTCCGTTCAAAGCCCCGACCGTGATCATCTGGGAGAGTGTCCCTGGTAGTCCGATACAATGTGTATGATCTGCCTTCGTCAGTCGAAGGTCATTCATCTGCGTTCCATAAGTGTTACTAAAGGAATATTGCTGGTCCGCATACATCTGCACATCTGCGTCATTACCCTCTACTATCAGACCAAGATAATGATCTATCGGCGTGTGACCTTCCGTCCGATCCGTCAGCGTGTAATAGTTTCCCCATCTCTCTACTATCAAATGGTGTCCTCGCAACACAAGACTATCTGTGGGGAGATCCTCCGTGTCATAAATCACCGAGTCGCTCTTACAATAGTCGCCCTCTTCGACGGTCAGTGAGATGCATTTCAATTTAAAAGGCTGGTCACTGAGAAAGTACACCCTGCCACGATAGTTATTAGTATTTAATGTGGAGCCGGCAGACTCCATTCCCGCAGACTTTTTAACGTACGATGTCTTTCTTCCCTCGTTACCAGCAGACGTTACGATAATGCGTCCCTCTCCTGTCAGTCCTTCAAGAGTCTCAGAGAACAACTGTGAGTCGTCAGGGATATCATTAAAGCCAATGCTATAGGTGATCACACAAGGTTGACCCGTCTCGGCGGCATAATCGAAAATCCTTTTCATTCGGGCGACTTCCGTAGCGGAACTGTAATACGACTCTGTGCCTATCTTGGTACTAACAGCAAAAATGTCCGCACCATAGGCTATACCTTTATATTCGGAACCATAGCCACTGCCCGCCGCAATACCAAGGCAGTGAGTGCCATGCGACGTGCCTGTGTCGCCAGAGTGCGCCTTACTCATGATTTCCTCCTCGTTATCGTATTCACGTCCCAATGGGGTTGGCGTTCCGATGGACTCGTCATCAGTAGCATAGTCATCCACAAAGCCTTTGATACGATAGGTGCTGCCGTCAACACCATAGAAAGAGGGATGCGTCAAGTCAAAGCCTCCGTCGACAATACCGAGGAGCACCCCCGTACCATCAAAGGCCTGAGGCAGTCCTGTTCCTGTATAAACGGGAAGGTTATGAACCCATGATGGAGTAACATCCAATAAGGGTCTCGCGTCAAATTGCGCCTCGATGCGTACGACATCCTCATGATTGGCAAGGGCATCTATTTGCTCCATCGGAATTTGGACGATAAAGATGTCTTTGATTTGCGTGATGACTGTACAGCCGTACGCTGACAGGACATCTTCCGCATGACTGCTATTTAGGCGAATGAAGGCACAGACGCTCTCTCTCCCACATGTCGATATGGCTCGTCGTGACTGGTAGTCAGCCCTTAATTGCCGAATACCAAACGATAACTTCTCGCAACCGTCTGCCCTCACCATGATGTTACCAGACAACATCAAAGCGACAAATATCAGTAATATCTTATGGAAACAATATCGCCTCACTATATGAATAACTTATTATTTTCGTGTGCGAAGTTACATATTTTTATTGAGAACCGCAACCTTTAGAGTGGTAAATTTGGTGAATTAGAAAAATTGTAGTACCTTCGCATCGTTAAAGAATGACTATGAACGGATACAAAATCATCAACGACCCAGTATTTGGGTTTATCAAAATCCGAAAAGGACTACTTTATGATATCGTGCAACACCCGTTGTTCCAACGCTTGAACCGTATCAACCAACTGGGACTCGCCTCGGTGGTATATCCTGGCGCACGACATACAAGATTCCAACACTCTTTAGGAGCACTCCACCTCATGACGGAAGCCGTCAAGTCGTTGGCAGAGAAGGGTGTCTACATCTTTGACTCTGAGGCAGAGGCGGTGAAGGCGGCAATTCTGATGCACGATATCGGACACGGACCTTTCTCCCATGTCTTAGAGAACACACTGATTCACGGTATTTCCCATGAGGATATCTCGCTGATGATGATGGAGCAAATCAACAAAGACATGCATGGGGAGTTAAACCTCGCCATCTCTATCTTCAAGGATGAGTATCCGAATAAGATTTTCCACCAACTGATCTCCAGTCAACTGGATGTCGACCGCTTGGACTATCTTAGACGTGACTCTTTCTTTACAGGAGTTACGGAGGGGAACATTGGCTCGGCACGAATCATCAAGATGCTAAACGTGAAGGATGACCGCCTGGTTGTCGACTCAAAAGGTATCTATTCTATAGAGAATTTCCTGACGACAAGACGCCTGATGTACTGGCAGGTCTATCTGCATAGAACGGCTGTTGGATACGAGAAGATTCTTGTTAATACCTTATTGAGAGCCAAACATTTAGTAAAATCGGGTAAAGATGTTTTCGCAACCCCTGCCCTCACCTATTTCTTGCATAATGATGTCGATGCGGAATGGTTTGCCACCCATGAGGAAGCGCTGAAGATGTATGCGGACATGGACGACTCTGACATCTGGAGCGCATTGAAGGTTTGGAAATATTCTGACGATATCATTCTCTCCACCCTTGCCACTGACATGCTCGACCGCCACTTGTTTAAGGTGGAGGTTAGTGAGGAGAAACCATCCGAGGAATACCTCAACACCATCAAAGAACAGATAGCCCGGCTGATGGGTATATCCATAGAGGACACCCGCTACCTGATGGTACTCACAGAGATAGGGAAAGACATGTACAACCCCGAGGATGACAGTATCGGTATTCTTTACAAAGACGGCACTGTGAAGGACATTGCGGATGCCTCAGAAATCTTAAACGTACAACTGCTTTCCAAAAAAATCCGTAAATATTACCTCTGTTATCATCGTTTTTAAGAAATAATTCGTATCTTTGCAAGGATTTATAAATACTAATTTATTTGATATGGAGTTTACAGCCAAACAAATTGCCGATTTTATCGGTGGTCGTGTCGAGGGCGACGAGAACGCAAAAGTCCGCACTTTCGCGAAAATAGAAGAAGGGAAAGAGGGGGCTATCACGTTCCTTTCCAATCCTAAATACACTCATTTCATATATGACACTAAGGCTTCTGTCGTGCTCATCAACGACGACGTGGAACTGGAGAAGCCCGTCAGTGCCACCTTGATCAGGGTTCCCAATGCCTATGAATGTGTGGCAAAACTCATGCAGATGTATGCTGCCACCCTGCCGAAGAAGACGGGTGTTGACCCTCTTGCTTTCATTTCCAAGACGGCGGAGATTGGTAAGGATGTGTATATCGGACCTTTCACTTATGTGGGTGATGGTGTCAAGATTGGTGATGGCTCTATGATATATCCCCATGTCACCATCTATGACGGTTGTCAGATAGGCAAGAATGTCACCATCCACGCAGGTGCCGTCATCGGTGCCGACGGTTTTGGCTTTGCCCCCAACCAGGAGGGATATGACAAGATTCCGCAAATGGGTATTGTCGTCATTGAGGACAATGTAGAGATTGGTGCCAACACATGTGTCGACCGCTCTACCATGGGACAGACCATTATCCATAAAGGGGTGAAACTCGACAACCTTATTCAGGTTGCCCATAACTGTGAGATCGGCGAGAACACCGTGATGTCCGCACAGGTCGGAATGGCAGGAAGTACCAAGATCGGTGCTTGGTGCATGGTGGGAGGACAGGCTGGTTTCTCTGGACACATCACCATTGCCGACAAGACCTTTGTGGGAGCGCAGAGTGGTGTCATCAGCAACACGAAGGGCAATGGCGAGCAATTGATTGGTGCGCCAGCCATCGACCCGAAAGTATTTTTCAAGGCACAGGCTGTGATGAAGCGGCTACCTGACATGTATCGTGAACTGGGTGCCTTGCGCAAGGAGTTAGAAGAATTAAAGAAAGAGCATAACGCATGAAACAGAAAACACTCAAAGGCAGTTTCTCTCTTTTTGGAAAAGGACTGCATACGGGATTGAACCTCACAGTGACTTTTAATCCCGCTCCAGAGAACACAGGCTATAAGATACAGCGTATTGACCTTGAGGGCGAGCCTGTCATTGACGCCATCGCCGAGAACGTTGTTGACACCCAGCGTGGCACCGTCCTCGCAAAGGGCGAAGCGCGGGTATCCACCGTTGAGCACGGACTGGCAGCCCTCTATGCATTGGGCATCGACAACTGTATGATACAGGTAAACGGTCCTGAGTTTCCCATCCTCGACGGCAGTGCCATCCAGTATGTGGAGAAAATCAAAGAGATAGGTATTGAGGAGCAGAGCGCACCCAAAGACTGGTATGTCATCCGCAAGAAGATCGAGGTGAAGGATGAGAAGACTGGTTCCTGCATCACCATTCTTCCTGACGACGCCTTCTCGCTGACGGCAATGTGCTCGTTTGAGTCGAAATTCATCAATAGCCAGTTTGCTACCCTTGACAACGTCGAGGACTTCGCCACTGAGATAGCCGCTGCTCGTACCTTCGTCTTTGTGCGTGATATCGAGCCATTGCTGCAGGCTAACCTGATTAAGGGCGGTGACATGGACAACGCCATTGTCATCTACGAGCGTCAGACGACCCAAGAGCGTCTGGACCAACTTGCCGACATGCTGCATGTGGAGCACCGTGATGCTAATGAGTTGGGATATATCCAGCACAAGCCCTTGGTATGGGAGAATGAGTGTACCCGTCATAAACTGCTGGATGTCATCGGTGACATGGCGCTGATTGGCAAGCCCATCAAGGGACGCATCGTCGCGACCCGTCCCGGACATACTATTAATAACAAGTTTGCCCGTCAGATGCGAAAAGAGATTCGCAAGCACGAGATACAGGCTCCTATCTATGACCCTAACGAGGAGCCGGTAATGGATGTCAACAAGATTCGCGAGTTACTGCCCCATCGCTACCCCATGCAGTTGGTCGACAAGGTGATCTCCCTGGGTGCCAACACGATAGTAGGTATCAAGAATGTCACTGCTAACGAGCCTTTCTTCCAAGGACATTTCCCTGAGGAGCCTGTGATGCCGGGTGTCTTGCAGATCGAGGCGATGGCACAATGTGGCGGACTCCTCGTGCTGAACACCATGGAGGAGCCAGAGCGTTGGTCGACATACTTCATGAAGATTGACGACGTGAAATTCCGTCAGAAGGTCGTACCAGGCGACACCCTTCTCTTTAAGGTCGACCTCCTTGCCCCCGTCCGTCATGGTATCTCCTCGATGAAGGGCTATATCTTCGTGGGCGACCATATTGTCGCAGAGGCTACTTTCACCGCTCAAATCGTAAAGAACAAATAACTGTCGCAATATCGTTATATCGAAATATCGAAATATCGCAAATATGAACCAAATACATCCAATGGCTATTGTTGACCCCGAGGCAAAGTTGGGCGACAATAATATTATCGGACCTTTCTGTGTGATAGACAAGAACGTAGTGATTGGCAACAACAACAAGTTCCTGAACAATGTGACGGTACACTTTGGTGCCCGCATCGGCAATGGCAACGAGTTCTTTCCTGGTGCCAGTATCTCTACCAAGCCACAAGACTTGAAGTTTAAGGGCGAGGAGACAACATGCGAGATAGGCGACAACAACTCTATCCGTGAGAATGTCACCATCAGCCGTGGCACTGCCTCCAAGGGTAAGACGGTTGTCGGAAGCGGCAATCTGCTCATGGAGAACATGCATGTGGCTCACGACTGTGTGATCGGCAATGGCTGTATCATTGGCAACTCGACTAAGTTCGCCGGCGAGGTGGAGGTCGAGGACTATGCCATCATCTCCGCCACTTGCCTGTTCCACCAGTTCTGCCGTGTGGGCAGTTACATCATGTTCCAAGGCGGTTCTCGCACCAGTCAGGACATTCCCCCTTATGTGATTGCGGGGAAAGAGCCAGTGCGCTATGCGGGTGTCAACCTGATCGGTCTGCGCCGCCGTGGTTTCTCCAACGAGACGATAGAGGCGATCCATGACGCCTACCGCATCATCTACTCCAAAGGAGTACTGAAAGACGGTATCGCCGAGGCTCGCGCCATCTATCCTGACTCGAAAGAGGTGGAGTATATCTGTTCGTTTATCGAGAATTCCAAGCGCGGAGTCATCAGATAATGACGCTTGTTGTCATCACGGGTCCTACAGCGGTCGGCAAGACAGCACTGTGTATTGACATAGCACGACACTATGGCATTCCCATCATCAATGCGGACTCCCGACAGATCTATAGGGAACTCCGTATCGGGACTGCGACGCCAACGGCAGAGCAACTGAGTGCCGTGAGACACTATTTCGTGGGGAGCATCGGCATTGACGACTATTATAATGCCTCGATGTACGAGCAGGACGTGCTACAGTTATTGGAAGAGCAGTTTCAGCACTCCCCCATCCAACTGCTGACAGGTGGCAGCATGATGTACATCGACGCGGTATGCAATGGCATCGACGACATCCCCACCATCAGGGACGACATCCGTGAGGAGATGAAGCGACGCTATCAGCAAGAGGGACTTGAGGCACTATGCGAGGACCTAAGACGACTCGACCCAGAGCATTATGCTATTGTCGACCGCAAGAACTACCGACGAGTGATCCATGCGTTGGAGATATGCTATCAGACAGGTCAGACCTATACGTCGTTCCGCAAGCAGGAGAAGAAGGAAAGACCTTTCCGCATCGTGAGAATCGGACTCAACAGGGAACGGGAAGAACTCTACCAGCGCATCAACCAGCGTGTCGACCTGATGATGGACGAGGGACTCCTCGACGAGGTACGCTCGCTGATAGACAAACGGACGAACAACGCGCTCAACACGGTAGGCTATAAGGAGATGTTCGCCTATCTCGATGGCAAATGGACGCTCGACGAGGCAGTGGAGCGCATCAAGGGGAACACCCGCCGATATGCCCGCAAGCAACTCACCTGGTTTAAGCGTGACGAGCAGATGCAATGGTTTCATCCAGAACAAAAAGAACACATCTTGAAGTATATATCGCAATATGAATAAGTACGTAGAAAAGATTTGTCAGGCACCCCGCAAAGGGTGGCAGTGGTATAAAGGTTTGTATCAAGGACGCAAATGGTATACGAAGATAGGTGTTGGAATCGCCTCTTTCATTGTCGCTTTCCTGCTCTACCTCTTCATGGTAGACATCAATTTCCTTTGGCTGTTCGGCAAGTCGCCCAGCATGAGTTCCATCATGCACCCCAAGACGACTCAGGCATCCGAGTTGTATAGTGCCGACAACGTACTGATCGGCAAGTATTTCAGCGAGAACCGCACCCCTGTGACCTTCGACGAGGTAAACTCCGTCTTCTGGCGAGCCCTTATCGACACCGAGGACGAGCGTTATTTCCTCCACTTCGGAATCGACTTCCAAGGTGTGTTTGCCGCCTTCAAGGATTTCGTGGTGCACCATGACGCACGTGGTGCCTCCACCATCACCCAGCAGTTAGTGAAGAACATGTTCCGTGTCCGTACGGAATACTCTACTGGTCTCCTGGGGTATATTCCTGGCGTCAAGATGCTCATCATGAAGAGCAAGGAGTGGATAACGGCTGTCAAACTGGAGATGTTCTTCAGCAAGAAGGAGATCCTGACGATGTATGCCAACACCGTAGACTTCGGCTCTAACGCCTACGGCATCAAGACGGCGGCAAAGACATACTTCGGGACGACACCCAAGAACCTCACTCCCGACCAGTGCGCCATCCTCGTGGGACTGCTGAAGGCAACCACCTATTATAATCCGCGCATCAATCCCGAGAACTCGTTCAGCAGGCGTAACGTGGTGCTCAACAACATGCTTAACCACAAGGACATCACCCAGGAGGCGTTCGACACGCTGAAACTGAAACCCATCGACCTCGACTATAGCGTGGAGAACAACTACGACGGTCAGGCACTCTACTTCCGTGAGGCGGTCAAGACGGAACTGCAACAGTGGTGCAACGAGAATGACGTAGACCTCTATCGCGACGGTCTGAAGATATATACGACCCTCGACACACGAATGCAGAAATATGCCGAGCAGGCTGTCACCGCACAGATGAAGATTATCCAGAGGAGTTTCGACAACCACTGGCTGGGCATGAACCCGTGGCGTGACGAGCGTCAGCAGGAGATTCCCCACTTCATTGAGGATCTCGCCAAGAAGTTACCTTATTATAAATACCTGTCGCAGAAATATAACGCCAACCAGGACTCCATCGACTATTACCTGAACAAGCCCCATAACGTCAAACTCTTCGACTATGAGGAGGGCTTCATCGAGAAAGAGATGTCGACCCTCGACAGCATCCGCTACATGGAGCATTTCATGCACTGCGGACTGGTAGCCATCGAACCGCAGACGGGACATGTGAAGGCATGGGTCGGCGACCTCGATTTCCAGACATGGAAATACGACAAGGTGACGGCTATGCGACAACCAGGCTCCACCTTCAAACTCTTTGTCTATGCCGAGGCAATGAACCAAGGTATCACACCTTGCGACACCCGTCAGGACTCCTATTTCTCGATGAAGGTCTATGATGCCAAGCAAAAGAAAGAGGTGCTGTGGGCTCCTACCAATGCCGACGGACGCTTCTCGAATGCGAACATCACCCTGAAACAGGCTTTTGCCATGAGTATCAACTCCGTTGCCGTGAAACTCGGACAGGAAGTGGGTATTCCGCAGATCGTGAAGACCGCGCACGACATGGGTATCAAGAGCAAACTCGACCCCACCCCTGCCCTCGCCTTGGGCTCCAGTGATGTCAGTCTGCTCGAACTGGTCAACGCCTACTGCACGCCCGTCAACGACGGTAAGGCTCACGAGCCCGTCCTCGTTGCCCGTATCCTCGACCGTGACGGTAACGAGATCTATAACTCCGCCAACCGTGAGGAGAAACAGGCGCTGCCCATCAAGAGCGCGTTCTTCGTACAGCAACTCCTACAGGGAGGTATGCATGGCACCAGCAGCGCCCTCTATCGTTTCGTCAGCAAATACCTGAACGACACCGACTTTGGCGGTAAGACGGGAACATCCAACAACCACTCTGACGCTTGGTTCATCGGTACTACTCCGAAACTGGTCGTTGGCTCTTGGGTAGGTGGCGAGTATCGCTGCATCCATTTCCGCACAGGACAGTTAGGACAGGGCAACCGTACGGCACTCCCCGTATGCGGTAACTTCCTGGAACTCGTCCTTGGCGACCCCGCCTTCAAACAGTATCGCACGAAGTTCAAGGTCCCTGCGGGCATCGATGCCACGATGGCAGCCTATGGCTGCGGAGGCTATTTCAAAGTTCCCTCCGATTCCGACTCCCTTGCTGTCGACAGCATCCATCATGCCGACATCCCCGTAGCCGAGGGACAGGCAGCCTCTCCCGATGCACCAGAGTCGACAACACCTAATGCCTCTCAGACTCCCATCCACAGTCAACCACAAGTGGCGGAGGAGCCAAAAGAGTAAGGGGAGAAAGTAAGCCACAAATCATTCCCATGCTTGGTGTCTTATTTAAAATAAGACAGACATTCTACAAAGGTGCCGCCTCCTTGCCATCAATCCTTCTCTGGAGGCAGTAAGGGTTCAGAAACCAACTGCGATTCATAACAATGAGTAGGCATTGTTACTGACACTATATTTTCATCCAAAGCGGCTGATATCTTGCAGATAGTTGCCAACGTAAGATTATGAGTGCCAGAAAGCCAACGACTTACTTCGGTCTCTGTCTTACCAAGACGTTTGGCAAGATCTTTCTGCGACATTCCTTTAGATTCAAGAATCTCATAAATACGGTTTGCGATAGATACTGATAAGTCCATCTGCAGTCTCATTTCTGGAGAGATTGTACTGCGAATCTCATCCATGATTCGATTAGTTTTCATTTTCACCTCCATTTCTTTATTCGTCATGATTCCCTGCAACCATCAGTTTCTTCATTTCCTCCTCTGGTGGTAACAGTTCATGCAGTCGTTCCTGCACGTGTTGATAAGTGGCAACTCCCATTGGCTTGATATAGTCTTGCAAAACGTACTCCACATAAGCCTTATCTGCCTTTTTGCAGAGGATAATACCAACAGAAGGATTCTCTCCAGGCAACTTCTCGTCATCATCAAGAATACGCAGGTATGCCGCCAACTGTCCAAGATATGACGGCTTGAACTGACCTTTCTTTAATTCCACCACCACAAGCGCCTGTAATTCGCGATTGAAAAACAAGAGGTCTATCCAGTGGTCATGCCCCAATTTGTCGTAATGTACCTGATGCCCTTTATAGGTGAACGACTTTCCAAATGTCATGATAAAGTTCTTGATGTTCATCACAATCTGGCTCTCGATAACCCTTTCATCCACGTTGATAGGGTCAGACTCGTCTATATCTTCTATGTTGATGTAATCCAGCAGATAGGAATCCTTAAACATCTGTATGGTGTGCATAGCCAGTTTCTTATCTGGTATCGTCTTGATGAAGTTGTTGGGCAAGGCGTCACGATGGTCATACACCCTATTCTTTATAGCCTGCTCCAGATCATCAGCCTTCATCCGGTTCTGATATGCCAACTGCAGATAGTATTTCCTCTCGTCATAATCTTTGGCGTAACGGAAGATGGTCACATGATGAGTAAAAGAGATATTCAGGAATGCCGTAATGGGAAAAGTGCCATCGCTTGTCAGTTGCAACTGTCGTATTGACTCAGCATCAGAGTCGTGCTTTTCTAATTCGGTAGTTTCGACTACCGAATTGACTGATGCAGACAATTCGTTAAAATTTGTAATTTCGGTAGTTCCGACTACCGAATTTGTCTCAATATCTTTCCAAGTCTCATAGAAACGTCGCATCAGTTTGATATTTTCTTCCGAAAACCCTTTTAGACCAGGTAGTTCCGCTTTTAGTTGCATACTGATTCTGCTTATGGCGCCTGTTCCCCAGTAGCCCTTGCGTGAATGTTCTGATACGTAGCGCCCTATCCCATAATACAGCGATAGTTGTTCTTGGTTGACCATCTGTGCCGCACGAGCCTGACTCTGCAAAATAGCAGCCTTAATCAACCGCACTGCATCTCTTAATTCAGGGACATTCTTTTCTATCTCGGTTACCATATTCTTTTTGTTTTCAATGCAATGCAAAAATAAACATAAAAGTTGATATTGCCAAACAAAACAACAAAAAATAACTTTTATGTAAAGATATTGACAATAATGCCTCCGAAGGGAGGATGTAGGGGCTTCTTCCGTGAGCAGGCTCCTCACGGAAATTAGGAGCCTCTTCACGGAAATTACCAGCCCTCTCACGTCAAACTGCAACCTTATGACAACCTTTTCTTGAAAATTTCTAATAAGGATTTATTTTTATCCGCCCGACCTACGACATACTGTTCATGTACCAAAGTGGATCATTGAGAACTCGACCCCACCCCAGCCCTCGCCTTGGGCTCCAGTGATGTCAGTCTGCTCGAACTGGTCAACGCCTACTGCACGCCCGTCAACGACGGTAAGGCTCACGAGCCCGTCCTTGTTGCACGCATCCTCGACCGTGACGGTAACGAGATATATAACTCCGCCAACCGTGAGGAGAGCCAGGCACTACCCATCAAGAGTGCGTTCTTCGTACAGCAACTCCTACAGGGAGGTATGCATGGCACCAGCAGCGCCCTCTATCGCTTCGTCAGCAGTATGCGGTAACTTCCTGGAACTCGTCCTTGGCGATCCCGCTTTCAAACAGTATCGCACGAAGTTCAAGGTCCCTGAGGGCATCGATGCCACGATGGCAGCCTATGGCTGCGGAGGCTATTTCAAAGTTCCCTCCGATTCCGACTCCCTTGCTGTCGACAGCATCCATCATGCCGACATCCCCGTAGCCGAGGGACAGGCAGCCTCTCCCGATGCACC
>JAFTGH010000016.1 GCA_017458005.1 Prevotella sp. | reverse complement strand
GTGGGCGACGGTGGAGCGGAGCCAGATGGCGAGGAAGCCGTGCTGCTCGGTTGAGATGCCAGGAATCCTGCTGAACAACTGTGCCACATGGTTCCTCCCGTCCCACTCGGGCAGGTGCTCCAGGAAGTCCTGCACGGGGTTGAACGCAGGAACCTCCTCGGAACGAATCAGTTCCATGATGTCCCCTCTCGGGTTTCCCTTCTCACAGACATCCTCCCGTTTGGCACGGATGATGATGCTGTTCAGCGACTCCTGCGTCAGTGTCCGGTACTGAGGAGTCTCGGCAGGAAGGGTTGCGAACTCTACCTTTCCGTTGAGCACGTTGCGACGGAAGAGGTAATTGTCTTGGAGGAACAACTCTACAGCCAGAGTCGCCTCCTGCGAAGTCGCGAGGACTTCGCCATGAATGGTTAAATTTTCCATATTCAGAATGGTTTTAAAAAGTTAATAATATAGCGTCAGGGGCTTTCCCTGAGCGTTTCGATTGCATTGCTTCCTCAAAAGCGATTGCAAAGATACAAAAAGATAATCCTTTTGTCAATACCCAAGGTAGCGGAGACCTCCTCCGCATATTGCGGAATTAAGATACCAGTATTGCGGAGGAGGTGTACGGATATCTAGGAGAGGTACTCCGAGGCATCCGGAATAGGATTCCCAGATATTCGGAAGATTTTTGGGAATTTTGTTAACGAGTCATAAAAATGCTAAAAACGGTTGGTTTTGCGTTGAAATCATGCGCCAAAGTCGTAAACGAGCGCATAATGGTCAAATTCCAGATTCTCTTGGTAGCCTGTCCGCTGGAAGAGATTGATGATCCATTCCTGCTGCTCTTTGTTCAGCAACCGCTCCCCGTTGTGGTAGCGATAATAGTTGCTGGTGCCGTTGAGATACTGTCGCATCGCCGTGCGCAGCCCTCGCTCATGCTTGCTCTTGACCTCCTCAAACAGAGTGTTAAAGCCCCATGCCATCTCCGTCGCCTGTGCAGTGCCATAGAGTCGGCAACCCCTCTCCGTCATCTTCATGTTCGGGTAGATGGCAGGACCCCAGTCACGCTCCTCCGGCAGCGCACTGCCAGCAAGGAATCTCAGGCACTCGTCCCTCTTGGGACACTCCTTGTTGAAGCACAGTTGATAACCTTTCGGCACATTCCGAAAATCATGTTCAGTCTTGTTGTTTTTTCTTTCCATTTTTGATTAAGTTTTATGAGTTATGGATAATTGATATGGTCATAGTTGACATATCGACTGCGAAGGTACGCATTTTTCTTGGAATACCCTGAAAAATCGCCTCCAAAATTTACAAAAACGGGAGTCAAAAAGCATAAACGGTAATAGTACGTTAATAGTTCAACCAACTATTACCGTCGTGAAAACCCCTGTACATCGGCATTCCAGCGAAAAAGGTTAATAGGTTAATAGATTTTTGAAACTCATTCATAAAAATGGTATCGCACAAAAAATAGCGGCAAAAAGAAGATTATTCATGGGAAAAAGTGTATCTTTGTAGCAAAATTATAAATACGCATGGATATAGCATTCCTAATAGACCAGTATTTCAAAGGAAAAAACAACGTCTCAATAGACGTGTTTGACGCACAGACGCTGAACGCTGTGTACAGGAATGTTATACATGCTATGACATCCCATTTTGAGATAGAGGTCAGTGTACTGCAAGCATTAAGTTATTGTCTCTATGAAATAATGGATAACGTACATATACATTCTGGCAAGCCTTTAGGAACCGCCATCACCTATTATGACAATGGATGTGAGTCTCTGCACATACTTATCGCTGATGATGGTATGGGTATTAAAGCGTCACTGGCAGAAAACAGTAAATACAAGGAGATCACAGAAAGCGAAGCCTTGAGGCTTTGCCTTCAAGATACGATTACAGACGGCAAAGGCATGGGATTTGGTCTATATACCACCTCCAGACTTATTGATAATATCGGCAAGAAATTTATTCTACATTCAGGTAGTCATAAATTGATAATAGAAAACGGGAAAACAACAATCGTTGAGAACGGTTTCTGGCAGGGCACTCTCATCTATATGGAAATAGGGACAGGAAAGGAGATAGACCCCAACCAAGTTGTAGACCACAGAGCCGATGTAGCAGAGGAATATAACGAGACATTTGTTGAAACAGGAGAATTGGAGTCACTATGGTAGAGTTTAAGTTCATAGAATACGGAACAGATTTCGGAACCCGAGACATGGGAAAGAAACTGCGAGAGAAACTATTGCCGCTGATTAACGGTAGCGAGAAGGTTGTTCTTGATTTTACTGGTGTCAACGTAGTATCCAACTCTTTCGCCGATGAATGTATCGCAAAACTACTTTTGGAGATGTCATTGGATGAACTCAAGAGCCGCACAACTTTTCGAGGACTCAACCCAATGGCTGAGCGCAGTATCCTAGTGGCTTTACAACGAAGGTACAAGGTATTGAAAGAATATTGAGAGGAACCTTTTTCATAATATGCGATGAGAATCATTCTCCTCCTGACAGCAGCGATACTACCAGCCGTACTATTATGGCTCTACATCTGGCGGAAAGATCCCCAGAAAGAACCCACACAACTACTCGTCAAGGCGGTATGGTATGGCGTGGGCATCTGTGTCCCTGTGGCATTATTGGAAAGTGGGATACATTATCTGCTTTGGGGAGAGGCGAATCCCACCACATTGGCAGGAACCACGTTGATGGCATTTGGCGTAGCAGCACTACCAGAGGAACTCTTCAAGTTGTTTGCCTTATGGCTGATACTCCGAAAGAACCCCTATTTTGACGAGCATTTCGACGGCATCGTATATGCGGTGTCCGTAGGACTGGGCTTTGCCGCCATGGAGAATATCGGTTATCTGATAGATGGAGGTGATGAGTGGGTGACCACCGCTGCCGTCCGTGCCCTGCTTGCCGTTCCCGGACATTACGCCTTTGCCGTCTTGATGGGTTACTACTATTCCATCTACCATTTCGTAGACCGTTCTCCACGTATTAAGATAAGTATCCTTCTCGTCCCCGTCATTGCCCATGGTATCTACGACTCATTGGCGATGAGCGGAATGGTAAACGAGACTATAGGGGGTATCGGTTTCCTCTTCCTCATCTATTTCTGCGTCAAACTGCACAAGTTCACCTATCGTAAGATGATAGCACAGGTGAGAAGGAGCAGAGAGGAGATAAATCCTGAAAGTCTGACAACATAACAAACAAACTCAAGCCTATGAAAACGACAATACGACTAATCCTTGCGACGGTGTTCCTTATGAGTCACGGGACAACTTCCGCACAGCAATTGTTATATAGTGACACCTTCTACCAGTATCTTGACAACACGCTACCACAGTCATGCACCTTCGCTATGTATTCTGATCATGCGATAGCAGGTGACATCAATATTAGTCTGGCTGGTAAGAACGAGACCTTCTACGATTATCGTGGAAATGGCATTCAAATCCTCTGGTCGCCCTATGTGCCAGGATGCGTCACGCTATTCATCAACCAGAAAGCCGCCATCTACATGGTGCCCCAGACAACTATTATACCCGACTATAGCGGCTATTATAATGTTCCCAATTACGGAGGCACATATAGTGTTCCCAACTATGGAGGCGGTTATTACACTCCTTACTATGGTGACTATTATAACATGCCGCAGCGATGTCTCGCCTGTCATGGTACTGGCAGAGTGGAAAGACACATCTATTCTTCAGGCGGTGGTTTCTATTTCTGCCGCGAATGTGGCAGAAAGCGCCCCAACGGTCATTACCACACCAACTGCTCTGGCTGTTATGGAACAGGCTGGATCAGGTAAGTCTTTTTTCTGCCAACTTTGGAAATAAAGATTAAAAAACTTGCAAATAAGGGATTATTTACTAACTTTGCAAAAATGTTTGAGAAAGAGATAGAGGAATACGAGCGTATCCGACTAGACTATCTGCAGCAGATTGCTGATAGAATGGGGTCGCAGCAGTGGATGGAATACAACGAGATTCTGTTCTCGGCTCACTCTTGTGCCATTGAGGGCAACTCGTTTACAGTCGATGATACCCGAATCCTCCGCGAGCAAGGTATGGCTATGATACCAGTAGGACGCTCGTTACTGGAGTGTACGGAAATGGCTGACCATTTTAGAGCCTTCGACTATATGGTGAGCCATCTGGATAGTCCTTTTGATGAGGCTTTATTGAAAGAGGTAAACCGTTTGGTCACGGAGCATACATTGGGCTATCGAACCCCCGGGGCTGTCGCAGGGGAATATACCACTGAAGACATGGCAGCAGGTGACACCATCTTTGGTAACCATGAGACGTTAATAGCACGAGTGCCAGACTTGATGCTCTCTACACAACGTGCTCTTGCCGATGGGCAGCATCCTATGGTGGTGGCAGCCAAATGGCATGGTTATTATGAATATCTGCACCCATTCCGTGATGGTAATGGACGGACAGGGCGGTTGCTCTCCAACTTCATCCTTCTGCGTGAGGGTTATCCGTTGCTCATCATCGAACTGAAAGATCGTGCTGCTTATATCGCTGCTTTGAAGCAGATTCGTGAGGAAGGAACCGATGAGCACTTAGTTGCTTTCTTCTTCAAGACCGCCATCAGTCGCATGAAGGAAGAATTAGCCCAAAAGCGGAAGAACGCCCTGCCTTTGGTTTTCTTCTAAAAAGACATTGTACCCATTGGCTGTTTGAGAGACTAACATATAAAAGAGAGGAACGATAAGCATTCCTCTCTCTTGTGAATAACTAAGGTAATTTTAGCAAGTTTTGTTTTGCACCAAATCTATTTCTATTTTAGATTTTTAGGATAGAGGTATTGACCCACTGTTGCATCGTGACGCTTTACGTCTTTCACCGGGCCGAGAAGCGGGGCAGAGTTTGTGGCAGAAAGCGCCCCAACGGTCATTACCACACCAACTGCTCCGGCTGTTATGGAACAGGCTGGATCAGGTAAGTCTTTTTTCTGCCAACTTTGGAAATGAAATCCAGCCAACTTTGGAAATGAAATCCAGCCAACTTTGGAAATAAAAACCAGCCAACTTTGGAAATAAAGATAAAAAAACTTGCAAATAAGGGATTATTTACTAACTTTGCATCCGTTAATAGCATTTCAAATATGAAGTACAAACATAGAATAGCAGACGAACTTCTCAAATGGAAATTAGAAGGGATGGGGGCCGTCCTTATAGAAGGACCAAAATGGTGCGGAAAAACCACAACTGCCGAACAACAGGCCAAAAGTGTCGTTTACATGGATGACACAGAGGGAGGGGCAAATTGGCAACAACTGGCTGCCATCAATCCCAAAGGTGTTCTGGCCGGAGAAACACCCAGGCTAATTGACGAGTGGCAGACGGCTCCCCAAATATGGGATGCTGTGAGATATGAAGTGGATCATCGTGATAACGACGGGCAATTCATTCTCACAGGCTCTGCAGTTCCTACCGATGATGACAAAATGAGGCATTCTGGTACTGGTCGTATTTCTTGGCTTACAATGCGACCGATGAGCCTATGGGAATCAGGGGAATCCAATGGAGGTGTTAGCCTAAGAGAACTTTTTAGTGAGCCAGACCAATTATTCGTCGAGAACAAACTTACACTGGAGGATGTTGCCTACCTCATCTGTCGTGGTGGATGGCCAAGGGCTACATTACAGAAAAAAGACACCGCATTAGGGAGGGCATTCGACTATTTCGATGCTGTCGTAAAGAAAGATATTTCACGAGTCGATGGAGTCAGAAGAGATGCAGAGCGTACACGTCGGATTATGAGATCCTATGCGCGTCATCAAGGAACTCAGACCCCTGTGAGTACTATTGCTGAGGATGTAAGGGCTAATGATGTGGAAAGTATAGATGACAAAACGATTTATTCCTATGTAGCGGCACTGAAGAAGTTGTTTGTCATAGAAGATATGGAGGCATGGAACCCTAACTTACGCTCAAAAACCGCTATCCGAACGTCGGATAATCGATACTTTATTGATCCGTCGATAGCAACAGCGGCTCTCGGATTAGGCCCAAGTGACCTAATAAACGACCTCAACACTTTTGGTCTTTTCTTTGAGACACTCTGTGTGCGTGACCTCAGAGTTTTTGCCGATGCGCTTGATGGGCAGGTATATCACTACCGAGACAAAAACGGATTAGAATGCGACACCGTAGTACATCTTCGTAATGGTGCCTATGGTCTCATCGAAATAAAACTGGGTGGAGAGAAACTGATAAACGATGGTATAAAAGCCCTGAATGATCTTACAGACAAGATAGATACGACCAAGATGAGAGCACCCTCGTTTAGGATGGTTCTTACCGCAGTCGGCAGGTTCGCTTACCGTCAAGAGAATGGAATCTATATTGTACCGATTGGCTGTTTGAGAGACTAACATACAAAAGAGAGGAACGATAAGCATTCCTCTCTCTTGTGAATAACTAAGTATGATACCAATCCATCTTTATTTTTGAGCCTTTATGTCTGACGCTCTAAGTTCATGAGTGAATTGGTTAAAGATTTCTTTAGGCATCTTTGCTGTCTTGTTCTGCTTCATTGCACTCGCCCTTGCAGATGCAATGCGTGAACTTGCAGATCCCGGATAGTTCAAGTCACTTTCACTTGTGACACGCTTATAATATGTCTTCGACCCATACATATCCAGATGGCATGCATATTCCTCCCCAGCCTGGATATTCAGCGTGACTCCTTCTAATCCATCATAATCATCTATATCCGTGTAAGTCCCATCTTCCTTTACCGCACGGAAATTAACATACAGATTATTCATAGGCAATATATAATTATAATAATAGAAATTGCCGTCTTCTGTAGCATCAATGTCTACCAATCTGTAACGCGTATCAGCCTCATACCTCTCAAGTATGCTATAGTTGCCGCTGGCATCGAAGGACAATCCCTCGGTTGACTTGTTGCCGTTAAGCCTCCAGGTATTAACTGCAACCCCACCAATTGTCCAGTTGCCTGCATGCCACACAATACCATAAACTAATGCTCCTGCAGGCTGCAAGTCAACATTAAGACTAGATGATTGGTTGTCACCAATAGTCAACGAATATTTTGCTATGCCCAATATTCTTGCCTCATAGCCTACATAACCCTGATCGAGTATCTGTAGTTCCGACAATTTGGACATTCCTGAGATTGTCCAAAACTCGAAATCCACACTGCTGCCATTCATCAATACAACATCAGAGATACCTATGACGGTATAATTGCCAGTGGACAGAGCCAGCGATGCCTTTAGTTGGGTATTGTAATTGGTGTAATAGCCTGTTTCTTGGGCTGTGAGTTCACCATTAGAGTTATATACCAAAACTCTGATTCTCAGTCTCTCATCAGCATCGGTGAATTTCTCCAATTCGCCAGCACTAGCCTCTATGAAAGGCGAAACCACGCCAGAGGCATTCACATTGATGGTATATGATGTCGTTATCGTGATATCATCGTTCGAGCACGAAGCGAAGATAGCAACAATGGCTATCGCCATTAAAGAAATATACTTTTTCATAGTTGTAGTGTTTTAGAATTTAAATACATCGAATAAATAACCTACAGAAAGCGTGGCGGCACTAACCTTGCAAGGGAAGTTGCCAGCCAGTTCACCGAAGCCGTAACTATAACGGGCATTGACGAAGAATCCCTTGGTCTGATAAGAGATACCACCAGTTGCCCTGATGTCACCACCCTTCAGATCACCAATAGCAATCGTAGTAGAAGGACCGACTAACACATCTGGTTTCTTCGACATCAAGAATGCGAAGGTAGGACCTAACTCAATACTTAACTCCTTAGTGATGTAATACTTAAACAGCACAGGAACCTCCAGATATCCGAGTTTGATATCATCATTTAAGTCCGTTTTCATGTTGTGCTGTGCATAGAGGACCTCTAACTGAAGTCCGATAGGACCTGTACCTGCCTCAGCACCCTGTCTCTGTCCGAAATGAACATTGGCAGCAAGACCGCCTTGGAAGCCGATACCCGTACGCTTACCCAAATCGATGGGATCGTACTTACTCATCATAGAGAAGTTTCCACCTGCGGTAACACCGATGGATACAACATTCTTTCGTGAGTCAACAAAACCCTTTTGCTGACCTTCCTCATAGTCATCGCCCACCTGAGCGTTGACCGTCAATGCCATCATTGCTGTGGCTGCTAAAAGAAATAGTTTTTTCATCACATTTTACTTATTTGGTTAATAAAAAAGAAATAATAATTCTCTTAATAGAAGGGGCGCAGATCAATTCTCTCCTCCTGACTGCTCTTACCGTCTTTCAATACGGCACGAGCCTTTGCCACACGGGGCTTTTTCACATCAGGAACGCTGAAATGCGCATCATTCTGACCATGGGCGCCCACTGAAAGGGGCTTGGTTCCCATTTGTTTACCATCCACATAGAGCGTCACGTCTGCCCTGCCACGTTGGTCACCGTCGTTCTTCACTGTCACCGCCACATCGACGATATCGTTGGCTCCTGCTTTCTTAGGTGCCTTCAACTTGGTAATCTTAAACATGGCAATACTCATCTTCTGCTCTGTCTTCTTGGGCTTGTCGGTCTTGACGACAACTGTCTGTTGCTGTTGTTGTGAGACTGGTGCGGCTGGTTTCGTAACAACATAGTTAATATTTTCGCTACCTTTCCACAATAGCAGGTTCTCACTCCATAGTTCTAACTGGTAGTTAACAGTGCCACTTGTAGTAGGGATTTGAGCGGGAAGGAAAGAGAAACTGCGATGCTCACCTTGGTTATTGTTTGCCTGCATCAGCATCTCCTGTCCCTGACTATCCTTCATACGCAGTGACACAGAAGCGTCAGCCAATGCCTCGGGAAGATTCAATTGGAGATAGCCCCTCTCCGCATTCTTTCCTACCACATCGATTTTACCGCTTTCCAATTGCACGGAGAAGGAACCGTCAACAATATGAAGGACACCATTCTGACTCTTGTATTGGACATTGGCATACTCTCCACGCACAGGCTCTGCCTTCTCTAACTGGGCAGGAAGAACCACCACGCCATCTTTCTTATATCCATACAACCCGTTCTCCTGATAGACAGTATAACGACTGTCTTGCTCTAATTGTTGCACATGCTCCCTGTATTGAAGTGCTCTGTCACCCACAGAATGATCATAGGCATTCACCTTAAGTTCATCTGGCTTTGTCTTATACTTCCTGAGAACTTGACCTTGTCGGTTAATCACATAGCCTTTAGGAGTTAGGCTATATCCGCTATACACGATAGCCTCCTGACCCGAGAATGTGGAAGCGAAGACAAGGTTCCCATAACCAACCTCAACAGGCATATACTCAATATTACGATTGATGTAATATGCCTTATCGTTCACCATCACGGAGGCGAATCCCTCTCTAAACGGATAGGCTATCTGGAACTGGCATGGTATCACCATATTTCCATCCGTGCCGAGATATCCCCATCCACCATCACCTCTTACTGGCATCTTTCCTTCACTAAACCAAAGATAGCGAGTGGCATAGATATTCTCATAGATAGGCAGTAACTCATTATTGCCTTCCGTCAGGATTCCTTCCAGTTTCAACTGTTTCCCCACCTTATTCATCACGAAGGCAAGACCATCGCGGAAAGGAGAGATACTATCGTAAGCCACTGGGATAACCTCTTGGTTGTTAAGATCCATCAGTCCGCATTTCCCTGCCCTTCTGACCTTCAGAAGGTTGCCATAGTTCTCTATCTGTGCAGAAGTGGGACGAACAGCCCATTGCACCGTTTGCGCTTGAGCATATTCCATCAGGAATAACCCAAGCATCATCATGAGTATATGATATTTCTTCTGCATATTACTTATAATATTCAATTTTCTGTTGTATTCGCTCTATATAGTCGGCATCCTCTTTCTTCTTTGCGTATTTAAGTGCATCTTTGAAGTATTTGTCCGCCTTATCAATATTTCTGCTAACAGCCTCAGTGCGAGAATCACCACCCAGATAATCACATCCAAGTTCATAGAGGGCATAATAGTTCTCTGGACTAATCTGGATAGTCTTTAACAACAACTGATGCGCCTGTTTATTATCCACTTGAATATTTAAAGCCTGTTGCATCTGCCGTACCGAATCGGAAGCCATATCACTTGGGCTATTGCTCCTAAAATACAAACGACTCATCAGATAGACAGCATCTGCATCATTATCGTCCGCCATCTTTTTCAGTTGCTCAAAGCCTTCTTTTGCCGTATCGGCTTTCTTCATTTTATCTGCCACTAAGGCAATACCTGTCAACTTGGGACCATCGTGTACGACGACACGGTTGGTAATCACTTTAGTCTCAGGAGTGATCGCAAAGAAATAGATACTTACACCTACCAACAACAATACCGCTGCAGCAACTGCGGCAATGATTTTCTTCGTGTTATCAGTCAACCCCACTGGCTTACTGTTCATTGTCTCCAGAGCCACACGCATCTGGGCTGAGGTCTGGTAGCGCAGGTCTTGTCTCTTCTCACAAGCAGTCGCGATGATCCCTTTCAGTGCTTTGTTCTTAATGGATCCCAAGGGGATCTTGTCCCTTAATTGGTGCTCCAATATCTCATGGCGAGGACCCTCAAAGGGAGTATGACCTACAATACACTGATAGAGCAGGATTCCCATGGCATAGATATCCGTTGTCTGATTCTGATGTTGGATATCTCCCAAGGCGAGTTCTGGGGCTGCGTACTCTGGCTTGCCCATGAACTTACCTGCAACCGTCAATCCCTTATCATTGGTGGTGAGGGTATTCATCTGCTTGGCGATTCCGAAGTCTATCAGTTTTATATGTCCCTGACTGGTCAACATGATGTTTGACGGGTCAATATCACGATGGATATACCCAGCATCATGAAGCGCCATTAGTCCTGATAGGATGTTCATCACAATGGTTCGTGCAAAATGCTCAGAGTCGTTCTTATAGTCCTGTAGCATCTTGACGGCAAAGGCGACCTCCTCACCATCCCTGTCTTTTGTCTTTCCTTCCAACACATCAGACAAGGAAACACCAGTCAATAACTCGCTGACGACATGGTAATGCTTCTTGACCTCTCCTAATGGTGTCTTCTCATGAATCTCTATAAAGCCTAACATCTCCACCAAGTTGTCGTTACGCAACTGGATAGAGGCCTCACGTCGGGCACGCTCTATAGCATGAGGTGGCAGGTCGTCATACATAAATTTGATGGCGACAGGGCGGGTGGCACTAGTACGCTCATCCACACAGATGCCTTTAAACACCTGTCCCATGCCTCCAACACCGATAGGCTCATCAGAGGAGTCTAACTGATAGTAGATTCCCCTTCGTTTCTCCGCTTCTCCCTGTAATCTTATAATTGCCATTTAAACTACTTACTTTAACTTTTTCTGTATATCTTGTACTTTCTTGGAAAGTTGCCGTATCTTACTCTTCGCAGGACCTGTTGACACATATTCCTCTTTGGATTTATTAGCGGTATTTACTGCCACTTTATCTGTCATTGGAGAAGAGTGCTGTAACTCACGATTGATACCCTCAATAGTAGAACTGAACTTCCCGCTTGTCTTCTTGTCTAATACCAGTAATTGCTCGATGATTTGCTGGCGGTACTGTGCCTTCTTCTTGGCTGCTTCTTTCCAATTATCAGCCTTTGCCTCCTCCATCGCCTTAAACAAGTTCAATATCTTTTGCACTATCTGTTGCGGAGTAGCAGATGAAGGTTGGCTGGCAGGCTTGCCAGACTCTGTATTTGTCGACTTTCCTGTTGACGATGCAGAAAGCAATCGCTCCAGCGAATCCACTTTGTCTATCAACTCTTTCTGTTTCTCACTAAGCAATTCTTTCTCATATTGGAGCACTTCTATTTGGGTTAACAGGTCTTTTGAATTTGAATTCTTAATATCCTCGTAGAGTCCCATCTTAGAGATCAAGTCATTGTTTTGCTTCTCTAATTCTGCGACCCTATCAACCAGCGTGTCACTCTGGCTATTTGAGCCCAGAAGTGAGATATTCAAGATAACACTCAGTGCTAAAAGTGCGCCAAGGGCACCTAAGATGATTTTGACTATTTTGCTCATTTTATCTTTTAATATTGAATCTGCATTCATCTCAATGGCAGCCAGTGTATGATTATCATGATTTCCACCAGTTCCAAATCCTCTGTTGTCGATCTCCGCAGAAAGATTACTGACCAATGACGGCAGGTCTTGTTTTGAGGTAAGTCTTTGGACCAATTCCTCATGAGGCATCATACCCCACACGCCATCTGTACAGAGGAAGAAGCGGTCACCCTTGCAATAAGGAACCTCTACAATCTCTGGCACATGATTGTTGGTGTTACCCAAACCACGTGTAATCACATTTGACTGCGGAGAGACACGTGCCTGCTCCTCTGTCAAGGCTTTGTTACGAACCAACTCCCCTACTAACGAGTGGTCGGCAGTACGATATGCGATATGCCCCCGATTAACCCTATAGCAACGGCTATCGCCAAGATGCGCTATGACGGCTGACTGTTGATTAATGAGGACAGCAACCAATGTGGAACCCATCCCACGCAAGGCAGGTACTTCGTCCATCTTCCGATAGAGTGCGTCATTGGCAATGCTAACCGCCCTCTTCATCGCCTCTACCCGAGGAGTCTGGGGACTACTGTTTTGAAGAGATGCCATGACCTCTGCTTTCACAATGCCAGAAGCCGTCTTCCCGCCAGGTCCTCCACCCATTCCATCACATACCACCAACAGGAATCCTAATGGTGTATCCACGAAGCCTCCATCATCCTGATTCTCAGGACGACCTCCCTGCATAGAGTTAGCAACTCCGTGAAGTGAAATCAGACGGGATGTGAATGAGGTTATCATCTTTTACTTTTATTTACATGGCAGCAGCCATTATGAACATCGTAAATAACACACTGAGCACAATACTTCCGCAGAATATGATAATTCCCCACATAGCCCAACTATTCTGGGTCTCCTCAAATTCTTGAGCACTTGACCAATACTTGTTCTCCCAAGCCCATCGGGTTCCGTAGATGCCGAAGATGATATTAGGAATAGGTCCAAGCCACCAGCAGAATATGTTAATCAAGATGATCCACCAGCAGCCATTAAAAATGCCCCAGATACCGGAAAGGCAGAATGCTCCCCAGTTCCATTTGGAAAGATCCACATCGGGAGACGATGCTGCCCTTAATGCCTGCTGAACAGGAGTCTCATACTCCGTCCCCCTATGTGGATTACTATTTTCCGTCGGAGGAAAGAAAGCGTTTATCTGATTCCAATTGAGTTGGTAACGACCGGCAACCATAATAATATCTCCACGACGGATAGGTACTGCACGACGCTTCACCATAATATTATTGATCATCGTACCGTTACTGCTATTGTCACGAAACATCAACTGGTTACCATCATAATAGATGGTCCCATGATTGTTACTGGCATAAGCACATCTGTCATCCAGATAGATGTCACTATTCTTATCTCTGCCAATCGTTACTTCTCTTAGCATCATAAACTTTCCCTATTTAATTATAAAAGGTATTGCTTTCTTTAGTTTAGCATCATACAAGGTATAAACACCTTGACCGCCAACAATATACTCTGCTTTAGTGGTATTATTGATACTTGTCTCCAATTCCTTCGGACGGTAGACGGCGTTGACTAAGTCTTTATAACTGAAACTATACATCACCTTCTTCGTCTTCTTGTCCTCTGCCTTATTCACCTTGACTAACTGATAAGCCTCAACATTCGCACCCAAAGGACTGTAATATTCGACTGTCACCTTGGTACTATTATTGGGATCGTGGGTAATAACCACCTTATTGCTAATGCTGTCAAGTACTATCTTGTCGTCACTCTCTTTAACATTGACTATTACAACCTCCTGACGATTGATAACCACTTCACCCTCCTTCAAAAGGATATCAAACTGAGGATCGTATTTTGGATTCTCCTCTTTACGTGTCTCAACAATATCAGAAAGTTTAATACTCTGTATCGCCCCTGATTCCTGCTGAACAAGGAAATAGTTCTCTACATCCTTCTTACTGGTATAGTTCTGCTCAATAATGATACCTCTTGTCTCGTTACTATTCTTTGTCTTCACCACATCCAGCAATTCACTCTGAGAGAATATATCCTGATTGGGGTTGATGGGACGGAATGTGTATTTAATGACATCATTCATTTTAAAAGACTGACGAACATTATTCTTTAGATACAAGGTAAGAATAGAGTCGTTTTCCTCTGCATACTGCCCTTCAAACTCCATACCAGATTTCAACTGATAGATACGGTTGATCCCTGACAAGGCGGTCTTTGACCGTTTGTCGCCCTTAATAGACATCACATCCTTCCAAGGAATCACGTATGTACTTGGAGTCATCTCTAAATATCTCACGAATTCTCCACGTTCCAAGATCTTCACACGGGATGTCATCCTATTCTTAGAGGTCACATCGGCAAGAAGTAGCGTACGGTTGTCACCTACACCGTCAAACTCATCATTATCTTCTGCCCACTTAACCCAGTCACTATTCAATTCTCTGACAGTATAGTTCTTCTCATTACTAATAGTCGCATCCTTTGCTTTCAAGCAAATCTCAGCATTATCAGAACGGAAAGTCAGGTTCCCATTATCGTCTTGCTTCTGGATATATCCACACAGAACAGAACCGTCTTTCAGATAAAGTTTCTGAACGATAATTGCCTCTGCTGTGGCTGTGAAACCCAATGCTATTGATATAATTGCTAATAATCTTTTCATAGATTCAATAATTATTTTCTTGCCTTATATTTGTCATACATCTCTTTCAAGAACTTTATGTTAGCACCATAGGCGACCTCTGTGCCTCTATGGCTACCCCATACGATTCCAACCAAACGCCGGTCTTTGTCTATAATTGGAGAGCCACTCTGTCCTCCCACCACATTACTCTGAATCTGGAATTGATGCTCGTTGGGCGTCTTACTGATATAAGTCCGGTGTACAGTAGGACTCAACTCCACTCCCTTACCAATTTTATCTACTAATGAAATACCAAACTGAACTGGATAGCCTATAGTTGTCAACTCGTCTTCTTGAGGAATTATTGACATCTCATCTGTACGAGCATTCTCTATATCAAAGAAGCCACCTTTAACAATGTCTTCAGGAGTCTTTTTGGAATTTAATCGCAACATAGCAACATCTACTTCCGGGTCTCCACTTTCAGCAATTACCTGACAAGCATGTAAATCTGCTATTGAAGTGATGTTTGTACCTGTTAGAGCAACACCAAGATATTCAAAACTTCCAGAGAACTCTATCTCTGACTTCTGTACTCTTGACAACCACGCTACAGCATCATTTTGACTCAAATCTCCGGCATTTATGGCAGGATTCAGATAATTATTTATGAGATATTGTTGTCTATCAACCAGAAACTTCTCCATTGTCTGACGAATAGCGTCCTTATCATCATTACTGAGTTCTGCCCATGGGCAAGCAATATGTCTATTTGTACCCATTTCTCCATCTTCGGAAATAAAGAATGCAGTTCCTGTATATGAAATAGGAGTGATATCAATACCTGTCAAAGTACCCAGTGCAAGTTTATATTCTGTAGCCCCTTTAGGAATGCCAAACTTCCATGTCTCAGGCCAATTTTGAATTCGCCCAACAAACGGGTCATCTTTGTACTTTATCTCAATATAGTACTGACCAAGAACACATGCTGTGGCATTCTGTAAAGACTTCATATTTGTTTTTCCAGATGGAAACATCTTATAGACCCCAAATCCGACACCAAACAAAATGAGAACAGCAGCAGCGGCACCAAGAATAGTCTTCCAAGCCTGACTTGGCCATTGGATGGGTGTTGCCTTCAAATTCACAGGTACGCCACCACAGACTACTGAACTACTTTTCTTGATGCGATAAGGATTATTTGGAGTGATCTTCTGTCCGTCAACAGTTGTACCATTCTTACTATGGTCAATAATATAAACCTTATTATCACGTCCTACCTTAATAGTGGCATGATACCTACTTACCGTGCCACCAGAAATCTGAATGTCATTATTGAAATGAGAGCCAATGCCATAAATTGCCTTATATGCAGAGTTGTCCTCTGGCATAGGAATCTGGCTCCATTGCAACTCCACATCACCAAAACGAATCGCATCACCACGACGGACGTTGACAGGCTTGCCTGGTTTTATCGCTTGATTCTGTATAAAAGTACCATTACGACTACCCTTGTCTTCCAACAGGATGTCACCACTATTCATCAGTGTTATCTCCGCATGAAGCGAACTGACCTTCTCACTATGCAATACGATATCGCATGAGGCATCTCGTCCTATTTTTAACAACTTCATAATTATAATGTTTTAGTTATTGATTTTTATCCACGCTTACGATTAGTATTCGACTCCTCCTTGGGTTCTGACTTCTTGGGCTCCGTTTTTTTCGGTTCTGCCTTTTTCGAGTCATTTTTCTTTGCAGGTACCTTCCCTACATTCTTTTGATAGACCTTGGTGAGCGAGTCTTGAACATGTTTTTTGAGAGAGTCTTGCTTCTGCTTTTCTTGCTCCTCCATCTTCTCTTTCTCCATCTTCAGAGTGGTGGAATCAACAGCAGCAGGTACTGGTCCGTCGTCTGATGAGCCTGAGCCTCCTTTCGTCAACGCACTGAATCCCCAAACACCACCAATAATGAGAAGCAAAGCAACAACACCGATGATAGCCCACTTGACTATTTGACCTGTAGTATTGGGTATAAGATTCCAATCCAGTCGTGCCACATGAGCAAACGACACATTGTCTTTACGGGTCACTGGTACTGGCACATTCTGAGCGATACGAATACCATTCACATAAGTACCATTGTGACTTAAGTCCACTATCGTCATCTTTCCAGATGAGGTTACGTTGAGGGTTGCATGTCTACGGCTTATCACATCACTGTTATCGTTGATGATAATGTCACAGCCCACCTCTCTTCCAATTGAATATACTTTCATATTACTTGTTTTTTTCGTTTCTGAGTTTCTTTATAGTATCATTGAGACTGACAATGCTGTCCTGTTTTACTTTTACTTCTCTTTTTAATGATTCCATCTTGCTTAAAGTGGATTCAGAAGTCGTTACAGCATCTGATGTACGGTCTGAAGTGGCTTGCACTATATTCATAATGATGCTGAACAGACAGATAACTGCTAATATCAGCAATGAAATTCTTACTTGTTTTGACATCGTTTGTCTTAATTTTGAGTTTATCTTTGTTTCAACAATAGCAATTGTCAGGTTATCGTGTCTACCACCATTGTCTCGACCCATGTTATCAACATACGTGGCGATATCGTCAACAACGGCACCAAGAGCGACTTTTCTGTTACCAAACATTCTGATTAATTCTTTCTCTGGCATGATTCCATGAATACCGTCAGAGCAGAGTATGAAACGGTCCCCTTTCTCATAAGGACGCTCCACTACATCAACCTCCAAATCAGGTTTGATTCCTAAGGCTCTTGTGATAACATTCGACTGTGCCGAAAGACGAGCCTGTTCTTCTGTGATGACTTTTTGCTTCACCAAATCAAACACCATGGAGTGGTCAAATGTACGGAAGATTTTATGTTTACCGCGCACCTGATATATTCTGCTGTCACCAGCATGAACCAAGAATGCCGATTTCTCAGAGATTAAGAGTACAGTAGCCGTAGATCCCATACCACGAAGTGCTGAATCCTGACTTGCTGCCTCTAAGATAGCCATATTTGCACGACGTACAGCCTTGATAAGAATATTAGTAATCTCCTCATCTTTACTTGCCTCGTCAACGCCAGCAAGAATCTCATTGACGGCTATATTGGAGGCTGTCTTTCCTCCAGGACCACCTCCCATTCCATCACAGACGGTAACAAGAAAGCCAAACTCAGTATCCATAAACCCGTATGAATCCTGATTTTCTGGTCTTCCTCCAATTCTGGATTCTGCAAAACCGATGAAAATGTCGTCATCGCTTTTATGTAATTTCCTTAATTCCATATATAACGAATTATAATAACAGAATAATTACAAATACGAAAGCAAGAAAGGCAACAACACCTAATGCCACATAAGCAACATGATCTTCTATCCAATCAGAAATACGCTCTATCAATGGAGGGTCTGGAACCAATGCATCTTGAATAGCATGCTTAAATTCCAAAGCAGTCTGATAACGCCTTGCCTGTTCCTTCTCTGTCGCTTTCCAAATAACCTGCATCAGTTTCCGAGGTATCTTGTCACTACTCGGCAATGATTGTTTCATCTGCTTTGTCAGCGTCTCAGCCTCTGATTGGCAAGACATTGGATTCTCGCCTGCCAACAACTCATAGAATGTTATTCCAAGTTCATAGATGTCTGTAGTGGCATTAATCTGAACATTGGCTCCATTCTGCTCTCGCAACATCTGTTCAGGAGCAGAATACTCTGGTGTTCCTATGAATCCAAACGAAGAAAATTTATTTCCTCCATTCATACGGGCTATGCCCAAGTCCATTAAACGAACATTGGAGCCATTCTCAATCATAATATTTGAAGGCTTGATATCTCGATGGACAACACCACGGGAGTGCACATAATCTAATGCGTCAAGAACAGAACAGATAGCATTGCAAATCTTCTCTACACGAAGAGGGGAATTTTCAAAACTTTTAGCATATTTGTCAATATCCTCTCCTTGCACGAAATGACTCAGAATAAAGATTGGACCAGATTCTGGAGACCATTCGCAATAGCCTATCATCTCAACAAGATTCGGATGGCGAAAAGCCAGGGATGCTTCCTGACGTGCTCGCTCCCGGATCATCTTGTTGTTCGCATAGGCATCTTTTACCTTCTTTACTGCAATGACAGATCCTGTTTTACAACGATAACCTCTATAGACATCACCCATAGCCCCACTCCCCAAAGGAGGTTCCATCGGGTTATAGCAATACCATTCTCCCATCACATATAGATAGATGTATGGATCGTTGGGACGTTGAACTACTGTCTTCATTTCTGATAGGTTGCTCCGCTAATTCGTGTTACATGCCAATAGTTCCACCTTTATCTCCAGTTCCAGAACCGTCAAAACCGACTGTCCCCCCACCTGGATTAAACCCACCAAATGGAGGTGGTGTCGGACCACCGTAGGGCTGATAATCCTCACCTGGACGAGTCATACCTGGCTCTAAATCTTGCTGCTCATCATTATATGTCTCACCCTCATCTATTGAGATAAAATTCTCTGAAACTGATAAGCCTAGAGACGGAGCATCAACAAGGATAAGGAATAATTCGTAATTATCACCTACAGTAATAATATCACCATTCTTACACTCTACTGCGGAGAAACCTAAACTCTCACCATTAATCATGGTTCCGTTGGTAGAACGGGCATCACTGATAGAAGCGATCACTTTCTCTGGTTTCTTCATCTTTCGCACAACTAGAACTGCATGGTCAGAAGAAACTGTGCCCTCAGGTAGCACGATGTCACTGTCTGGATTCTGACCAATGGTGTTCTGACCGATGTGGAGTGGCCAGTACTCGCCTGATGCCAAACGTGAAACAGAATAGAGGAAGCCTACAACAGGCTTTCCAGATACAACTGGTCGTCTCTGCTGTGGAGCAGCCTGTCTTACAGGACTCTGCACCGTAGTTTCTTCAAAATTATCAGTCATACCAGACACTACCGTTCCGCGGGAAGCAGAACGGCCACCTCTTGAATAGAAACTAGCACCGGCTCCATTCACATTGGGAGCATCGGCAGGTTCTAGACCTTGAATAACAGTTTTTTTCTGTGACATAATCGAAATATTTAAGTTAATAGGAATTTTATCTGTGCAATAAAGAAAGCATTCACCAAAGTTTCCTTGGCTCCCCACCATACACAAGCAAAATTCTGGGAAATAAAAAAGGCATGGGGAGTATCTACTTTCGCCCATCCCTGTGTTCAGGCCTTCGCATTGCCCCTGTGCAAGGATAAGCAACGCAGCCAGCCCACGCCAAGTGATATTATACACACCCACTATACATTATTACTAACATATAGCATTGGGGTCTGGATATAATCCACCCACGCAGACGTTTCGTTGCATTACCTCTGTGCACAGATTCAAAGTTGCGAAGTTTGAACACACAGAATAGTAACGTCCGTAAACGCCTTTCCGAGACTTGCCCTACAAACGGCTTGGTAGTCTCTTTCCATCAATGTACGACCCGCCCTGTCCTTGTTATATGAACTGGCTTTAGTCGGCTACAAAGATAATTACTTATTTTGAAAAAAACAAAAAAAATACTATTTTTTAATTGCAACAAGAAAATTTTATCGATAATTCGAATCCTTTTATCGACAAATTCTTCTTGTTAAAGGGGAATATTGACCTGTTGGCGAAAAAGTACTACTTAAAAAAATCTGAATTATTCTGTCTCGCTGTCCTTGTCTCTTTGTTCCTTTCTGCTCTTCAGTTCATCCATATAGCCGGCAGTGACGATACCTGAGGGAAGGGCGATGATGGCGATTCCCACCATTGAGGAAATAATACTAATCACCCTACCGATGTTGGAAATGGGATACAGGTCGCCATAGCCTACTGTAGTCAATGTACAGGCTGCCCAGTAGAAAGCATCGAAGAAATTACTGAAGAGATACTCACCTGTCTCTGGATTGATATCCTCTTCCGCATTAAACATAATCAGTGCCGTGATGAAGATATAGAAGATTGCCAGCGACAGGACCGTGCACAGGATCTTACCCTGTTTGCGGATGACAGCCAGTATGATTCCCAGTGGCTCGAAATATCTGATGAACTTGATGACACGCAATACCTTCAGGAATCGCGATACTCGTACAATCTTGAAGGACGGGGCAATCAAGTTGAAGAATGGCAGGATAGACAATAAGTCGATGATTGCCATCGGAGTAAAAGGATATAGCAGGAATGCTACTCCCTTACTCCTCTTCGAAGTGAAGTCCGCTGTGATCCATCGTAGCACATAGTCAACGATGAAACAGATACCAGAAATCAGATCGAAATACCAAAACAGTTTGATGTGCGTGCGGAACATCAAAGGGAATATACCGATGATGATGGCAAGAAGCATCATCATATCATAAACTCCAGAAAGGGTTTTCTTGTTCTGGGGCTCTATGATTCCATAGATTGTTCTTCGTATTCCCATATTCCGCACTAACCTTATTGCTTATTTGCTTTTTTCCGCTGGTCGTGGTCAAGGATGATCTTACGCATACGCATAGATTGCGGAGTGACCTCTACCAACTCGTCTTCCTTGATATACTCCAGACATTCCTCAAGCGACATGACGGTCTTGGGGATGATGCGAGCCTTGTCGTCAGTACCAGAGGCACGGACGTTGGTCAACTGCTTAGCCTTTGCCACGTTGACGACGAGGTCGTTGTCATGCACATGCTCGCCGACCACCTGACCCATATAGACATCCTCACCTGGATCGATGAAGAACTTACCTCTATCCTGCAGTTTGTCGATAGAATAGGCGAAGGCGGTACCTGTCTCCAGGGCTATCATAGAGCCGTTGACACGACGCTCGATGTCCCCTTTGTAGGGCTGGTACTCCTTGAAACGGTGAGCCATAATCGCCTCACCCTGCGATGCCGTCAGCACATTGGTGCGCAGTCCGATGATACCGCGTGAGGGGATGTTAAACTCGATATTCGTACGATCGCCCTGACTCTCCATCGAGGTCATCTCACCCTTACGGCGCGTTACCATGTCAATCATCTTAGAGGCGAACTCCTCTGGCACGTTGATGGTCAGTTCCTCGATAGGCTCGCAACGCTGTCCATCAATCTCCTTATAGATAACCTGTGGCTGTCCCACCTGCAACTCATAGCCCTCACGGCGCATGGTCTCAATCAGGACAGAGAGATGCAATACGCCACGACCGCTGACTACCCACTTATCTGTATAGTCCTCGAAAGGCTCTACCCGCAAGGCGAGGTTTTTCTCCAGTTCCTTCTCCAGACGGTCGTTGATATGACGGCTGGTGACAAATTTACCCTCCTTGCCGAAGAATGGTGAGTCGTTGATGGTGAAAAGCATCGACATGGTAGGCTCATCGATAGCG
This sequence comes from Prevotella sp., assembly GCA_017458005.1. Taxonomy (GTDB): domain Bacteria; phylum Bacteroidota; class Bacteroidia; order Bacteroidales; family Bacteroidaceae; genus Prevotella. The sequence goes on along the minus strand of JAFTGH010000016.1, from coordinate 83,969 downwards.
ATAGGAGGCAGTGGCTCCGGGTTCTCAACGTCACAGATAGTATCACCGATCTCGAATTTCTCCAAGCCGATGACAGCACAAATATCACCACAATCAACCTGCTCCGCACGACTATGTCCCATGCCATCAAAGGTATGCAGTTCCTTGATCTTCGTCTTCTCCATAGACCCGTCACGATGGGCGATGGTGACCTGCTGACCGTCTTTCAGACTGCCACGGTGCACACGCCCCACAGCGATACGCCCCGTATAACTCGAATAGTCGAGTGAGGTGATGAGCATCTGGGGAGTACCCTCCATCTGCTGAGGAGCAGGAATCACCTCCACAATTTTGTCGAGGAGGTAAGTGATATCATTCGTTGGTGTGTTATAGTCCTCACCCATCCAGCCATTCTTCGCTGAGCCATAGACGACAGGGAAGTCCAACTGGTCCTCTGTAGCGTCGAGGGAGAACATCAGGTCGAAGACCATCTCATAGACCTCCTCAGGACGGCAGTTCGGTTTGTCGACCTTATTCACCACCACGATGGGCTTCAGCCCTATCTGTAGTGCTTTCTGCAGCACGAAACGAGTCTGGGGCATCGGACCCTCGAAGGCGTCGACCAACAGCAGACAGCCGTCCGCCATATTCAGCACACGCTCTACCTCGCCACCGAAGTCAGAGTGGCCCGGAGTGTCGATAATATTGATTTTTGTTCCTTTCCAGTTGATACTTACATTCTTCGACAGAATCGTGATGCCTCGCTCACGCTCCAAATCGTTAGCGTCCAACACCTGACTACTCAGGTTCTGCCCCTCACGGAACAGATTGCCTGCCAGCATCATCTTGTCCACGAGCGTTGTCTTACCGTGGTCTACGTGAGCGATAATCGCTATATTTCTTAACTGAGTTAAGCGTTCTTGTGAACGATTACTAATATCCTGCATAACATTTTACGTAAAATCGGGTGCAAAGGTACAACTTTTCCAATAAATATTTGTCCGTTTTGCAAAAAAGTTGTACCTTTGCACCCGCATTTGACGATGTACCCCATGGATGATGACCGTGGCAGGCATCCGAAAGATGTGTTATATTAACAATTTAAATCATCAAAATTATGTATTTAGATCAAGCAAAAAAGAAAGAGATCTTTGAGAAGCATGGTAAGAGCGCAACAGACACTGGTTCCGCAGAGAGCCAGATTGCCCTGTTCACCTTCCGTATCAAGCACCTGACAGAGCACCTGAAGCAGAACCACAAGGACTATGGTACCGCTCGCTCACTGACCAAGTTGGTAGGTCGCCGTCGTAAACTCCTGAAGTATCTCTACAACAAGGACATCAACCGCTACCGTTCTCTTATTAAGGAACTCGGTCTGCGTAAATAAGATGCAAAGACAAAAAAGAATCCCGTTCCAATTGGAGCGGGATTCTTTTTTATACTACTTACTGGATGATGATATTCACGTTTTTCTTCGTCACATTCTTGTAGTTAGTGAACACTGCATCCTTCTTAGCGATAATCTGAACATTCTCCAAGTTGATACCATCAATAGGCATCTCAGGAAGTCCGTTGAACTCCATTGCACGTCCAGCCCCATTGCAGATAATATCCTGGATATTGATATTGCGGAAGATAGGAGTCTCCTCTGTCACAGGCATCTTGGTCGTGTTATCAGGATTGTCGCCATCGGCAAGCATCTCTGCCACCGACTTACCGCCATAATACATATTGAAGGTAATGGCATCGGTCTTAATATCCGTCATGGAGATACCCTTGATGAAGATATTCTCCACGATACCGCCACGACCACGGGTAGACTTGAAACGCAAGCCGACATCCGTGCCGAGGAACTGACAGTTCTCCACGAGGATATTCCTCACGCCACCACTCATCTCAGAGCCTACCACGAAACCACCATGACCTGCGAAGACGGTACAGCCGTCAACCACGACATTCTCACAAGGTCTGCCACGACGACGACCATCGGCGTCCTTACCGCTCTTGATACAGATACCGTCATCACCGGCGTCAAACTTAGAATTGACGATCAATGCGTTCTTGCAGGACTCCAGGTCAAGTGCGTCACCATTCTGGGCATAGAAAGGATTACGCGCGAGTACATTATCTAATATAATATTCTCACACATCAGCGGATGGATATTCCAAGCGGGAGAGTTCTGGAAGATGACACCCTGCAACAGCACGTTCTTACAGCCGACCAGTGAGATCATCACAGGACGCAGGAAACGCTTGATGGCATTCCATTCCTCCTCTGTCTGCGCGTTAGGCACATTCATGTTAGCATTCTTCTCCGCATCAGCATAACCCTGTGAGGGAACCCAGTAGTCTTTGCGCACGATAACGCCTCCCGGGCGTGACAACACTTCCTTCCACTGACCATCCGTCATCTTACCTTTCTTGACAGGACGCCAATACTGACCGTTCCCGTCAATCACGCCATGTCCCGTGATAGCAATATTCTCAGCACCATTGGCACTCAGTGGTGACTGGCAGCGACGGGTGTCCAGCCCCTCGAACGAGGTCTTGATGATAGGATAGAGCGACTCATCGGCAGCAAACATGATAACAGCACCCACCTGAAGATGGAGGTTGATATTAGACCTGAGGACGATAGGACCAGTATGCCACACCCCTGCAGGAACGACCAGTTTTCCACCACCCTGACTGCTCAGGGCGTCGATTGCCTTGGCAAATGCCTCGGTATTCAGGGTAACACCGTCCCCCACAGCACCAAAGTCTTTCAGGCTCACCTGACGATCAGGGAACTGAGGGGCTTTGACCTCTGGCATCTGGAACGGCAGATTTGCCGTGTATTTCTTGTAAGGGTTGCACTCTTGTGCCTTCTCACAACACGACTGGGCTGCAGTGCCCAACGACACTGCGAATGCAGCAAGCACTGTAAACAGTAGTTTCTTCATAACAGTTTGTTTTTGTAGGTTAGTATTATTTTCTTATCTCTTCCAAGGGAATCATGACAAAGTCACGCTCGCGCATCAGCGGATGCGGTATCTTCAGGTCTGGCTCGTCCACCGTCAGGTCGTCGTAGAGCAGGATGTCAATGTCGATAGGGCGGTCGTGATAGGTCAGCGTTGAGCGGTTAGCGGTCGGCGAGGTTTTCTTCTTCCGTCCCAGTTCTCGCTCTATCTTCTGTGTCACCTTCAATACCTGTCGAGGGGTAAGTGCTGTATGGCACAGGATGACACCATTCAGAAATCTATTGTCGGACTCAAAGCCCCACGGCTCTGTCTCTATCAGGGGCGACTGTCGGACGACCTCTCCTATCCGCTCTTGGATGAGAGAGACCGCCTTACGGATGTTTGCCTCTCTGTCGCCCATATTAGAGCCTAATCCCAGATATACCTGATGATCAGTCATCGAGAATCAGCATCGCATCACCATAGCAACCGAACATAAAGCCTTCTTTCACTGCCTGCTCGTAAGCCTCATAGATGAGTTCATAACCGCCAAAGGCTGCCGTTGCCATCATCATGGTAGACTCTGGATGATAGAAATTAGTAATCATAGAGTCGGCGAGTCCGAAGTCATAGGGAGGGAAGATGAACTTATTGGTCCACCCGTCGAACTCTTTCAGCAGCCCGTCGGTACCTACTGCCGTCTCGGTGGCACGCAAGGTGCTGACACCAACAGCACAGATATGGTGACCACCATTCTTCGCCTCGTTGACTACTTCGCAAGCCTCCTTGTTCACTATCATCTGCTCAGAACTCATCTTATGCTTCGTCAGGTCCTCCACCTCAATAGGGTCGAAACAGCCTAAGCCACAATGAACGGTGATATACGAGAAATTGACGCCATGAATCTCCAAACGCTTCATCAACTCACGACTGAAATGCAATCCTGAGGCAGGCGCTGTCACTGCGCCCTCTGTCTTGGCATAGATGGTCTGGAAATTCTCCATATCCTCTGGCAATGCCGCCCGCTGATCCACGATATAACGAGGCAGCGGAGCCTCACCCAAGGCAAACAACTCCCGCTTGAACTCCTCATGAGGACAATCGTAAAGGAAACGCAGCGTACGCCCACGACTCGTCGTATTGTCTATCACTTCTGCCACCATCGGTCCATCCTCGTCAAAGAAGAGTTTGTTGCCGATACGAATCTTACGGGCAGGCTCTACCAATACGTCCCATAGGCGCAGTTCCTCATTGAGTTCACGCAACAGGAACACCTCTATCTTGGCATCCGTCTTCTCTTTCGTACCATACAGACGTGCCGGGAACACTTTTGTATCATTGAGCACCAGCGTATCACCCTCATCGAAATAGTTCACCAAGTCACGGAACAACAGTGGCTGGTCGGTATCCTTCCCCTCGTCGTCCTTCTGGAACAAATCAATGGCTTGGCTCTTACGATGCACCACCATCAGGCGGCACTCGTCGCGACGATAAACTTTCTCGACAGTTCCATCCTCATTCTCAAATGTTTTGTGAGGCGGCTCTAATGCCACTTGTGCCTCTGGCAACTTGAATTTAAATTGTGATAGTTTCATATATTTAATTTTGCGATATTTCGATTTCCTGTTGGTCGAGCCATGCGGGGAAGTCCTCCATCTCCACACAGTCGGCAAGTGTCACATCCCCTACCCTCGTACGACAGAGTGCCGTCAGGTAAGCACCACTGCCCAACGCCTCTCCGATATCACGAGCCAAGGAGCGGATATAGGTGCCTTTTCCACAGACGACCCGAATAGAGGCTTGTTTCTTCTCCTCGTCGAAGGAGGTCAGTTGTAGTTCATCGATGCGGACGGGTTTTGCCTTCAGTTCCACCTCATCGCCCCTACGCTTTAACTTATAGGCGCGCTTGCCTCCTATCTTAACAGCGGAATACTGAGGGGGCACCTGTTGGATCTCGCCCACAAACTGCAGTAGCGTCTGTTCCACTAACTCTTTCGTGATATGCTCCACAGGATAGGTCTCGTCCACCTCATGCTCCATATCGTAACTGGGTGTGGTGGCTCCTAACTGGAGGGTCGCCGTATATTCCTTCGTATCGTATTGCAACCGCTCTATCTCCTTCGTCTTCTTACCAGTACAGAGAATCAGCACACCAGTCGCCAAGGGGTCTAACGTCCCGGCATGCCCTATCTTCACCCGTTTCACTCCGATTTTCTTGGAGATACGGGTACGTACATAGGCAAGAGCACCAAAGGACGACATCCGATAGGGCTTGTTGATGTAGATAATCTCTCCCTGTGTGAAGTTCATCAGTCAACCATTGCGAGTGAATGTCCCGTAAGCAACAAAATGATAATAATGCTGCCCACCACGATGCGATAAATACCAAATGCCTTGAAGCCGTATTTCGTCAAGTAATTGACAAACCACCTCATTGCCAGCAAAGCCACCACAAAGGCGATGACACAGCCGAGTATCAGCATGGTAATGTTATGACCTGTAGCCCACGCTGTGCCTTCCTTCATCAGGTCGAGCAGGTCAAGCAGTGTGGCACCAGCCATGGTAGGTACAGCCAGGAAGAATGAGAACTTCGCAGCACGTCTGCGAGTAAGTCCTTGCGTCATACCGCCTACGATGGTCGCCATAGAACGCGAAACGCCAGGGATGACAGAGATACACTGGTAGAGACCTATCATGAAAGCCCTACGCTCATCGACCTTATTATCCTCGCTACCCTTATTGAACAACTTGTCGCAATAAAGCATGAAGATACCTCCCACAACCAACATGACTGCCACAACCTCCACGCTGTCAAGCAGCCAGTCGAGCAGTCCTGACTTTTTGGCGAGTAGCCCTATAACAACGGCTGGCAAGACACCCACAAACAGCAACCAGTAGAAATAGTACTTGTGCTTTAACTGTTGAAAAAGCGAACTTCCTTCTGGAGCGGGTGTGTTATCGAACTTGAAAAAGCGGTTCCAGTAAAGGCATACCACCGACAAGATGGCTCCAAACTGGATGATAAAGGTGAAGGCATGCACGAAGGGATCACTCTGAGGCACACCCAACAGATTCTGAGCGATAATCATGTGACCCGTCGATGACACTGGCAAGAACTCTGTCAGCCCCTCTACGATAGCAATAATGATAGTCTGTATCCAATCCATCTCTTATCCTTCTTTATTGATCTAACTGTGTATCCTTATCCTTCGGCTTGCGCATCACGGCGTAAATCATTGACACGAAACCAATCAGGCAAACTACTGGAGCCACCTTGATACGGCGGGCACTGAAAATATCGGGATTATAGGCACTCTCCGTAGAACCTGCTCCACTCATGAGGATAAAACCAATGACAACAATAACCATTCCTACCACCAGCAGGATATAGTTGACACGGTCAAACGCTAAATTCTTTCTATCCATATTTCTTTTTTGGTATTGCGATAATGACGAGATAACGATATTACGAGAATTAAATTTTATAAAGTTCGCCTGCTGTCATCTTCAGGAACTTATTGACGGCGAGCCATGCGCAAAGGGATGTTATCAGCAGTCCAAACAGGAATACAGCACCTCCCGTGATGGCAAGTTCCTCCCACTGCACGATAGTCAGGATTCCCGGTTGCATCAGATACAAGCCATAGAAACAGCCTCCCAACACGATATTCGCCAAAATAGCGGCTATCACTCCTATGATAACGGCATTCTTGATGAAAGGACGACGGATGAAGCCCCAAGAGGCTCCTACCAGTTTCATGGTGTGGATGATGAAACGACGGGCATAGACACTGAGCCGCACCGTATTACTGATCAGCGAGAACGACACAAAAGTCAACAGGACGGCAAGCACCAAGAGAATCATACTGATACGACTCAGGTTATAGTTCACCTGATCGACCAGATCCTCCATATAGGCGATGTCACTGACACGGGCATCCTTCCGTATCTCCTTGACAATCCACTTCAGAGAGTCACGGTTGGCATACTCCGACTTCAACTGTATCTCAAGGGTAGCGGAGAAGGGGTTAAAGCCCAGGAATTCCGACGGGTCGCTGCCCAACTCCTTACTCTGCTCCTTCTGAGCCTGCTCCTTACTGATATAATCTATGTTACGAGAATAGGGACGGTGATACAGGTCTCGACAAAGACGATGCCCTTGGTTCACAGTCACATAATCCTTTAACATCACCGTAACAGTCAGGTTCTCCTTCATGTGGTTCGACAGGTTACGAGCCAACAGGACAGAAAACACCACCATTCCCAATAAAATCAGCACCATCGTGGTACTAATACACAACGTAACAGCCTGCATTCCACGACGGTTGCGGGTGCCTTTTTTCTTTCTTCCCATTTCTTTTTTAGACGTATTACACCTAATTTAGGTGCAAAAATACAACAAATCGGTCTAAATGCAAAACAATTTTCGTTTTATTTACTAATTTTGCAGTCGAAAAGAAATACTTTGCTTATGAGTACAGTTATTTATCCATCCCCAATATTCGGTCCAGTGCATAGTCGCAGACTGGGCATCTCGTTAGGTATCAACCTGCTGCCTGCCGACGGCAAGGTATGCTCGTTTGACTGCATCTACTGTGAATGCGGCTTCAACGAGGACCACCGTCCTTCACTTCCTTTGCCTACCAGAGAGGAAGTGGCGCAAGCCCTGGAGAAGAAACTACAAGAGATGAGGGACGAGGGGCAACTACCTGATGTGCTGACCTTTGCAGGTAATGGAGAGCCTACCTGTCATCCCCACTTCGCAGAGATCATCGACGACACCATCTCCCTGCGTGACCAATACTGTCCGAAGGCAAAGGTGTGTGTGCTGAGCAACGCTACCATGATACATCGTAAGCAAGTACATGATGCCTTGATGAAGGTAGATGACAATATCCTGAAACTCGATACTGTTGATCCCCTATATATTAATAAGGTCGACCACCCCAATGGCACTTATGATGTCAACCAGATTATCGAGCGCATGAAAGCGTTCCATGGACATATCATCATCCAGACGATGTTCATGCGTGGCAACTGCAATGGGGAGAGCGTCGACAATACCGGAGAGGAATACGTGGCTCCTTGGTTGGAAGTGGTGAGACAGATCAAGCCCCAACAGGTGATGGTCTATACCATCGACCGTGAGACACCAGCCCAAGGACTGGAAAAAGCAAGTCGCGAACAACTGGATGTTATTCGCGACCGTGTGATAGCAGCAGGAATCCCCTGCTCCGCCAGTTACTAATCCTTACATCTTCGTGATAATACCTATCTGCGAGGCACGGATAAACTCGATGATGTGACGGATAAACGGACCGTCAGGCACCTGTTCCTCTATCTGGTTGACAGCGTCGAACGTAGAGGTCTTACCATGGAACAGCAGACGGTAGGCATTGGCGATATGCTTCAAAGTCTTCTCGTCAACACCATGCTGACGAGCCACCTGCATATTCACACCACCATATTCCACATGCTTGGTACAGATGATGAAAGGCGGCACGTCCTTGGAGAACGTCGTACCAGCCTGTATCATAGAGCCACGTCCCACACGGGTCTTGGCATTCTCAATCACACTGGATGAATAGATAACACCATCCTCTATCTCGCAATCACCAGCAATCTTCGTACCATAGCCGAATACGCAACGGTTGCCTACCTTCGTGTCATGTGAGATATGGGCACCCTCCATCAGCACATTATCATTGCCGATAACGGTCTGACCGCCCTGATGGGTAGCACGGTTGACGACGACATTCTCTCGGAAGATATTATTGTCACCCACGATACACTCAGTCTTCTCGCCACGGAACTCAAAGTCCTGTGGCAGCGCACCTATCACAGTACCCTGGTGCACCTTATTATTCTTACCCATGCGGGTACCATTACAAATACTGACAAAGGGGAAGATAATACATCCGTCACCTATCTCCACATCACCCTCGATATAGACGAAGGGGAATATCTTACAGTTATCGCCGATTTTCGCTCTGGGATCGATCTCGGCTTTAGGACTTATTTCACTTGCCATAACTCTAAACTCTAAACAATAAACTATAAAACTTTACTTCCCGCCACCGCCAAGTGCCGTATACAGTGACACGACAGCCTGCATCTTATAGAAGTCGTCTGTCACCATCTGCAACTGAGCACTGAGCAACTGGGTCTGTGCTGTCAGCACCTCCAGATAAGAGGCTCCACTACTCTTATAAAGAGCCTTCGTGTCCTCCACATTCTTCGTCAACACCTCGATACGCTGTGCCTCTATCTTACTATTGGCATCGTAACTGTTGTAATTGACAAGGGCGTTAGACACCTCGTTACCAGCCGAGAGGATCGCATTCTGCCATGTGTTGAATGCCTGCTCATACTGTAACTGGCTCACCTTCAGATTGGCAATCAAAGCGCCACGGGCGAAGATGGGCTGTGTCAGGGAGCCGAACAGTGTCGTCAACCATTTACCTGGATTAAAGGCACCATTGCTGTTGGTGAAAGCGGCAGAAGCACCTATCGAGATATTGGGATAGAACTGTGAGCGAGCCGTCTGCACGTCATGGAAGCAGGATGCCAGTGTCATCTCCGCATTATGCACGTCAGGACGGTTCTTCAACAAAGCGACACCCACACCCGTACTGAACTCAGAGGGCAGCGACTGCTCTGCGAGTGTCGAGCGGGGAATCTGCTGTCCTGCCTGTCCAATCAGCAGGGAGAGGGCATTCTCCGTCGCACGAATCTGACGCTTGAAGTCGTTCGCCTGTGTCAGTGTTGACAGATAGGCTGCCTCCGCACTCTGCACACTGGTAGAACGCATACGTCCCAGTTTATACTGCAACTGCATCATTTCCCAAGTCTCTTTCGCCATGCCAGACATCTCCGTCACGATACGGAGTTGCTCGTCCAGCATCAGCAACGTATAGTAGGCATTGGCAATACCACCAATCACCTGGGCACGGACAGCCATCTGGTAGTCTTTCATGCCCAGCAGTTTCATCTGCGTGGAACGCTTCTGCGACAAGATGTTGCCAAAGAGGTCTAACGTCCAACTTGCCGCTACAGGAATCGAGTAAGCCTTCGTCGTCACTGAGGGATCGGTATACAAGGTACTGATGGTTCCCATAGGTGTGGTACCACCTAAAGAGACTGCAGGCAGGAAAGCCAGTTTCGCTGCTTTCAGCATCGTCTCATACATCTGCACGGTGAGTGCCGCATTCTGCAGGTTGGCATTCTTCTCCAATCCCTGTTCTATGAGAGCCCTCAACTGTGCATCGGTGAACACACTGCGCCAAGGCAGGTTACCGAAAGAGGCGGTATCCTGCACGGCAAGCGTGTCAACATCCGAGATGGTGTCACGAATCAGTCCCTTGGTATCCACGTCAGGACGCTCGTACTTATTATATAAGCCGCAACTGCTCATGAGCAGCGAGACGGCTGCGAATATCATTAGTTTCTTCATAATCTTACTCCTCTAATTTGTAGTCTACTGGACGATGGGCATACTGAGCGATCTCAGTGGCGACGTCAGGATTCTCATCCTCACCCTCGAACTTCATCGGACTGATCTTCTCCTGTAAACTCTGGAAGATGACAAACAAGGCGGGAACCACCAATACCTGACAGATGGTACCAATCAACATACCACCGACGGCTGCGGCACCCAGTGTCTGGTTACCATTCTTTCCCACACCCGATGCGAACATCATAGGCAACAGACCGATCACCATGGCAAGTGAGGTCATCAGGATAGGACGCAGACGGGCTGCGGCACCCAATATTGCCGACCACGAGATTGCCATACCCGTCTGGCGACGCTCCAAGGCGAACTGCACAATCAGGATGGCGTTCTTCGCCAACAGACCAATCAACATAATCAAGGATATCTGCATATAGATATCGTTGGAGTGTCCGAACATCATCGTGAACAGGAAACAGCCAGCCAGTCCGAACGGTACGGAGAGAATAACGGCAAGAGGCAGGATGTACGACTCATACTGTGCGGACAGGATGAGGTAGATGAACACGATACACAGCAGGAAGATCACTGCGGTAGTGTTCGATGCCTTTGCCTCCTCACGTGTCAAACCAGAGTAGTCGTAAGTATATCCCTGTGGCAACATATCTGCGGCAACCTCCTGTACTGCCTTGATCGCCTCACCCGTTGAATAACCGTCAGCCACTGTTGCCGTCACATTGATAGATGTAAACAGGTTGAAACGGTTGATGTTAGACGGTCCATAGACACGCTCCATACGACAGAACTCCTGCACGGGAGACATGCCACCTGGAGTACGTACATAGATACTATTCAGCGACTCTGGGGTCATACGGGTCTCCGGCGAGCCCTGAACCATGACACGGTAGAGTTTTCCATAGGCGTTGAAGTTAGAGGCATAGAGTCCTCCATAATATCCCTGGAGCGTAGACAACACGGTAGATGGTGAGATACCCGCCTGCTTACATTTCGCCACATCCACATACAACATGTACTGCGGATAGTTCGGGTTGTAGGAGGTCTGTGCCGTCTGTATCTCCGGACGTTTGTTCAACTCGGCAAGATAATCCTTCACTATCTCAAAGAAACGGGAAAGACTACCACCCGTGCGGTCCTGCATCACCAGTGAGACACCTGAGTTTGCCGAGAAGCCTGGAATCATAGGCGGTGCGAAGGCAAGGATTTGCGCATCCTTGATATGTGCCGTCTTCAGGTATATCTGGGCAAGCACACCGTTTGCCTCATAGGGATTCAGGAAGAAGCGGTAGATACCGTCACCCTGCCACAATCCGCTGAGTTTCCAGAAGAAGCCCTTCTGACGCTCTGCAAACGGCTTCAGTTTGATGATGAAGGTAGCCTGGTCGGAACCAGCACCCGCAATGAAGTTATATCCCTGAATCTGCTCACGGCTCTGGATAGCGGGGTCAGCAGCAAGGATAGAGTCCACCTGATTGATAATCTGTCGTGTATGAGCGACAGAGGTTGCAGGAGGCATGGAGATGGTACAGAAGATAGTACCCGTATCCTCGTCTGGAACCAGACCCGTCTTTGTCGTCAGCATCGTACCTACCAATGCCACGATGCCAATCACTACCGTTATCATGATGGCAACGGGCTTGCGCACCAGTTTCTCCACGGTACCCTTGTACTTGCCCAAGACAGAGTCGTATGCCGTATTGAAAGAGGCGTGGAAGCGGTCTATCATCGACATCTTCTGGGCGTGTCCCTCCTTGTCATGCGGTTTCAGGAAGATAGCACACAAGGCAGGTGACAGCGTCAGGGCGTTCAGAGCGGAGATGAAGATGGACACTGCCATCGTCACACCGAACTCACGGTAGAACGTACCTGAGGTTCCTCCGATAAAGGAAACAGGGATAAACACGGAAGCCATCACCAGCGTAATAGAGATGATAGCACCCGAAATCTCGTTCATCGCATCGATACTTGCTGTCAGTGCACTCTTATAGCCCTGGTCCAATTTGGCGTGTACCGCCTCAACGACCACGATAGCATCATCCACCACAATAGCGATGGCAAGCAACAAGGCGGACAGCGTCAGCAAGTTGATGGAGAAGCCGAACACTGACAGGAAGAAGAACGTACCAATCAGAGACACTGGCACGGCAATCAATGGGATCAGTGTGGAACGCCAGTCCTGCAGGAAAATATAGATCACGATGAACACGAGGATCAGCGTGAACACCAAGGTGAACACCACCTCCTCAATAGACGCATAGAGGAACTCCGTGACATCGTAGTTGATCTTATATTTCATGCCTGGAGGAAACGACTTCGCCTGCTCCTCCAACTCTTTCTTCACGTTCTTGGCTATCTCATTGGCGTTAGAACCCGCAATCTGCTGTACCATACCCATCACAGAAGGGATGTTGTTGTTCTTCATCGATACGGTATACTGCTGTCCACCCAACTCGATCTTCGCCACGTCCTTCAGTTTCAGCGTCTGTCCCTCTGTATCATTCGCAATGATAATCTCACCAAACTGCTCAGCGGTCTTCAGACGACCTGTATAACGCATAGCATACTCATAGGCGACATTCGACTGCTCGCCAAAGGAACCAGGAGCCGCCTCGATATTTTGCTCGGCAAGCACACCAACGATGTCAGAAGGCATCAAGTTATGCTGCTTCATCACATCAGGATTCAGCCAGATACGCATTGAGTAGGTTTTCAGACCAGGTGACTGCACGTCACCCACACCCTGGATACGCTTGATGGCTGGCACGATATTGATGTTGGCGTAGTTCGTCAGGAACTCGTCGTCATAACGACCGTCAGAGGTGAGGGTGTACATCAGCACCTGTGAGGTCTGACGCTTCATCACCGTCACACCGATCTGGGTCACCTCGGCAGGCAGCAGCGCCTGAGCCTGAGAGACACGGTTCTGCACGTTGACGGCACACATATCAGCATTCATTCCCTGACGGAACAGCACAGAGATCTGCGCCGAGCCAGAGGATGCCGATGAGGAGATATAGTCCATACCCTCCACACCATTGATACTCTCCTCCAAGGGGGTGATGACGGAGTTCTTCACTGTTTCTGCATCCGCACCAGGATAACTGGTCCATACCACAACGGTAGGCGGTGCAATATCTGGGTACTGCTCAATAGGCAGCGATACCAGTCCGATAAAACCCAGCAGGACGATGAGGATTGATATCACCGTCGACAACACCGGGCGTTTGATAAATGTTGTAAAAGTCATTGTCTTTAACTACTTAACTTCTTTAACTTCTTAACTCCCATTCACTTCTTCATCGCTCCCACGATGTCACCAGCAGACATCGCTTTTGCCTGCTCGTCTATCTTCTGTTGGTAACGCTCTGGTGTGATGGGCACTATCTCCATACCGTCGTTCAGTTTGGTGATACCATTGGTCACGTACTTGTCACCCGCCTTCAAGCCATCCGTCACGATGAAATTATTGCCATCGTCCTGCGGGTCGACCTTAATCTCCGTATACTTTACCTTGTTATCCTTACCTACGGTATAGACAAACTTCTTGTTCTGCACCTCCATGACACAAGCCTGTGGAATGATGATAGCAGAAGAGGCCACACGGGGAATGATAATCGTACCAGCGCCACCACTCTTCAACAGTTTCTCGGGATTGGTGAACACAGCAATCAACTGTACCGTACCTGTAGCCTGATCGATGACTCCACTCATCTTCGTCACCTTACCCTCATGGGCATAGATGCTGCCGTCAGCGAGTTTCAGTTTTACTGGAGGCAGGGTATTCAGTCCCTCACCATCGCGTGAGAAATTCATCGCGTCTTTCTCCGTCACTGAGAAATACACCTCCATCGAGGAGATATTCGAGACGGTTGTCAGCACATTAGAGCCACTGACCAGCGCACCCTTCTTGAAAGGCAGGGTACCTACCACACCAGCGGCAGGACTCTTCACATAGCAGAAACTCAGAGCCTCACGGGCAGAGGCAAGGGCAGCCTGTGCCTGTGCCAGTTGAGCCTTGGCGCTCTCATACGTATTCTGGGAGGTCTGCAACTCATAATCACCTATCACCTTGTTCTCGTGCAACTGTTTGGAGTTCTCATACGTCAACTGGGCGGTATTCACCTGCTGTTGTGCGGTATTGACAGCAGCCTGAGCCTGACGCACCTGAGCCTGGTAAGTCTCGTTATCCAATACAAACAATAGTTGTCCTGCGCCAACAGTCTGTCCCTCTCTCACATTAATCTGTGTGATGAAACCTGTTGCCTTCGGACGAATCTCAACATCTTGAACACCTTTGATCGTGGCAGGATAGGTGGTCTGCATGTCGGCACTGGAGGTACCCACTGTTACCACAGGATACTCGTTATCGCCAAAATTGGGGCGACCACCGCCACCACCACAAGAAACAAGCGTTGCAGCCAATGCTGCAAACATCATCATTCTTTTCATTTTCATACCTATTTTAATTATAATTACTTATTCGAATAAACTTCTTACCTACGTGAAAACCTTAACGTCTTCTTTCGGTTTTCGGCTTGCAAAGTTACGAAAAATCCCGCTTACCTATATTATAGGTACACCACATTTAACAATCTTTATTATAGGATGAAGAAGAAAGGGATGTGACAAACAACGGGAATATCATTTCATATTATTGCACAAAATGGAAGAAGTGTGCACAAAAGAGTCGATTTTGTGCATTTTATTTTGCCGTGTGCGCAAAAAATAGTACCTTTGCACCCGATTTTGAAATTTCAATATTATACATTATTAATAATATGGCTTTAAAGATTGTTGTGCTGGCGAAGCAAGTGCCAGACACCCGTAATGTGGGTAAGGATGCCATGACAGCCGAAGGCACCGTCAACCGTGCTGCCCTACCCGCTATCTTCAATCCAGAAGATTTGAACGCCTTGGAGCAGGCTCTTCGTCTGAAAGAGCAGAACCCAGGCTCTACAGTAGGAATCCTCACGATGGGTCCTCCACGTGCAGGAGAGATTATCCGTCAGGGACTTTATCGTGGTGCCGATACGGGTTGGTTGCTGACCGACCGTCTATTTGCTGGTGCCGATACCCTCGCTACCTCGTATGCCCTTGCCACCGCTATCAAGAAGATTGGTGACGTGGACATCGTCATTGGTGGTCGTCAGGCTATTGATGGTGATACCGCTCAGGTAGGTCCTCAGGTTGCCCAGAAACTGGGTCTCAACCAGGTGACTTACGCAGAGGAGGTAATCAGTGTGAAGGATGGCAAGGCTACCATCAAGCGTGTGATTGACGGTGGTGTGGAGACCGTAGAGGCTCCCCTGCCTGTTGTCATCACCGTTAATGGAAGTGCCGCTCCCTGTCGCCCCCAGAACGCCAAGTTGGTGATGAAGTACAAGCGTGCCACCTGTCCGATGGAGCGTCCTGCTGAAGGCACGTCTTACGACAACCTGTACGACGAGCGCCCATACCTGACGCTGAACCAGTGGAGCGTTGCCGATGTCGATGGTGACGCCAACCAGTGCGGTCTCGCAGGCTCTCCTACGAAGGTAAAGGCAGTGAAGAACATCGTGTTCCAGGCTAAGGAGTCGAAAACTTTGACGGCTTCTGATGCTGATGTCGAGGGAATGATCAAAGAATTGTTGGAAGAGAAGATTATTGGATAAGAGATATGAATAATGTATTTGTTTATGTTGAGATAGAAGGTACACAGGTACAGGAAGTATCTCAGGAGTTGCTGACCAAGGGTCGCAAACTCGCCAATGAACTGAAGGTGGAACTCCACGCCGTTGTTGCTGGTACTGGCATCAAGGGCAAGGTGGAGGATCAGATTCTGCCTTATGGTGTCGACAAACTGTTTGTCTTCGACGGTGAGGGACTGTTCCCCTACACCTCGGCTCCCCACACGGACATCCTTGTCAACCTCTTCAAGGAGGAGCAGCCGCAGATCTGTCTGATGGGTGCTACCGTTATCGGTCGTGACCTCGGTCCCCGTGTCAGTTCGTCATTGACCTCTGGTCTGACTGCCGACTGCACGGAGTTGGAGATTGGCTCTTACGAGGATAAGAAGAATAATAAGGTATATGAGAACCTGCTCTACCAGATTCGTCCTGCCTTCGGTGGTAACATCGTAGCAACGATTGTGAACCCCGACCATCGTCCACAGATGGCAACTGTTCGTAGTGGTGTGATGCAGAAAGCCATTTATGACGGCAAGGCTAAGAATGAGGTGGTTTATCCTGAGGTATCGAAGTATGTCTCTCCCGAGGCTTTCGTCGTGAAAGTCCTCGACCACCACGTGGAGGCTGCCAAGCACAACCTGAAGGGTGCGCCCATCGTGGTTGCTGGTGGTTACGGTGTAGGCTCTAAGGAAGGCTTTGACCAGTTGTTCCAACTCGCCAAGGTATTACATGGTGAGGTCGGTGGTAGCCGTGCCGCCGTGGATGCAGGCTGGATTGACCACGACCGCCAGATTGGACAGACGGGTGTCACCGTTCATCCGAAGGTCTATATTGCCTGCGGTATCTCTGGACAGATTCAGCACATCGCTGGTATGCAGGACTCTGGTATCATCATCAGTGTCAACTCTGACCCTGACGCTCCTATCAACCGCATTGCTGACTACGTAATTGTCGGTACCGTGGAGGAAGTCGTTCCCAAACTCATTAAGTACTATAAGCAAAATTCGAAATAATTATGGCAAACTATTATAGTGATCATCCTGAGATCGGGTTCTACTTGAACCACCCCCTGATGGCTCGTATCGTCGAGTTGAAAGAAAAGGGTTTCGCTGATGCGAAAGAATATGACTATGCTCCCGTTGACCTGGGCGATGCCATCGAGAACTACAAGCAGATTCTCGACATCACAGGCGACGTTGCCGCTAATATCATCGAGCCGAATGCTGAGGACGTAGACCTCGAGGGTCCACACTTGGAGAACGGTCGTATGATCTATGCTAGCAAGACCTACGAGAACCTTGATGCCACCCGTAAGGCTGGTCTCTGGGGTGTCTCCATGCCCCGTCGTTACGGCGGTCTAAACCTGCCTAACACCGTATTCTCCATGCTGAGTGAGATGATCTCGGCTGCTGATGCTGGTTTCCAGAACATCTGGTCGTTGCAGTCGTGTATCGACACCCTCTATGAGTTCGGTAGCGAGGAGCAGCGTCAGAAGTATATCCCCCGTGTCTGTGCTGGTGAGGGTATGAGTATGGACCTCACGGAGCCTGATGCTGGTTCTGACCTGCAGCGTGTGATGCTGAAGGCAACCTTCGACGAGAAGGAGAACTGCTGGCGTCTGAACGGTGTGAAGCGTTTCATCACCAACGGTGACTCTGACATCCACCTCGTACTGGCTCGCTCTGAAGAGGGCACCAAGGATGGACGTGGTCTGTCAATGTTCATCTACGACAAGCGTCAGGGTGGTGTTGATGTTCGTCACATCGAGCATAAACTGGGTATCCACGGCTCACCTACCTGTGAGTTGACTTATAAGAACGCGAAGGCAGAACTCTGCGGAAGTACCCGTCTGGGACTGATCAAGTACGTGATGGCTCTGATGAACGGTGCCCGTCTGGGTATTGCCGCACAGAGTGTCGGTGTGGAGCAGGAGGCTTACAACGAGGGACTTGCCTACGCCAAGGAGCGTCAGCAGTTTGGTGAGAAGATCATCAACTTCCCCGCTGTCTATGACATGCTCTCTCGTATGAAGGCTAAACTCGACGCAGGTCGCAGCCTGCTCTACGAGACAGCCGCCTACGTGGATGTCTATAAGTGTTTGGAGGATATCGAGCGTGACCGTAAGTTGGAGCCCGAGGAGAAGCAGGAGTTGAAGAAGTACCAGCGTCTTGCCGATGCCTTCACCCCACTTGCCAAGGGTATGAACTCAGAGTACGCCAACCAGAACGCCTACGATGCCATCTCTATCCACGGTGGCTCAGGCTTCATCATGGAGTACAAGAGCCAGCGCCTGTTCCGCGATGCCCGTATCTTCTCTATCTACGAGGGTACCACCCAGTTGCAGGTTGTCGCTGCCATCCGTTATATCACCAATGGTACTATGCTCAGCAATATCAAGGAGATGCTGGCTGGTCTTGAGGTGAGCGACAGCCTGAAGAGACTGAAGGCTTGCGTCGAGGAGTTTGTTCCTGTCTACGAGGAGGCTATCGCTGCTGTGAAGGCTTTGGAGAATCAGGATGCTCAGGACTTCCTGGCACGCCGCCTGTACGACATGACTGCCGAGATCGTAATGTCATTGCTCATTCTGCGCGATGCCACCAAGGCTCCTGAACTCTTTGAAAAGAGTGCCAACGTCTATGTCCGCATGGCTGCCGAGGACATCATTGCCAAGAGCGCATACATCAAGGCCTTCCATGTTGAGGATCTTGAGTACTTCAAGGCTGCACAGGAAGAGGCAGAGGCTTAATACAAACGAACTCAATATGAAAATCCGATGGGTCAGGCGACTCATCGGATTTTTTGTCAGAACGCATCCTCGATATGATCGATCTCTGGTTCTGTGCCTGGTGTACCGATGACGCAGACGATATCAAAACGGATATCGTGGTTGATATGACGGTATTTCACATAATGATTCGCAGCCTGTTGTAGGTTGCGAATCTTTTGGTAGCCTACGGCTTCGACTGGGTCGGTAAACAGACGGTTGCTACGGGTCTTCACCTCGACAAAGACCACCATGCCACCATCAAGGGCGATGATGTCCAAGTCACGGTGACCGCTCTTCCAGTCACGCTCTATGATTTGGTAGCCCTTACGCTGCAGGTAGTCCGCAGCGATATCCTCACCCCATCTGCCGATGTCGTTATGCTCCGCCATGAGACATTAAAGATTAAACGTTAAACATTAAATATTAAACATTAAATGCGCTTGATTCAGAAGAACGTTTCATCCAGTACCTGTTCTACGACCTTCGGGAAATACGTCATCTCCAACTGATGCTCTTTCTCGGCAATGTCGTCGGCGGTATCCTCAGGGGAGAGGGCTACCTTATACTGGGCGATGATCTCACCAGAGTCACAGACGGGAGTCACCCAGTGGACAGTCATACCTGTTTCTGTCTCACCAGCCTCCTTCACAGCCTCATGAACATGGTGCCCCCACATACCCTTACCGCCATACTTCGGCAACAGTGCCGGATGGATATTGATGATACGACGGGGGAAGGCGTCGATGAGGAAGTTAGGGACGAGGGGCAGGAAGCCTGCCAGCACGATAAACTGGATGTCATACTGGCGGAGCAACGGCAACATCACAGCCTCATCGTTCAACTGAGGCTTTGGAGTCACTGCCGTAGGCACTCCCAACCGCTCCGCACGAGTCAGGGCAAAGGCATCGGGCTTGTTACTGACAACCAACGCACAACGGTATCGCTCCGAGGTGGCGAAATACTTAATCAGGTTCTCACAGTTCGTGCCGCTTCCCGACACAAAGATAGCAATATTAATCATTTGTTTTGAAGTTATGGAGTTAAAGAAGTTAAGGAGTCAAGTAGTATTTCTATCAGCCGAGGCACCCCATAGTTGTCGATATCGCTTTCCGGTATCCATTGATAGTCGGCTGGCAACAAGGGCTTTTCTTGGGGTTCCCACAACCAGAAGTCAGCATAGATGATGCGATGCGTCAGTACATGCTTGACATGTTGTCGCAGCAAGATGGCATCAGCAGGAGGCGTGTCTGTCAGCCACGGCTCATACAATCCCTGCCAGATATCCCCAGCGGGACGACGATGGATGGCGGTCTGCCCCTGATACCTTATATATACATAGGTAAGGTGCCGCTCTTTGATTTTCAACGTCTTCTGCTTGACAGGCAATTCCTCCACCCTGCCCTCTCGAAAAGCAACGCAGGTCTCTTGTAATGGACATAATGGGCAGGATGGGGTTAATGGGCGACATTGAAGGGCACCAAAATCCATCATCGCCTGGTTGAAGGCAGAGGCATTTTTCTCTGGCAACAGACTCTGTGCCAATGCCGTGAACTCTTTCTTACCCTCTGTGGTATTGATGGGTGTGGTGATACCATAATGACGTGCCAGTACCCGATAGACATTCCCATCGACCACTGCGGCGGGGAGGTCGAAGGCGATAGAGCCGATGGCGGCAGCCGTATAGTCGCCCACCCCTTTCAGGCTCTTGATACCCTCTAGTGTCTGTGGGAATCCTCCCATCGCCACGATCTGCTTGGCAGCATGATGCAGGTTACGGGCACGACTGTAGTAGCCCAGTCCCTGCCATTCCCGCAAGACCTCATCCTCTGAGGCGGCGGCAAGGTCCTCCACCGTATGCCACCGTTCCATGAAACGCTCCCAGTAAGGACGCCCCTGCTCAATGCGCGTCTGTTGCAGGATGATTTCCGACAACCAGATGGCATAGGGGTCACGTGTCTCACGCCATGGAAGCATGCGACCGTTCTCCTCAAACCATTGCAATATCGTGGTGGCAAAACTCATCAGTTTGCAAAGGTAGTGCAAATCGAGTGAAATCCCAAATTTATTTGAGGATTTCCGAGATGCAGCCTACCTTGGGCGAAGTCAAAGGTAATAAAATGTTTAGAGTTACTTGCTTTTTCGTCGAAAGACTGGGGTTGTTTCGTCGAAAGTTGCTTGGAGCGTATTCGTTTTCAGCCTACCTTTGCCGTAGAAAACGAAAAAAAATGACAATAAGCAATATGAGAAAAACGATTTTCACCCTGATGATGAGCCTCACTGCCACACTGGCAATGGCTCAGGAGAATAACACCAATGTCAACGACAGTATCACATGGGACAAGGAACTGGACGGTGTGACCGTCACCCGTATGCGCCGTAACGTAAAGGCTGACGTGGATAAGATCAGTTACGACGTGAAGAACGATGCCGACGCAAAGGCTGCCACCGTTCTCGATATGCTACGTAAGGTTCCTATGGTGACCGTCGACGGCGAGGACAATATCACCGTCAATGGCTCCAGTTCTTTTAAGGTATACGTAGACGGCAAGCCCAATATGATGATGTCGTCGGCACCCAGCCAGGTGTTCAAGGCAATGCCCGCCTCGATGGTCAAGAGTATCGAGGTAGTCACCAACCCTGGTGCGAAATATGACGCAGAGGGTGGTGCCGGTGTCTTGAACATCGTGATGGACAAGGGGGCTGCCGCAGCGATGGGTGGTGCCAGCATGGATGGCTACAACGGTAATATCCGTGTACAGGCTGGCAACAAGAGTCTGGGCGGTAGTGCCTTCGTCAGTGGACAACAGGGCAAACTATCATTCAGTGCCAACGCTATGTATAACCACCAGAATCCTGGTACGACGGAGACTACCATGGAGCGTGAGCAGACTGGGGCGATGTCGTCGACCATGACAACAGAGTCGTCAACCAAGCCCAAGATTCCCTTTACCATGGGCAACCTCACCCTAGGTTACGAACTCGACTCGATGAGTAGTATCGGACTGACGGCTAGTATCACCTCCTTCAGCATGAAGAACACGGGCTATAGCCTGACCGACCTCAACGGCGGCTTGTACGGCTACGGTTTCAGTTACCGCAATGACATGGACATGAAGATGGGACGCACCTCGTTCAACGGTAGCCTTGACTACCAAAGGTTCCTCAACGCTGAGCGCACCAGTAGTCTGACCCTGACCTACCAGTTGACCTATGCTCCCACCAATAACGAGAACGACAGCAGGTTTACGCCTGTGCCTGGCATGAACTCCTGGATGGACTTGACCGACCGTTATTCGGAGAATAAGGAGCGTACCACTGACCATATCTTCCAAGTCGACTACACCACTCCACTGGGACAGGACAACACCCTGAACGCTGGTGTGAAGTTCAGCCATCGCAAGGCGACCTCCGAGGCAGCCTACTATCTTGCCGATGTCTATAGCGAGGCTCTCAGTTCGGAATACGACTATAAGAACAGTATCCTTGCTGGATATGCGGAGTTCGTCAGCAAGTTTGGTAAATGGGGAGCCAAGGCAGGACTGCGTTACGAGCAGACATGGCAGGACGTGTCATACCGTCTGGGCAATGGCGAGGACTTCAAGACCAACTACGGTAATCTGGTACCGTCGGCTAGTCTGTCGTACAACTTCAATCCCTCCACGAATCTTGGACTGACCTATAACATGCGTATCTCACGCCCCGGTATCACCTACCTGAACCCGTATGTCGACCGCTCTAACCCCACGGCATTATCCTACGGAAACCCTGACCTCGACACAGAGAAATCGCATAACATCGGACTAGTGTTCAATACCTTCACGCCGAAACTGATGTTGAATGTCAACCTGCGTCACAGTTTCACAGACAACGCCA
This sequence comes from Prevotella sp., assembly GCA_017458005.1. Classification (GTDB taxonomy): domain Bacteria; phylum Bacteroidota; class Bacteroidia; order Bacteroidales; family Bacteroidaceae; genus Prevotella. The sequence continues at coordinate 61,277 of JAFTGH010000016.1, read as the reverse complement.
TCGAGCAGTTCTCGTTCTACGATGCTGACAACCTGTTGAACACCACCTATGACAACACGGCAAAGAACCATGTGACCAGTCTTAATATCTATGCCCAGTGGATGCTGCATAAGAACACACGCCTCTTCCTGAACGGAGGAGTGGACTACAGCGACCTACGCTCTAAGGCACTCGACCTGAAGAACAACGGATGGCATGCCAATGCGATGGTGGGATTACAACAGACACTACCTGCCAATTTCAAACTGGGAGCCTATCTGATTACCTCCACAAAGAACTATAACCTGCAGGGATGGAGTACTGGTTTCAATATCCTGACGGCAAACCTCTCCAAATCATTCTTTGACGACAAGTTGACCGTTGCCGTATCGGCAATGACAGGACTGGGTAATGGCGGCAAACTGAATATCGAGAGTTATACACATGGCAAGGACTTCACCAACCACATGCAGGTGAAAGTACCTATGCAAAGCCTATCACTCAGCATCGCCTATAACTTCGGTAATACGAAGAAACAGTTCCTGCAGCGTCGCAGCCGTGTAGAGAGCGACTACATCGAGCACCAGTCACAAGGTGAGACAATAAATAATGCCCAAATGGGACAACAATAAGAAAATTTTATTTACCTTTGTAGCAATGAAAATAAGAATCACAAAACACGACATCCTATTACTCGGTATACAAATCGTAGTATGGCTGGTACTGATACTGGTACCTGCCATCACTACTTTCCTCAGTACGCATAACTGGATAGACTCTTGGCATGCCCTGAAACTAGCGGCTAATATCACGTCGCTCCCTGCTGGTATCTATTTCCTGAACTACTGCGTCATTGTCCCGCTCTGCTACTATCGTGGACGACGCTGGCTGTTCTTCCTCATCAATGCCCTCATCGTAGGAGCCTTGGTCTGGCTTTTTTTCTTTTCATTTCCCGACCCACAGAAAATCATGGATTCCCATTCCAATGAACAGGAAAAGAAAATGGCACTAATAACCTACTATGCGTCTACCGTTTTCTTTTTCTTCGAGCATATTGTCATGGCCTGTCTTGCCCTGTTGGTGCACCATGTCAACCGCACGAGGGAGATCAAGCGACAGTTGAAAGAGGAGCAGCACAAGCGCACGGAGGCAGAACTGGAGTGGTTGAAGAACCAACTGAACCCGCATTTCCTGTTTAACACGCTGAACAACATCTCATCGCTCATACAGATTGACGCTGACCAAGCACAGGACTCTATTGCCCAACTGAGTGACTTGTTGCGCTATGCGATGTATGAGACACAGAATGAACGGGTACCCCTGAAAAGAGAGATCGAGTTCATGCAGAACTATATCGATCTGATGAAACTACGCTGTAACGAGCGGACAATTGTACACTCTCACTTTTCAAGTCTCAACTCCCAATTAACAATCGCCCCCTTGCTCTTTATCTCCCTGATAGAGAATGCCTTCAAACATGGTGTAAGTAGCAACAGGGACTCGTCAGTGGAAATCTCACTCACAACAGATGACCACCTGCTGACCTTCGTCTGCAAGAACACCAACTATCCGAAGGACGAGCAGAACCGCAGCGGGTCAGGTATCGGTGTCGAGAACACCAAGCGACGCCTCGAACTGATCTACCAAGACAGGTACACATGGGAGCAAGAGACCATTGACAATATCTATCAAGTCAAAATCACCATCCAACTATGAGACCTATCACCTGCATCATCGTCGATGACGAGCCCCTTGCCGTCAAACTCTTGGAATCATTTGTGGCAAAGACACCCCAGTTGCAACTGGAGCATTCCTTCACGGACTCTGTCGAGGCTTTGTCATGGCTTCGCGAGCATCCTGTCGACCTCGCCTTTATGGATATCCAGATGCCCGACCTCAACGGAATGGAGTTCTCCCACATGTTACCTGAGGGCACCAAGGTCATCTTCACCACGGCATTCAAGGAGTATGCGTACGAGAGTTATGAGGTGAGTGCGGTCGACTTCCTGTTGAAACCCATCAGATATAATAAGTTCATTGCCGCCGTGGAGAAAGCAGAACGGCTGATTAGTTTAGAGTTGAGAACGGAGAGTGTGGAAGCATCGACAAAGAAGTCGATGTTCATTCGGGTTGACGGAGAACTGCGACAGGTGAACTTCGACCATATTATCTATATCGAGGGAATGAAGGACTATGTGCGCTTCCATGTGGAGGGTGAACAACATCCACTGACTACCCACATGACCATGAAAGCAGTTGAGGACGCACTGCCCACAGATGACTTTATGCGCATCAACCGCTCGTATATTGTCCGACTGGATAAGATACGAACGGTCGACCGTAACATGTGCGTCTATATCGCTGATGAGATTATCCGTGTCACGGATGCCTATCGAGAGGCATTTGAGAATTACTGTTCTGGGAACTGCTGATAGATGCGGAGTCCGAAGACAGGTGCCTCCGCATAGGCATGCTCCATAATCTCTGAGATGGCATGCTCATAGGGGATAGCAGCCTGTTCCTTCAACCAGAAGACAAACTCCACAGGCAAACCTGTGGGGGTAGCATCGAGTTGATGGACGAGGATAGGCTTATCGGCTAACACCTTCTCATGTTGCCCCAACCACTGCTCCATGTGCTCACGATAACGTGTCAAGTTGGGAACACCCTCCTCATCAATCGCCAGTGAGCGAAAGTCGATGATTACTTTCCTGATTGCCCTGCGTCCCGCATTCTCAGCCATTCCTTTCCAGTTCTGGAACGAGCCGTCGACCAAGGTCTGAGGGGTGACAGTAATGATGGTATTATCGAAATTCCGCACCTTGACAGTAGTTAGTGTGATTTCCTCCACCATGCCATCAGCACCAGCAGAGGGTACTGTAATGCGGTCACCTACTCGTACCATATCATTGGATGTAAGACGGATACCAGCCACCAGTCCTTTGATAGTGTCCTGAAAGGCGAGCATGAGGATAGCGGATGCAGCACCCAAGCCTGCGAAGAGTGTCGATGGATCTTTCTTGAGGGCTATCGCAATGACGATGATTGCCGCAATGAAAATCATAATTATCTTTAACACCCCACAGAAGGTGTAGAGGTACTGTTGTTTTGTCGTACGCCGACTCCCGTCGAGGAGTTTCAGCGAGTCAACCATCACGAGGGCGGTACGCACACTCATGACGGTGATATAGATTGCTGTCAGACGTGCCAATACCTCATGGGCTATGGGATACTCGAAGAACACAGAGGGTAGTACCAGCCATACGACGATGGCAGGCACGATCTGGCATGCTGAACGCAGCACCCTGTCGTTGAAGATGACATCATCCCATTTTGTCGCTGTCTTACGTGTCAACTTATTAATCCATGGAATCAGCAACTTAAACAGCCATCCTACAAACCACGCCAGTAGGATGGTGATCATCACCAATACGACATGGCGCACGACAGGGATATAGTCCGCTCCCAGTCCCATCGTCGCGAGCAACTGCTCTACATATATCTTGATCGTATTCATCATCTTATGGAGCACATAGCGCATTACATACCTTATTCTGGAAATTGCGCCCAGAGTCAGACTTCATAATGCCTTGGTTGATTATCGAGAAACAGAGTTGATGCCCGTTTGCCGCTGTACAATAGCCGGCAAGAGCCGACACACCCGTCACCGTACCTGTCTTCGCCTTCACATTCTCCTCGGCAAAGGTTCCCTTCATGCGGGTCTTCAGTGTCCCGTCACGTCCTGCGATGGGCAGTGAGGGCAACAGGTGGTTGTAGATATTGGTGTTGCGATAGGCATAGCGCAACAGGCGCATCTCCAGTTCCGGAGTAACATAATTATACAGGGAGAGACCGCTGCCGTCAGCGATACGGTAGGGATTCTTCCCATTACCCACCTTCTGAATCAGTTGTTTGATGACATTGGCGGCATCCTTCGCCTTGGCGGGGCGACGACCGCCCATGGCACCAAGTTGGTAGAACATCGCCTCGGCATAGAAGTTATCACTAACCTTCATCATGCGTTGCAGTATCTGGTCCATGGTATGGTAGCGACTGCACAGAATCGTGGCGTTACCAGGCACTGACCCTTCCGAGAGGCGGACATCCAAGACCACGCCCTTCTCCCGCAAGGCTGCGGTGAAACGCTCCAAGAAGTCAATATCACGCCCTATCGAGAGGGGTGACAACTTGGGGTTGTCGTCATCCCAACACCAGCCCTCGCCCAACAGATCTGCGTCCTTCATCGAACGATCAGCGACCATTCGTCCTCGAATGGTATCTACTCCCATCCGCAGAATGCTCTCCACAAAGCCATTCAGGTCATCTTTACTAAAAGCAGGGTCGAAGCCTCCCACACAATACAGGTCACCCTGCAATGTACTATCGCAGACCTCGCCTGTGTAATAGAGTTGGGTACGAAACTGATGCCCACTGCCCAGACGGTCAAGAGCCGTGATGGCGGTGACGAGTTTCATCGTAGAGGCAGGGCGCATCGCCTGTCGCTCGTTCACCTTATATAATATAGAGTCCGCCGTCAGGTCATAAACCACCATGCCTACGATAGAGGTCTCCAACAACTTATCCTGCATCAGGGAGTCAAGCCGGTACTGCACATTCTGCGGCCAAGGCAAGGCGACTTCCAGTGTGTCAGTACACAAGGTATCCGTTTCTTCTGTCTGTGCCGCCATCGCGACAGAGACGCATAATAATAGGATTAAAATCTTCAGTCTTTCCATAATTTTCATGCAAAGATAGTAAAAAGTTTAGAGTTCATTGTTCATAGTTCATAATTATTTTGTATTTTTGCATCATAATTTACTACTACTATGGTATACAAATACGATTTCTTGATTATCGGTGCTGGTGTGGCGGGCATGAGTTATGCCTTGAAGATCGCCCGTGCCAACAAGGGTAAGGTGTGTATGATCTGCAAGACCTCACTCGACGAGGCGAACACCTCGTTTGCCCAAGGTGGTGTCGCCTCTGTCACGAACATGAAGGTGGACACTTTCGACAAGCATATCGCCGACACGATTATCGCTGGCGACTATATCAGCGACCGAAAGGCGGTGGAACAGGTGGTACGCAATGCGCCAGAGCAGATTCAGGAACTCGTCAACTGGGGGGTGAACTTCGACAAGAGCGAGGACGGCAACTTCGACCTGCATCGTGAGGGCGGACACTCGGAGTTCCGCATTCTGCACCATGCCGATGACACAGGTGCCGAGATACAGCGTGGACTGATGGAGGCTGTTCGCAACAATCCCAATATCGATGTCAAGGAGAACCATTTCGCCGTGGAGATTATCACCCAGCACCATTTGGGTGTTCGTGTCACCCGTCGCTCCCCACATATCCAGTGTTATGGAGCCTATGTGCTGAACCCCAAAAAGCCTAAGGTAGACACGTATCTTGCTAAGGTCACCGTGATGTGTACGGGTGGCTGCGGTGCCGTCTATCTCACTACGTCAAATCCTGTCATCGCCACTGGCGACGGCATCGCCATGGTCTACCGTGCGAAGGGTACGGTAGCGGATATGGAGTTCGTACAGTTCCACCCCACCGTCCTGCATAACCCCAATGAGACGCATCCTGCCTATCTCATTACAGAGGCGATGCGTGGCTATGGCGGTATCCTGAAACTGCCCAATGGCGAGACCTTCATGGAGAAATACGACGAGCGCCTGTCGTTGGCTCCTCGTGACATCGTGGCTCGTGCCATCGACAAGGAGATGAAGATTCATGGTCTCGACCATGTATGTCTCGACGTGACACACAAGCCTGCTGAGGAGACGCGCCATCACTTCCCCAATATCTATCAGAAATGTCTGTCGATGGGTATCGACATCACCACCGACTATATCCCCGTCCGTCCTGCTGCCCACTACATGTGCGGCGGTATCAAGGTCGACCTCAACGGACAGTCGAGCATCGAACGGCTCTACGCCCTTGGCGAGTGCTCCTGCACAGGTCTGCATGGTGGCAACCGTCTTGCCTCCAACTCGCTCATCGAGGCTGTAGTCTATGCCGATGCCGCCGCCAAGCACTCGTTGCAGCATATCGACGAGTACGACTATAACTTGGAGGTGCCCGAATGGAATGACGAGGGTACGATGACCAACGAGGAGAAGGTGCTGATTACCCAAAGCGTCAAGGAGGTGGCTCAGATTATGTCCAACTACGTAGGTATCGTCCGCAGTGACCTGCGTCTGCATCGCGCCTGGGACCGTCTCGACATGCTCTATGAGGAGACGGAGCGTCTTTTCAAGCGTGTGAAGGCTAGTCGTGACATCTGCGAACTCCGTAACATGATCAACGTCGGCTACCTCATCACCCGTTGGGCATTGGAGCGCAAGGAGTGCCGTGGTCTCCACTTCACCACCGACTATCCCCTCCATGCCTACGATAAGAAGTAAAAATCCTTTCGAAGAAATTGGATAAGAAGACACAAGATATTGCCTATTTCGTATCCTTCTGCATTGAGCAGTACAAGAATGCGAAGCATCTGACAGGAGCAGAAGCCATGCACCAGTTAGACAGATATGGTGTGCTTGACTATCTAAGTAAACATTATGAGATCTTACATACCCAGAACTATCAATGGATCTTGGAGGATATAGATGAGTTTATTAGATTAAGAAAGGAGGAACAAACATGAAACTATATCATGGCAGTCTTGAAAAGATTGATAAGCCGGAGATAAGGGTTCCAAATAGAACACTTGACTATGGACATGGATTCTACACTACCACATCCTATCAACAAGCCGAGAACTGGGTACGTCGTAAAATGAAAGAACATTCAGCCAGTAATGGGTTTGTCAATGTATTTGAATTTGATAAAGAAGTATTGAATACTTTGAACAGTCTCATTTTCAATGCACCAACTGAGGAATGGCTTGATTTCGTTATGCAGAACCGTACGCAAAAAGACTTTGTCCACAATTATGACATCGTTTTTGGTCCTGTGGCTAATGATAGGGTATATGCAGCCTTTGCCCTATTTGAAGGAGGACTGCTAAACAAGCAGAACCTTATTGCAGAGTTAAGAACCTATAAACTCGTTGACCAATATCTGTTTCATACAGAGGAGGCTTTGCGAACCCTGTCATTTATTGAAGCAAAGGAGGTTACAAAATGAGTCTAGACATTAATCAAAGCAATCTATATCTGCTCCTTCCATCTAAAGTTGCATGGCTCACTGATATGCTAACAGAAGACAAAAGTATCAGTATAGTTGATGCCTTGAAAGAGATTTATTCGTCAGAGACGTATCAGCAATTGGAAAATGAAGACTCCAAAACATGGCACCTTGGTCCTGTGGCTCTTTACCAGATGTTAGCAAATACATAATAGCATTTTATCGAACAAATATCAAAAACGCTGACTCATCATATTACTTTCTCCGAATAAATTTTTGTTCTTCAAACAAGATATAGACATTATCTTTCTCTAACAAGTGGAATCCCCTATTTTCTGATTCAAGGATCCATTCATTTCCTTCCTTATCAGTATAAGAATGAACTACGCCTTCAGCATCAGTCTTTGTCACGTCTTCATAGTTTTCTGGATGTGAAAGATAGTCATCCTTAATTTCCTCACATTTAACTTCATAAGCAGCATCTTTCTCTGCTAAAACAACACCTAATGGTTTGAATGACAACTGATATTTCTTTCCAGTTGTACTTGTTACAAAAAACATTCCATCCTTTTCTTCTAACCGATAGTCTTCATATCCCAACTCTTCCTCGTCTGCCAACTTTACATACCCATCTTTTGTTTTAAGGTAATAATCATAAACTTCATATCCTTGTATTTTCTTGGCTCGAACATAGATGTCATGGTCATATTGTTTAAGGGTTGCTTTCTTTGAATCTGCATTGCTTCCTATTATTCCATAAAAGTAGGTTTTCCCATTCTTGACGTTGATTAAGAATAATTTCTGTAAATCCCCTATCGTATGAGTTTCGTCTTTTTCAGATAAAGACCCATTGATTGTAAACACATAAACTAAACGGCAATCCTGATAGTTATTTTCAACAGCAAGAGCGATTTGTTCATCTTCGATTTTTATTTGCAACTCATATCCTTTTAGCAGTGGAGAAACAATTCCAAGACTATTAAATCTTATATATCGTGTATTAGAGTAATTGTCGCTTGTGGGAACTGAGAAAGAAAAGGATTTCTTGTTCAAATCATAATCTGTTTTACTTATCTTACTACTTATATAAAAAGTATCCTCTAGCAAATAATTATATTCTTTCTCTAAACGTTCAAATAGTATTTGGTACTCTTGGCTCTGCATGAAAACTTTCCTCTTTAGAGGACTGTCATATTTGTTTGCTAAAGAGTTATATCCTATAACATCCCTTTTTAAGAGTTCTTCTATCCTACTGATTATATTTCTATTTTGATAGTTTCTATGACTAAACAGTGTAGTAAAATAATTATCGTCAAACACCCAATGATAACCCTTTATATATTTCCCAATAGCCTTCTTGATATTAAGAGAATCTTGGGCTTGGGGATTGTGTATCATCTTTGACGCAACAACCTTCCTTTTAGGAGAGCGTTGAGCATACATCTGGGGCATACAAATAAGAAAAGCCAGGCATAATACTATAGAATATCGAACTTTCATACTCTTTCCAATATATCAATCATTGTATTGCAAAAATACACAAAATCTTTCAATTTACAACGTAATGGAGATAAAAAGTTTTAAGTCACTCTGAAAAATTTTGATAAAAGGGCTCTGAGGTTTCGCGCGAAATCCATCAAGGTCTGATTGGGTCTCAAATACGCAAATCTCAGAGGGTTATCGTAATTCGTTGATAATGAATGTGTTTTGCGTTTTAACGGTTTTTTGAACCCCAAAAACACCCCTAAAAGGGTGCAAAATAGCAGCCAACTCGCGATTTTTTGCAGTCTTCTGACGGAAGAAGATAGGCTCTTCGTGACCAGGAGGTGCCTCCTCACGACCATGAAGAGCCTACTATCGTCCCTCGAAGGTACGTCCTTCCTCATTTTTAGCCCCAAAATACCCTGTTTTTTGCCTTCTCAATTTCTAGAAGCACTAAAAATCCATACACGTTTTTTGATAAGTTTTCTTGACATTGAAAAAATATATTGGTTTTTATTTTGTAATACCATCGCTTTTGACTATCTTTGCAGAAAATATACAGAACCTAAAACAGAATAATCTATGCTATACATCGCACTGCCTGATCATAAGGTAAGACGACTCTCGTTCTACTTGGCGATGGAAGAATACGTGGCAAAGCACGTGGAGGCTGACGACTGCTTCTTTATGTGGCAGGTGGAGCCCAGCGTCATCTTCGGACGCAACCAACTGATAGAGAATGAAGTCAACCTTGACTTCTGCAGGAAACACCATATCCAAACCTACCGACGGAAGAGCGGAGGCGGGTGTGTGTATGCCGATATGAATAATGTGATGTTCTCCTATATCACCGCAGAAGAGCAGGTGGGATTCACCTTTCATCGCTACATCAACATGGTCGTGCTGATGCTCCAGCGACTGGGTGTCGATGCCTCGCCCTCAGGACGCAACGACGTGATGATTGGTAACAAGAAGGTGTCCGGCAACGCCTTCTACAAGATTCCAGGGCATAGCATCGTACACGGCACCATGCTTTACGATACCGACCTGTTGAACATGGCAGGAGCCATCACCCCACCTGACTCGAAACTGATCTCGAAGGGTATCAAGAGCATCCACCAGCGGGTGGACTTTCTCAAGAACTACCTGACAATCAGTCTTCCTGAGTTCAAGGACTTCGTACACCAACAACTCTGCGACGAGGACTTCACGCTCAGCGAGAAGGATATCAAGCAGATTGAGGAGATGGAACAGGAGTATCTCTCGGATGAGTTTATCTACGGCAAGAACCCCCACTACACCCTCGTCAAAAAACGCCGTATCGAGGGAGCGGGTGACTTCGAGGCTCGTATTGAACTGAAGAACAATATCATCAAGAAGGTGAACCTGATGGGTGACTACTTCCTGATCGGCGACCTCGACCAAGGGCTGCTCAACAAGTTGAAGGACGTGCCACTGGATGCTGGTACCCTCAACCGCATCCTGCCCGACCGTATCGACGACATCATCATGAACCTGATGAAAACCGACTTCGTCGACCTCCTCACCACCTAACAAACCTACAAAACCTATTTATATGGAAAACAAAAAGACCTGTCTTTATGACAAGCACGTCGCCCTTGGGGCACTCATCTCTCCCTTCGGCGGCTTCGACATGCCTATCCAATACACGAATATCGTAGATGAGCACCAGGCAGTACGCCAGCACTGTGGTGTCTTCGATGTCAGTCACATGGGGGAGGTCCTCGTCACTGGCAACGATGCGGAGCGTTATGTCAACCATATCTTCACCAATGATGTCAGGGGCATTCCCGCAGGCAAGATTCTCTATGGTATGATGTGCTATGAGGATGGCGGTGTGGTCGACGACCTATTAGTATATAAGGTTACTGACGACCGTTTCTTCCTCGTCATCAACGCCTCGAACATCGACAAGGACTGGGAGTGGATACAGCAACAGGCAAAGGACTTCGACATCACCCTGGAACATCAGAGCGACCTCTATGGTGAACTAGCCATACAGGGTCCTGAGGCTGAGCAGGTGATGGAGCAGACGCTGGGCATCCCCTGTCAGGAACTTGCCTTCTACACCTTCAAGTGCACCGACGACATCATCGTGTCGAGAACGGGCTATACAGGAGAGGACGGTTTCGAGATCTATGCCAAGCCCGCACAGATCAACACCTATTGGGACCAACTCATCGCCGCTGGTGTCAAGCCCTGTGGACTGGGTTGCCGTGACACCCTGCGCTTCGAGGTGGGACTGCCTCTCTATGGTGACGAACTCTCTGCCGACATCACCCCGATCATGGCAGGCTTAGGTATCTTCGTCAAACTCGACAAGGAGGAGGAGTTCATCGGCAAGGAGGCACTCGCCCGACAGAAAGCAGAGGGTGCCCCCAAAAAACTCGTGGGCATCGAACTGCACGACAAGGCGATTCCCCGTCATGGCTATGCTGTGCTGAAAGACGGACAGCAGATCGGTGAGGTGACCACAGGCTATCACACCATCTCCACCGACAAGAGCGTCTGCATGGCACTCGTCGACAGTCCCTATGCCGCCTTGGGTACAGAGGTGGAAATCCAAATCCGTAAGAAGACGTTCCCTGGCACCGTCTGCAAGAAGCGTTTCTACGACAAGCACTACAAGAAATAAACCTATCAAACCCTATTAATAACCCTAAAAACCATTCATATTATGGCAAAAGTAATTGAAGGACTCTATTACAGCGAGTCACACGAATACGTAAGAGTAGAAGGCGACTTTGGTTTCATCGGCATCACCGACTACGCCCAGAACGCCTTAGGTAATGTTGTTTACGTAGACATCCCTGAGGTGGACGACGAGGTAACGGCAGGTGAGGAGTTCGGTGCCGTGGAGAGTGTCAAGGCGGCAAGCGACCTGATCTCTCCCGTCAGCGGTACTGTCGTGGAGGTCAACGAGGCATTGGACGACCAGCCCGAACTCGTCAACCAGGACGCCTTCGCCAACTGGATCATCAAAGTGGAGATGAGCGACAAGGCGGAACTCGACAACCTGATGGATGCCAAGGCTTACGCCGCTTTCTGTGAGAAGTAATAATTTTCGAGATTTCGATATTGCGACATGTTTAAATATTTCCCGCATACAGAAAAGGACTTACAGACGATGATGGAGAAAGTCGGGATCACGAGTCTCGACGACCTCTATGCCGAAGTGCCTGAAGACATCCGTTTTCGTGGTGACTACCAGTTGCCCGAGCAGATGAGTGAGGTGGAGGTGCGCCAGTTGTTCGACAAACTCGGTAAGCAGAACGAAGAACTGACGTGCTTTGGAGGTGCTGGTGTCTATGACCACTATACCCCTGCCGCCATTCCCGCTCTGCTCAGTCGCTCAGAGTTCCTAACCTCCTACACCCCCTATCAGGCAGAGATCTCACAGGGTACGCTCCACTATATCTTCGAATACCAGTCGATGATGGCGGAACTGACAGGCATGGACATCTCCAATGCCTCGATGTACGACGGAGCCACAGCCGCCGCCGAGGCTGTGATGATGGCTGTTGCCGCTGGTAAGAAGCAGAATACCGTGCTCATCAGTGAGACTATTGACCCTAAGGTACTGAAGGTGATAGAGACCTATGCCCACTTCCATGGTATCAAGATAGAGATGATTCAGCAGAAGGATGGTGTCACCAACCTACCCCACCTACTATCCCTATTATCCCTACACCAAGGAAGTGTAGCAGGCATCCTCGTTCAACAACCCAACTATTACGGTATCATTGAGGACTATAGCGACTATGCCGATGCCATCCATGAGCAGAAGGGACTCTTCATCATGAGCAGTATCGCCGCCGACCTTGCCGTGCTGAAGACTCCAGGCGAATGGGGTGCCGACATTGCGGTTGGTGACGGACAGTCACTAGGTATCCCGATGCAGTTTGGAGGTCCGTATGTCGGTTATATGTGCTGTACGGAGAAACTCATCCGCAAGATGCCGGGACGTATTGTTGGCATGACACAGGACAACCGAGGACAACGTGCCTTCGTATTGACCCTACAGGCTCGTGAGCAGCATATCCGCCGTCAGAAGGCAACCTCGAATATCTGCTCGAACCAGAGTCTGATGGCACTCTGGGTGACCGTCTATCTTTCGCTGATGGGTAAGGATGGACTGCGTGAGGCCGCACAGTTGTCGTATGCCGGAGCCCATTACCTCTGTGAGAAACTGTTAGCGACGGGAGCATTCACACTTGTCTACGACCGTCCCTTCTTCAACGAGTTCGTGGTGCGTTATAAGAATGAGAACGAGACCGTTGATGAATTAATAGAAAGGATGACGGAGCAAGGCTATTTCGCTGGTGTGAAGATTGCTGACGACCAGTTGATGATTGCCGTCACAGAGAAGAGAAGCAAAGAGGAAATTGACAACTTCATCAAAGAATTAAGACCATGAATAATCGATTATACGGAAACTTGATCTTCGAACTATCGGAAACTGGACGCAAGGGTTACTCCTTGCCTAAGAACCGTTTCGGTGACTATGAGATACCTGCTGATATGCAACGTAAGGAGGCCGCACAGTTACCAGCATGCGACGAGATGACGGTAGTGCGCCACTATACTAATCTGTCAGCGAATAACTTCGGAGTAGACAATGGTTTCTATCCGTTAGGCTCCTGCACGATGAAGTATAACCCAAAGATCAACGAGGAGATAGCGGCACTCCCTCCGTTTGCCAATCTGCATCCCTTACAGCCCCAAGAGACGACAAAGGGCGCACAGGCGGTATGTACCTTATTAAAAAAGGCACTCTGTGAACTGACGGGGCTTGCCGACTTCACCCTCAAGCCCTTTGCCGGGGCCCATGGTGAACTGACGGGGCTCATGGTCATTCGTGGGTACCACGAGAGCCGTGGCGACAGCAAGCGCACCAAGGTCATCGTCCCTGACTCCGCCCATGGCACCAATCCAGCCTCAGCAGCAGTATGCGGACTGGATATCCTGGAGGTGAAGTCAACGGCGGAGGGACTAGTAGACTTAGTAGACCTAGAACGCCTAGTATCCCTAGAGAGCGAAAATATCGCCGCTATGATGATGACCAACCCCAACACCCTGGGACTCTTTGAGCGGGACATCCCCAAGATAGCCAAACTCATCCATGACTGCGGCGGACTGATGTACTACGATGGTGCCAACCTCAACCCGATGCTGGGAGCCTGTCGCCCCGGCGACATGGGTTTTGACGTTATGCACATCAACCTGCATAAGACGTTCTCCACTCCTCATGGCGGTGGTGGTCCCGGCAGTGGTCCTGTCGGTGTCCGCAAAGGACTGGAGCCTTTCCTGCCCTATGTCAGTCCATATACTGGTGGTAACTTCGCTGTCGTGATGCGTGCCTATTCCTATATCCTGACATTAGGTAGGGAGAATATCAAACAGGTGGGACCGCTTGCCACGCTGAATGCCAACTATATCAAGGAGTGCCTAAAGGATGTCTATGAACTCCCTATCGACGGACTCTGCAAGCATGAGTTCGTGTTCGACGGTCTGAAAGACAAGTCGACGGGTGTCACCACCATGGACGTGGCGAAACGCCTGTTGGACTACGGCTATCATGCGCCCACCATCTACTTCCCCTTGCTCTTCCATGAGAGTCTCATGATTGAGCCGACAGAGAACGAGTCGAAAGACACGATTGACGGTTTTATCGCCGTGATGCGAAAGATTGCGGAAGAGGCGAAGACGGATCCGGAACTGGTGAAGAGCGCCCCCCATCACACACCCATCGGACGGGTGGATGATGTGCTTGCCGCAAAACATCCGATTGTGACTTATAAGCAAATGATCAATGATAACAACTGACCTTATCATCATCGGCGCGGGACCTGGTGGTTACCGCGCCGCTGAATATGCGGCGAAGAATGGACTGCAAGTCGTCATCATCGAACAGGACGAGGTGGGAGGAACCTGTCTGAACAGGGGCTGTATCCCTACCAAGACTTATGTCCATGCCGCTACCTTCCAAGAGGCTTTCGAGCGACAACAGCAGGTCGTCGGTCTATTACGCAGTGGTGTGGAGCAGATTCTCAGTGCCCCTGGTATCACCCTCGTCCGTGGCACTGCCGCCTTCATCGATGCCCATACCGTCACTGTATGTGGCTTTGACAAAGCCACAAACCCAACCGCCACAAGCGAAACAATCACCGCCCCCCACATCATCATCGCCACAGGAAGCAGTGCGAAACTGTTGCCGATAGAAGGGATTGACGAACCTCGTGTGATGACCTCTACAGAACTGCTTCAACTGTCTGTCCTGCCACAGCGTCTCTGTATCATCGGCGCAGGTGTTATCGGCATGGAGTTCGCCAGTGTCTTCAACCGTTTCGGTTCTGAGGTGACGGTCATTGAGTATCTCAAGGAATGCTTACCTATGCTTGACAGCGACATTGCCAAGCGGTTACGCAAGTATCTCGAGAAGAGAGGCATTAAATTCCAGATGAAGACTGCCGTACAGTCGCTGAAGGATATTGACGCTGATGTTATCCTGATGGCAACAGGTCGCAAGCCGAATGTCAGCGAGGATTTCCAAAAGGCTGGCTTTGAGTATGACGAGCGGAAAGGCATTACCGTTGACAATAACTTCGAGACAACGGTCAAGGGCATCTATGCCATTGGCGACGTGAATGGTAGACAGATGCTTGCCCATGCCGCAGAGATGCAGGCGATACGTGCCGTCAACCATATCATGGGGAAGACGGACGGCATCCGTTTCGACATTATGCCTGCCGCCATCTTCACGGAGCCAGAGGCTGCGTGTGTGGGGCCCTCAGAGGACCAGTTGAAAGAACAAGGTATCGAGTATGTCTGCAAGAAGGCTTTCTGGCGTGCCAATGGAAAGGCACAGGCGATGGGAGAGACGGAGGGAATGCTGAAACTCTTTGTCGCCACGGATGGTCCCATTCTCGGCTGTCATGCCTACGGTGCCCATGCCGCCGACCTGATACAAGAATGTAGTGTCCTTATGTGCAAGAGCACTACACTCTCAGAATTGCGCGATATGATACATATCCACCCCACCCTCAGTGAGATACTGAAAGCGGCAGTGGAGTAATCGTCCATTAGTTATCGGGGTCGCCCAAATAGTGATACTCCTTGATATTGGGATTCTCACCGACATACTCGTCTTGCGGCATAGGCTCGATGAGTCGCTCTTTGTTGTAGTTCTTTATCGTACTGACAAAAAGGATGATATCACTATACTTCACGGTAGGAATAACCAAGTTGAAGATGCCGATACCTACTCGAATACCCTCAGCACTCAGATTGTTGCGCAGACGGGCTGTGGAGTAGAAACTATGGCGATAGATCTCCAACTTATTATACTTGTGGAAAGCCTCCATCGCCTCTTTGTCGTTGAAAGTGGAATCTGCTTCCGTAAAGATACGGGAGAAGTTTGCCACCGCATCATCGATGCCATCACCTTTAATACTGTCATTCTCCTGGATGCACTCACGGATATTATCCATCATCTCCGTCTGCATCTTCTCGTCGGAAGGAACGGTCATGACGGCTATCACGAAGAGGATGCCGAGGAATACGAGGAGAATAATAATTTTTCCCAAGCAACTGTGGTAAAACTCCTGAGCCACAGATTGCTGCGTACGATATGAGTTTCTTGCGTCTTGTTCCATGATGTAAAGGTCTTAATGTGATTTATGAGTTATTATGTATGAGGTTCATAAATTCCTGTCTGGTCTTTGCTTGATTGAAAGCACCACTGAAATCACTCGTCGTTGTGATAGAGTTCTGCTTCTCGACACCACGCATCTGCATACACATATGCCGAGCCTCCACGACCACCATCACCCCTAGAGGATGAAGCGTCTGCTCAATACATTCCTTGATCTGGAGGGTCATACGCTCCTGCACTTGCAGCCGATGGGCATAGATATCCACCACACGGGCAATTTTAGAGAGCCCGGTGATATAGCCGTTAGGGATATAGGCGACATGTGCCTTGCCATAGAAAGGCAACATGTGGTGCTCACAGAGTGAGAAGAAGTCGATGTCCTTGACGATGACCATCTGACTGTAGTTCTCTTTGAAGAGGGCGCTACGTAGAATCTCGTGGGCATCCATCGAATAGCCCTGGGTCAACACCTGCATCGCCTTAGCCACACGCATGGGGGTTTTCAATAATCCCTCACGCTCAGGATCCTCGCCTAACAATGTCAGCACCTCCTTATAATGTGCGGCAAGTTCGTCAAGCCCTTCTCTGTATTCTGGTTCTGGGTTCATTAGTATGCTACTGATATTTTTCCTTTGACAATAGAAGCCTGCTTATAGCCCATGTTCTGCAACCTGACCATCATCTGATGGGCTTCCTCGTAGGTACGGAAATTACCTACTCGGCATATCCAGCGTGGAGAATAGAAATGAACATAGACGGCTATATTAGGGAACTGTGCCTTGATATTATTCCGTGCCTGTTCCGCCATCTGGCGATCCTTGCGGGAGTTACCGCCTGCGAAAGCCTGTACACGATAGCCCATCACCTTATGGGTGGCTGTTGCTGTCGGCTGCACGTTAGTGTCACTACCCTCGTTAGTCGGATTACCCTGTTGGGCAGTAGTCGGATTCTTAGTCTGAGTGCCATGCTCCTTCGATGGCTCAGTCTGTTTAACACCGTTGTTACTCTTAGCAGGTTGCTGTTGCGGTACACCTGTTGCGGTTGGGTCATTCACCAGTTGGTCGATATCGTTGCTCTGATGAATGGTCACCGTACCCTTTCCCTCAACCTTCTTCTGCACACGGTCGGTAAAAGTCTGTGCATATGAAGGTAAAAAAGTAAAAAGGTAAAAGGGTAAAACCACAAACACCTTTTTGATATAATGATATTGTTTTGTTTTCATACGCCTTCTTCTTTTTACTTTTTTACTCTTTTACTTTTATTTATTTCCAAGCGTCGATAATGCCCTTGAAGTCAGCGCACTTCAAAGAAGCACCACCAATCAGACCACCGTCGATGTCAGGCTTAGCGAAGAGTTCTGGGGCGTTGGAAGCCTTACAACTGCCACCATACAGGATGCTAGTGTCCTCTGCGACAGCCTTACCATACTTATCAGCGATGATAGAGCGGATATAGGCGTGAATTTCCTCTGCCTGCTCAGCAGTAGCGGTCTTACCTGTACCGATAGCCCAGATAGGCTCGTAGGCAATCACGATCTTACGGAAGTCCTCCTCGCTGAGGTTGAATACGCTGCCCTCCAACTCTGCCTTGACGACCTCGTTCTGCTTGTTAGCCTCACGCTCCTCAAGGGTCTCACCGATGCAGAAGATCACTTTCAGCCCGTTCTTCAGGGCGAGCAGCACCTTCTCCTTCAGAATCTCGGGAGTCTCCTTATAATACTCACGACGCTCAGAGTGACCAAGGATGACGTACTGAGCACCTGTGCTCTTCACCATTTCGGCGGACACCTCACCTGTGAAGGCACCCTTCTCCTTGTCGGCACAGTTCTCCGCACCAAGTCCAATCACGTCTTGGTTGATGACCTGAGCGACAGAGGCAAGGTGAATGAATGGTGTGCAGATAACAACACCACAGTTGGGTTTGTCGGCAGCAAGTGCCTCATTCAACTCTTTAGCAAGAGCAACACCTTCTTGCAGGTTCAGGTTCATCTTCCAGTTTCCTGCTACAATTTTCTTTCTCATGTCTTTACGTTTTAAAATTTGATATAACTTATTTGATTTTTCCTTTTTCTTCACCCAGTGTGACCATGCCCATAAACGGTCGGCTATTGTGAGCAGGACAAGGGGCAGCACGTACCATAGAATGATAGTCATAATCTTCTTAGGCACAGAGTCCTCTGGCATTTGCCCTATCTCCGCTTTCTCCAGGGGCTGAACCAGCATTGCCTCGTCGGGCAGGTCGTTGTTACTCCACTTACGGATCACCTTTCCGTCGTGCAACAGGAGCAGTCCAGGATTGCTGCGTATCATCGTTTTCAGCACGATATCATCCGTCATACAGAACTCATATTCCGCACCCGTGCCGTTTTGCCATCTGGTAATGGCGCGCTCACCACTTGCCGTCAGACCATAGAACGGATAGCCTTTCTCCTGCGCATACTCAAACACCTGGTTAATCTTGTCAAACTGGCTCTCGTCAGCCTGCTCCAGATGAGGTGCTACAAGCAGAAACACATACCCTCTCTGATTCAGTAGCGAGTCCGTGATGTCTGTCCCATCCTGACGCTCGATGAAGAGATCCGCATAAGGCGACTCCTCACCCTCTAGCATCTGTTGCCATCCCTTTCGCAAATCAGCCCCCACATGATAGGGACGGAAATCGAAATAGGGCAAGTCATAGACTGCCTTTCCCGATACGATGAGGATAAACAATGCCGTGTAGTTCATCACGATCCATTGGTTGGGACGCGACACGAAGCGCATCATCTCCAACGGTTGCCATGCCACTAGCAAGGCACAGGCAAGCAGCACCACATTCTTCCAGAAAGTCTGCCAGTTAGTAAGTACGATAGCATCTCCAAAACAGCCACAGTCACTAATGGGATTCGCGATAACGAGCCACAGTGTCAGAGGTGTCATGATGATGAGCCAACCCACGATAATGCGTGACACTACACGACGGCGGATGGCAAATAACAGGCAGATGCCGAGCCAGAACTCGGCTGCCGACAGCAGGACAGAGACGACGAGCGACAGGAAGTCTGGGACCACATGCGCTAAGTGCATCGCTGCCAGATAGTCGGCTATCTTGTATTGTGTGCCCATCGGGTCCACTGCCTTGACGAATCCTGAGAGGATAAAGGTCACAGCGACCACGAAACGGGCGGTATTTACCAAAATCTTCCTCATCCCTCCTCACTCAACTTAATCGCTCCGAAGACCGCATAGTTGATGATATCCATATAGTTGGCGTCAATGCCTTCACTGACGAGCGTGTCACCTTGGAGATTCTCTATCTCCTTGATACGCTCTATCTTGGTGAGGATGAAGTCGGTATAACTGCTGACACGCATACCACGCCATGCCTCATCGTAGTCATGGTTCTTGCGCTTCATCAGTTCCAGTGCCTCCAAAGCGTAGCGGTCATAGAGTGCTATCGCCTCCTTGGGCTGCATGTCAACAGTATCAGAGAATCCATGCGCCAGTTGGATGAGCCCCACTATCCCATAGTTAATCAGGGCGATGAACTCGGGGCGAATACCTTCTCCCACCAGCGACTCCTTTTTGATCTCCAAGGAACGGATTCGCTTTGCCTTGATAAAAAGTTGGTCGGTCAGCGACTGGGGGCGCAGGATGCGCCATGAAGCCCCATAGTCATGGAGTTTCTTCTCAAACAAGTTACGGCATTCCTGCATCACCTGCTCAAACTGCACATTCGTTTTCTCGTTTTCTTTTGCCATATTCGCATGCAAAGTTACAATTTTTTTTTGTACTTTTGCAGCCGAAAAGGAAAAAATGTCATGAAACTCTATTCTGATGCTGCTTTGGCAAAGATATTAGACCGTGAGATCTTCCATCAGATAAGTGCTGTCGCTGACCGTTTGGGCGTGGAGTGCTATGTGGTGGGAGGCTATGTGCGTGACATCTTCTTGGAGCGTCCTTCCGACGATATCGATGTCGTCGTAGTGGGTAGTGGCATCCAAGTAGCCTCAGAACTGAAGAAGGTCTTGGGACATAAGGCTCACCTGTCCGTTTTCCGCAATTTCGGAACGGCGCAGGTGAAATACCAACCGCCTAAGGCTAAAAGACAACAGCCATTAGAAATTGAGTTCGTGGGAGCGAGAAGAGAGAGTTACAGCCATGACTCCCGCAAACCTGTCGTGGAGGACGGCACACTGGAGGACGACCAGAACCGTCGCGACTTCACCATCAATGCGATGGCGATCTGTCTGAACAAGGAGCGCTTTGGGGAGTTAGTGGATCCCTTCAATGGCATTGCCGACTTAGAGGACCATATCATCGCCACCCCACTCGACCCGGAAGTGACCTTTTCCGATGACCCGCTACGTATGATGCGCTGCATCCGTTTCGCCACCCAACTGAATTTCCAGATTGAGGAAGAGACCTTTGAGGCGTTAGAGCGAATGGCTGACCGCATCAAGATTGTCAGCGGCGAGCGTATTGAGGTCGAACTTAACAAGATCATGATGGCTCCCCATCCCAGTATTGGCTTCGAGTATTTGCAGCGCAGTGGACTCTTGCAAATCATCCTGCCAGAACTTGCCGCCTTAGACATCGTGGAGAAGCGTGACGGACGTGCCCATAAGAATAATTTCTACCATACGCTTGAGGTGTTGGAGAATGTCGTGAGAAACAGCGAACAGCAAACAGCCAATAGTCTTTATTTACGGTGGGCAGCCCTGCTACATGACATCGGGAAGACAAAGACGAAACGATGGGAACCGAAGACAGGCTGGACTTTCCATAACCACAATTATGTGGGGGCGAAGATGGTGCAGGATATCTTCCGTCGCCTGAAACTGCCCATGGGAGCAGAGATGCGGTATGTGCAGAAACTCGTCGACCTCCACATGCGCCCCATCGCCATTGCTGACGAGGTGGTGACAGACTCCGCCGTACGCCGTTTGTTAAATGATGCTGGTGATGATATCGACGACCTGATGACGCTCTGCGAGGCAGATATCACCTCCAAGAACGAGGTACGCAAGAAAATGTTCCTAGAGAATTTTCGGATGGTGCGTGAGAAACTTGCCGACCTGAAGGAGAAAGACTACAAACGGTTGTTGCAACCTGTCATCGATGGCAATGAGATCATGGAACTATTCCATCTGCAGCCTTCTCGTGAGGTAGGTATCTTGAAGCAATATTTAAAAGACGCCGTCCTCGACAATCAAGTAGAGAACGAGCGTGAGCCTCTCATGCGACTTCTGATGGAGAAGGCACAAAAAATGGGATTAGCCGTTGACTAATCCCATCTCCAATTTGTCAAATCATTCATCTATCGCACAACTATCTTACGACCATTGTGGATATAAACTCCCTTTTGCGAGGGTACCATACTACGCTGTCCATTCAGGCGGTAGTAAGGCGTATCTTTCCTGTTCTCCGAGACAGTTACTTTGTTGATACCTGTTGACGCAGGAAGAATCGTCAGTGTACCCGCCACGAATGTCAGGTCATAACTCTCTGCCTTCGCTGTCACGGTGATAGGATAGTCACCTGCGGGAGAGTCGGCGTTAGCCTCACAGGTAAAGACTGGTTCCTCCACCCATACAGGCACCTCGTCACCGTTCACCAGACCCTCGAAGGTCAGTGTGAACTCAGGGTCAGGCTGCCCTACCTCACGGGTAACATTAGCCACGGTGGCAGTAGCACTCACCTTCTGTACCACCAGATAGCCATCGAGCAGTGTCACATTCTCGTCAGTGATCGTTCCTGCCTCGATGGTGATGGGATAACGCCCTGCGGGAGAGTCTATCGTCGCCTCACAGGTAAGAACTGGTGTTCCCTCAATGGGGTCGCCCTGTACGGTATAAGTCAGTTCTGGGTTCTCCTCACCATAGTAACGGATGGTGTTACGCACTTTGACGGACGAGCCAAACTCCAAGATATTGTCGTAGTCACTGCCCTTGAAACTATTCCACTGTGCCTTCTGCGCATATTTCGTCTTACTGCCACTGGGTACATAGAGTTTACAGGTGTAGTAAGAGATACCTGCGAAGACATCTGCGCCACTAAGAGTTGGAGCCTCACGAGACACCATACGGATCTCGCTCAGTCCGCTACAGTTACGCAATGCCTCACGACCGATGGTCTCGATACTGCTTGGTACGACGACCTTGGTCAGGCGAGCACATCCTGCAAGCGCATAGTCATGGAGCGTTTTCGTTCCCTTGGCGACATCCAACACCCCACTGACGGATGGCAGTGCGGCAATGATCTCAGTCTTGTCTTTGTTCCATACGATGTTATCGGCAATCACGAAGTCAGCATCCTCTGCTGGAGTACCTGGGTCGACATCTGATAGCATCGAGCAGAGTGCCAATGCGCCCTCGCCCCATGTTTTCAGTCCGTTAGGCAGTTTGATGCTCTTGAGGTATCTGCAACCATAGAAAGCACGCTGTGGCAACTCGTTATCGGCTGTCGTCAGTTCATTACTGCCATCAATCAGGAATGGGTCGCCACCACTCACGATACGAGCCTCCGAGAGGTCGAGTGTCTGCAAATAACCAACCGTCCTTTCCCCATGCTCGTCAATACCGGCAAGGCGACGAATCTGTCGCAGGTCACTGGAGTTGATGTCACCAGTCAGTTTCAGACTACCTACCGTTCCTATCATCTCGTCAGTCATCTGAGAACTCAGTGTACCAGCCTCTGTCAGAGCGACAACCTCATCGGTCAAGTCACGGGGAGCACCCTTCACACCGATAATCATATCCTGCCCGACACTGAACTGGTAGTAGGAGGGGTTCAGCAGTGAGATATCGTAGTAACCATCATCGTCACCACTCCATCCCCAGTTGACATACACCTTACCCTCTGCGTTATAGCCATGCAGCACGAAAGCGTGTCCGCCCTGCCAAGTATCGGCGCCACCATAGTAGATAGGACCGTCCTCGCTGAGTGCGCGGAACACCATGTCCATCCATTCTGCGTCCGTGTAATAGTTGGTCCCATAGTAGTTGTCACGCTCTATGCACTGTGCATCAGCAAAGCCGAAGTAGGTACGCAGACCATCGGCGGCATCTTGTGAGTAGGCGCCACTACCACCTTCGGTAGAACCGCCATATTCCATGTTGGCAGCAACACCGCAGTCACGCATCAGCACAGCCACTGCGTTAGCCTCTGTGTCGCTATAGCCATAGGTATATTTGTCGAGCATATTATCCCAGTCGTAGTAGTCTTCCTCGAAGTTCGCGGTGACTGCCTGACTACCGTAGTAGATGGTACGCTGTCCGATGCCGTGCTCTGGTGTCTTGAAATAGTTCAGCACCTGCGCCATTGCTGTTGCCACACAACCTGTATAGCAGCGTCCGCCAGTACTATGCGTAGGACAGAGACGGTTATAGGGCTCTAACTGGTCCCACTCCGTGGTCAGCATTGGAGGCACTGCGGTGGGGAACTTGCTGGGATCAGGGGCAATAGGAGTCAGTGTCACACCATTATTAGCAGCACTCTCCACCACCTGGCTGATTGCCTTCAGCCACCATTGGAAGTTGGTGTTCTCCTCATTAAACCGCTTGGCAGAGACACCCAGCACCTCAGGTGCCACGTCGTCCTTTGCCATGACGGCAAAACCACCACCCTCGTAGCCAAGGACCTCATAAGCCGCCGTTGACTTCAAGGTCTGTAGTTCTCCAGCAACTATAGGTGCCCTTCGCTTGGCAGCGCGCTGCTCGTTGATTGCCCGCACGGCTGCCTCTTTCATCTGTTGCTTGCTGCGTGGTGTTGCCGTAGCGACAAGGGCAACCACAGCAAACGCCAACATCAAGATAAGTCTATTGTTTCTCATTGGGAAGTTGGAAAATAATTAAATTTCAAAATTTGCCTGCAAAGATACAAAAAAGAAATGAAACTAAAGTATAAAAGGTACATAAAAATAACACAAAAAGGAGCGCAACCTTTCGAGTGCGCTCCTTTCATAGAGTTATTAATGATTTTACTTAATCATAACCTTTTTACCGTTGATGACATAGACACCCTTCAGACCGTCGAGACTCTTAGTCTGCTGGCGAACCAACTTACCATCGAGTGCGTAAACGTCTACAGGCTTGCCATCGGTAGCAATCTTCTGGATACCAGTAGTTACGTCTGCCTGTACAGAGATAGGCTTAGACTCGCTGCCATTAGCATAAACTGCCGTTACAGAGAACGTATGGTTACCTGCCTGGATCTTGTTAGCAGCAACAGTGTATGTTGTCACGTCACCAGTTACAGTAGCGATCAACTCACCCTCGTAGTAGATGTTGTAAGAAGCAACATTAGCACCACCAACGAGGAAGGTGATATCGTCAACGAGCAGTGCCCAGACATCCGTAGAAGTATGGTGGATAGCGAAGAACTTCGTGCCCTCGGGCAGATCTGCGCTTACTTCCTCCCACTCGGTAGATGAAGTGCTCTTAGACTCTACTACTGTGAAACTCTCGGGTTTGTTATCAGTAGATGAAGCCAAAATCTCGAAAGTCTCAGCACCATAGTCGGCAACAAGTTCACGAACATAGAACTTAACGGTCTGTGCGACACCAGGCAACTCAGGTGAGATCAGCCAGTGATTAGTCGGAGCAACAGCACCCTCAGGTTCAGCCGTACAAGCAGAGATGAAGTACTTATCGCCACTGTGTGCAGGATAAGACGCTGCAAGGCTTGCAGAAACAGCACCAGGATTAAATACCTGGAATGCTACCTGATCACCAAGCGTTGTTTGAGTACCATTGAAGCCATAGCCCCATGAGCCTGCGTTTCCATTGAATACAGTCCACTCACCGATAGCACCAGTATCACCAGTAGACTGTCCCTGGTCATCAGCCACTCCACCATTATCAAAGTCTGCATAAGACTCGACATCATCTGTCGTCTCTGTAGCAGAAACAGAAGGAGCACTCCATGCGAGGTCTACACCTGCGTCACCCTTATCAGTAGCGGTCAGACCCTCTGGTGCTGGAGCGGTAGGCTCCTTGACGGTAATGATAGCATCTGTCTTGTTGTCGTCTGGCTCTAGGTCATTCTCGTAAGTAACCTCAGCAGTGATGGCTACGTCACCAGCCTCGTCGAAGATAGTGGTCTCCAACTCTGCGGTATACTCAGCATTCTTGAATGGAGCGAGCGCCTCAGTAACGGTCTCGTTCAGCAACTCCTTGTCACCAGCCTTGATGACGATGCTGTAACCCTCAGCGGCATTCTCACCCTTATTCTCTACAGTAGCCTTGATAGCAGCCTTCTGACCTGCAACTACGGAAGCAGGAGCGGCAATTGACACACCGAGGTTGTACTGATAGAGGTCAACCACACGGATGGCGTCGATGACAATATTGTCACCCCAATCTAAGATATTTCCTTCATCGTCAGCAGTCAGCGGGGTAGTGTACTGGGCAAGGAGTGCGAACTGTACATAACGTCCACCAGCGAGTGAAGTCAGAGGTATCTTGACTGTCTGATTTGCAGCAGTCAGACTGACTGTCTGCAGCACGTCAAATTGACCACCGTCCTTGGCACCGAGCACATAGAGTTGACTAACGTTAGCACTCTTTGCATCAAACAGGAGCGTTGGGTTAACAGTATTGTTGATATTGATCTTACCAGAAATCAGGTATACAGGCTGTGAAGCGTCCTGAGTAGCAAGAGTGAGGGAAACGCCATCATCGTCTGTAGCCTCCTCAGAAACACCCAAGAATGCATTTGATGACCAGTAGTAGTGGAGTGTCTTGCCAGCGAAGCCTTCGTTGAATGGCAACTCATAAGACTTACCAATCAGCAGAGCATCAGCATATGCCTCAGTACCTGCACCCATCTCATTCGTGGGCTGTACGGCAAACTCCATAGACTGCTGATCGCCTTCCTCGGTATTAAACTCAACAGTAGCAGAACCTGTGCCAGTTGCCTCACCAATCTTCTCAGCCAGATCCAGCCAAGTGAAGCCCCAGAAGGAAACAAGTTCTGTGGTCCAGATACCATATTTAACGGTGGTAGGATCAACGTAACCGCCATTAGCACCAACATTACCAACAGGAGTCCATGAGAACGTGACGGATGTACCGTTATCTACGGCATTTACCTCCTCAAGGTCTGCAGGAACGTCAACACCGACATAGAGACTAACTTTCTCACTCTTCACACCCTTACCTACGCTGTTGTAAGGAACTGCCTGATAGGTATAGGTGCCTGCAGTTGCGGGCTCATCGAAGAAGCGCTTCATTGCACCAGGAGCGACATCTGTCAACTGACCAACAACCTCACCATTGCGGAGAATCTCAATCTTAGAGATATTCTCAGTCAGATCCTCTTCACCGGCATTCTTGGTAGGAGCAGTAACCTTCACCGTGGCTGTCAAGTCACCGACATTACCAGAGATCACCTCGATAGCAGGAGCAGCGGGAGCACCTGGCTTCAGACCCAACTCTACAACAAAGTTATCAACCCAGAGGTAGTAGGAATCTGCATCAGAGATGGCGTGGATACCGAAGTGGTAATAACCGTCCTCGGCAACAGTGAACTCTTCGTTCTCAAGAGTCTCATAAGCGGTATTCCAGGCCACATCTGTAGCAGCAATCACCTGCTCAGTCAAAGCAGAAGCCTTAGCCTCCTTACCCATCTTCAACTCTACACGCTCTGCATTGTAACTACTCTGTGAACGAGTATCAAATGCAACACGATACTTAACACCTGCGGTCAACTTAATGGCTGGAGAAATCAACCAGTCATTACCGTCGTTGCTGCTGCTCCATTTGTAACGTGCAGAACCATCGCTACCGCTAACAGCATCTTTCTCGAAAGTCCATGTGCTACCATCAAAATTACTATCAATGATACCAAACTGAGCCTGCTCTTCGGCTGTTTCGAACTTGTTCTCGTAAGGAATCACATCTACAGGAGCACCTGTCTCGGCGACCTCCTCAGCAGGAGCGTCCTTCGTGATAGTGATATCATAGATGAATGTCATATAGAAAACTCTGTCTTCTGCTGCGTTAGCCAACAGATAGTTTACTGAGGTCAGTTTACCTGCTTCAGCATCATAGGTCATGGTAAAGTCCTGCAGATTGCTACCATCTGTACCTACACCATAGATTGTATATGTACCAGATGTACCCTGAACCTGCAAATCTTTAAAGGTAACTGTGCTACCTTCAATTGTACCCTTCATCCATGCTTCAGGGAAGTTACTGAAGATTCCCTTCAAGTAGACATCACTACCATCGAAGCCGACTGTAACTTCACCTCTGAACGGAGTAAGAGTAGATGAAGAGTAAGTATCACCTTGCGTGTACCATGTTGCTGTTGTCAAACCAGCTGGAGGTGTAACTGTCACAATTGTGGGAGCCACATAATCATGAGCATAAGTGTAGACTGTTTCGAAAACACCATTTCCAGAATAAGAATTGTCATCATCCCACAAAACAGCCATGAACTGAGTAGCAGTAGTGTTCTGCAGAGAAATGGTTCCTGCAGTCTCGTCAACGATGAATGTGAAGTTCTCAGCAATGTCATCTGCTGCAGTTACATTGGCTGTACCATCACCTGTGCCCCAACGGACACTCAGCGTAGCATTATAGTCTGAATTGTAGCTAACTGGCTGTTTGGTAGGAACTGTGATAGTATTACCACTTTTAGTTCCCTTTACCCACGCTCCACTAGCATAAGTTGAAACGATATCCTTGAAATAGATCGTTCCATCCTCACACTCTACGATTTGCGCTTCGCCACTTTGCTCTACCAACGTAGAAGAGCCACTTGCATACTTGTAACCTTGACCTGTACGAGTGTATACTTTTTGTACACCATCACCAGGTTTGGTAATAATACCGTGAGCATCAGCCACCTCACCAGTAGCCTTCAAAATTTTCAGAGGAGCCTGGGGAACGGCTGAGAACGCAAAAGGACGGAATGCGTTACGGTCTTCCTTCGCACGCAGAGGAACTTGTGTTTCCTCTTTACTTGCCTTCATGGCTTTGTAGGCATCAACAGCCTTTTCCATGGCGACAGTCTTTCTTGGAGACACCATCTTATGTGCCTCAAACTTCTTAGATGCGGGAGCCTGTTTCTTGGCTACCTGCGCCTGAGTCGGTACTGCAAGCAGCATCGCTGTTGCCAATACCAAAAGAGAAGTAAACTTTTTACTCATACTTAATTAAGATTGGTTAATAATATAAATTCAAATCACTAATTTTTCGAAAACACGAGTGCAAAGGTAACACTTTTCAACAAAACTCACAAACTTTCGTGTCATTTTTTTACAAAAAACGCAAATTTACTACAAATGTGTTAGACATCTCATACCACAAATGTGGTAGGCGGTGCCTCGGTGAAGACCGCTTCATTCACTTTGAAAGATTCAGAGCGGTGAGTGTTATTGTGATAGATTACAAAACACATGCCCAACCGAAACGACGGACAATTTCACGGAGCAGGTTATGGTCATGAATTGGGATGGTAATTGCTACGGTCTCATGCTGACTGTCTGCTTTTGCCGCATGAGTGTTAAGGGTCTCTACATCATATTGTGCTTGGGCTGATAGCAGAATCTTTGCAGGTAGCCCTATCACTTCTTCTATCTTCATCGCCAATTCCGTCGAAAGTGCTCGTTTCCCATTAAGCACTTCGCTCAGATGCGAAGGTTGCGTGCCAAGCATCTTGGCGAAATCCTTTTGACTGATTCCTCGTTCTTCAAGTTCAGGCTTAATCATCATTCCTGGATGTACAGCCATAAAAGGTACTGGATTATCATTTCTTGTTGCCATAGTGTGTATCATCTAAACTCAAAACTATTATTTTGATTCCGCCTTCAAACTCACGGAATAGTATGCGCTCCACCATTCCATTTACAACTCTGATAGAACTCAATCCGTTGGTTCCTGCAAGTTGTTCATAGTGGAGGAAAGAGATAGAACGAAGGTCGTTAGTACGTTCTGACAATCGCAAATAGTTATATGCTGTGGCGAGTGCCTTCATAAACTTTGCGTTGCGGGTATACTTCTTGTACTTGCTATTGCGCCCCGTTGTGATCAACTCCTCTAAATCAGTATCTTCAAAGACTATTTGCATAGTTTTATTTGTGATTCTGCGGCAAAGTTACAAAATAATTCCCAAATTTGGGAACATTTTCCGCACTTTCTTTTATTTTTAACATAAAAGAACTCTTTAAAGGTACCCCGATCTATCGCAACTGACTTGTGGTGCGAGGATATGGTTTATAGTCTAACAACCGTATTGCCTCCTTGAGGAAGTCGGATGGTGATGGTAACGGGGCTGTCGGTGGAACGGGCGAGACCACGGATGAGCAGTTGGGCATTACCCATAAAAGCGGGAATTGTCGCTATCTGACGGTCGGAGCCTTGCGGACGCTCAGCGACCTTATAACCCGGATCGCCATTGCCCCAGCCGAGAATCTCGGCATCACCCATGACACTGACCTGCAACTGGTCGCAGGCATCAGGCACATAACGCCCCTTCTGATCCTTCAGCGTGAGGTCGACGACCACGACATCCTGTCCGTCATGACGGAGCGTTGACTTGCTGACGGAAGCCTCGACACGCACTGCGGCACCTGTTGTCTCGACACGTTCCGTGATGACACGTTTGCCGTTACGATAGCCATAGGCGACTAACTTACCCGGGCGGTAGGTCGTCTTCCAGACAAGGTGCCCGTCCTTGCTGAGAGCCTGTCTGCCGAGTGACTTGCCATCTTGCAGCAACTCCACCTCGTCCAGATTGGAGTATGCCCACACCTCTATCTCCTTGCCATCCCAACCCTTCAGATTCCAGTGGGGAAAGATATGGAGCACGGGCTGATCGGTCCATGCCGCCTTCAAATAATACGCCTCGTCCTTGGGAAAACCGCAGTAGTCGAGAATACCAAACTGGCTACCTGTAGCGGGCCACACCATGGGATTCGGCTCCCCACGGTAGTCAAAACCCGTCCAATAGAAGAGTCCGCCAGCCCAGATATTGTCACGGTAGAATTTCCAGCCACGCTCGATGACATTCTTCTCACCGTTGCTACGCTCTTCACCAGCCATATTGATACTCTCCATCCAGCCCTTGAGGGAGTCGGTGGCATAGACATTACGGGTGCCACAGGCACTCGTCTCCTCCGTGCCTACCACTACCCAGTCAGGATAAGCCTTATGGCGGTTGTCGACATCATTCTGCACGATATAGTTATAGCCATGGACATCCACCTGCTTGACGATGCCAAAGCCACCGCTGTTACCATAGGTATACAGGCGGGAGTCGTCGATGGTACGGGCATAGTCGATCATCGCACGGGCTATCTTCTCGCCCTTGTCACCGCTCTCTATCCACCACTCCTCGTTACCGATGCTCCACAGTGCCACAGACGGGTGGTTACGATGGTCGACAATCATACGGCGCAACAGGTCGTAATGCTCCTGATTGGTACCCATCAGGCGGTTCTCGTCAATACAGAGCACACCTAATGAGTCGCAGACATCCAACATCACATCAGAGGCAGGGTTGTGCGACCAACGGATAGCGTTCATCCCTAACGCACGGAGTTTGTTGATGCGATAGATCCACAGTTCCTTGCTGACGGCGACACCTACCCCTGGATGGTCGAGGTGCATGTCTGCGCCCTTGAACTTGAAGGGCTCCCCATTCAGGCGCACGCCCTCCTTCGCGTCGAAGGTGATGGTGCGCAGACCCACCTTGGTATAGACGGCATCCTTGCCGTCCGCCGTCACCGTCTTGAGCGTATAGAGATAAGGACTCTTGTCGCTCCACAAATGTGGCTGCGGAACGGTGAGTGTCTCCTTACCTGTTGCCACCACGGCGCCCTCTTGATTATAAAGAATATTCTGATAGTCAACGGTTGCCTCCACCTTCACTTTCAGCACTCCGTCTCTCCACGTGTAGAAGACATCATCGATATGACTGCCTGCGTCTTTCTTGACGAGCCACACGTCACGATAGATACCCGCGCCCTCATAGTACCATCCCTCCTCTGTCATGGCATCGCAGCGCACGGTGATGAGGTTGTCGCCCCCATAGTTCAGGTACTCGGAGACGTTATACTCCTGAGAGGCATAGCCACTGGGCTCCGTACCCAGATAGAAGCCGTTGCAGAACACCTGTGCGTTACGGAAGATACCTCCGAAACGGATGCTGATAGCCTTTCCCTCATCCTGCTTGTCAACGGTGAAGTGCTTACGATACCAACCGATGGAGTTCTGCGGATATTTCCATCCCACCTGCTTATAGCCATGCGAATGACTTGCCTTACCATCATAAGGCAGGTCAACCACCCAGTCGTGAGGCAGGTTGACATGCGTCCATGTGGAGTCGTTGAAGTCAACGGCAACTGGTCCTTTGTTCTGCCCGATCGCCTTGGCGCGATAGGTAAAATACTCGGTGCCATGGGTGAAGTCCTGTTGCATCGAGGCGGCATCGCCCAGATGGAAAGTCCAGTCGTTGTTCAGCAATACGGTCTCACGCTGTGCGGAGGCATTTGCCACACTCAGGAGAGTGCAGACAGCAAGAAGGAAAAGTCTCATTATCTTAGTGGTTTTAGTTATTTCTCAATAGAAGCCTTACGGAGTTTCCGCACCGCTTTGTCACGAATCTGGCGCACCCGTTCCCGTTTCAGTCCGAGTTCCACACCGATCTCCGCCATGGTCTTACGCTCGCCGCCAATACCGAAGAAACCTTTGACGACAGCCTGTTCTCGCTCGTTAAGCACGACAATGGCACGGATAAGGTCATCGGAGAGAGAAGCCTGCTCCAAATCGAGGTCAGCCTTCTTCGCATCCGTGTCCTCCAGCACGTTCAACAGGGTATAGTTGTTTTTCGAGCCCACGGGCAGCGACTCATCGGTAGAGAGCACAGGAATCTCGCCCGTCACCTTACGGATAGCCTCCTCGATGCTATGGCGGATATAAGGGGCTGCGAAAGTGACAAAGGGCTTTCCTCTGCTGGGGTCGTATTTCTCCGCTGCCTTGATGAGTCCGATACTTCCCTCACTGATGAGGTCATCGGTACTCAACAACTCGGAGGTGTATTGCCGTGCCAGCGTCACGACATACCCCATATTCTTCTGGATCAACTCGTCGCGGTGTTCTTCTTTTGTATGATTCATTTTTCCCATTTGGGTGCAAAGATAGTCATTTCCAAGCAGAAAACTTGCTAAATCTCAAAATTTCTTTGTACCTTTGTATGCAAATTCAATGTGATGACCAAACAAAAACAACTCAGGAATCTTTGGTACCTATTGCTGGTGATTCCCTTGCTGCTGACCGGCTGTCAGGATGACGAGACGACAGGTAGAGGCGACAGGGACCTCCATACGGAGGCGGCGCAACAACTTATGATGATCTGTGAGACGAACACGGAAGTCAAGCAATTGCTGGAGCATGCCATCCGTCAGGCTGCCAAGATCAACCCTGACCGCCAGTATAACCCCGCACAGACCTTGGAGGAGTTCTACGACTTCATCGACAGGAACGTGCGCTGCCTGCCTTGGGAGGTGATGATGCTGCCTGCCCCCAACGACTATGGACACTCCCTCTATGGGCGTACCGACCAGGGCATCGGCTATTTCTGGTTTGTGGTCGACCAGCCGTTGGACGAGTTGCGTGACAGGGGCTATTTCTATCCCACGGTGGAGTTTGTGGAACCATTCGCCTCTTGGCTGTCCACCTATAGCAACTCCTGGGGCGACTGGCTGTCGACAACGGACAGTTGGAACGACACATATTATAACATGGTGGCATCCGACCCTGACTGGGGCTTCATGGAAGGATGGTATGGCGAGGGCAACCAATGGAAGACTTTCAACGAGTTCTTTGCCCGCAGTCTGGTGTCACCCGACGTGCGTCCTATCTCCGACACAGAGGTGGTGTTGCCTGCCGACTCCTATCCGAAAGGCACTTGGGCTATCAGCGATGATAACCAGTTGGTGTATACCCCTGAGGAGCGGTTGCAGATCAAGACGGCGATGATCTCCGACATCGCAGGACTTATCGGAGAGAACTCCCCCTACAAGGATGCCTTTGCTGGGGGAACGCTGACCCATACGTTCCTCGATGTCAACTGCTACCATCGATATCATGCCCCTGTCGACGGCATCCTGAAAGAACTGCGCACCATCCCTGGGGTATCGGCTGGGGGCGGCTATACGCTGTGGGATAACGAGCAGAAACTCTACTACTACGTCAACGATATCGGTTTCCAGATGGTGGAGACACGCTCCTGCGCCATCATCGAGACGGAGGACTACGGACTGGTGGCAATGCTGCCGGTGGGCATGTCGCAGATATGCAGTTGCAACTGGATTCCCTCTCTGCATGTCGGACAGACTCTGAAGCGGGGCGACGAGATGGGCTTCTTCCAGTTTGGCGGCTCTGACATCGTCCTGATCTTCCAGAAAGGCGTGGAGGTGGAACTGTGCCATAACAACGATCTCTCGCTGATGGGACAGCCGTATGCGAGACTAACCAAGAAATAACGAACATCAAGTCAATGAAACATCTCATTCCCAAATCCATCAGAGAGTCGATTGCCTTACGGACTGCGTTTCTCATACAGTTCTTTGTGCTATTGGTACTGCTGGTGGGTGGTGTGTGGCAGATACGCCATGTACGGGACATCGTATCCGCAGAGGTACACTACCAGGCCAGCAAGGCTATGGATGTCGCCATCACGGTGATTGACAACCGTGTGTCGAACGTGGAGACGGCAGTCAACACGGCAGCCTCCTACGCCAATATGCTCGCCTTCGACGAACAAGGAGTCTACACCCTACTGAGCCAGTTGATCGTGGCAAACAAGGACATCGAGGCGGTCACCATGCTCTATAAGGAGAACTTCTTCCCCAAGCACGGTCGCTACTTCGCCCCAACGGTGGTGTACAACCCCTCTGACGGCTCTTACGAGGAGGATGAGATCGGAGGTCCTGAGCATGACTTCTGCTATCTGGAGACGGACAGCAACTGGGTGTATACCACCAAACTGGATAAGGGCTACTGGTGTCTGCCCTACATCGACTCCATGTCTACCAAACGACCGATGGTGACTTACTCCGTCCCCTTGCACGATGAGACGGGAGCGATCTACGCCGTGTTATGCGCCGATGTGAACCTGCACTGGGTACAGCGTATCGTCAATGAGGCAAAGCCTTATGCGTACTCGCAGATCAGTGTGCTGAGCCGTGATGCGAAATACATCTGCCACCCTGACTCCAACAGTATCCTGTCAGTGGATGCCTTGAAGTTAGCACGCTCGAAGAAAGACACGGAATTCCTGGAACTCACCCAACGGATGCTGCAAGGCAAGCGAGGGTCGGACACGATAGACAAACGGTATATCGACGAATCGGAGGACAAGGAGAACGATGACGACTACCTCATCTACTATGCGCCTGTGAAACGAGTGCAGTGGGCGGTGGGCTTCACCTATCCTACCCGCAAGATCATGGAGAAGCCCAATCAGTTACGTGCCTTTATGATTTTCTTCCGAGTCGTCACCCTCCTGCTGATCTTGGCAGTCACCTATCTCATCATCCATATTCAACTACGCCCCTTGAAGACTATCGCCCAGTCGACACAGGAGGTTGCCAAGGGTAATTTCCAGACACAGTTGCCTGTGGTCAGGACGCACGACGAGGTACGCCAGTTCCGCGACTCCTTCGCGGAGATGCAACGGTCACTGGCTAACTACGTGGAGGAACTGAAAACGACAACGGCAAGCAAGGCAAGTATGGAGAGTGAACTGAAAGTGGCGTCGGGCATCCAGATGGCGATGCTGCCCAAGCAGATGCCTCCCTTCCCGGAGCGTACGGATATCGACCTGTATGCCATGCTGAAACCTGCAAAGGATGTGGGAGGCGACTTGTTCGACTGTCTGATTCGTGACGAGCACCTTTACTTCTGTGTGGGCGATGTCTCAGGAAAGGGTGTCCCTGCCGCCTTGTTCATGGCGATGGTGCGCAGTCTGTTCCGTAACATCACGTCGTATGCCAGTTCTCCTGCCGAGATTGCCATGGCGCTCAACAGAGGACTTGCCGACGGCAACGACTATAACATGTTCTGCACGATGCTCCTGGGGGTACTCGACTTGAAGACAGGAAAGGTGGATTATTGTAATGCGGGGCATAACGCCCCTGTCTTACGACGGGAGAAAGAGGGAGCGGTCGTCTTCGACTATATAAGTCCGAAGGTCAATATGCCACTAGGTGTTTTTGATGGCTTTGAGTATGAGGAGGAGCATGCACAGTTGCAGGCTGGCGACGGCATCTTCCTCTATACCGATGGGGTGACAGAGGCAGAGGACATCCGTGCCGGTCTCTTCGGAGAGGAGAAACTGTTAGAGGTCTTGAGGCAATCCAACAACAAGGCGATCTGTCGCCACGCGACTATGTGGACGCTGTATACGATGCCGTCAAGCAACATGCCGAAGGAGCAGTACAGAGCGACGACATCACCATGATGCTGGTAGAATATAAAGGTAATCAGGTATGAGGAAATATTCCGTTTTATTCGTATTACTCTTTCAGAGTATCGTTATGACGGCACAGGACTCCGTACAGGTGTCACTCGGTGCCGATCTGGTAAGTCACTATATCTGGCGTGGACAGGACTTAGGACATGTGAGCGTGCAGCCCACCTTGGGCGTTGGCTATAAAGGATTGTCCCTCTCCCTCTGGGGGAGCGCTGGCATCTCCAAACACGAGGATCCCTACGAGATAGATGTCACCCTCGACTATACGTGGAAGGGGTTGACGATTGGTCTCACCGACTACTGGTCGGATGAGGGCTACGACCACGACACGAAGTATTTCGACTATGCCGCCCATACCACCAGCCACACTTTGGAGGCACATCTCTGCTATGACTTCGGATGGGCTTCGCTGGGATGGTATACCAATTTCGCCGGGTATGACGGAGTCAACAAAAAAGACAAGCGGGCGTATTCCTCTTATCTTGAGGCAAGTGTGCCTTTCCTGTTGGGCGGTTGTGAGTGGAGCGCCACCATGGGTGCCGTACCCTATGCCACTACCTTTTATGACACCAATGGCTTCGCCATCACCAGTCTATCGCTAAGAGCCACCTATCCGCTTGCCGTCAGCAAGACTTTTTCACTACCTCTCTTTGCCGAGGTCCATGCCAACCCTCGCCAGGAGAAAATGTGGTTTCTGTTTGGTATGACGATTAGTCCTTGGTAAAAACAAAAAGGGAGACGGGCAAAAGTCCGTCTCCCTTTTCCGAAGAATCATGCCGATTTAGGAAATCTCAATCATACGTGACACCTTCGTCTCCTCCTTTTTCATCTTTGGCAACACAACGGTCAGAATGCCATTGTCGACCTTTGCCGAGATTTGCTCCTTGTCAACATCCTCAGGCAATGAGTAGTTCTGCTGGTAGTTCGTGTAACTGAACTCACGGCGCAGGTAGTGCTGCTTCTTGTCCTCCTCCTTGTGCTCCATCTTATTCTCGATGGCAATGCTCAGGTTGCCGTCCTCGTTCAGGTGTACCCTGCAATACTCTTTCTTAATACCTGGGGCTGCGACCTCCATGGTGTAGGCGCTCTCGTCTTCCTTGACATTCACTGCCGGAGCAGTATTTCTGGTCGAAGCCATCATATCATTGTTCATAAACTCGTCAAACATGGTTGGGAACCAACTGTTTTTGAATACTGGTAACATAATCATACCTCCTAATTCTATTTTTAATTGTTCGTTAATGTTGTTTATCTCCTGAGTGCCTCCGTTTTCACTTCCGCATTCACCCATGATAGTACAACTAACGTGCCAGTGCCCCTTATTCTGCCATAACGGCAGAACAAAGCGACAGTTTGTCAGAAATAGATAGTATTATGCTTTCTTCGCACAAGTCGGGCAGATGCCCTTCACGACATATTCCGTCTCTTCCTGAACAAAGCCAGCAGGCAGGGGAACAGACGGAATATGTACATCGGTCAGGCAATAGGTTCGATGGCACTGGCGACACGTCAGATGCACATGTCCGTGGCAATGGCGTGTGTCGTCCAAATGGCAGACACAGTATTTCTGAGAGCCAGAGCCGTCGTCGATATTATGCAGAAGATGAGCCTCAGCCAGTAAGGTCAGGGTACGAAACAAGGTAGAGCGGTCTACCGTCGGCATCTTCGCCTCTAGGTCGGCAAGACTGAAAGCATCATGAAAACCATGACGGACCTGTCGCCAAACCATCAGGCGCACTGCCGTCACACGAATGCCGGCATTGTCGAGCACCTGTTCATCGGAGATGTCCATGATCCCCCTGTTATTCATTGTTCTTATTGGTTCATATTCACAAACTTGACATCAGTGAGTGTCAGTTTGGTAGTTTTCTCGTCAATCAGTTTATCGTTCTTCGTATAGGCTATCGTACAGTTGGAGATCTCGATATCGTGCACCAGGTCGAGTCCGAGAATACCCCCTGCACGGATTCCCGTCTTGGTACCGTAGCACACCACGTTGCTGATATGGATATCCTGGAAGTCCGGGGCTTTCTTGCGCTGCTCCTCCGTAAAGGTAGGCACCTCATTCTCGTTGCTGCCAGCAGGACGGTCGAGATAGTCGCACTGGAAGACGATAGCCTCATCCTTGATGTCAGTCATCACGATATCGCTGACGTAGAGTTGCTCAGTCTTACCGCCACGACCCAGTCCGCTCTTGAAGCGCAGTCCTGTGTCCGTACCACTGAAACGGTTGTGGCGCACCACGATACGGCGCATCCCCGTGATGGTCTCACTACCCAACACGAAACCGCCATGGGCATGATATACGGTATTGTCCTGTATCACGATATCCTCACAGCCGTTTGCCACGGCATTCTCCTTATAGTTGCCACTCTTCATACAGAGTCCGTCATCACCAGCGTCCACCACGGAGTTGACAATCAGTCCGACATTCACATCGCTGAAATCTATCGCGTCACCATTCTGGGCATTCCAGGGACAGCGCACCGTGATACCGTCTACGATGACATTCTTACAGTTGCAGGGATGCACATGGAACTTAGGGGCGTTCTGGAAGGTGACACCCTCGAAGAGCACGTTCTCACAATCCGTGAAGCGCACCAAGTCATTACGCATCTTCTCCTGCTCCTCCGGTGTCGTCTTGATATCAGGGAGCCCGGACTTACGCTGCCACGGATACCACAGGGTACCGTTCTGGCGCTCCACGCCGCCTATCTCCTGATATGCCTTCCATTCCACGTCACTCACCTTACTACGCTTCACCGGGCGCCATTGGGCACCGTTACCGTCAATGATACCACTACCCGTGATAGCGATATTCTTGCGTTTCGAAGCCTTGATACAGGGCTCCACCCTGCTCGACTTTCCCTCCTTGTCGACATAGAGCGACTTGTCAGGAGAGAAATAGATGATGGCGTTCTTGTCAAGATGCAGTTCAATATTATCTTTGAGGGCTATCGGTCCCGTGAGCCAGACACCAGCGGGGACTGTCAGCCGACCACCGCCTAACTTATTCAGTTTACTGATTCCCTTCGTGAATGCCTCCGTATTAAGGACCACCCCATCGCCGACACCTCCTACTTCCGTAAGGCTCACCTCATGAGTAGGAATCATTGGGCGACTGACCTGCGCCACCTTTACTGGCAGGTTCTGATAATACTTCGAATAGTCCTGTGCCATCGCCAAGGCAGGCAACAGCAGCATCATGATAGTGTAGTTTAGGCGTAGTCTGTTCATTATATTCTCAACTTGATTTATACCAGATGCTCGATGAGGTCAGCACGCTCCCCAGGCAGCATGTCGATGACAGGAATCTCAATCATCGTATAGCAACCAGGCTGCTGACGCAGCGAGGCACGAGCCACATTGACCAATACCTGAGCGGTCAGGGCAGGGTTGTTGATGCTCATATTGAACTCCAGACGCTGGTTCTGGGTCTTACCACTCACACCTTTACGCACGAGGTTCACGCCATGTCCCATATCCTTGACAGCATCGACTGACTCCACAGCAAAGACATGAGTCTCGTCGTTAGCGAAATAGGGATCTGCCTTGATATCCTTGGTCACCTGCTCCAAGGTGTAACCGTCCTCCAACTCCACATAGACCATACGGCGATGGATGCCCTCACCAAGGGGAATCGTCATCGACAGGGCGTTCTTCACACCAGCCTTCGAGCGGACGCAGACAGAATGTCCCATCGACATGCCAGGTCCGAAGTTCGTATAACTCAGTCCCTTGGGAGCGAGACTCTGCATCAGCGTGCGGACAATAGAGTCAGAGCCCGGGTCCCATCCTGCGGCAATCACGCTGACAGTATTTGTTTTCTTATTGATTTCCATCAGACGCTCACGATAGCCACGGATATTGGTGTGGATATCGAATGAGTCGACAGTATTGATACCCAACGGCAGAATCTGCTTGGCATATTCCTCACAAGAACGGGTCGGGGTGGCAAGAATCGCCACGTCAACATCCTTGAGTTCCTTGATATCCTTCACAACCTCATAGGGAGCCAACTCTGCGGGCTTGTCAGCGGCACCATTTCTGCGTACTACTCCTGCAATCTCAAAATCGGCTGACGCCTCCAAAGCCTCGATGGTGAACTTACCGATATTACCGTATCCAACGACGGCGGCACGAATCTTTTTCATAACTGCTCAATCTTTTATTTAGTTGTTTTTATGTCCTTTGCGGTTGCAAAATTACATCTTTTCAACGAAAAACCTATCGAAAGGATAGATTATTTTCTAAAAAAGTTACCTTTTGCAACAATCTACCTGTATTTATAGGCGAAATACAATAAATCGTAAGCAAATTGCGTTTATATGGTTGTATTAATACATTACTTATAACTATGATAGAGTATATCAAGGGGGAGTTGACCGAACTGACCCCCGCCTTGGCAACGGTCGAGACCGCAGGAGTGGGATATGGACTGAATATCTCGCTGAACACCTTCAGCGCCATCCAAGGGAAGAAGGAGGTCAAACTCTATGTGTATGAGTCCATCAGGGAGGATGCGCATCTCCTGTACGGCTTCGTCAACAAGAAGGAGCGTGAGATGTTCGAACTGCTGATCACCGTCAGTGGCGTTGGTCCCAACACGGCTCGCATGATGCTGTCGTCGATGAGTGTGCAGGAACTCTGCAACGCCATCTCGACAGGTAATGAGCGTGTGGTGAAGGGCATCAAGGGCATTGGTAAGATGACCGCCCAGCGTATCATCGTCGACCTGCGTGACAAGATTGTCGCATTGGGCATTGCCGAGGAGATACCCGCTGGCGGCTCTGTCGCAGCCCCTGTCAACAATGCCGTCAAAGACGAGGCTGTATCTGCACTCACCATGCTGGGCTTTGCCCCTGCGCCCACGCAGAAGGTGGTCGTTGCCATCCTGCAAGAGAACCCCGACGCTCCTGTGGAGCAAGTTGTCAAACTCGCCCTCAAACAAATCAAGTAAGTGTTGAGCAAACGGGTTGCCTATATCGCCGCTATCCTGCTGAGCATCGGCACATTCGCCATGTCTCCGCAAGACGACAAGACGCAGAAAGAGAAGAAAGACACTGCGCCTAAGGAGCAACCCGTACTGGCTGCCGACGAGGAGATTCCCGACTCCCTGCTCCATCCCCGCTGGAAAATCAAGAAGACCACCCCTGTGTACGTCAGCGACCTTGACAGTTCCGCCGTCGACCTTCGTATGCCTGACAATATCAAGCAACAGGCAGAGTACGACGACTCCACAGGGGTCTATCTGATTGGTTCCAAGATAGGCAGTTCCTATCTGAATGCCCCTATTCTGATGACCCCGGAGGAATATCAAGAATGGAGCCGCCAGCGCGAGTTGCGCAGTTTCTTCCGTCAGAAGAACGCCGCCAACTATGCCGCTCAGGGAAAGGAGAAGTTTGACTTTGCCGATATGCACTTCGACCTAGGACCTGCGGAGAAGATTTTCGGTCCTGGTGGAGTACGTATCAAGACGCAAGGAACAGCGGAACTGAAACTGGGCGCCAACTTCAAGAATATCGACAATCCCTCGTTGCCTGAGCGCAACAGGAAGACCAAGGCTATCGACTTCGACGAGAAGATCAACCTGAACGTGACAGGTAAAGTGGGCGACAAGGTGAACATGAACTTGAACTACAACACCGATGCCACCTTCGATTTCGATACCAAGAACATCAAACTGCGCTATGAGGGCAAGGAGGATGAGATCATCAAACTCATCGAGGCTGGTAATGTCACCTTCCCCACCAACAACTCCCTGATCAAAGGTGCCTCCAGTTTGTTTGGTGTCCGCACGGACATGCAGTTTGGTAAATTGAAACTGCAGACCGTCTTTTCTCAGAAGAAATCCACCACTACCAGTGTCTCCTCTAAAGGTGGCGTGCAACTCACCCCCTTCGAGTTGAATATCGCCGACTACGAGGAGAACCGCCATTTCTTCCTCGCCCAGTATTTCAGAGAGCACTACGACGATGCCATGCAGAAACTGCCCAACCTCATGAGTGGTATTCAGATTACCCGTGTGGAGGTATGGGTGACCAATAAGACCGGGACGACGGCAAACACCCGTAATATCGTGGCATTGACCGACCTCGGCGAGAGCACCTCCGCACGTTGGGGCAATGGTGGCAGCGTCTCTGACGTACCTGGCAATAGTGCCAACGACGAATACAACAGCATGACGACAACCTATGCGGAGGCTCGCAATATCGACCAGACATCCACCGTCCTCGATGGTGTCAATGATTTCACGGGTAGTGTCGACTACGAGAAACTTGCCTCCGCACGACTACTGACCAGTTCGGAATATACCGTCAACAAGGCATTGGGATACATCTCCCTCAAAACCAGTTTACAGACAGACCAGGTGCTTGCCGTCGCCTATGAGTTCACCTATGGCGGGCGCACCTATCAGGTGGGCGAGTTCGCCAGCGACCGCACCAATGCCAGTGAGGCACTGTTCGTCAAGTCACTGAAAAACACCAGCAACAACCCGCAACAGAAGAACTGGCGGTTGATGATGAAGAACGTCTACTACCTCGCCTCTAATGTGGAGAAGACGAAATTCCGTCTGGACATCAAGTTTCAGAGTGATACAGCAGGTGTCTACCTGACCTATATTCCTGAAGTCAAGGACATCACCTTGTTGAAAGGACTGGGCTGTGACCGTCTGGACAATAACAACCGCGCCCATCCCAATGGCTATTTTGACTTTGTGGAAGGCTATACCGTCAGTGAGGGTCGTGTCTTCTTCCCGTCAGCAGAGCCTTTCGGAAAGACCCTGCGCCAATTCTTAGAGAGCAACAACGTAGCGGCTGACAAGGTAGAGAGATACACCTTCAGCGAACTCTACGACACCACCCGTACTGCGGCAAAGCAGATGACGGACAAGAACAAATACCTGTTGGTAGGACAGTTTAAAGGCACCTCGGCAAACGTGATCTCGTTAGGTGCCTATAACGTGCCACAAGGCTCTGTTGTCGTGACGGCTGGCGGTGTCATCCTCAACGAAGGTTCCGACTATAGTGTCGACTACTCGGCAGGTGAGGTGACCATCCTCAACCAAAGCATCATCGACGCAGGCACGAGTGTCAATGTCTCGCTGGAGAGCAACACCGACTACGGCATGCAGCGCAAGACCATGCTAGGACTCAACTGGGAGTATGACTTCTCGAAAGACTTGCAGATAGGCGGTACCTTGCAGCATCTCACGGAACAGACACTGACCTCGAAGGTCACCATGGGCTCGGAACCGCTACGCAATACCCTATGGGGCGTGAATATCAACTGGAAGCATGAGAGCCAGTGGCTCACCAACATGCTTAACAAACTGCCTTTCCTGCATTGTACACAACCCTCCTATATCACATTCACCGGCGAGTTTGCCCAACTGATAGCAGGACAGGCAAGCGGCACGCAGGATAACGCCTCATACATTGACGACTTCGAGAATGCCAAGAACGCCATTGATGTCAGTGAGCCTAAGGCTTGGATCATGTCCAGTGTGCCGTCGATGTTCAAAGAACAGGCTGACAAGGACTCCGTGACCAGTGGTTTCAACCGCTCCCTGCTCTCATGGTATAACATCGACCCGTTGTTTACCTACCGTTCCTCCTCACTGACACCCAGTCATATTAAGAGCGACCTTGAGCAGTTGTCCAACCACTATGTCCGCGCTGTCTATGTGAGTGAACTCTATCCGAACCGTCAGCAGAGCACCTACAGCGGGGCTACAGCGACCCTGCCCATCCTCGACCTTGCCTATTACCCACAGGAGCGAGGTGCCTATAACCTGTCGACGGAGGTGGACTTCAACGGACTGCTGACCAATCCGCAACAGCGATGGGGCGGTATGATGCGTAAGTTGGAGACCAACGATTTCGAGACAGCAAACGTGGAGTATATCGAGTTCTGGCTGCTGGATCCCTTCATCTATACCAAC
This sequence comes from Prevotella sp., assembly GCA_017458005.1. GTDB lineage: Bacteria > Bacteroidota > Bacteroidia > Bacteroidales > Bacteroidaceae > Prevotella. The sequence goes on along the minus strand of JAFTGH010000016.1, from coordinate 17,593 downwards.
CAACAGAGTGATGCCTCAGAATATGGCGGTGACCTCTACATTAATCTGGGTGAGGTCAGCGAGGACGTGCTGAGGGATGGCAAGAAATTCTATGAGAGCGGGATGCCTGTGGACGGCACTGGCAGTTTCACCAACACCGCATGGGGTAAGGTTCCTATCCAACCTACCCAGACCTATGCCTTTGCCACCTCCTCAGGAGCACGTGCCAAACAGGATGTCGGTTTCAATGGCTTGACGGATGAGGAGGAGCGAGCCAAACCCGCCTATGCCAATTTCCTCCAGAATGTCAACGTGAATGATAGTGTCCGTGCCGCATGGAACGCCGACCCCGCCAACGACAACTACCATTATTTCCGTGGCTCTGACTACGATGCCCGACAGGCCTCTATCCTCGACCGTTACAAGCGCATCAACATGCCACAGGGCAACTCGCCAGACAGCGACCAGCAGACAGAAGGGTACGACACAAGTTACAAGACCTTCCCTGACGTGGAGGATATCAACCAAGACTATACGCTGAATGAGTATGAGCGGTACTATCAATATAAGATAAGCATCCGTCCCGAGGACATGCAACTGGGTTACAACCATATCACGGATATCCGTGAGGCGAGTGTCGCCCTGCGCAATGGCACCCGTGAGACAGTGAAATGGTACCAGTTCCGCATTCCACTCGACCAGTACGACGACCGTGTGGGTAGCATCAGCGACTTCACCAGCGTCCGCTTCATGCGTATGTTCCTCACCCAGTTCAAGCGTCCAATCGTACTGCGTTTCGGTTCCCTCGACCTGGTGAGAGGCGAGTGGCGTATCTACCAGCAGCAGTTGTCGACCACCCCAGAGAGCGGAACACTGGAGGTCAGTGCCGTCAACATCGAGGAGAACAACGACAAGCGACCTGTCAACTACGTGCTACCCCCAGGTATCAGCAGAGCGACAGACCCCTCACAGCCCCAGTTAGTGGAGGAGAACGAGCAATCGATGAACATGGTGGTACGCCATCTGTCACCTGGCGAGTCGAAGGGGGTCTATAAGAACACCATGCTGGACTTGCGCCGCTATAAGCATCTGCAGATGTTCACCCATGCCAACCACCTGATTGACGACAACAACCTGAAAAATGGTGAACTTGCCGTCTTCATCCGCTTAGGTAACGACTATAAGAACAACTACTACGAGTATGAGATCCCACTCACATTGACACCCGACCGTAACGACTACAACAAATACAATGTAGAGGACTGCCGTGCCGTATGGCCTCAGGATAACATGCTCGACATGGATATGACGGTGTTCACGAGCCTGAAGAAGGAACGTAACAAGTCACGTGCCGCAGGAGGCGCTTCCTTCAACCAACTCTATTCAAAGCCTGACCCCAGCCATCCCAAAAATACCGTCAGCATCATGGGTAATCCCTCGCTAGGAGAGGTGAAGACCATGATGATTGGTGTGCGTAACATCTCTGGCGAGCAGAAGTCGGGAGAGGTATGGGTGAACGAGTTGCGCCTGATGGACTTCAACAGCAACGGCGGCTGGGCGGCAAGTGGTGCCTTGAACATGCAACTGTCGGATGTGGGATCGCTCAATATGACGGGAAAGATCATGACAGCAGGTTTCGGAGGTCTGGAGGAAAGTGTGCTGCAACGCTCGACGGACGACTACAAGACCTACTCCATCACCGCCAATGTGGACTTGGGTAAGTTCTTCCCTGACAAGGCGATGGTCAGCGCACCCTTGTATTACTCTGTCACCAAAGAGGAGAAACGACCCAAATACAACCCGCTAGACACGGACATGGAACTGCAAGACGCACTGGATGCCGCCCTCGACCAGCATGAGCGTGACTCCATCGAGAGTATCGCCGTCACCAAGACGACGAACACCAACCTCTCCCTGTCGAATGTGCGCGTGGGCATTAAGACCAAACGGCATCCGATGCCCTACGACCCCGCGAACTTCTCGTTCTCCTATAGCCACTCCCACCGCTATACCAGTGGTGAGACCACCGTCTATGAGAAAGAGGACCAGTGGCGTGGTTCCCTCAACTACAACTACACTCCTGTCTATAAGCCGTGGGAACCTTTCAAGAAAAGCAAGAGCAAATCGAAGTGGATGCAGTATCCCAAACAGTTCGGACTGAACTGGTTGCCTCAGAATATCACCTTCAATACGGAGATGATGAGAAACTATTACGAGTTGCAAGAACGGGACATGGAGGACTTGGGAGGACAACAGTTGCCCACCACCTTCAGTTCCCAGTTCCTCTGGAACCGTGAGTTCTCCATCCGCTGGGACCTGACGAAAAACCTGCACATGAATTTCCAGTCGGCTACCCATGCGGAGATACGGGAACCCTATGACGAGCGTCCTATCAACAGAGACCTCTACCCCGACCGCTACGAGGCATGGAAGGACTCCGTATGGTATAGCATCCGCAACTTCGGAACACCATTGGACTACCAGCAGTCGTTCACAGCCTCCCTGCAGTTACCGTTGAACAAGGTACCTATCTTCGACTGGATCACCAGCGACGCCACTTATAACGCCACTTACAACTGGGTACGTGGTACCGACCTTGAGAACGGTACGAATCTGGGAAATACCATCGCCAACAACCGCCAGTTGAATATCAATGGTAACTTCAACATGGAGACGCTCTACAACCACGTCCCCTTTTTGAAGAAGACCAACGAACGGTTCCGCAAGGCGACCACCAGTAACAAGAATCAGAAGAAAAACACGACGACGAAGACTAAGAATGCCAAGCAAGACGCCAAAGAGGAGAAGGCATTACCCAAGAACCAGAACGCATGGCAGAAGGAGGTGACCCTCATGGCTGACTCCTCCATCATCGTCAACCACGGCAAGAAGTCGAAAAGACTCACCGTCGTGGCTCGCACAAAAGACGGCAAGAAATATAACCTGAAATACAAGGTGCTGGATGACAACCGTATCCGCATCAACAACCGTGACACCATCCAACTGATGCTGAGCGTCACGCCCAAGCAACCCGCAGAGAAGCAATGGTGGTACAGTCCCGCTCAGTCGGCAGCCCGCTTCCTAATGATGGTACGCTCCATCGGTGTCTCGTATCGCAACCAATACGCCATGTCTATTCCAGGATTCCTCCCCACCATCGGAGATGCCTTCGGACAACGGACAGGTAGTGTCATGGCTCCTGGTCTGGGCTTTGCCTTCGGCCTGACTGGCGACAGTTATCTGCAAAAGGCTAATGACAACGGATGGCTGTTGAATAACGATAGCGTGGCGACTCCCGCAACGACGAATATGACCACCGACTTACAGGTCAGGGCGACCTTAGAGCCTGTCCGTGACCTGAAGATTGACTTGAACGCCAGCCGTACGGAGACCAAGGCGCGGTCGATACAGTATATGTACGAGGGTATGCCTACCACCCAAAGTGGAACGTTTACGATGACGACGATTTCCCTGAAGTCTGCCTTAGAGGGTATCGGCGATGCCAATAACGGTTTCCATTCTGCCTCCTTCGAGCGGTTCTGCGGCATCTTGGAGTCTTATCAGCAGAGGGCTGAGGCACAATATGGCACGACAGTCGACCCCTATAGCGCCAGTGTGATGATTCCTGCCTTCCTCTCTGCCTATACCAGCAGTGGTGGAAACAGTCTCAGTTTCTTCCCCGCACTGACACGTCTGCTGCCCAACTGGACCATCCGCTACACGGGACTCTCGAAACTCTCTTGGTTCCGTGATGTCTTTAAGAGCGTGACCATCAACCATGCCTACAAGAGTGTGTATGCCGTGGGCAGTTATACCGCTAACGCAGGGACCTCGTCGCTGATAGGCTATAACGTCCCCACCGTCAGCCTCAACGAGTCGTTCTCTCCCCTACTCGGTGTTGACTTGACCTTCAACAACAACCTGACGGCAAAGGTAGAGTACCGTACCACCCGTGTCCTGAACCTCTCGATGACAAGTATCCAGATCAACGAGAGCCGCTCTAACGACTGGGTTATCGGACTTGCCTATAAGATCAGTGACTTCAACCTCTTTGGAAGCAATGGCAACCGCAAGGTGAAGAAGGCACAGCGCGGAAAGAAGAGTGCTGCCAACGACACCAAGCAACAGACGACGAAAGCCCCCAAGACGGGTGTCAACCACGACCTGAACATGCGACTGGACTTCTCGTTGCGCGACCAAGCATCCATCACCCGTGACATTGCCACACAGACCAGTGCCGCCAACAGCGGAAACACAGCCTTGAAGATCTCGTTCATGGCAGACTATACCCTGTCACGCCTGTTGACGCTCAGTGCCTATTATGACCGACAGACGAACACGCCTCTATTGTCGTCCAGCAGTTATCCCACCACCACACATGACTTCGGTCTGTCGCTGAAATTCAGCCTGACACGTTAAATTTCAGACTTTTTTCTTTGTTTTTCGCTCGGTTTGCACTATCTTTGACCTATAGTCGAAGGTACTCACGTTTGAAAAAACTCAAGATTCTCTTGGTTTTTTGCTCACTTAATCGTACCTTTGCATCCAAATACTAATATAATAAGGTGGAATTACTCAATCACATCAAATACCCCGACGATTTGCGTAAGTTGTCGGTCGACCAACTACCTGATCTATGCCAAGAACTTCGCGAGGATATCGTGAAGGAGTTATCCGTCAACCCCGGACACCTCGCCTCCAGCCTTGGAGTCGTGGAACTGACAGTCGCCCTGCACTATGTCTTCGACACCCCTGAAGACCGTATCGTATGGGATGTGGGACATCAGGCTTACGGGCATAAGATACTCACAGGACGCAGGGAACAGTTCTGCACCAATCGCAAACTGGGCGGTATCCGACCTTTCCCCTCTCCCTATGAGAGCGACTACGACACTTTTGCCTGTGGACATGCCAGCAACTCCATCTCCGCAGCCTTAGGTATGGCTGTGGCAGCGAAGAAAACGGGTAATGACGAGCGGCACATCGTCGCTGTCATTGGCGACGGCGCACTTAGTGGCGGACTTGCCTTCGAGGGGCTCAATAATGTCTCGTCATCCCCTAACGACATGCTGATAGTCCTAAATGACAACAACATGTCTATCGACCGCTCGGTGGGAGGTATGAAGCAGTATCTGCTGAACCTCAGCACTAACGAGACCTATAACGCCTTGCGCTTTAAGGTATCACGGTGGATGCATAGCAAGGGACTGCTGGAGGAAGATCGTCGCAAGGGACTCATCCGACTGTCAAACGCAGTCAAAAGCGCCATCTCCCATCAGCAGAACATCTTCGATGGCATGAATATCCGCTATTTTGGTCCTTTCGACGGACATGATGTCAAGGAACTGGTCCGCATCCTCCGCCAGATGAAGGAGATGAGAGGTCCTAAGTTGCTGCACCTGCATACCCAGAAGGGACATGGCTATGCGCCAGCGGAGAAAGACGTAACCACTTGGCACGCCCCTGGCAAGTTTGACCCAGAGACCGGAGAGCGCCTGATTGACAAAGATCCCAACAAACCCCAGAAATATCAGGATGTCTTTGGACACACCCTCTTGGAACTCGCACAGCAGAATCCCAAGATCGTAGGTGTCACACCTGCCATGCCCTCTGGCTGCTCCATGAATATCATGATGAAAGAGATGCCAGAGCGCACCTTCGACGTAGGCATCGCCGAGGGGCATGCCGTCACATTCTCTGGCGGTATGGCGAAAGACGGGCTGATCCCCTTCTGTAATATCTATAGTGCGTTTGCGCAGAGAGCCTTCGACAATATCATCCATGACGTGGCACTGCTGAACCTGCACGTCGTCTTCTGTTTCGACCGTGCCGGCATCGTCGGCGAGGACGGTCCCACCCATCATGGCGCTTTCGATTTGGCGGCACTCCGCCCGATACCCAACCTGACCATCTCCTCGCCGATGGATGAGCATGAGTTGCGCCGTCTGATGTATACGGCACAACTGCCCGATAAGGGACCTTTCGTTATCCGCTATCCACGAGGCGGCGGTGTACTGAAGGACTGGAGATGTCCGTTGGAGGAAGTCAAGGTCGGCACAGGCAGGAAGATGAGAGACGGAGAGGATGTCGCCGTCTTGTCGATTGGTCCGATAGGCAATAATGTCACCCGTGCCATCGAGGGAACCACCGCAGCCCATTATGACATGCGTTTCCTCAAACCCATCGATGAGGACATCCTTGAGGAGGTGGCAAAGAGATACAAGCATATCATCACCGTGGAGAACGGAGTGAGGAACGGTGGACTGGGCTCTGCTGTCCTGGAATGGATGAGCGACCACGGCTATTCCCCACGCCTCACCCGACTGGGCATGCCCGACCAGCAGTTTGTCGAGCATGGAACAGTTGAAGAGTTACAGCATATTGTCGGACTGGATGCTGAGAGCATCAGAAAAGCCATAGAATCATGAAAATAGTCATTGCCGGCGCAGGTGCCGTTGGAACCCATCTGTCGAAACTCCTGTCCCGCGACCATCAGGACTGTGTGCTGATTGACAGCGACCCCGCCCGTCTGGCGGGACTTGACAGCAGATATGACATCATGACCATCCAAGGGTCGCCGACAAGTATCAGGACCCTCAAGGATGCGGGGACGGAGTCTGCCGACCTCTTTGTAGGTGTCACCCCCGATGAGAGCAAGAACATGAACGCCTGCATGATTGCTCATGCCTTAGGAGCCAAGAAGACGGTGGCACGTATCGACAACTACGAGTACCTTGACCCGCACTTGAAACCTTTCTTTGAGAAGATGGGCATCAACTCCCTCATCTACCCTGAGGTGCTTGCCGCCCTTGACATCACCAACGGCTTGAAGATGTCATGGGTCAGACAACGCTGGGACGTGCACGATGGAGCCTTGGTGATGCTGGGTATCAAACTGCGTGAGACCTGTGAGATCCTCAACCAGCCGCTGAAGACCCTTTGTGGTCCTGACGACCCCTATCATATCGTTGCCATCAAGCGACATGGCGAGACCCTGATCCCCAGCGGTAACGACGAGTTGCATGTCAACGACCTCGCCTACTTCATGACGACCAGTGAGTATATCCCCTATATCCGCAAGATCTCTGGCAAGGAGCATTATGCGGATGTGAAGAACGTCATCGCTATGGGTGGTGGCAAGACTGCCGTACGCCTGGGGCTGACGTTGCCCGACTATATGAACCTGAAAATCATCGAGAAGAGCGAGCGACGCTGCGAACTCCTCAACGAGTTGCTCAGCGACACTGACACGATGATTATCCATGGCGACGGGCGTGACATTGGTCTGTTGCAGGAAGAGGGCATCGACACCACACAGGCTTTTGTCGCCCTGACAGGCAATGCGGAGACGAACATCCTTGCATGTCTGACCGCCAAGCGACTGGGTGTCAGGAAGACGGTGGCAATGGTCGAGAACTTGGATTATGTGGAGATGGCGGAGAACTTGGATATCGGTACCATCATCAATAAGATGACGATTGCCGCCAGCCATATCTACCAGATGATGCTCGACGGTGATGTCAGCAATGTACGCTCACTGATGATGGTCGACTCCGATGTCGCGGAGTTTGTCGCCGCCGAGGGGTCGAAGGTCACCAAGAAACTGGTGAAAGACCTCGGTCTGCCCTTCGGAGCCACTATCGGAGGACTGGTACGCAACGACGAGGGCATCTTGGTGAATGGTAATACGCAGATTATGCCAGGCGACTCTGTAATGGTATTCTGCCATGAGCAGAACCTGAAGAAGATCGAGAAATATTTCAAGTCGAATACCTTATGGTAAACTTCCCCCTGATATACAAGATTATCGGTTCTCTGCTCCTCTTGTTAGGATCACTGCTAACCCTTTGTACTGGTATATCATTCTATTATATGGAAGACGATATGATGGCATTCCTGCTGTCAACCCTCCTCACGTTCTGTTGTGGTTTCGTCTTCAAATTCATGGGAAGGAACGCCAATAACAACCTGAGCCGTCGTGACTCCTATTTCCTTGTGACCCTTACCTGGACTATCTTCAGTGTGTTCGGCATGCTGCCCTTCCTGATAGGTGGGTATATCAACAATGTGACGGACGCTTTCTTCGAGACGATGTCTGGATTCACCACCACAGGAGCCACTATCATGGACGATGTGGAGTGGTTGCCCCATGCCCTCCTGTTCTGGCGCACCCAGACACAGTGGATAGGAGCATTGGGAATCGTCTTCTTCACCATTGCCATCCTTCCGTCGATGGTAGGCAGCGGCAGCGTGAAGGTGTTCGCCGCAGAGGCCACAGGACCTATCCGCTCTAAGATGCACCCCCGTCTGTCGACGACGGCAAAATGGATATGGTCCGTCTATTCCGCTTTGACTGTCGCCTGTGTCATCTCCTTCTATGTGGCGGGCATGAACATGTTCGACAGTATCAACTACGCCATGACGACGACGGCGACAGGAGGCTTTGCGCCCCATAACGACTCGGTGTCGTTCTTCCACTCGTCTAGCATCGAGTATATCGCTATCTTGTTCCAGTTCCTGGCGGGCATCAATTTCACGATGCTCTACCTTGCCATCTTCCGTTTCAAGATCAGCAACCTCTTTAAGAGTTCGGAGTTCAAACTATACATATTCGTCGTCGCAGCCGCCACCGTCTGGATCATGTGGCTGCTGATGTCACGCAACGGCTACGGACTGGAGCGTGCTTTCCGCTCCTCCCTGTTCCAAGTGGTATCCTTCATCACGACCACAGGACTCTTTAACGACGATGCCGCCATGTGGCCGCATATCACGTGGGTCATTCTGGGCTCGTTGATGTTCCTGGGAGCCTGCTCGGGCTCTACCACTGGTGGTTTCAAGTGCATCCGTGGCGTGATGATCATAAAGGTCTTGCGCAACGAGTTCCACAAATTACTGCACCCTAATGCCGTCCTTCCTGTGAAGATCAACGGACAACCAGTGCCCCAGCAGAAACTGAACTCCCTGCTTGCCTTCTTCGCCATCTTCACCTTGATGGTACTGCTCTCCGCCACCATCATGATAGTGGCAGGCATCGACAACACCAACGCCATCACGATAGCCCTGAGTTGTATCAGCAACGTGGGACCTTCCCTCGGCACACAGATAGGACCAGAGATGTCATGGGGACAGTTGCCCGACTACATCAAATGGATATGCTCCTTCCTCATGCTGGTGGGTCGTCTGGAGATTATGAGCGTGCTGGTGCTGTTCACAAGAGGATTCTGGAAAGATAATTAAAACCATGATATGAACTACTTTAAGTTTGAGCCGCTGTTAAAGCAGACGCTATGGGGAGGCGAGAAGATCATCCCCTTCAAGCAACTCGACGCCAGCATGGACCATGTGGGTGAGAGTTGGGAGATTTCTGGAGTGAAAGACAATGAGACCATCGCCGTAGGCGACGGGCGTTCCCTCAACCAACTGGTACGTGACCTCAAAGGACAGTTTGTGGGCGAGGCGAACTACGAGCGTTTTGGCGACGAGTTCCCCCTGCTCATCAAGTTCATTGATGCCTGTCAGGACCTGAGCATACAGGTTCATCCCACAGACGAGATAGCGCATCAGCAGGGCAAGAGCCGTGGCAAGACGGAGATGTGGTTCGTAATGGACAGTGCTCCTGAGGCGAAACTCTATAACGGACTGAAGTTACAGATTACTCCTGAGCAGTATAAGCAGATGGTGGAGAATGACACGATCTGTGACGCGCTGGCGCAATATCAGGTGAAGGAGGGCGACTGCTTCTTTATCCCCGCAGGACGTATCCATGCCATTGGCGCAGGGTGCTTCTTGGCGGAGATCCAACAGACCTCCGATGTCACCTACCGCATCTACGACTTCAAGCGCAAGGACAAGGACGGCAACTACCGCCAGTTGCATACGCAGGAGGCTTCCGAGAGTATTAACTACACCGTTCTCGACGACTACCGCACGCAGTACACGCCTCAGAAGAACGAGGGACAGTTGCTGGTCGAGTGTCCTTACTTCAATACGGCAGTATACGACCTCACTGAGCCGATGACCATCGACTACTCGGAACTCGACTCCTTCGTCATCCTGATTGGGTTGAAGGGAAAGGGAACATTGAGTATTGACGGTGAGGAGGTTGACTTCCAGGCTGGCGAGACCATCCTGGTTCCTGCTAATATAAAAGAGGTACGCGCGGAAGGAACGGTTAAGTTTCTGGAGACGTACGTGCTGTCGTAAGATACTGCTCCACATCCGCCTGTATCTGGCGGAACTGGTCGGACAGCATATACCCACTATTCTTTTTAAGCATCTGACGGATGTCCTGCAGCGAGTGCTCGTAGCAGGACATCTCGTTTTTCCGTTGTGTGTGGTGGCGTGCCGTACGGGCTATCTCGTCCTGCCGCTCCATCCGCAGGCGGTTGCACACCTTATTTAATATAGGGACGACTACGTTGTCGAACAAAGAATGTCCCTGCACGTAGAGATAGGTGGTCTGCGGGGTCACCCCCAGTGCCTTGACTTCCTCCTTGACTTTCAGGTAAGGCTCTTTGTTGTCAGGGAACTCCGTCTGCAACTGCCTGACTTTCCGATTGACTTTCTGGCGCAGGTGGTTGATAGACGGCTGTGGGTCGAAGACATTAAAGCCTCCCGGGTCGATGATACGAGCCATGTCCGTCAACGAGAACTTGTTATGGTTGCCTGTCCGATATGCCCATACCGACCAGACGAACAAGGGGAATATCGCCTCACTATACTGTGTAAGATAGTCGTTGAAATCGAAGATACGATGGTCGTTGAGCGTCACAGAGACGCATACGTCATGCAACGAGGGGGCATAGCACTGCAGGTTCTCGATGGCATAAGCGTAGGTATGGAACACATAAGGGCTCTCCACCACTTTCTTCGACTGGGGAGTAGCACCCTGCAACAGGTAGTCGTAATCCGCATCCACACAGGCTATCATGTCCTCTCCTATCCTACCTTCTATGAAATTCATGAGCACCGACTTCTTCCCTCGCTCCAGTTTCTGATGCGAGGGCAGCATCACCTCGAAATACCGCTTGTCGTCCTCGAAGCGGCTCAAGACGGTACGCCAGAAATAGATGTCATCGTAACTCTCCACATAAGCCACGATGCGCCGTCTTGCCTTCTTTGAGGTCAACTGGTTGGCTGCCTCAAAATAGCGACTGTTGAGATTATCTTTCAGTCGATTGCTCATAGGGTAATATCTGAGACCTCTGTCACCTTGTCCATCCATCCGCTCATGATGACGGCAGGCGAGTGGGTAGTCAGGATAATCTGCACGTTAGGGTTCAGTTCCAGGATCAGGTCTATCAACCGTTTCTGCCACTCGATATGCAGCGACACCTCTGGCTCGTCCATGAAGAGGACGTAGGGCTGATGGTCCTCCACCAGTACCGTCAGGAGGATGGCAAGCACCTGTTTCTCACCACTTGAGAGTTTATAGGGCAATAGTGTCTCGCCGATCTGCGAGAAGCGGATCTCGTTCTCCGTACGCACGATCTTCTTGCCCGTCTCCTCAAACAGGTCGTCGACGATATCCTGAAAGCGTTTCTTGGGCTCCGACAGATGCTGGGCGGCATCCGTATTCCCCTGTTGCAGTTCCGCGATGATGCGGTTGCCGATGTTCACCTGATAGTCCAGGTACTTACGCTGCAGGTTATACAGTTGCAGGTCGAGCAATGAGCCGCCTCCCATGCCAGCCAGTGCCGACAGGGTCTCACGCATCACGCCCTCTCCCTCTGTCAGCGTCTGGGAGATGTTACTGTCCAGCGAGCGGATGATGTCGAAGCGCACATGCGTGGCATCGGCTGGCTCCGTGGTGATATGCACCCCTTTCAGCAGGTGGTTCTGGATATCGCCATTGCCGTTGATGCTCCTCACCACCTTATTTAATATGGTGGACTTGCCCACACCGTTGATACCGCTCAGCACATTCACCTTAGGGTCGAGGTCCCACACGATGTGCTTCCTCCCTCCCCACAGCGAGTCAATCTCTATCTGCTTGATATAGTCAGCGTACTTCATAGTCGTAAGTTTTCTGCAAAGATAGCAATTATTTTTAAATATTCATCGCTCGTCTTCATTTTATTTGTACCTTTGCAACCATGAAAGACAATAAAGCATTGATCGCCCACTTGGCGATGTTCGGTGCCTGTGCGGGCTGGGGACTGATGGCACCCATTGGGAAAGACGCCATGACACATGGCTTTGACGGTATCACGATGGTGACATTTCGTGTCGTAGGAGCATGCCTCCTGTTTTGGATAGCCTCCCTCTTCGCTCCCAAGGAGCAGGTGCCGATGCGCGACAAACTGATGTTCATCGGAGCCGCCGTCTTCGGACTGGTCTGCAACCAGTGTTGCTACACCATCGGACTGAGCATCACCTCACCCATCAACGCCTCTATCGTCACCACCTCCATGCCGATCTTCGCCATGCTGCTGGCGGCATTGATATTAAAAGAGCCCATCACAGGCAAAAAGACACTGGGTGTCCTGATGGGCTGCTCGGGCGCCCTCATCCTGATACTGACCTCTGCCGCCCATGCCAGCGACAAGGTGGGTGACATCCGTGGCGACCTGCTCTGCCTGTTCGCCCAGTTCTCCTTCGCCCTCTATCTCTCGCTGTTCAATCCCCTCATCCGCCGCTATAACGTCTTCACCATCAACAAGTATATGTTCTCATGGGCAACCCTGATGCTGCTGCCCTTCACCTTCAATCATGTCAGCGAGGTACTTGCCGCCCCCATCCCTGTCAGGACATGGTGGGAAGTCGCCTATGTCGTCTGCATCGGCACTTTCTTCGGCTATATCCTCACGATGGTAGGACAGCGCACTTTGCGCCCCACCGTCGTCTCGGTCTATAACTACGTGCAGCCCATCGTATCCGTAGCCGCCTCGCTCCTCATGGGCATTGGCATCCTCAAGCCCACCCACGCCCTTGCTGTCATCCTTGTGTTCAGCGGTGTCTGGCTGGTCACGAAGTCGAAGTCCAGAAAAGACATGGAAAAAGAAAAGGTGACCGATTAATCGCGGTCACCTTTTTCTTTCGTCCAGAAGTCTTCTAATCGTATCTCGAAGATCAGGGTGCTATAGGCAGGGATACCGTTCTGCTCGGCAGTGCCATAGCCCAACTGATAGGGCATCGTCACTCGCCAGTAGGCGCCACGTCGCATCTTCTGCAATGCCGTGGCAAAGCCAGCGACGACACCATTGACAGCGAACGTCCTTGGAACAGCGGTATCCCAGTCGAAAGGCTCCAAGTAACTCTTGTCGAACACATAGCCTGTCGTGTAGGTGGCGGAGGGTATCAGATAGCCCACATAGTGAACCGATACGGAGTCAGTCAGGTAAGGCGACTCCGTCTCTCCCGCATAGCCCTCGTCCAGCACGTCGACCAGCACGTGGTCGGTGGCATTGGCGGCGACCTCATCACGCAAAGAGTATTTCTTCAGCGCCATGTCGTAGTCATGCGACGCATAGGCTGCCTCGAAATACCGCTCGTTCTTGTTCTTCCAGTCGGCAAATTCCTCGACAGTGTCGTCTTTCTCACTGCACGAAGTCAATAAAGGTAAAAGGGTAAAAAGGTAAAAAGGCAAAACCTTTACCCATCCCTTTACCATTATTTTGATATCATTCATTTTTTACTTGTTTACTTTTTTACCTTTTTACTTTTTTACCTTTCATTACTGAAGTTTCTTCAGCAATGACGCGATGCTTACCTTATCCTCGATGATAGCGGCGAGGTCAGCGATGTTCACACGCTCCTGCTCCATGGTGTCACGGAAGCGGAGGGTTACCTTACCGTCATTGAGCGAGTCGTGGTCGACAGTCACGCAATACGGAGTGCCGATGGCGTCCTGACGACGATAGCGCTTACCGATAGAGTCTTTCTCGTCATACTGGCAGTTGAAGTGGAACTTCAGGTCGTTGATGATCTCACGAGCCTTCTCGGGCAGACCGTCTTTCTTGACCAATGGCATCACGGCGAGTTTCACAGGAGCAAGGGCTGCCGGCAATCTCAATACCACGCGGGTTTCTCCGTTCTCCAGTTTCTCCTCCTGATAGGAGTGACACATGATAGAGAGGAACATACGGTCGACACCAATAGAGGTCTCGATGACGAACGGTGTGTAACTCTCGTTGGTCTGCGGGTCGAAGTATTTAATGCTCTTGCCTGAGAACTTCTCATGCTGCGAGAGGTCGAAGTTAGTACGGGAGTGGATGCCCTCCACCTCCTTGAAGCCGAACGGCATCTTGAACTCGATATCCGTAGCGGCATTCGCATAGTGGGCGAGTTTGTCGTGGTCGTGGAAACGGTAGTTCTCAGCACCAAAGCCCAGTGCCTGGTGCCATGCCATACGGGTCTGCTTCCACTTGGGGAACCACTCCAACTCCGTGCCAGGGGCTACGAAGAACTGCATCTCCATCTGCTCGAACTCACGCATACGGAAGATGAACTGACGGGCTACGATCTCATTACGGAACGCCTTACCGATCTGGGCGATACCGAAAGGAATCTTCATACGACCCGTCTTCTGCACGTTCAGATAGTTGACGAAGATACCCTGTGCCGTCTCTGGACGCAGGTACACCTTCATAGAGCCATCGGCGGAGGCGCCCATCTCCGTGGAGAACATCAGGTTGAACTGACGCACGTCAGTCCAGTTGCGGGTACCGCTGATAGGACATACGATCTCCTCGTCGAGGATGATCTGCTTCAGAGCCTCCAAGTCGGGTCCCTGCATGGCGGCGGCATAACGGGCATGCAGCGCGTCACGCTTCTCCTTGGTCTCCTTCACACGCTCACTGGTCTCCAAGTACTTCGCCTCATCGAACGAGTCGCCGAAACGCTTGCGAGCCTTCTCGACCTCTTTCTGTATCTTCTCGTCATACTTGGCTATCTGGTCCTCGATGAGCACATCAGCACGATAGCGCTTCTTCGAGTCACGGTTGTCGATCAATGGGTCGTTGAAAGCATCGACGTGTCCTGATGCTTTCCAGATGGTGGGGTGCATAAAGATTGCCGAGTCGATGCCCACGATGTTATCGTGCAACAACACCATCGACTTCCACCAGTATTCCTTGATATTATTCTTCAACTCCACACCGTTCTGACCGTAGTCGTAAACGGCTCCTAACCCATCGTAGATATCACTGCTGGGAAACACGAAGCCATACTCCTTGCAGTGGCTCACGATCTTCTTAAATACATCTTCTTGTGCCATAAATATTGCTATAATTTCGAAATTATGGGTGCAAAGGTAATGTTTTTCCACGGAAAATCAGTATATTTGCAACATTATTTAATATAACACCACTAACTATGAACAGACTGACTACCACCTTATGCCTCTTGTTCTCCTTCCTGATGGGGACAACAGCGCAATCGTACGACTTCCAGAACACGAAACTGAAGGACGAGCAGCGCATCGACCTTTTGATGCGCCAACTGACACTCGACGAGAAGATCGCCTTGCTATCCACCAACCTAGGGGTACCCCGTCTGGGCATCCCCTCCCTCAACTGCTACGAGGGACTGCATGGTATCGCCTTAGGAGGTCCTGCGGATAACAACGGGAAGAAGGAGGTCGACGGCAAGATGGTACCGAACCCATTGCCTACGACCATCTTCCCGCAGGCTTACGGACTCGGCGAGACATGGGACCGTGAGGCTGTCAAACGGGTGGGACAACAGATGGCAGAGGAGGCTCGCTACTATATCCAACAGCCACAGGCTCGTCGCAAGGGACTGGTCATCTACGCCCCTAATGCCGACCTTGCCCGTGATCCCCGATGGGGACGTACGGAGGAGAGTTACGGCGAGGACGCTTTCCTCACAGGACAACTCTCCATCGCCATGGTGAAAGGCTTGCAGGGCGACGACTCCCGTTATTGGAAGACGGCTGCCTTGATGAAGCATTTCCTTGCCAACAGCAATGAGGACGGACGTGACTCCACCTCCAGCAACTTCGACGAGCGACTGTTTCGTGAATATTATTCCTATCCTTTCTACAAGGGTATCACTGAGGGTGGCAGCCGTGCCTTCATGGCATCGTACAACGCATGGAACGGTACGCCGATGTGTATCAATCCCGTGCTCGACCAGATAGCACGACAGGAATGGGGCAACAATGGCATCATCTGCACAGATGGCGGAGGACTGCGCCTGCTGGTGAATGCCCACAAGGCGTTCCCCACCATGGCGGAAGGTGCCGCCGCTGTCATCAAGGCGAAGACGGGCATGTTCCTCGACCGCTACCAAGAGGCTGTCAAAGAGGCTTTGGAGAAAGGGCTTATCACAGAGAAAGATATCGAGATCGCCATCCGTGGCAATATCTTTGTCGCCCTCAAACTGGGGATGCTCGACGGTGCCGACACGAAGAGCCCCTATGCCCATATCGGGAAGGACTCGACAGCGACACCTCCCTATCAGACGATAGAGGCAAGGCAAGCGGCAAGGGACATCACCAACAAGTCGTTAGTGCTGTTGAGAAATAACGGTCTGCTGCCGCTCGACGCCCAAAAGATTCGCAAACTCGCCGTGGTAGGTCCTTATGCCGACCAGATCATCTACGACTGGTATAGCGGCACCCCACCCTACGAGGTCACCATTCTGAACGCTCTGCGTGAGATGGCGAAGGTGGAGGGCTTTGAGGTCAACTATATCCCTGACAACCGCATGGATCAGGCGGAGCAGTTGGCTCGTGAGGCGGATGCCGTCATCATCTGCACGGGCAACCACCCTTACGGCACGAAGGCTGACTGGTTCTTCTGTCCTGTCCCCAGCGATGGGCGCGAGGCGGTGGACCGCAAGTCGCTCCAACTGCCTGACGAGGACTTGGTGCGCCAACTCTATCGCGCCAATCCCAATACCGTACTGGTACTGGTCAGCAGTTTCCCCTACACCATCAATTGGAGCAACGACCACCTGCCCGCTATCCTGCATGTCACCCATTGCAGTCAGGAACAGGGGCATGCCGTCGCCGATGCCCTCTTTGGGAAGGTCAACCCTGCTGGTCGCACCACCCAGACTTGGGTGCGTGACATCCTCGACCTGCCTCCGATGATGGACTATGACATCCGTCACGGACGTACCTATATGTATCACCAAGGCGAGGTGCTCTATCCCTTCGGCTATGGGTTGAGTTATACGACATTCCAATACGGACAGGCGAAGGTCGTCCGACAAGACAAGCAGACCGTCGAAGTCAGCGTACCCGTCACGAACACAGGCAGTTACGATGGTGACGAGGTCGTGCAACTCTATGTCTCCTATCCTGACTCGAAGGTCGAGCATCCCCAAAAACAACTCAAGGCTTTCGAGCGCATCCACATCAAGAAGGGAGAGACGAGAAACGTCACCCTCCGCATCCAGCGCAGCGAACTCACCTATTGGGACACCACTAAACACGCCTTTATCCCAGAGAAAGGACGTATCCATCTGATGATAGGAACCTCCTCTGCGGATATCCGAACGGAGGTTGTCTTATTTTAAATAAGGTTGACACCAAAAGTTTGAAAAAGTATGGTGAGACAACCTAACGAAAGCCGTTATGCGAAGGACACAGATCGCATAAACGAGATGAAGGAGGTCTATGAGATGTTCCACATCCAGCACCTCC
>JAFTGH010000015.1 GCA_017458005.1 Prevotella sp. | reverse complement strand
AGCCCTGAAACTGCTGCGGACGTACTACACGAAGTACGGTTGCACCACCATCCGACAGATCATCTGCCGATGGGCACCAGAGACGGAGAATCAGGTGGAGGCGTATATCAAGACGGTGTGCAAACTCACCCATCTGACTGCTGACACCCCGTTACCACCCATGAAGGCAGAGACGAGAATCGTCTGGTGTGACCTCGTCCTTGCCATGGCAAGTGTGGAGTGCGGACTGTCTGCCGACGACAGGGACACCCTTAGGGGCTCCGTCGGAAAGGCTTGGAATATGCTGTGCTAACTAAAAATAATCCCGAATGCTCACGCAATCGGGATTATTCTATGATAGGAATTAATTACCGAAGTCTTTTTATGAGAAAGGGGCTCACAGGGGCTATCTCCTCCTCGTGACGACGGTAAACTCCTTCTCCTGCGCACTGAGTTCACGGCTGCCTACGGTGGCTCCTACACGAATCTTTGCCGTACCGTCCTTGAGTTTCTTGCCTGCAAGAATCGTGGCGGTATAGCGCACCCCGCTATTCGGGGCGATACTCTCCACATGGAGATTGGGCGAGATATGCAGGTTCTTGTTGCCTGTCACCTCATAGACCATAGGCTGTACATCATAGAGCGTACGACCTGAGTAGTTCATGATCTCAAAGGATATCTTGCATTCCTCGCCTGCCTCCAAGACACCGTCCTGGTTATTGTCCATGAAATGGGCATTACGGATAACGATGCGCTCAGCGGCATGGCTGTTGTCCATCCGCTCTACCCTACTCGTAGGAGCGGCGAACTCACCTTTGGGACCCTCGATGCCGATGTCGATACGGTCGTCACCACTATTCGTGGCGTCAAAACCACTGTCGCCCGACTGATGGTAGCCCTCTATCTTCTCCTGCTGTTTCTGGTCTGCGGCGGCACCGATAGCGGCACCTACGGCAGCACCGCCAGCCATACCGACAATCGTACCGATGTCACTGCCTCGCCAGCCACCCGAGATGCCTCCGATTGCCGAACCGAGGATAGAGCCGAAGGTGGCTCCCGCATAAGCGCCCTGTCCTGTGTAAGTACCACAACTGCTCACCAGTAAGGCGGCACCTATCAAATATATTCCAATCTTCTTCATATCGCTTTCCGTATTAAAGTTCACGATGCAAAGATAATGATTTTCAAGAAAACGACAAGGGGCTTTTCCCGAAAATCAAATAGGGAATCCCCTAATTCGTCTTATACTTCTTCAGGTTGCGATAGAACGAACTGAGCGAGGCAAAGCCCGACTGGATGGCGACATCATTGACGGAAAGGTCGGGCTGACTTGCCATTAACTGCTCCGCATGAGCCACTCGCTGACGGTTGATCAGTTCGTTGAAGGAAGTACCCATCTGCTGGTTGATTGCCTGATAGATGTAGGTACGGTTCGTGTTCATGATCCGCGCCAGGTCCTCCAGTTTCAGGTTGGGCTGCAGGTAAATGCGATCCTTCTCTACGACATCCATGATACGCTCGGCAAGTGTCTTGTCTGGCATGAGCGTATCGTCCACGCAAAGCACTCCTACTCGGTCGTTCGCCAAATCAACGTAGGAGAAATAACGGCGCAACCCCAAATAGCCGATGGCAAAGAGAAGTGTCGAGAAGGCGACAGAAGGTATAGCCAACAGCCAAGCGGAGTCGGCAAAACGAGAACGCCCGATGACATTGGCGACAAACGACATCACTGCGGCGACCAACACCAGATAGAGGATAGACTGGATATTGCGCATCGACTTGTCGTCGGTGTCGGCATAGAACTGACTGACCGCCCTGTCGTAACGACGAATCAACTGGCTCCCCACGATCACAGTGACTATCACCTCGACGGCAAACACCACCTTGCAGACGGTGTGTATCCATGCTTGCGACAGGGCAAGTCCCGACAGTCCTGCGGTCTGCTCGTGATACAGATAGTCCACGATAAACTGGCAAGTCTCCTCCTCTGTCATCATCGTATAGGTGATGCCGACAGCAAAGGCTCCTATGAAAGGCGGGAGTAGACACCACCAATAATGGGACTTCCACAGGGTGGTCAGCCTGATAATATAAATAAGGTATAGGGGAAAAACCGCAAGGTTGGCAAAGACGTAGACAACATCGGTAAGGGGTATCAGCCGGTCGGCATGGTTGAAGAACACATAATGCCCCGCATAAAGGACCGTCGCCGTGAGCATATAGCATAACAGCATACGCTGCTCCCGTAATCGGGAGTCGCGCCACGCCAGCATGATGAGTACCGAGCAGAACGCACAGGTCATCATAGGCAGAGATGTCAGCAAATAATACAACATATCGCTATTTAATCAGCGAAAGTACAATAATATCATGAGATATGCAAACATTTTACCATGAAATATTACTTTCTTGACCCTTCCATCAAGTAGAAATTGTGAATTTGCGAATAGATTTTGTGAATGTGGAATACCTGTGACTAAGAATATCCCTATCTTTGCAGCAGATTAAAAACTAGTGTGACCTCGAGGAAAAGATAATGGCGGCAGGTGCAAATGGATGCGCCTGCCGCCTTCTATCTTCAGTGTAAAAATATTACTCTGCCTTTGCCTCTTCAGCGGGAGCCTCAGCAGCGGGAGTTTCCTCTGCCTTGGGAGCCTCCTCAGCAACAGGTGCCTCGGCGGGAGCCTCAACAGCCTCTTCTGCCTTAGGTGCCTCCTCAACAGCGGGAGCCTCAGCCTTTGGAGCGGACTTGCGTGAACGGCGAGTCTTCTTCTCTGCCTTAGGAGTCTTAGCCATGTTCTCATCGAAGTCTACAAGTTCGATGAAAGCGATGTCAGCACCGTCACCCAGACGAGAACCTAACTTGATGATACGTGTGTAACCACCGGGGCGGTCACCTACCTTCTGTGCTACAGGACCGAAGAGTTCTTTCATGACCTCCTTGTTCTGCAGGTAACTGAAGACTACACGACGTGAGTTAGTGCTATCGTCTTTTGAGCGTGTAATCAGTGGCTCAACATACTTCTTGAGTGCCTTTGCCTTGGCAAGGGTCGTAGTGATTCTTTTGTGCATGATCAGCGAGATGGCCATGTTGGCAAGCATGGCACGGCGATGGTCTGCAGTACGGCCCAGATGGTTAAATTTCTTTCCGTGTCTCATTTTTCGTTTTTCTTTTCAGGGAGTCTCTTACTCCTTGTCTAATTTATACTTTGTAATATCGGTTCCAAACGACAGATTCAGACTCTCGAGCAAATCATCAAGCTCAGTGAGCGATTTCTTACCGAAATTACGGAACTTCAGGAGATCCGTCTTGTTGTACTGTACGAGATCACCAAGGGTCTCTACATCGGCTGCCTTCAGACAGTTGAGGGCACGAACGGAGAGGTTCATGTCAACCAACTTGGTCTTGAGCAACTGACGCATGTGCAGCACTTCCTCATCAAACTCCTGGTTACCCTCGTTGTCTGTGTTCTCAAGGGTGATCTTCTCGTCGGAGAAGAGCATGAAGTGATAGATAAGGATCTTGGCGGCTTCCTTCAAAGCGTCCTTCGGGTGTATGGAACCATCCGTCTGGATCTCAAGCACGAGTTTGTCGTAGTCGGTCTTCTGCTCGACACGATAGGGCTCTACTGAGTATTTCACATTACGGATTGGGGTGTAGATAGAGTCGATGGCTATCACATTGACATCAGTACAGAACTCACGGTTCTCCTCTGCGGGAACATAACCGCGACCCTTATTGATAGTCAGGTCTATCTGCATCGAGGCTTTGGAATCTAAATGACAAATCACCAAATCGGGATTTAACACTTCAAATCCAGTCAGATACTTGCCTATATCACCGGCTTTAAACTCGGTAGAATTCTCGACGGTGATTGAGACTTTTTCGTTCTCGAATTCTTCCACTACTTGCTTGAACCGAACTTGCTTCAGGTTCAAGATAATGTTGGTCACGTCTTCCTTTACACCAGGTACTGATGAGAACTCATGCTCCACACCACTGATACGAATGGTGTTGATGGCATAACCCTCCAGCGATGAAAGAAGAATGCGGCGCAGGGCGTTACCGATGGTTACACCGAAACCCGGCTCCAGAGGACGAAATTCGAACTTGCCGAACTTGTCGTCTGCTTCCAACATTACGACTTTATCAGGTTTTTGAAATGCTAATATCGCCATTAATTTAATGATTATTTAGAGTACAACTCAACGATTAACTGCTCCTTAATATTCTCAGGGATGTCGGCACGCTCAGGCTTGTGCAGGAACTTACCGCTCTTGGTCTGCTCGTCCCACTCAATCCAAGGATACTTGCTGTGGTTGAAACCTGCAAGGGCTGCCTCGATGACCTCCAGAGACTTAGACTTCTCACGTACTCCGACAATCATGCCAGGCTTCACGGAGAATGAGGGAATGTTTACTACAGCACCGTCGACTACAATGTGCTTGTGACCTACCAACTGACGAGCAGCGGCACGTGTGGGAGCAATACCCAGACGGAACACGACATTGTCAAGACGGCTCTCCAGGTTCTGGAGCAATACCTCACCGGTAATACCCTCAGCCTTGGCTGCCTTTTCAAACATATTACGGAACTGACGCTCTAAGACACCATAGGTGTACTTGGCTTTCTGCTTCTCTGCCAACATGACAGCATACTCCGACTGCTTACGACGACGGTTGTTGCCATGCTGTCCCGGGGGGAAGTTCCTGCGGGACAAAACTTTGTCTGCGCCGAAGATGGGCTCACCAAAACGACGCGCAATTTTTGATTTCGGTCCAATATATCTTGCCATAATATAAAAATAATTTCAATTAATTAAACTCTACGACGCTTTGGAGGACGACATCCGTTGTGTGGCAGTGGTGTGGCATCGATGATCTCGATAACCTCAATACCTGCGCCATGGACGGCACGGATGGCTGACTCACGACCATTACCTGGACCCTTCACATAGGCCTTTACCTTGCGCAAGCCAAGGTCAAAAGCGACCTTCGCGCAATCCTCTGCTGCCATCTGGGCTGCATAAGGAGTGTTCTTCTTAGAACCACGGAAGCCCATCTTACCGGCTGAAGACCAAGAGATAACCTGACCCTCGTCGTTTGCCAAAGTAACGATGATATTATTAAAAGAACTATGCACGTGAAGTTGTCCAAGGGCATTAACCTTCACGTTTCTCTTCTTCGAAGTGACTGTTTTCTTTGCCATAATTTCTAAATTTTAATCTTTAATGTTTAATGTTTAATTTAGAATTACTTCGTGGCCTTCTTCTTGTTTGCTACAGTCTTCTTCTTACCCTTACGTGTACGGGCATTGTTCTTGGTGCTCTGACCACGAACAGGAAGACCGTGGCGATGACGTACACCACGATAGCAACCAATATCCATCAGTCGCTTGATATTCAACTGGATCTCACTGCGGAGATCACCCTCTACTTTGAATTCAGCGCCGATAATTTCACGGATCTTGGCAGCCTGATCGTCACTCCACTCGTTGACTTTCAAGTCACGGCTCACGCCGGCCTTGTCCAAAATCTTTGCTGAACTACTTCGACCAATACCATAGATATAGGTCAATGCGATTTCGCCACGCTTCTCTTGGGGCAAATCTACTCCAACAATTCTTATTGCCATTGTAATTAACTAAAAAATAAAATAAATAAAATTCGAATTTCGCTAAAAAGCATGCAAAGTTACGCAAAATATCTGATATTCCGCTTTCTCATTATGCTTATTTAACATTAACCCTGACGCATCTTGTACTTAGGGTTCTTCTTGTTGATAACGAAAAGACGACCCTTGCGACGTACGATCTTGCAGTCTGGGGTACGCTTCTTCAACGATGCTCTTGTCTTCATTATATTGTCTCCTTAATTATTTGTATCTAAACACTATTCGTCCTTTTGTCAAATCGTAAGGGCTCATCTCCACCTTCACTTTGTCACCGGGTAGAATCTTGATATAGTGCATACGCATCTTACCAGAGATATGCGCAATAATGGGCACACCGTTTTCCAACTCCACCCGGAACATGGCATTCGACAATGCCTCTACGATTGTTCCATCTTGTTCTATAGCACCTTGTTTTGCCATACTAATATAATTTGCCTTCAATGTTTTGTACTTCCTCAAACGAAGAGAGAATCTCTGCCTTTCCCTTCCTGATAGCCACCGTATGCTCGAAATGAGCAGCAGGCTTGCCATCGCGGGTGCGGATTGTCCAACGGTCCTGATCCAACCAGATGTCACGCTTTCCCATCGTAATCATCGGCTCGATGGCGATACACATGCTCGCCTTCAGCATGGCGCCGTTGCCCCGTCGCCCATAGTTGGGAACCTGTGGGTCCTCATGCATCTCGTGCCCGATTCCATGTCCTGTCAACTCGCGTACGACTCCGTAGCCTTGAGCCTCACAGTGTTCTTGGACGGCACTGCCGATATCCCCCACATGTTTTCCTGCCACTGCGTTCTCAATACCTTTATAAAGTGCTTCCTTCGTGGTACGGAGCAGTTGTTTCTTCTCCTCACTGACCTCACCTACGCAATAGGTGTAACAGGAATCACCGCAAAAGCCATTCAACAGGGTGCCGCAGTCTATGGAGATGATATCTCCCTCTTGAAGCACGGTCTGCGCATTGGGTACGCCATGCACCACGACATCGTTTACCGATGTACAGATGCTGGCAGGAAACGGCCCTCCATATGGATTGGGGAAACCCTTGAAAGTCGGGACTGCTCCGTGGTCACGGATAAACTCTTCGGCAATCTGATCCAACTGGAGGGTCGTTACACCAGGCTTAATATGTCTTGCTAATTCACCGAGGGTCTTACCAACAAGTTGGTTAGCCTCGCGCATCAGCACTATCTCATCTTCTGTCTTCAGAAATATCTTCATACAGACTTAGTATGCAGATACTCCGCCACGTCCATGGATACGACCTGAGTTCAACAAGCCGTCGTAATGGCGCATCAGCAAGTGGCTCTCGATCTGCTGGAGCGTGTCAAGCACAACACCGACGAGAATCAGCAGAGAGGTACCTCCGAAGAACTGCGAGAAAGCGTCTTGTACATTCAAGAGTCCTGCCAAGGCTGGCATCACGGCGATGAAGGCGATAAACAGAGAGCCAGGCAGCGTGATACGTGACATGATGGTGTCAATATAATCCGCTGTTGGCTTTCCTGGCTTGATACCAGGAATAAATCCGTTGTTACGCTTCATGTCCTCAGCCATCTGAGTAGGATTCAGCGTGATAGCCGTATAGAAATAGGTAAACGCGATGATGAGAGCAGCAAAGATGATATTATAAGTCCAACTGTGGTGATTCAACAGCGAACGAACAAACCAGTTTGCATTCTCAGGAGCAGCATACTGCACGAAAGCCAATGGGATGAACATCAATGCCTGAGCAAAGATGATAGGCATCACATTTGCGGCGAACAGTTTCAATGGGATATACTGGCGTGCGCCACCCACCTGCTGGTTACCTACAAGACGCTTAGCATACTGTACAGGAACCTTGCGGACACCCTGTACCAAAACGATAGATGCACATACAACTGCATAGAGAATGATGATCTCGACGAGGAACATCACCAGACCACCACCTGTGATAGCGGTGAAACGAGAACCTACCTCTTGGATGAAAGCCTGAGGCAGACGGGCGATGATACCAATCATAATGATCAGCGAGATACCATTTCCAATACCTTTATCTGTAATGCGCTCACCGAGCCAGAGAATGAACATACTGCCTGCGGCAAGGATAATAGTTGCCGGGAATACAAATACCGACCAACTGATACCCGACGCCAGAGCAGCACCAGCCTGCATCTTCAGATTGATGAGGTAACTCGGAGCCTGGAACAGCAGGATAGCCACTGTCAGGTAGCGAGTGTATGTCATAATCTTCTTGCGGCCGCTCTCACCCTCACGCTGCATCTTCTGGAAATAAGGCACAGCAACGGCGAGGAGTTGCATTACGATAGAAGCAGAGATGTAAGGCATGATTCCAAGCGCAAAGATAGACGCGTTGGAAAATGCACCACCGGAGAACATATCCAAAAGCGACATCAGACCGCCCTGGGTTTGTGACTGCAACTTGTCGAGCATGGCGGGATTGATACCTGGCAATACCACGAACGAGCCGAAACGATAAATCGCTACAAACAGAAGAGTAATCAGGATGCGCTGGCGCAGGTCCTCAATCTTCCAGATGTTCTTCAGTGTCTCTATTAACTTCTTCATCTTGTTTAGATAATTGTTGCGTTACCACCAACTGCCTTGATAGCCTCTTCAGCAGTCTTTGAGAAGGCGTTAGCCTCTACATCAACCTTCGTCTTCAACTCACCTTTACCAAGGATCTTGACGAGTTCCTTACCATTGGTCAGACCAGCAGCCACGAGTTCTGCGATACCGATCTTGGTAAGATTCTTCTGCTCGGCAAGTTTCTGAAGG
The DNA here is from genome assembly GCA_017458005.1 of Prevotella sp. Taxonomy (GTDB): domain Bacteria; phylum Bacteroidota; class Bacteroidia; order Bacteroidales; family Bacteroidaceae; genus Prevotella. Next base: position 7,170 of record JAFTGH010000015.1, on the reverse strand, counting down.
GTAGACAAATTGACAGCGAAATACTCCTTGTGGTTGATATTCTTGAAGCCACTCTTCGGAACACGACGCTGCAAAGGCATCTGACCACCTTCGAAACCAATCTTCTTCTTGTAACCTGAACGAGCCTTGGCACCCTTATGACCACGGGTAGAAGTACCACCGAGACCAGAGCCTGGTCCACGACCAATTCTACGACGTGAGTGGGTTGAGCCCTCTGCTGGTTTTAAAGTATGTAGTTTCATATTCGTATCTGTTTTTAATTAATTAATCGATAACAGTCACCAAGTGATGAACCTTACGGATCATACCGCGGATAGAAGGATTGTCCTCTACCTCAACAACCTGAGAGATCTTGTGAAGACCCAGTGCCTGAAGAGTACGCTTCTGGTCTACGGGATATCCGATCTTGCTCTTAATCTGCTTAATCTTAATTGTTGCCATAGTCTATTCTCCTTTATCCTCTAAATACTTTATCCATACTGATTCCACGTGTACCTGCGATAGTATAGGCATCACGCATCTCACTCAGAGCGGCGATAGTAGCCTTCACCAAGTTGTGGGGGTTAGAAGAGCCCTTAGACTTAGCAAGCACGTCTTTAATACCAACACTCTCCAGTACAGCACGCATAGCACCACCGGCAACAAGTCCGGTACCGGCTGCGGCAGGCTTCAGGAACACCTGAGCACCACCAAAACGTGCCTCCATCTCATGAGGAATAGTTCCTTTCAGCACAGGAACCTTCACCAGATTCTTCTTGGCAGACTCAACACCCTTGGCGATAGCGGCGGTAACCTCACCAGCCTTACCAAGTCCCCAGCCAATGATACCATTGCCGTCACCGACAACGACGATTGCTGCGAATGTGAAGGTGCGACCTCCCTTTGTTACCTTTGTAACACGGTTGATGGCAACCAGTCTGTCTTTCAACTCTACGTCACTATTTACTTTAACTTTGTTCATTGCCATAATCGTTTAAAAATTAAGTCCACCTTTACGTGCTGCATCAGCCAGTGACTTTACACGGCCGTGATAGAGATAACCGTTACGGTCGAAGACAACGGCGTTGACACCAGCCTCCTGAGCCTTCTGGGCTACCATCTCACCAACCTTCTCAGCCTGCTGGATCTTAGGCATAGCCTCAAGACCAATAGACGATGCAGATGCAAGAGTTTTACCTTCCAAATCGTTAATCACCTGAGCATAGATCTGCTTGTTGCTGCGGAAAACGCTCAAGCGGGGACGCTCGGCAGTGCCGAACACGTTCTTACGAATTCTATATTTGATCTTAATTCGTCTTTCTACTTTCTTTGTTGTCATAATCTTCAATTCTTTAAATGATTACTTACTTCGCTGCGGCTGACTTACCCGACTTACGACGGATAACCTCGCCCTTGAACAAGATACCCTTACCCTTATAAGGCTCCGGCATACGGAAAGAACGAATCTTAGCACAAATGAGTCCGAGCAACTGCTTGTCGCAAGACTCCAGGATGATCTGCGGGTTCTGGTTACGCTCCATCTTGGTCTCTACCTTCACCTCCTTAGGAAGTTGGATAAAGATTGGGTGCGTATAACCAAGTGAGAACTCGATGAGGTTGCCCTGGTTAGACACACGATAACCAACACCGATGAGTTCCATCTCCTTCTTGTAACCCTCGCTTACACCAACAACCATATTGTTGATGAGCGCGCGATACAGACCGTGGAAAGCCTGCTTCTGCTTGATATTAACAGGGCTGTTCTCGTCAATCTCGAATGTTATATGTCCATCAGCGACATTCATCTTGATGGAAGCGTCAACTTTCTGTGAAAGTTCTCCTTTAGGACCTTTTACGGTAACGACACCGTCCTGACCCTGTGTGATAGTAACACCGGCAGGGATACTAATTGGCAATTTTCCTATTCTTGACATAATCGAGTCCTCCAATTAATATACGTAGCAAAGCACCTCGCCGCCAATCTTCAGGGCAGCAGCCTCTTTGTCTGTCATTACACCTTGGGATGTAGATAAAATGGCAATACCTAATCCGTTAATTACTCTCGGCATGTCTTTGTAACCAGTGTACTTACGAAGACCTGGTGTTGACACGCGCTTCAGGCACTTGATGGCATTAGCCTTCGTTGCCGGATCGTACTTCAAGGCAACCTTGATAGTACCCTGAGGTCCATCCTCAATGAACTTGTAGTTCAGGATGTAACCTTTCTCGAAGAGGATCTTAGTGATTTCCTTCTTCAAGTTAGACGCAGGAACCTCAACAACACGGTGATGAGCCATGATGGCGTTTCTGAGTCTGGTCAGATAATCTGCTATTGGATCTGTCATAAAATAAAATGTTTAATTAATCGGGACTGCCCCGACAATATTAAATAAATAACTCTCTTCTTACCAACTTGCCTTCTTCACACCTGGAATCAAACCGCTGGAAGCCATCTCACGGAACTGGATACGTGACAGACCGAACTGACGCATATATCCTTTGGGACGACCTGTGATCTTGCAACGGTTGTGCAGACGGATAGGATTAGCATTCTTGGGGATGCTCTGGAGTTTGCGAGCGGCCTCGTAAGCCTCTGCGGGATCCTCTGATGTTGCGATAATCTTCTTCAATGCCGCACGTTTCTCAGCATAACGGGCAACCATCTTAGCGCGCTTTACCTCGCGGGCTTTCATTGATTCTTTTGCCATATCTCTTAATCGTTTTTAGCGTTCTTGAATGGCAGACCGAAGCCCTTCAGCAGTGCATAACCCTCCTCATCCGTCTTAGCAGATGTGACGAAGGTGATGTTCATACCCTGGATGCGGTCTACTGTATCAATATTGATTTCAGGGAAGATAATCTGCTCCTGAACACCGAGTGTGTAGTTGCCACGACCGTCGAACTTGCTCTCGATACCCTTGAAGTCACGGATACGGGGCAGAGCCACGCGGACAAGTTTCTCCAAGAACTCGTACATACGCTCACGGCGCAGTGTCACCATCACGCCGATAGGCATCTTCTTACGAAGTTTGAAGTTGGCGATATCTTTCTTAGAATATGTGGCAACAGCCTTCTGACCTGTAATGGTCGTAATCTCGTTGATGGCAACGTCGATAATCTTCTTATCCTGTGTTGCATCACCCAGACCCTGATTGATGACAATCTTCTTCAGGACAGGAATCTGCATTGCCGAAGTGTAGTTGAACTGCTTCTGCAGAGCGGGAGCGATCTGCTCCTTATACTCTTTCTTTAACTGTGCTGTATCCATTACTTAATTTCCTCCCCTGACTTTTTAGCGACACGGATCACGTTCTTGCCCTCGTGCTTGATAGAGACACGGGTAGCCTTACCGCTCTTCGGGTCAATCAGACTTAAATTTGAGATATGTATAGGAGCCTCCTGCTTGATAATACCACCCTGTGGGTGCTGTGCACTTGGCTTCGTGCTCTTAGATACCATATTGGCACCCTCGACAAGGGCTCTCTGCTCCTTGACGAAGACTTTGAGCACCTTACCCTTCTGGCCTTTGTCCTTGCCAGCGAGGATAATCACCTCATCACCTTTTCTAATATGTAACTTACTCATTTCTCTTGAATGCTTTAAATGTTAAAGAACCTCAGGTGCCAGTGAAACGACCTTCATATTTACGGCACGCAACTCACGGGCAACAGGACCGAAGATACGGCTGCCGCGAAGTTCACCAGCGTTGTTCAGCAGCACACAAGCGTTATCGTCGAAACGGATATAGGAACCGTCAGCACGACGAATCTCCTTCTTTGTGCGAACAACCAAAGCCTTAGATACTGCACCTTTTTTAACATCACTTGTGGGGATGGCGTTCTTGATAGCAACGACAATCACATCGCCCACGCTGGCATAACGACGGCGGGTACCACCCAGCACGCGGATGCAAAGAGCCTCACGTGCGCCGCTGTTGTCAGCAACTGTCAGTCTTGTCTCAGTTTGTATCATAATTACTTAGCTTTTTCTACAATCTGTACTAATCTCCATCTCTTCGTCTTTGACAAAGGGCGGGTCTCCATAATGAGTACGGTATCACCTACGTTGCACTCATTCTTCTCATCATGTGCATGGTACTTCTTTGTCTTCTGGACAAACTTACCATAAATAGGGTGCTTCTCCTTGAACTTAGCGGCAATAACAATGGTTTTATCCATCTTGTTGCTGATAACGACACCCTGTCTTGTCTTTCTTAAATTTCTTGTTTCCATCTGGACCATTATTATTTGTTAAGTTCTCTCTGACGGAGTTCTGTCTTCATACGAGCGATATCACGACGGGTAGCCTTAATCTGTGATGGATTCTCCAGAGGAGTGATGGCATGATTCAGTTTCATCTGGTTGTACTTGGCAACCTCTGCCTCCAGTCTCTCAGCCAAATCTTTGGTCTCGAGTTCTCTTACTTCCTTGATTTTCATACTTCTTAAGCGTTTTTATCGTAATCGCGTCTAACAACAAACTTAGTCTTCACAGGCAGTTTCTGAGCACCGAGGCGAAGTGCCTCCTTGGCGGTTTCGAAAGAAACACCCTCTACTTCAAAGAGGATACGTCCGGGAGTCACGGGAGCCACCCATCCTGCGGGATCACCTTTACCTTTACCCATACGTACGTCAGCAGGCTTACGTGTGATAGGTTTGTCCGGGAAGATGCGAATCCATACCTGACCCTCACGGTTCATATAACGGTTGATGGCAACACGGGCTGCCTCAATCTGACGGCTGTCAATCCATTTGGCGTCCATGGTCTTGATACCGAAGGAGCCAAAAGCCAGTTGTGTACCTCTGTGGGCGTTGCCTTTATTGCCACGTCCGTCCTGAGGTCTTCTATATCTTACTCTCTTAGGCTGTAACATGATAGCTTCTTACTTTTACGTTAATTACTTTTTCTTATTACGGAACTTTCTGCCACCATTGTTACCGCCATTAGAGCGACCTGCGCCCTTCTCCTGGGTGAAGTTTGGAGCCAAGTCAACTTTACCGTAGATCTCACCACGGCAAATCCAAACCTTCAAGCCCAGCAGTCCGACTTTCGTCAGAGCCTCGGCCTGGCAATAATCGATGTCAGCACGGAATGTGTGCAGAGGAGTACGTCCCTCCTTGATCATCTCGCTACGTGCGATTTCCGCACCATTCAGACGACCAGAGATCTGAACCTTGATACCCTCGGCACCAGCACGCATGGTATTAGCCACAGCCATCTTGATAGCGCGACGGTAAGCGATCTTACCCTCTATCTGGCGAGCGATGTTGTTGGCTACTATCGTTGCGTCAAGTTCCGGTTTCTTCACCTCAAAGATATTGATCTGAATCTCCTTGTCATAGAGTTTCTTCAATTCCTCCTTCAACTTATCGACATCCTGTCCGCCCTTACCGATGACAAGTCCTGGACGAGCAGTGCAGATAGTGATGGTCACCAGTTTCAATGTACGTTCGATGACAATCTTCGATACGCTTGCCTTGGCAAGACGCTCGTTGAGGTACTTACGGATTTTCTGATCCTCTACCAGGTTATCTCCGAAGTCCTTGCCTCCGAACCAATTTGAGTCCCAGCCTTTTACGATACCAAGGCGGTTGCTAATTGGATTTACTTTCTGTCCCATACTTCTTACTTATCATTAGTTTTAGCGTCAACAAACAGAGTCACGTGGTTCGAGCGCTTACGGATACGATAGCCACGGCCCTGAGGTGCCGGTCTCATACGTTTCATTGTAACACCTTCGTCAACGAAGACGCGGCTGATATACAACTCGCCGTCTTCTGCCTTGCGGTCATTCTTTGCCTCCCAGTTAGCGATGGCAGAACGAAGAAGTTTCTCTACGTCAACTGCAGCATGTTTCTTTGAGAATCTCAGAACACCAAGAGCGCGGTTTACCTCCATGCCGCGGATCATGTCCACAACATAGCGCATCTTGCGTGGAGAAGAAGGAACACCTTTCAGTTTCGCAAAATACTGTGTCTTATTGGCTGCTTTTCTTTTCTCAGCCGCTAATCTTTTTCTTGCTCCCATATTTACTTTTTCAATTTTTCAATTTTCAAATATCCCTGGGGCTTATTTCTTATTACCTGCATGGCCGCCGAAACGACGTGTCGGAGAGAACTCACCGAGTTTGTGTCCTACCATGTTCTCAGTAATGTAAACAGGGATGAATTTATTTCCATTGTGAACTGCAACGGTATGTCCCACGAAATCCGGGGAAATCATTGAAGCTCTTGCCCATGTCTTGACGACATTCTTCTTACCACTCTCATTCATGGAGAGAATCTTCTTCTCGAGTGATACGTTGATGTACGGGCCTTTTTTTAATGAACGACTCATAATTTTCTCTAATTAACTTCGTGATTACTTCTTGTTTGCTCTTTCAATAATGTACTTGTTTGAAAGTTTCTTTGGTGCACGAGTCTTAAGACCCTTAGCGTACAAGCCCTTGCGTGAACGTGGGTGACCTCCAGACTGACGTCCTTCACCACCACCCATTGGGTGATCATGCGGGTTCATAACAACACCACGGTTGTGAGGACGACGTCCCAACCAGCGTGAGCGACCAGCCTTACCAGACTGCTCCAGAGCGTGGTCGGAGTTGCCTACACTACCTACAGTAGCCTTACAAGCAGCGAGAATCTGACGAGTCTCACCAGAAGGAAGTTTAATCACACAATAACTACCCTCACGAGAAGTCAACTGAGCGAAATTACCTGCCGAACGAACGAGTTTGGCACCCTGACCGGGACGCATCTCAATGTTGTGGATGACGGTACCTACGGGGATGTTGGCGAGGGGAAGGGCATTACCCACCTCAGGAGCAGCCTCCACGCCAGACATCAGGGTTGTACCAACCTGCAGTCCATTAGGAGCAATAATGTAACGTTTCTCACCATCAGCGTAGAAGAGCAATGCGATACGTGCCGAGCGGTTCGGATCGTACTCGATTGTCTTAACTACGGCTGGAACACCATCTTTCTCTCGCTTGAAGTCGATGAAACGATACTTCTTCTTGTGACCGCCGCCCATGTAGCGGACAGTCATCTTACCAGTGTTGTTTCGACCACCGGTAGAACGCTTACCGTAAACGAGAGACTTCTCTGGCACGGATGCAGTAATATCCTCGAACGTGCCAATAATCTTGTGTCTTTGACCCGGAGTTACGGGTTTTAATTTACGTACTGCCATTTCT
>JAFTGH010000014.1 GCA_017458005.1 Prevotella sp. | reverse complement strand
TCTTTGGGGGCTTCGCGCCCCCAGCCGCTGGGCAAACCTCCGCGGTGTTTTTCATGGTTTTAAACTGTTACCACCACCCAAAATGACCAATAGGCATTAAAACGCAACTTTTTACCACCCATTTTGACCTATAGACCAGATTTCGTAAAGCGTCCGACCAATTATGCAGAAGAATCTATCCGAGGGCAGTCATGCCTCTATGCCAGAATATGGCATTCATGACATATTGGATGAAATCCGTTTAAAGTCACTCACCGAGAAAGAGAAGGGGACAGACTTTGAGCGTTTGATGAAGTTATGGTTTCTGACAGATTCACGTTACTCCAACCTTGAGAAAGTTTGGCTTTGGGAAGAGTTCCCAAGTCGAAAAGACTTTGGAGGCAAAGACCTTGGAATAGACCTTGTGGCACGTACGGAGTATGGTGACTATTGGGCTATCCAATGTAAGTGCTATGCCGAGGGTGCCAATATCGACAAAGGGGCTGTTGACAGTTTCCTTGCCAATGCCAGTCGTATGTTTACAGACCCGGAAACCTTCCAAACCAAAGAGTTTTCTAATCTGCTATGGGTGCAGACCAACAACAAACGATGGGGCATCAATGCGCAGGCAGCCGTCCAAGGACTGAGCAAGCCCTTCAACCGCATATCCCTTCATGACTTGGAAATATCTTCTGTCGATTGGGAGAGACTAAAGGGAGGACTTTATGGCGATGAGGCAAAACTTCCAGGCAAGCAGCCAAGAAAACATCAGTTGCAGGCGATGTCAAAGGCTTATGAATACTTTGTAGAGCAAGGGCATGAGCGTGGAAAGTTGATTATGGCTTGTGGCACAGGTAAGACATACACCGCTCTTAAAATCATGGAACAGATGACAGACAAGGATGCCTTTGTCATTTTCCTAGTACCCAGCATCGCATTATTAGGACAGACACTTAACGCATGGATGGCAGACAAGACTGATGATTTACGTGCTGTCTGTGTTTGCTCTGATGCGAAAGCCTCTCGTAAAATGGTTGACGCTGATGATGAGGATGCCAGCGTGATAGACCTTGCCGTTCCTGCGACGACAAATACGAAGTCTATTGTCAAGCAACTCAAGAGATACAACGAGGAGAAGAAACGCATAGTCATTTTCTCCACTTACCAAAGCATCGATGTTGTCAAGGAGGCTATTGACGCCTATGGTCGTGAGGTGGATTTGATTATTTGTGATGAGGCGCATCGTACGACAGGTGTTATCTTGAAAGACAAGGCGGAAAGTAATTTCACCAAGATTCATAACAACGACTTCATCAAGGCAAAGAAGCGTCTCTATATGACCGCCACCCCTCGCCTTTATAGTAATAATGTGAAAGTAAAGGCAAAGGAAAATGAGAATGTCGATGTGTTATGTTCTATGGACTCTGTGGAACTCTATGGAGAGGAATTCCATCGTCTGACCTTTAATGATGCTGTTAGCCAGGGATTATTGACAGACTATAAAGTCCTGGTGTTGACAGTCAGTGAGGAAGATATCCCGCAAGAGATTCGCCAACGCATCAAAGACCAATATAACTTTGCCTTGGAGAAAGACAAACTAAAGCAACTCCAGTTTGATGATGCCACCAAACTGATAGGTTGCATCAATGGTCTATCCAAGCGTATCAAGGGTGACAATGGTGTTACCAAGCAGCAAGACCCCATGATGATGAAACGTGCTGTTGCCTTCTGTCAGACCATCAATCCCACCAAGAGCAATCCTAATTTCTCTTCCACGCAGATAGCCAACTATTTTAGCACTGTTTGTGAGGACTATAAGGATACCATGTTTGAGGATGAGAAGAAAGAGGTTGTCAATGTGAAGGCAAAACATATTGACGGTTCTATGGATGCCAACCGGCGAAATGAGTTGATTGCATGGCTGAAGCAAGATGCCGAGGATCCTAATGAGTGTCGTGTGCTTTGCAATGTCCGTTGCTTGTCTGAGGGTGTCGATGTTCCAGCCCTTGATGCCGTCCTCTTCCTTTCCCCACGTAATAGTGAGGTAGAGGTGGTACAGTCAGTAGGTCGTGTGATGCGTTCTTTCAAGGGGAAGAACTATGGCTATATCATTATCCCTGTCATTGTCCCCAGTGACGTGAAACCAGAGGATGCCTTGAATGACAATGAGCGATTCAAAGTGGTATGGACTATCTTGAATGCGCTTCGTTCTCATGACGAGAATTTCAACGCGCATGTCAACCAAATCAACCTCAACAAGACACGTCCCCCCAAGATTACCGTTGCACGTGTTCCTCGTGGCAGTTATACTATTGGCAATAGTGCTGCAGACGATGGACCTATGCAAATAGAGAACGAGGATGTTGCCAGACAGTTGGAACTACAATTCGGCACATTGCAGGATGGCATCTATGCCCGACTGGTGGAGAAAGTGGGTGATAAGATGTATTGGGAGAACTGGGCGAAGTCTGTTGGCGAGATAGCGCAGAAATTCATTGAGCGTATCAGTTTGTTGATTAGAGAGAACGATAATGCCCGCCAGTATTTCAATGACTTCATTAGTGGCTTGCATAAGAATATCAATGACAGCATCGATGAGGGACAGGCGATTGAGATGCTTGCCCAGCACATGATCACCAGACCAGTGTTCGACGCCTTGTTTAAGGAATATCAGTTTGTCAATAACAATGCTGTCAGTCGCTCCATGCAGGATATGATAGAGGTCTTGGAGAGTGAAGGTATGGAGATGGATACTGCTGTGCTGGACAAATTCTACCAGTCAGTCAGAAATAATGTGAGTAATATTGACAACCTCGAAGGTAAACAGACTATCATCAAGAACCTCTACGAGAAGTTCTTCAAGGGAGCCTTCCCCTTGACGGTGGAGAAGTTAGGAATTGTCTATACTCCAGTGGAGTGTGTGGACTTTATCATCCATTCTGTGGAGGACATTCTGCAAGAGGAGTTCCATACTTCTTTGACGAATGAGAACGTGCATATCCTTGACCCATTCACAGGTACAGGAACCTTTATTACTCGTCTGCTCCAGAGTGGTTTGATTAAGAAGGAAGATATGCTGCGCAAGTATAAAGAGGAAATCCATTGTAACGAGATAGTACTTCTTGCCTATTACATTGCCGATGTGAACATTGAATCCGTGTTCCACGACATCATGAAGCCAGAACACTATGAGACTTATGATGGCATCTGCCTTACTGATACCTTCCAACTCAATGAGCATGGAGATAATGATATCTTCTCGAAACTATTCCCAGAGAACTCAGAAAGATTGAAAAAGCAGAAAGAGGCTCCGGTCAGGGTGATTATTGGTAATCCACCGTATTCGGTGGGGCAGAAGAGTGCTAATGATAATGCACAGAATTTAAGTTATCCTCACTTGGATAATAGGATAGCGGCAACATATGTAGCAGGGACAAATGCAACCAATAAAAACTCTCTATACGATAGTTATATAAAAGCCTTCCGTTGGGCAAGTGATAGAATAAACCAATTAAAAGATGGTGGCATCGTCGCCTTTATCAGCAATGGTGCATGGATTGATGGTAATGCACAAGATGGTATGCGAAAATGCCTGCAAGACGAATTTACATCTATCTATGTATTTAATCTTCGTGGTAATGCAAGAACTTCTGGAGAACAACGACGAAAAGAAAGTGGAAACGTTTTTGGTGAGGGGTCACGTACACCAATCACTATAACATTATTAGTTAAGAATCCTACCAAAAGACAGGGTAAAGCCAAAATATATTATCATGACATTGGAGACTATCTAACACGTGAACAGAAATTGAAAATCATTAAGGATTTCCGTTCTATCCACAATATCGAATGGAAGGATATCCAGCCCAACGAAAAGAACGATTGGATAAATCTTCGTGACGGGCTGTTTGATACATTAATTCCACTCAGTGATAAGAATGGAAATAATTCTTTTTTCTACCCTTGTTCTACGAATGGGTTAAAGACTGGGCGAGATACTTGGAATTATAATTTTTCTCAAATAAAATTAGAAAGCAACCAAATACGAGCTCTTAATTATTATGATTATGTGAGAAAACTTATCAGTGCAGGTGAACAGAATGATGTTATTATCAATCTAAAAGAGATTAGTTGGGATGAAGGTTTAATAAATAGTTGTAAAAAGAATTTGGAAATAACCTATGATAAAAATAATATAATTGAAAGTATTTATCGTCCTTTCTGCAAGCAGAAATTATATTATCACAAACCTCTTTTACAAAGGACATATCAAATGCCTAAGAGTTTTCCTTTATTTGAAACTATAAATAATCTAATTTGTGTACCAGGTATCGGAAACACTAAAGACTTTGAACCATTAATGGCAAATATAATACCAGATTTAGGGTTTAATGCAGGAAGTCAATGTTTCCCCCTCTACTGGTATGAAGAAAACAAGAATAAACAAAAGTCCCTATTTGATGACGGCTCTGATGATGACTATATCCGTAGGGATGGCATCACAGACTGGATATTAAAAGAGGTTCGCAATAGATATAAAGTAAAGAGTATTACCAAGGAGATGATATTCTATTATGTCTATGGCTTGCTGCACTCAAAAGAATATCGGGAGCGGTTTGCCGCAGACTTGAAGAAGTCATTGCCACGCATTCCAATAGTTGATGATGTCAATATGTTTATGGATTTCTATATGTATGGAAAGAAACTTGCCGACCTTCATTTGAATTATGAGGATGTGGCACCATACCCAGATGTCGTAGTGAAAGGTGATAGAAAGGTGAAGACGGAAACTCGTCGTGACCCTGCCACTGGTGGTTTCATAGAGGACACAGCGAATCCAGATGACTATGACTACTTCCGTGTATGGGATAAGATGCGTTTTAAGTCGAAGGACGACAAGAGTACCATTATATATAATGGCAATATCACGATTGAGAACATACCTGCCAAAGCCTACGAATATATCGTGAATGGCAAATCGGCTATAGAATGGATTGTGGAACGCTATGCCGTCACGCAAGATAAGAAATCCCTTATCAAAAACGATGCCAACGACTGGGGCAAGGAACATCATAAGCCTCGCTATATCCTTGACCTTCTGCTCTCAGTGATTAATGTATCTGTACAGACTGTAGACATCGTGAATAAACTGCCGAAACTGAAGTTTGATTAGGGAACACATGTTTTATGGTTAGAATGCAACAATATTATATACAAGATAGCAGACCAGCAAGTAGTTCTGCTAAGGATTTATTTGTGTATTGTGTCAAGAAGGTGATTGATGAAAATAGATTCTCACAATCTATGATGCATAACCAGTGGGCGGCAATTCTCTTTGGCTATGAGAAAAGTAGCACGGCAAGAATCGACCTGATGAGCAAAGTGAAAAGAGAATATTCCACATACTTTACTCATATGAATAAGTATTCATTCGATGAAGAAAAAATCAAACGAGATTTCCCTTACTTATTTGGGATAGAAGAGGATGAAGAAGAGGGTGAGTATACGACTGACAGTTTGATAAGAGATGCCATAAAGGCTGTTAAAAAGGAGATCATAGAACAACACGACCCCAAGAATTTGGAATCATTCAAAGGTAGCGACTTGGCTCTTGTACGTCAACAAGGGAAGTCCTACATCTATCAAGTCAGACTCACAATGAATGACGGACAGGAACCCAACATACATGAGAGTAATCCTTTCATCTTGAAAGTATATGACAAGGAAATAGCCTGTGAAGCAGTTGACTTTGATTTTATTACAGGTGTGCTTTTCTTCACAACGAACAGATATGTCAATCCTGCATCTTATTGTAAGGTGTTGTTAGATTCTACTTTTATATTGGATGGTCTAAAACAGAGGCTTGAAGATTTAAAGGAAGTTGGCATAGATGAAGATCTTCCATTTTCCAAGTTCTTTTTCGATGAGACGGAATTTATCAACGAAGTGCCTCATAAACCTGTTCCACTCAGTTATTATGAGAGACTTGACAGATCGCAGAAGAAAGCGTTCCTTTCTGCTATTGATCATGATTTTACGCTCATATGGGGTCCTCCAGGAACAGGTAAATCATTTACATTGGCATCCATCATATATGCATTTTATCAATTGGGAGAGGATAGGACAGTCGTGTGCTGTCTGTCGAACGTAGCCGTTGACCAATTGCTTTGTAAACTGTTGGATATCATCGATGATGAGGGGCTGAGAATAAAGCCTGGAAACATCTATCGTGCTGGTAGGTCAATGGACAGTCGTGTAATTGCCACAGACTATTTGTTTCCTAACGACGAAAAGACGCAGTCATTAAGAAAAAAGATAAAACAGAATCAAGAAAGTATTCGTAGTCTGAAAGAGAGAAAGTTGGAGAAGTCAGAAGAATCAATAGTCCTGAAGGCTGCTAACAAGGAACTTAGAGAAGAACTGAAGGAACACACCGAATTCTTGGTCAATAGTTCAAGGCTGGTATTCTCAACAATATCTAACTTCGAATTAAGCACAAATCTATATGAAAACAGATTTGATAACCTGATCGTTGATGAAGCAAGTATGATGGCGATGCCAAGTCTGTTGGCATTAGGCCATAATATTTCAAAGAGACTCATCCTTGTTGGCGATTTTCAGCAACTTTCACCTATATCAATAGTAAAAGACGACATGCTGACAGAAAGCGTCTTTGAAATGTCTGGTGTAAATATAAGAAATACAGGTCATCCTGCACTATATCAGTTACTCAGCCAAAGACGTTCAAATGAGAAGATTGTCGACTTGATTAATAAGACATTTTATCTAGGGAAACTGATTCCTGCTGCAAAGCCAAATGAAGATATTATAAAATCAGAGCCATTCTCTGGTAGAATCATAGCATTGGAAAAAGTTACAGATGGTGCAGTAAAATATACCAAGGGAGGTACTAGGCAAAATAGGGCTTTCGCAGAAAGTGTTATGAGACTGTTGGACAAATTCAGTGATGATGATCATGACTTCACGATAGGTGTCATTACTCCATATAAAGGTCAGGTATCCCTTCTTTGGCATTTGATGTATGAACGTAAGTACGACGAAGATTATATCAAACGTATAAAGATAGGAACAGTTCATACTTTCCAAGGTTCCGAATGTGATGTAATCATCTTTGATATGGTAGACTGTTATCAGCAAGAAAATGGGAAACCTAATAAAATAGGTAGGCTTTACTCTGGTAATGGCGGAGAAAGATTATTGAATGTTGCAGTAAGTAGAGCAAGACATAAACTAATTATAGTTTGTGATCCAGATTATATAAAGAATATACCAGGTAATACAATGACTCCAAACTCACACTCACTATTTAATAAACTGAGTAAGTACTCCAATTAATAAGAAACAAGAAATGCGAAGGTTGGAAGGATTTCAAAAACCTGTACCCTGAATCAGGGGACTGGTTTAATATAAGTCGAACACCGTCATTAGCAGCGAGCCCCCCTATATATCCTCCCTTCGAAGCCCGTACCTTCGACCCGAGGATGTGCCGCCTTCTGCCCTCGAAGGTACGGGCTTCGGGGCAAGGAGGCGGCACCTCCGTAGAGTGTCGCATAAAAAAGGATTTTCGAAAAACATGTAACCATATAACACGACAGCCCTCAAACACCCTTGTATAAAGGGTTTGAGGCATGTTACATGTTGCCTAAACATGTAACATACATGTACCATAGTGAGGTGTATGTTATAAGTATGTTATATGTTCGACAAACATATAACATGGTGTGAGCCCAGTGTTTATCGGGGATTGAACCACATAATGTTATATGGTTACATGTTTTTCGCAATTCGTTCAAAAATCAATCGGCAACTGAAAGGCAATCAGTTACCGACGGAGAGGCTTTCAGTCGACATCAGATTTTGTTCCAAAGAGGTCTCGATTTTACTCCGATATAGTTAATGACTCATTCCGATATGGGTTATGGGGGTATAACCTATATCGGAGTAGGGGTATAAGGATTATCGGAACAAGTGATAAAGACTATCGGAGTAAGTGATTAAGTATATCTTTTACTAGGGTGTAACCCTTTTTTGCGAAAACTGGGGGACTTATGATCCACTTAAGAAATTGTAGGTGCCATCCTTTGCGTTTATTAGTCCCTATGTATTCAATAATAAGTGCCGTTGTAATCAGTTGTTGGAAGCATTCTAATCGGTTGTCGACTCCAGTCGACAGGTCTGCTGACTCCAGTCGACAGGGTTGCTGACTCTAAGTCAACAGATTGGTTGACTCTAAGTCAGCAGGTATCTTCGACGAATTTTGTAGTCATAAATGTTGCAGTTTTACGTGAGGAGGCTGGTGTTTTCAGTGAGGAGGCTGCTAATTTTCGTGAGGAGGCTGGTATTTTCAGTGAGGAGCCTACTATTTCCCGTGAGGAGCCTACTATTTCCCGTGAGGAACCTCCTCACGGAAGGAAGCCCCTACATCCTTGTAAAACTATAGAGACACGCATTTCTCTGCTTTCTATGCGACAAAATTTGGAAGTTTCGAAAATACTTCGTATCTTTGCCGCCAGAAACTTAATAACACATTAGGTTAAGGATATGGAGGCAATTGAAAATAAATCCCGTACTCGTGAAGAAGTTATCGCTTGGTGGCAACGTGCTAAAAAGCGCAAAGCCGTATGGGAAGAAAAGATGCAGAAGAAATTTGAAGAAGAGGCTCTGATACGTAAACAGGCAGAAGAGTCCCACTACTATGATATTGCATTATAATCATGGAAGCACTCAATGTTGCGCTAATTAATATCACAGCCCCCTATAAGGTTTGGAATGAAGGACCGACATATCGTTTTGAAACAGAGCATGGTATCAGTTATGTCGTGGATTTCGACACAGACGACAATCCCTTTTTTACGTGCTACTGGTTTAACTTGACAAATCCTAAAAACTTCAAATCACCTGGTGACATAAAAATTGCCCAGACAGTTATCTGTATTATTGAGGAGTTTTTCCGTGTTAATCCCGATGTACTTCTCTATATGTGCAGTACTGATAAGAGCAAACAGGCTCAGCGTGCACGTCTGTTCTTACGTTGGTTTAACGGATATGAACAGCAACAACGTTATGTCCTTAAGGCAACAGATGTCAACTCGATAACGCCTGAAGGGAAACCCACCAAGGATTATGTGGCACTAATTGTGCAACGTACTCATCCACAACTTGACGAAATTATAGCCCGCTTCGATAGTGAGACTGCAATGTTCAACGAACTAAAACCATAGTTTGCCTTCAATTATGACAGAGACTACGATATCGAGTACACAGAATCCTCGGATAAAGCAACTGCTGCTGTTGCAGCAGAAATCTGCGGAACGCCGCAAACAGGGACTGTTTGTGGTGGAGGGACGGCGTGAGTTGGAGCATTGTATGGAGGCTGACTATGAGGTGGTGACCCGTTTTATATGTCCAGAACTCTATGGTGACGACTATCCGAAGGATGCGATAACGGTGACTCCTGCTGTGTATGAGAAGATAGCCTATCGGGGGACGACGGAAGGTGTGGTGGCTACAGTGCGCACCCAACATCTGACACTGGATGAGTTACAGTTGCCAGAGCATCCTTTACTCATGGTCTTGGAAAGGGTAGAGAAACCAGGAAACTTAGGTGCCATCCTGCGCTCTGCGGATGCTGCCAAGGCGGATGCCGTCATCGTCTGTGACCCATTGACAGACCTCTATAATCCTAACTTGATACGTAGCAGTATCGGTGCTATCTTCACCGTGCCTACGGTAGCGTGCTCGTCGGAGGAGTGCATCCGTTTTCTGCAAGAGCGGAATGTCCAGATACTGACGGCTCAGTTGCAAGACTCGAACCTTTATTACGATCAGGATATGCGTAAGGCGACAGCCATCGTGATGGGGACAGAGGCAACAGGGTTGACAGACCAGTGGCGCAAGGCTGCCACAGCACATATCCGTATTCCCATGTTAGGAAGGTTAGACTCACTGAATGTCAGTGTGTCGGCCGCTATCCTGCTCTTTGAGGCAGTCAGACAGCGGGAGGCAAAAGGTCTGTGATATAAGTGCGTTGCCAGTCTCTCTCGTGGTAGCGTTGTGAGTCATACTGCATCAAGTCGAGGTCGATGGTGACTTGCTGTTTGGTACGTCCCGTCTCTGCCTCCATTCGTTTTAGCGTCTCCTGTAATTGCTCAACAGACAAGTCGGTCACTCCCCATACCAGGCGATTCATGTACATTCTGCCTGTTCCTTTGATGTCGGAAGTCCAAAGGGTACGGCTCAGTCGACAATCAGAGAGCAGGAACGCCAATCGCTCCGATGCCCATTGTATGTGGACAGGCTGACGGGAGTTTGAGCCTAAGGCTATCATGACTTGATGTTTCATTTCCTCTCTTTCAAGATGCCATGACGGTAGGCGTAGAGTAGTTGTCGGAGGTCATTGATTTGTGAACGGAGTTCCTCGCCCTTATCCGTGTCAGATACTAACATACGATGGGCGGAGAGTTCTACCAGTTGCGTCGTCGACTTGATGTCCGTCCCTTTCTGGATGGCATCAGTGGCACTCGTAAATGGCTCGTGCTGAACCAATTGGAAACCACGACTATGGTAAACTAAAGTGTAGCCGGCAATACCAGTCTCATGATGGTAAGCCTCAGAGAAACCACCGTCGATCACCATCAACTTACCATTTGCCTTGATGGGATTCTCACCTTTAGAGGCATGGACAGGAACATGTCCGTTGATGATATGGCGATTAGGTCCCGTAACCCCAAAAGCATCCATGATACGGTCGCATATCGCTTCAGAGTCACGTAACTGGAAATAATGGCCTTTCTCTTCCTTATATGTCTCTTTGTCAGAGAGGAAATATCGCTCGAAAGTCGCCATCTTCGACTTATCGAACAAAGGAGAGTCCTTGCCACACCAAAGGTAGAGGAAGTAATCCTTGGCAAACTGACGTAGGTCTGGAGCCGTGTCACTGGTGAAGGCAGCACGTACCACCATCCCGATATTATGCATCAGGTCAAGACCGCTATATCTCTTTCCCTGGTATATCTCCACCTCCCTCAGACTGCCATCCGCATTCAGGGGGCAAGAGGCATGGAACAACAGGTTGTGGTTGCTGATGTTATACATGCAACCATGTGATAATAGCATCTTGACATGCTTACGTAGTTTCTCGCAGACACGGAAGGAGTGGTGTAACTTCTGCATGAGCAGTTCCTCCTCAGCGGTCAATGCGGAGGGATTCGCAGGGTCGACAGTGGGGAAATGGCATGACTTCATGTCATACTCCTTACCATTGAGAACGCAGGTCTTACGTTGATAGTCGACTGCGTCCAGCAGGCAGCGGTCTTCCATCTGCCACTCTGGGCGACGCTTGAAGATTTGTGCCTCAGTCTTAAACTGTATCACCGTGATAGCCTTGTGCATCTGTGCTGTCAGACGCATGGTCTTGTCGTCCATCGTATTGCCTTTCAGCAATCTGGGGACGAACTCCTCACAGGGGTCGTCACCATAGGTCTCCATGGCAAAGGTGGCAAGTGGCACTAAGTTGATGCCATAGCCTTCCTCCAATGTGGCAAGGTTGGCGTAGCGAAGTGAGAGGCGTAGCACATTACAGATACAGGCGTCGTTGCCGGCGCAGGCACCCATCCATAGGATGTCGTGGTTGCCCCACTGGATGTCCCAGGAATGATACTGCCGCATGGTGTCAAGGATGATATGGGCACCAGGTCCACGGTCGTAGATATCTCCAAGAATATGCAGTTGGTCGATGGCAAGTCGTTGGATGACATTGCAGAGGGCGATGATGAAGTCATCGGCTCGTCCCGTGGAGATGATCGTGTCGACAATGACACTCACATACGCCGCTTTGTCCGAGTCGTCGGTCCGCTCATGCAACAGTTCCTCGATAATATACCTGAAGTCCTCTGGCAGAGACTTACGCACCTTTGATCGAGTGTATTTGCTGCTGACATCACGACAGACGGCAACAAGGCGATGGATGGTGATATGATACCAGTCCTCGATATCGGGCTCAGAAGCCTTGATGAGTTCTATCTTCTGTTCAGGATAATAAATCAGCGTACACAATTCCTTACGCTCTTTGTCTCGGATATCCCCGGCAAAGAGTTCTGTCACCTTGCGCTTGATATTGCCGGAGGCATTTTTCAAGACATGCAGAAATGCCTCACTCTCTCCGTGAAGGTCCGCGAGGAAATGCTCCGTACCTTTCGGAAGGTTCAGAATTGCCTCTAGGTTGATAATCTCCGTGGAGGCAGACGCAATGGTCGGAAACGAGTTGGACAGCAGTTGCAGATAGTGCATGTCCCGATTCTTGTCATTAGGGTTAGTGTAGTCACTGGTATTCATATCTTCAGGTGGTTATAGATTTGTTTACTGATTTGCTTGGTTATCTTATCGTCCAAGGGTGGGAGAGGCATGAACCCCTCATCGAACCCCGTCCATTCGGAGAGTAGTTGCATCGTGCGGCAGGCAGTCTTGTATAGTCTTGCCTCTCTCAGCGTCTCACACAGATGGTCTTCCTCTACGTCGTGCTCTCTGAGTTCACGGTCAATCTCGCAAAGATGGCTGATTGTCAGTTGACGGTGTAGCATCAGTTTGCGGACTTGTTTGAAAGTGGCCATCAAACGGTCGTTCTCTGAGGCGTATTGTAGTCCGATAGTATCCTGTATGGTCTTCGCCATCTCATAGTTCTTGGGGAGATAGCAGGTGATGTTATGCGCCTCTATGTCAGGAATACGGTAATTCAGGAGATGAGCGCCTCGCCGTATGATATTGGCGATATTCTCGTAGTGGGAATAGATGACCACATAGCGCCATTGCTCAGGATCGTTTATCTCATAGAGGTCATCCGTCACCCATTGACAGTCCCCCGTAATACCTGCTTTGATGAAACTGCGAACCAGTTGGCGTGTCTGGTCACGCATCAGTTCTATGGTATGGCTGTCAAGCACCTTGCGATAGACACAATAGGTCTTATATGCCATCTCTGATGGGGAGATAGAGTGGGTGATGACAGGATTACGGATAATCTCCAGACGAGTATTCCACCCTAAATTGCGGATACACTCCTCTTCCATCTTTCCCTGTATGATGACGGCATACGCCTTCTCGACAATATCTTTCTGGAACAGAATCTTCTTGGGCAGTTTCTCCTTCCAGTAACGCTCATCCATGATCCACGGCTCTAATTGTCCGTAGGGTGACAGCACTACACGGCTTCCTCTCTTGATGGCTTGCTTGAGAACACGATAGGCGGCAAAATGCCAACAACCATGAATATGCAGGATATCGTAATGGGTCGATTTAAGATGCTCTTTCGCTTCAGACTCATTTATGACGATACTGTTGTCGGCTTCAAGTCCCATACTGCCTACCAGCATGTTCACATAACTTGTGATCATGCTGTCGTCTTTTGCGATATAGTGCAGTATCTTCATAGGTATCGGTATCAGTTAAACATGTTTCTCCAGAGAACACCCATCCTAAGCCCCAGTAGTTTGCCGCCTTTCACCGTGTGGTCGTATAAGCGCACGGCATCAAAGATACGTGCCCGACATATAGCGACAGCGTCGTAGATGCCCCTTTTCCGCTTGAGTCTGCTTCCTTGATGTCCCTTTCCTGAACGTCTCTCGGCTTTTAACAGGAAACCCTCGGCATCCTCTAGTTGATCGAAAGACTGGAGATAGACTTCCTCTGTACGCTTTCTGTCACTATAGACCATAGCCACCTCGGCATTACCGTTACTCAGTTCCTGGGCAAGTCCGTCTATCCATGCAGGAGATGTCGGTGGACGTTTGATGTCGGCTATCACAATACAGTCGCTATGGGCTGCTTTGATGCCTACATATAAAGCCAGTTGCGTTCTGCTTGGATTGGGTACGGACTTCGGGAAGAAGGTGGTATGAAGATGAGGATATTTCTCCTTCAAGTCCTTCAGTACATCAGGTGTTTGGTCAGAAGAGGCATCATCCACAACGATGACCTCATAGCAGGTGTCGCACGGTTGGGTCAGGAACACGGGTAGGTTCTGTTCCAGTATCGTGTCCTCATCGTGCACAACCATCACGATGGATAATTGGATATTTCTATTGTCGTTAGTCATGATGAATCATTATATCTCATCACTCGTATAGCCCTGCGGAAGACGACGGCAGTTATACTGCGACGCCATGATCTCCCCGTAGGCACCAGCAGAGCGTATGGCAAGCAAGTCGCCACGATGAGCCGTGTTCAAGTCAATCTGTTTGGCGAAGACATCTGTTGACTCGCAGATAGGTCCAACAACGTCATACGCCTGTGCAGGCTCCTCACTGGTAATATTCTCTATCTTATGATATGCCTGATAAAGGGCTGGGCGAATCAAATCGGTAAAACCAGCATCAACAATACAGAACTGTTTGGTGGCTCCCTTCTTAATATATAAGGTACGTGTAATCAGACTGCCACATTGTGCTACTACGGCACGACCGAGTTCAAAGTGCAGGGTCTGACCAGGACGCAACTTAAGTTTCTTGGCATAAGTGTCGAAATACGCCTTGAAATCGGGTATGGGGACACGGTTAGGGTGCTGATAGTCAACACCGAGTCCACCGCCCACATTGATATGCTCCACAATGATACGATGACGCTCCAACTCACTTTGCAGTTCGTTGACCCGATTACAGAGAGCCTCAAAATCACCCATGTCCAGAATCTGACTGCCAATATGGAAATGAAGTCCAACGACTTTGACATGACTCATGGCTTGAGATTCCTCTATGACACTCATCATATCACGCATGGCGATACCGAACTTGTTCTCAGCAAGACCTGTTGTGATATTGGCATGTGTATGAGCCCCCACATTGGGGTTCAACCGAAAAGCGACTCTTGCAACCTTTCCTTTCCGGGCGGCTAACTCATTGATGACCTCCAGTTCTGGTATGCTCTCCACATTAAAGCAAAAGATGTTGTTGTCCAGTCCAAGGTTAATCTCCCAGTCACTCTTTCCCACTCCGGCATAGACAATTTTAGAGGAAGGGAAACCGGCTTTCAAAGAGGCTTCTATCTCACCTCCGCTCACACAGTCGGCACCCAGTCCTGCCTCACGGATAATACGTAATATCTGAGGATTGGCATTCGCCTTGACAGCATAGTGTACCACAAAGCCCTCATGCTTGCTTGCCTCTGTGTTGATGGATTGCAAAGTCTTACGCAACAACTCCGCATCGTAATAATAGAACGGTGTTTGGAGTTGTTGGAACTTATCTGTTGGGAATTGTCCTTTTGTCATTGTGTTGTGTTGTTAGGATATTATTTGTTGAATAGGGTATCACTCAGACTCTGAAGGGCACGCTTCTTATCCTCCTCACGAATCAAGAAGGAGATATTGTAGTTGGAGCCTCCATAACTGACCATACGAACGGGAATGTTCTTCATGGCGTCCAAGGTGAGTGTCTCAAAACCGATATTCGACCAGTCAAGGTCACCCACGACGCAGATGATACACATATTCGTATCTACCGTTACTGTTCCGTATTTCTTGAGTTCGTCCACGATCTCGCCTAAGTGGGCAGAATTGTCGATAGACATGGAGACACCAACCTCTGAGGTACATACCATGTCGATAGGGGTCTGGTAACTCTCGAAAATCTCAAAGACCTTGCGTAGGAAACCAGTGGCAAGTAGCATACGACTTGACTTTATCTTGATGGCAATGATATTGTCCTTGGCGGCAACAGCCTTGATCTTACCGTATTCTGTCTGATTACTGATAGTGGTTCCCTCTGCGTCAGGATCCATCGTGTTCAGCAGACGGACAGGAATACCTGCGTATTTCGCAGGTTGTACACAGGTGGGGTGCAGGATCTTGGCACCGAAATAGGCAAGTTCCGCAGCCTCTTCAAAATGCAACTGATGAACGGGAGCCGTCTTGTCAACTACACGGGGATCATTATTGTGCATGCCATCGATGTCTGTCCATATCTGTATCTCCTCAGCATTGAGAGCGGCACCAACCAGAGAAGCGGTATAATCAGAGCCACCACGCTGCAGGTTGTCAATCTCACCGTAGGCATTACGGCAAATAAATCCTTGGGTGATGTAAACTTGCTGCCCCTCGTTGTTTTCCATGATGGCCTTCAGTTTCTCACGAATATAGGTTGGGTCTGGCTCCGAGTTCTTGTCGGTACGCATAAAGTCAAGGGCATTGAGCAACACGGCATTGATACCCTGTTCCTTCATGTAGTTAACCACCATATTGGTAGACATCATCTCACCTTGTGCCACAATACTCTTTTCCTCAAAAGAGGTGAAGAGTTCTTTGGTGAACGAGCGCAGGTAGTTCATCTCGTTGACAATGAAATCACGAGTCGTGTCCTTCATCTCTTTAGTGGAGTAGAGTTCGTCAATATGCCTCATGTACTTCTTCTCCAAAGTATTGATAACCTCATTGGCACCCTCAGGATTCTTCTTGTAGAGATAGTCGGAGATCTCGACCAGGGAATTGGTCGTTCCCGACATTGCTGATAACACGACGAAAACAGACTCACCTGACTTGGTGACCAGTTTCGTGACTTCTTTCATGCGGTCTGGGCTTCCTACCGAAGTACCGCCAAATTTCATTACTTTCATAGTGCTCTTATTTTTATTTCTTATTTTTCCTTTATATGTCCTCACGAGAAGAGTAGTCTACTTTTCGAATCTCTTCTGGCTCATTCTCCTGCTCGTAGGCTGCTATCTTGTTATAGTCGTTGGTGATTTCCTCCACGTGACCGTCAATACAACGATATACGATGCCAGGATAGTCCTTCAGTAGAGGAATGTTGTGGGTCGTCATCACTACAGCAGTACCCATTTGGGTGACCTGACGTAACAAACTAATGATGTTGGTTGCCGTCTCCGGGTCAAGATTACCAGTCGGTTCGTCAGCGATAATGATTTTGGGCTTGTTCAATATCGCACGGGCAATGGCGATACGTTGTTGCTCACCACCAGAAAGTTCATGGGGGAACCGGTCGGCAAAATCCTGCATCTCCACATCCTCCAGCACGTCACTGATGCGCTCTTCTATCTCCTCTTTGTCTTTCCATCCTGTGGCTTTCAACACAAAAGCGAGATTGTCATGCACAGTCCTGTCGCTGAGTAACTGGAAATCCTGGAAGATGATACCCATTTGTCGGCGTAGTGCTGGGATATATTTACGTTTCAAGCCACGTAAGTCGTGATTCAGCACAAAAGCATTCTCTGCCTCGTCGACATCTAATTCGAAATAGAGTGTCTTCAGCAGGGTACTTTTACCAGCACCCACACGACCGATAATATATATAAACTCTCCCTCGTCAACGTGGAAGTCCACCTCCTTCAAAACGAGGATTCCATCTTTCTGATAGATATTTGCCTTCTGATAATCTATGAGCATGGTAGTATATGTTTTTATTATTTCATCTCTCCGTTGGCTTTTGCCTCACGTCGTTTCTTATCCCACTCTGGGTCGTGGCGTTTCTGTAACTCTGTGGCAACATCCTCAATACGCAGTCCTTTCTCCGTTAATAGTACCAACAGATGGTATAGTAGGTCACTTGCCTCGTATACAAGATGGTTGTTGGTGCCGTTTGTTGCCTCGATAACGGTCTCCAAAGCCTCTTCTCCCACCTTCTGGGCTATTTTGTTGACTCCGTCGCGGAAGAGTTTCGTCGTGTATGAGCCTTCTGGCATCTCCTCTTTGCGCTTGTTGATGAAATCTTGCAGTTCCGAAAGGAAGAGCAGGGGATTCATATCGTTGTCTTCACCCCAACAAGTATCAGTACCAGTATGGCAGGTTGGTCCAATGGGATGAACCTTCACCAATAGCGTGTCGTTGTCGCAGTCGATCTGCATGCTGACGAGATTCAGAAAGTGTCCGGAAGTCTCACCTTTCGTCCAAAGAGTCTGACGGGTGCGACTCCAGAATGTGACATGCTTTGTCTCCACCGTCTTTTGGTAGGCTTCTTCATTCATGAAGCCCAGCATGAGAACGTTCTTCGTCGTCGCATCCTGTATAATAGCGGGGACGAGTCCCCCCATCTTTTCGAAATCTATCTTCATAGTCTTACATTAATACCTTCATTTGCTAAATATTGTTTTAACTGCGGAACGGGAATCTCTCCGAAGTGGAAGACTGATGCTGCCAGTGCTGCATCCGCATGTCCTTCGAGGAAAACATCCCTGAAATGTTCCATTTTGCCTGCTCCTCCACTGGCGATGATAGGAATTGAGAGGCTATCGGCAAGTTCGCGCAACGCCTCATTGGCATAGCCATTCTTGGTACCGTCGTGGTTCATACTGGTGAAGAGTATTTCCCCAGCACCACGTTCCTGAACCTCATGAGCCCATTCAAAGAGCCCTCGCTCTGTGCGCTCACGACCACCTTTCAGATAGCAGTGCCAAAGGCTATGGGTTGACGTGCCAGCGGGAATGCCATCCTCATCAAGACGGGCGTCAATGGCACACACACACACCTGACTACCAAAACGAGAGGCAATCTCGTCGATGAGTTCTGGATGACGGATTGCCGCACTATTTATACTGACCTTATCGGCGCCAGCATATAACAATCGCTCCACATCGGCAAGTTCATTGATACCGCCACCTACCGTGAAGGGAATATTAATCTCTTGGGCGACACGGGTCACCATCTCCGTGAAGGTCTTGCGCCCTTCGAAAGAGGCAGTGATGTCGAGGAACACGAGTTCGTCGGCTCCTTGCACACTATATGCCTTCCCCAATTCCACGGGGTCACCAGCGGGGCGGAGATTGACGAAGTTAGTGCCTTTTACGGTCTCTCCGTCTTTCACATCCAGACAAGGTATTATGCGTTTTGCCAGTCCCATAGTTCTCTTAGATTGATTTTACCTTCATAGATTGCCTTCCCGAAAACGACAGCAGGGATGCCAGCCTTGTCGAGTGCTTGGATATCCTCCATGCTTGACACGCCGCCACTGGCTATCAAGTGCAACTGGGGATATGCCTCCATCACTTGACTATATAGTTCGATAGCGGGACCTTGTAGGGTTCCGTCTTTGGAAATCTCCGTACAGAGCACATTACGTACTCCAGCATCGATGTATTTCTGAAGGAAGGGTAAAAGTTCTTCCGAGGAGTCCTCTTTCCACCCGTTGATACTGATTTTGCCATGACGCACA
Organism: Prevotella sp.; assembly: GCA_017458005.1. Lineage (GTDB taxonomy): Bacteria > Bacteroidota > Bacteroidia > Bacteroidales > Bacteroidaceae > Prevotella. The sequence goes on along the minus strand of JAFTGH010000014.1, from coordinate 56,528 downwards.
TCAGCACCGAGAATCATACGCTCTGCCCCGTATTTTTCCAACCATGAGAAAAACAGGTCAGGCTGGGTGACGGCAATAGAACCAACCGTGACCATTGCGGCACCGTTGGCAAAAGCCGTCTCGATATCCTCATCAGACTTGATGCCTCCACCAAAATCCACTTGCATGTTCGTTGCTGTCGTGATATGGCGGAGTACAGAACTATTGACGATATGTTTGGATTTCGCACCGTCAAGGTCGACGACGTGAAGACGTCGAAAACCAATCTCCTCGAACTCATGAGCCACCTCGGCGGGGGAGTCGTGATAGACCGTTTTCTGGTCATAATCGCCTTTGGTCAAGCGAACACACTGTCCGTTAATGATATCGATTGCCGGTATTAATTCTATCATAGTTCCAGAAATTTCTTGATGATTTGTTCGCCCACCGTGCCGCTTTTCTCAGGATGAAACTGACAGGCGTAGAAGTTTTCCTTTTGGAGGGCAGCGGAGTAGGGTAGGATGTAGTCAGCCGTGGCTACTGTGTCGGCACAGAAAGGTACGTAATAACTATGTACGAAATACACATAGGTGTCCTCCACAAAAAGCGGACTCTTTACGTCTGTCAGACGATTCCAACCCATACAGGGCACCTTGTCCTCATGGCGCTTGGGATGGAAACGCCTCACTTCTGCATCGAAGATGCCAATACAGTCTACATTACCTTCCTCGGAGTGCTTACAAAGTAACTGCTGTCCTACGCAAATACCTAACACTGGCTGTCGTAACGAACGAATGACCTCATCCAGTCGACGCGCCTTCAGGTATTCCATAGCGCCACGTGCCTCTCCTTGTCCAGGGAACAGGACCCTGTCGGCAGTCCTTAACTGTTCGGCATTGTCCGTCAACAACGGCTCAATGCCCAGTCGTCTCAAGGCATTGACCACGGAATAGATATTCCCCGCATTATATTTTACGATGGCAACGTTCATGTTTAACTAAAGATAATGGTCTTGTTCTTATAGGTTAGAATCTTACGTTGGATATGCTTTGACACGGCATGTGAAAGTACTATCTTCTCCAAGTCCTTACCTTTCAGTACCAGACTCTCTGGGGTGTCTTTGTGGGTGATGCGTGTCACATCCTGTTCAATGATAGGACCCGCATCCAACTCTGCTGTCACATAATGACTAGTGGCTCCGATAATCTTCACACCGCGTTCCCATGCCTGATGGTAAGGTTTTGCCCCCACAAAGGCAGGAAGGAAGGAGTGGTGGATGTTGATGATATGATTGGGATAGGAGGCAATCATGTCGTCAGAGATAATCTGCATATAACGAGCCAAGACAATAAACGTGACCTGCTCTTTCTTCAACAACTCCATCTCGGCAGCCTCTACCTCCTCTTTGTTCGAATGGTCCTTCTTGATGCTCCATACGTAATAGGGGATACCAAACTGCTCGGCAACATATCGCAAATCCTCGTGGTTGCTTACGATACAGGGGATGTCCACATCCCATTCACCAGCCTTCCAGCGAGCCAGTAAGTCGTAGAGGCAGTGGCTCATCTTCGACACGAAGATGGCCATACGGGGACGCTTGTCGCTGAAATAGAGGTTACAAGTCATCTGGTAGCGTTGTGCATATAGGGTATTGATGTACTCTTGTATCTTCTCACGAGGAATCAGAAAACCTTCCAGTTCCCATTCGATACGCATAAAGAACATACCGTCTTGCTTGTCTACGTATTGGTCAAGATAGACAATGTTACCTTGATTGTCTGTGATAAAACGAGTCACTTCTGAGATAATGCCCTGTTGGTCAGGACAGTGTAGAAGTAATATTGCTGTTGATTTCTTCATTTCTTTCTATGTAATTCTTTTGACGTGCAAAATTACATAATAATTCTCACATTACCAAAGGTAATGACAAAAAATGAAGTGGAAAGGGTGCTTTCATCAAAATTATTAGTATCTTTGCGGACAATTAAATCAATGAAGACATGACAACACCTGCACTATTTAAGGAATATATTTGGTTGGTGAATACCATATACCAGGCCCGTAAGATCACACTTCGTGAGATTAACCGTCGATGGATACAAACGGAAATGAGCGGAGGAGTGGAATTTGCTCGTAGCACTTTCAATCGTCATAAAGATGCCATTGAGGATATCTTTGGTATTTATATTGACTGTGACCGCAAGAATGGTTATCAGTATTATATTGGCAATGAAGACGCCTTGCGTGAGGATAGTGTCCAAAAATGGATGCTGTCCACGCTGTCTGTCAATAATCTGATTAGTGAGAGCCTTGGTCTTCAGAGTCGTATTCTGCTGGAGTCTATCCCGTCGGCTGATGAGCGGATGGAACAGATTATCACCTCAATGAAGAAAAGTCGTTTATTGGAAATTACCTATCAAAAGTATAGTGCGGCGGAGTGTAAAGTATACGTCGTGGCACCCTATTGTATCAAACTATATCGCCGTCGTTGGTATTTGTTGGCTCGCTTCAATACGGGGTTTTTCAGTGTGTTCTCACTCGACCGCATCAAGCAACTCTCTGTGACTGACGAGGCTTTTACTTTGGATGCAGACTTCAACGCAGACCAATACTTCAGTGAATGCTATGGTGTCGTGCGTGGTGATGCCGCCCCAGAGCGAATCATCATTCGTGCTTATGGAACAGAGTGGAACTACTTAAAAGACTTGCCTCTTCATCACAGCCAACGGGAGGTTGCCACGGGGAAAGACTATACAGACTTTGAGTTATTTCTCCATCCTACCCTTGATCTGCAGGGACAAATCCTTTCTCGGGGCAATCGCTTGAAAGTCCTATCTCCCCAATCTTTGGTTGACAAAATCAAAGATGCCCTGCAAGAGGCCGCCCAACTCTATTTATAAGTTGATATTCTCTATACGCAGTTTGATGGTTCCTGCGGGAACATGAACCTCTATCATGTCACCAACCTTTTTGTTCATCAGGGCTTGTGCTATGGGTGACTTTACTGATATTTTACCCTCGCGGAGGTTTGCTTCGTGAGGACTGACAATCGTATAGGTCATCTTATTGTTGTTAGCCAAGTTTGTCATTTCTACCTTACAGAGTAACTGCACACTATCTGTATTGCGTCTTGACATGTCAAGAACCCTTGCTCCTGCTAATACTTTCTGCTTGAAACGTATTCTACTCAGCAGTCGCGCTTGTTCTCGCTTGGCTGCATGATATTCGAAGTTCTCGCTGAGATCCCCTTTGTCACGAGCCTCTGCGATAGCCTCTCTTACTTGAGGCAATTCCACACTCTCCAATTGATGGAGTTCGGCCAACAATTTGTCGTAGCCTTCTTGAGACATATATTCCATATCTATTCTCCTTGTGGTTTTGATTTATGCGAGTGAAGCAATACATCTAAAAGTCCCATACATGCATCCTCCAGAAGTTCAATGACCAGTTCGAAGTCTTTATCCACGCCGTAGTAGGGGTCGGGGATTGTCGCATGATGAGGATGGTGGCGAAGGAAATCTGCCATCAGACGGATTTTCTTCCCGTCTTCTTCTGACTTTGCTTTAGAGCGGATAGCACGTAGATTGTCCTGATCCATCCCAATAATAAGGTCAAAATGCCGAAAGTCATCAGATGAGAATTGGCGTGCCCTGCTATTGAAAAGATAGCCATGACGTCTACCACATTCTCGCATTCGCTTATCTGGTAAGTCTCCGATATGCCAAGGACCGATGGCAGCGGAGTCGATATGGAAATCATCGGACAGTCCACGGTCATCCACCAGTTGCTGGAAGATTCCCTCTGCCGCTGGTGAGCGGCAAATATTGCCTAAACAGATAAACAGAATACGTTGTTTCATGTGCTGCTAAATGTTTTTATCGGTGCAAAGGTAATTATTTTTTCTGAAATATTTTTTTCTATTCTCACTTATTTGTATCTTTGCAGGCGAAAGCAGTGTCTCGACCTGTCGCTGGTGTCAACCACCTCTGTCTTTTTGATGGAGGGAAGGGCACGAGAGGAAAGTCCGGGCAGCAGAGGGCACCCCACTTCTGAAAGTGGAAGCAGTTGGTGACAGTTGGTGTCGGAAGAAGAAAATAACCGCCTCGACATGAGGTAAGGGTGAGAAGGTGGTGTAAGAGACCACCAGCCGTTGGGTGATCAACGGGCTGTTCCATCTGGGGGCTGCAAGTTCATGTAAACCATCGTCTGAGGGCTGCCCGTCCGAGTAATACGATGGAGGGTGGAATGCTTGAGCCGTAGGGTGACCTACGGACTAGATAAATGACAGGTGCTCCTCGCAAGGGGAGAACAGAACCCGGCTTACAGAGACAGTGCTTTCTTTTATCATTAACGACCACAGCGATGGGAAAAAAGATAGATCAGATTATCCAGTTTTTCGAGACTGACATGTGGAGGATTACAGCAAGTGATGTTTCACCTGTTAGATTCCTTATGTTGGAGATTTTAAAGAAATTAGTGCTAGCCATCCGCTTCTTTACTGCCAAACGTGTGTTGACAAAGGCTGCGGCACTGACTTATAGCACACTTCTCGCTATCGTGCCGATACTTGCTGTTGTGTTTGCCATAGCCCGTGGCTTCGGCTATAACAAATACATCGAGATCTGGTTTCGTGACGCTTTCCAGTCACAGCCACAGGTGGCAGAAGTCATTATAGGCTTTGTCAATAGTTATCTGGTACATACGAAAAGTGGTATTTTCCTGGGAATCGGCTTGTTGTTTATGCTTTATACGGTATTAATGCTGGTCAGCAATGTGGAGGACGCATTTAACGAGATTTGGCAGGTGAAGAAACCTCGTAGTATTTTCCGTACATTCACCGACTATCTGGCGATGTTCTTCTGTTTCCCTATTATCATTGTGGTGACATCAGGTATCTCCATCTTCATGGCGACCATAGCCGACTCAATGCCTGATTTCCTGATGTTAGGTCCTGCTATTCGTTTTTTGATAGACCTGATTCCCTATGTGCTGATGTCTGCGATGTTTATCGCTCTCTATATCTTCATGCCGAATACCCATGTAAAACCAGTCAATGCCGTCATACCTGGCATCCTTGCTGGTATCGCCATGCAGGGCTTGCAGATATTCTATATTCATTCGCAATTGTTTCTCTCAGGATATAATGCTATCTACGGCTCTTTTGCCGCTCTTCCTTTGTTTATGCTATGGGTACAAATATCCTGGACGATCTGTCTGCTTGGTGCGGAACTTTGTTACACGAATCAGTATCTGGACTATTATGATTATGATGCTGAGACAGGAGAGATCAGTTATCGCTACCGTACGATGTTATGTGCCCTGCTGATGAGTCGGATATGTCATCGCTTCGCTGACGGTGGAAAGCCTTATACGGCGGTAGACTTACGGGCAGAGACAAATATCCCCATCCGTATAGTCAATGACCTGCTATATGAGTTGATAGATGCCAAGTTGCTCATTGAGATTACTAATGACGAAAAAGGGGAGACCTCTCTTTTTATGCCTGCGGAGGACATTAATAACCTGACCCTGGGTACCATGTTGGACCGTATGGAGTCACGAGGACAATGGAAGATTGACCTAGATGTGAGCGAACTCTTCTCCGAGGAGTGGGGAAAGGCGATGGAGCAACGATTGAACTATCTCCACGCTCTCCGTGATATCAAACTGCAGAGTTTACGTCCTTAGACGAATTTCTGGATAAGATCTACAAAACGTTTGCCATACTTCTTTTTCTTATGCTCTCCAATCCCTTGTATGAATCCGAAAGCATCCAAGGATACAGGTTTTATAGTGGCAAGAGAGTGTAGCACCTTGTCGCTGAAAATAATATAAGAAGGAAAGCCCTCTTCTTCCGCACATTGACGACGAAGGCTCCGCAGCGCCTCGAAAAGTTTCTTGTCTTCTATGCCTGTGGTCTCTGGGAGTCCAGGTATGGTGATGGTGGGTATCTCCAAATGTAGTCTCTTAGACTTGGCGACTTCCTTGACGGTATGATCGATGACACATAACTCTGCTTTTTTGCGACCGTAAAGCACATCATTGCCACTTTCTGTGATCTTCACAATATTATTTTGATCGTACGCTATTTCGATAAATCCCATTTGCAGCATTTGCAGCAGATAATCTTGCCAGTCGTTGGTGGAGATGTCCTTTCCAACTCCGAAAGTCTTGAGCGTATCATATCCTTTTCGTTTGACAGTTGGTGAGTAGATTCCCTTTAGGATTTCTATGATGGTAGAAGTCCGAACAGACTCTTCCGTACGTTTCATGGCACTTAACGCCATTTGAATATAGGTGGTGCCATCGAAACGTCGAGGAGGATTCATACATACATCACAATTGTCACAGTCGTAATCTCTTTGCTCTCCGAAATAATTTAACAAAATGCGACGACGGCAGATGTTGGATTCAGCGTAGTTCTGCATCTGCTTCAGTTTGTCGAGATTAATATCCTTTTGTCCGCTCTCCTTGGCGAATTGTGATAGTTGGACGACATCGGCAAGCGAGTAAAAGAGAACCGTGTCGGCAGGGGCTCCGTCACGACCTGCGCGACCGATTTCCTGATAGAAGTTTTCGATGCTCTTCGGCATGTTATAGTGGATGACCCACCGTACGTTACTTTTGTCAATACCCATACCAAAAGCGATTGTAGCACAGATTATCTGGACATCATCTTTCTGAAAGTCTATTTGTGCTTTGTCTCTTTCTTTTTGCGTCAATCCAGCATGATAGACAGAAGAGAATATTCCTTTACTGTTCAGGAACTTGGATACTTTTTCTGTAGTTTTCCTACTAAGACAGTAGATAATGCCGCTTTCTGTGGGACGTGCCTTGATGAATTGCAAAATGTAATTATCCTTCTCCTTCGTCGCATATCCTCTTTTTACGGTTAGACTCAGATTCGGACGGTCGAAACTTGAGATGAACACCTGAGGATTTTTCAGTTGGAGTTGTTTAATGATGTCCTGACGGGTAATCTTATCCGCAGTGGCAGTTAGCGCCATGATGGGAATGTCAGGAAACTCTTGATGGAGGATATCTAATTGTGTATATTCCGGACGGAAGTCATGCCCCCATTGACTGATGCAATGAGCCTCATCTATTGCAAATAGGGAGATAGTCATTTGTTTTAACAAAAACGGAATCTCAGAAAGCAACTTCTCTGGGGATATATAAAGCAATTTCAGGCTGCCGTCAATGCATTTTCTTCGAACGATGGTGTCGGTGCTGAAATCATTGCCGCTATTGAGGGCTGCCGCCTCAATGCCATTCGCTCTCAGGCTCTCTACCTGATCCTTCATTAAACTAATCAATGGCGAAATGATAACAGCAGTACCTTGCATTGCTATGGCTGGAATCTGATAACAAATGCTCTTTCCTCCTCCAGTCGGCATGAGCACCAGACAGTCTTGGTGGTGGAGAACAGTGTTGATAATCTCTTCTTGATTGGCTCTAAAAGAGTCATAGCCGTAATAGTTTTTTAAAAGAGTTTTTGTGTCCATTTTACTGAAAATTCCTAAAATTATCGACAAAGTTATTCTTTTTTTCTAAATAAATGTTGAAAAATGGTGAAATCTAATTTTTTTTCACTATATTTGCAAAGTATTAATATATCATTCAACCTTGACTATGGCCAAGTATAATATTACTGAGAAAAAAGTAAAGGAAGCCGCGTATAGGACGTTGGTTAATCCTCAGTTGATGGATGATTTAAAAGAAAGAATCCTTGATGTCATTGTAATGAAGAAAAAATACAAGGACAAGGATTACTCTGCAAAAAAACTTGCGGATGATTTGGGGACCAACACCCGTTATATCTCGGCTGTTGTGAGTGTGCAGTTCCACATGAACTACACATCCTTTGTCAACAAATTCCGCATCGAGGAGGCGATGACTCTTATGGTGGATAAGCGTTATCAGGATTTGACGATGGAGGAGGTGAGTGACATGGTAGGCTTTGCTAACCGCCAGTCATTCTATGCCTCATTCTACAAATTCATGAACATGACTCCTCGGGAGTATCGTATGCAGCATTACGAGAAGCATCCATCTCAGAAAGTTCAAAAGAGGAAAAAGGACAAGTAGAGAATCAAAAATGGTTAGTTATTCTGACGAACGTTTTGCAGACCTTCAACTGCTCAGATACCAACTTGTTGGTTTTGAGCAGTTAACTTTGCGTCAAAAACGATATATATATGCGTTGTCAAAGGCGACTCTCTATGGTCGTGACATCACTTTTGACCAGTTTGGCAAGTATAATCTTCGCATCCGCAAGATGCTGGAGGCTATCTATACGGCACCGCAGATACAACACGACACAGATGATTTCAGGGCTTTGGAAATCTATTTGAAACGTATCTGGTTTTCTAATGGTATCTACCATCATTATGGCTCGGAGAAGTTCCAACCAGGATTTAGTGAGGATTATCTTCGCAAAATGTTGCAACAAGTCCCCAAAGAGTGCCTCCCCTTATCTGATGGAGAGACGTTAGATGCCTTTTGTGCAGATCTGTTTCCTGTTATCTTTGACCCCAACCTCTATCCCAAGCGAGTTAATAAGGCTGATGGGGAGGATCTCGTCAAGACCTCTGCTTGCAATTTCTATCAAGATGTCACGCAAGAGGAGGCAGAGAACTATTATCAAAGCCAAAAGGAAGCCTATGAGGGGGATGAGCCTCCCTCTTTCGGACTTAACTCAACACTGGTCAAACGGGAAGGAAAGGTTTGTGAAGACATCTGGCGTGTAGGTGGACGCTATTCAAAAGCGATAGAAAAGATTGTCTATTGGCTGGAACAGGCAAAAGAATATGCGGAGAATCCGAAACAGACAGATATTATCAGTCATTTGGTTGACTATTACAAGACTGGCGACCTGCATAGTTTCAACACCTATTGTAAAGAATGGGTAAGTGAGCATGACGGCAGGGTGGATTTTGTAAATGGTTTTATCGAGGTATATGGTGACCCGCTAGGTCTGAAAGGTTCCTGGGAGGGAATTGTGGAATACAAGGATTTGGAGGCGACCAAGCGCACCCAGACAATCAGTAATAATGCCCAATGGTTTGAAGATCACTCTCCTGTGGATCCTCGATTCCGGAAGAAGGAAGTCAAGGGCGTGAGTGCCAATGCCATCTGTGCGGCAATGCTGGGAGGTGATGAGTACCCCTCTACCGCCATTGGTATTAATCTTCCCAATGCCGACTGGATCAGAGCCGAGTATGGCAGCAAGAGTGTCACGATTAGCAACATCACTGACGCATACAATAAAGCCGCCCATGGCAATGGCTTTAAAGAGGAGTTTGTGATTGACGACCAGACTTTGGCGATGATAGAGAGGTATGGAGACCTTTGTGATGACCTTCATACCGATTTGCACGAGTGTCTCGGACATGGTAGCGGACAACTGTTGCCTGGCACGGATCCGGATGCCTTGAAAGCATACGGCAATACTATTGAGGAGGCAAGGGCAGATCTGTTTGGACTCTACTATATCGCCGACCCTAAAATGGTGGAGTTAGGTTTGCTCCCGGATATGGAAGCCTATAAGTCCCAGTATTATAGTTATATGATGAATGGCTTGCTGACGCAGTTGATACGCATCCAGCCAGGACATCAGATAGAGGAAGCGCATATGCGTAACCGTGCCTTGATAGCACGGTGGTGTATGGAACATGGAGATACACTCTCTTTGATTCAGCGAGAGGGGAAAACCTATCTGGAGATCAAAGACTATGCGGTGTTGCGTCAAATGATAGCCACGCTGTTAGCGGAAATACAGAGAATCAAGAGCGAGGGCGACTATGAGGCTGCCAGACAGATGGTAGAGCGTTATGCGGTGAAGGTTGACCCAGTCGTACATCAGGAGATATTGGAGCGCTATCATCGCCTGGACCTCGCACCTTATAAAGGTTTTATTAACCCAAAGATGACTCCTCTGAGGAATGAGAAGGGAGAGATCACTGATATCCAGTTAGACTATACCGAGAAGTATGCGCAGCAGATGCTCCGTTATAGTTCGGAATATGGTACGTTGATATGAGCAATCAGATACAAGACAGAGTCAAAGAGATCAAACAGTCGTTCCGTCAGTTGATGGACGGACAGACGGCGCAGTCGATGCGTGATAAGGGCGTTGAGTATAAACTGAACTGGGGCGCTTCTATTCCGATGCTAAGAGAGAAGGCTGGCGAGATAGGCAAAGACTACGACCTGGCGATTGAATTATGGAAGACAGACGTAAGAGAATGTAAGATTCTTGCAACGATGATCATGCCAGCAGAGAGGATGTTGCCAGAAGTGGTGGATATCTGGATGGAGCAGACTGTCTCTCAGGAAATAGCCGAGCAGGCAGCCTTCAATCTATATCAGTATCTCCCGTTTGCTCCAGAGAAGGCGTATCAATGGATGGCCTCAGACAAAGAACTCTACCAATTGTGTGGCTTCCATATTCTGACTCGCTTGTTTATGAACCGTCAAGAACCTAACGAGCGGGGAATCAACGAGTTCCTTGACCAGGCTTTGGCTGCCCTTCAGAGTCCTTCTTTAATGGTACGAAAAGCGGCTATGCAAAGTGTTATAAGGTTTTCAGAATTGGGACTTGTGTATGAGCGAATGGCGAAAAGTGCGCTTAAAAGTCTTAATTTAGAACTTTTTTAAATAATTAATGCCTTATTCTAAAGAAATTATTGTAATTTTGTGCGGTTTTAGGTATTAATGATTAGATGAAAGAAAGTGTAAGGGCAACTGTCAGGCAGATTCTGAACAATTATCTGGAGGTGAACAATCGCCGAAAGACGCCAGAGCGATATGCGATTCTGGATGCTGTCTACGATATCAACAGACACTTCACTCTCGAGGAACTGAGTGAGAAACTGGCAGAGGAGAACAGATTCCCTGTTAGCAGGGCCACACTTTATAACACGCTGAAGTTGTTTATGGAGTTACGCTTGGTCATCCGTCATCGTTTCCAAGGACAGACAAAATACGAGGCATGTTACGACAACAACAGCCATAGCCACCAGATCTGTACGGTCTGTGGGAAGGTGACAGAAATCAAGTCGCCTCAGATATCAGAGACTATCAGTAACATGCACCTGAAGCGGTTCCGTAAAGATGGCTATTCCTTATATATTTATGGAATATGTAGTACCTGCCAGGCGAAGATCACGCGAACAAAAACAAAGAAAAGCAATCAAAATTTAAATAAGCAAAAAGATGAATCAAGGTAAAGTTGATGTCCTGCTCGGTCTGCAGTGGGGCGATGAGGGAAAAGGCAAGGTGGTTGACGTGTTGACCCCCCAGTATGATGTCGTTGCCCGTTTCCAGGGCGGTCCTAATGCTGGTCATACGCTGGAGTTTGAGGGACAGAAATATGTGCTTCGCAGCATTCCCTCTGGTATTTTCCAAGGCGGTAAGGTCAATATTATTGGTAATGGTGTCGTCTTGGCTCCTGACTTGTTTATGGAGGAGGCTAAGGCTTTGGAAGCCAGTGGCCATGAGTTGAGGAATCGCCTGCATATCTCCAAGAAAGCCCATCTCATCATGCCCACCCATCGTGTGCTGGACGCAGCCTATGAGGCTCAAAAGGGAAAGAACAAGGTTGGCACGACAGGAAAAGGTATTGGTCCGACCTATACGGACAAGGTGTCTCGTAATGGCTTGCGAGTTGGTGATATCCTTGAGAATTTTGAGGAGAAGTATGCCAAGGCGAAAGCACGTCATGAGGCTATCTTGAAGTCGCTGAACTTTGACTATGATATTACGGAGGTCGAGAAGAAATGGCTGGAGGGTATCGACTATCTCCGCCAGTTCCCTATCGTCGACTCTGAGCACGAGATCAACAACCTGTTGAAGAGTGGCAAGAGCGTTTTGTGCGAGGGCGCCCAGGGAACGATGCTCGACATCGACTTTGGCTCCTATCCTTTTGTCACATCCTCTAATACGATTTGTGCTGGTGCTTGCACTGGTCTGGGTATTGGTCCTAATAAGATTGGTGATGTGTATGGCATCATGAAAGCATACTGCACTCGTGTTGGAGCAGGTCCTTTCCCCACCGAACTCTTTGACGAGACGGGCAAGCGTATTCGTGACTTAGGTCATGAGTATGGTGCTGTGACTGGTCGTGAGCGTCGTTGCGGATGGATTGACCTTGTGGCACTGAAATACTCTATCATGGTGAATGGAGTCACCCAGTTGATCATGATGAAGAGCGATGTCCTTGACGATTTTGACACCATCAAGGCATGTGTCGCCTACAAGCAGCATGGCAAGGAAATCGACTACTTCCCCTATAACATAGAGGAGGGTATCGAGCCTGTCTATAAGGAATTGCCAGGATGGAAGACGGATATGACACAGTTTACCAGCGAAGACCAGTTCCCACAGGCTTTCAAGGAGTATATCAAGTTCCTCGAGGCGGAGTTGGAGACTCCTATCAAGATTATCTCTATCGGTCCAGACCGAGCACAAACTATCGTAAGAAAATAAATGGCACAGAAACCAAGTATACCTAAAGGCACTCGCGATTTCGGACCTGTCGAGATGGCGAAGCGCAACTATATCTTCAACACCATCCGTGAGGTCTATGCGCTCTATGGCTTTCAGCAGATAGAGACACCTGCTATGGAGACTCTGCAGACACTGATGGGCAAGTATGGAGAAGAGGGTGACAAACTGCTCTTCAAAGTCCTGAATAGCGGAGACTTTATGGGCAAGGTCACAGAACAGGAACTGCAGGAGCGTAATGCCCTGCATCTCGCCGCTAAACTGTGCGAGAAGGGACTGCGTTATGACCTCACCGTCCCCTTTGCCCGCTATGTGGTGATGCATCGTGAGGAACTGCAACTGCCTTTCAAACGTTATCAGATACAGCCAGTATGGCGTGCTGACCGTCCTCAGAAGGGACGCTATCGTGAGTTTTATCAGTGTGATGCCGATGTCGTAGGCTCCGACTCCTTGCTCAACGAGGTGGAGTTGATGCAGATTGTGGATACTGTCTTCACTCGCTTTGGCATTCGTGTTCAGATCAAGATCAACAACCGCAAGATACTAACAGGTATTGCGGAGGTCATCGGTGAGGCGGATAAGATCGTGGATATTACCGTTGCCATCGACAAACTGGACAAGATAGGTATCGACAATGTCAATGAGGAACTCCGTGCTGACGGCATCAGCGAGGAGGCTATCGCACGACTGCAACCGATCATTTCCCTGAGTGGTTCGAATGAGGAGAAACTGCAGACGATTGCCGAGGTGCTGAAGGATAGTGAGACAGGACTGAAAGGCGTGGAGGAAACCCGCTATATCCTTAACACATTGGCGACAGTCGGTCTTAAGAACGAGATACAACTTGACCTTACCTTGGCTCGTGGACTGAACTATTATACTGGTGCTATCTTCGAGGTGAAGGCATTGGATGTGGAGATGGGTAGTATCACAGGCGGTGGTCGCTACGACAACCTGACTGGTATTTTTGGTATGCCAGGTCTGAGTGGCGTGGGCATCTCCTTTGGCGCCGACCGTATCTACGATGTGCTGAACACGCTCGATCTATACCCCAAAGACTCCATGAATGCTACTCAGATTCTATTCATCAATTTTGGCGAGCAAGAGACAGCCTATTGCCTACCTATTATAAATAAGGTACGCGAGAATGGCTTCCGTGCGGAGATCTATCCTGATGCCGCCAAGATGAAAAAGCAGATGAGTTATGCCAATGCGAAGCAGATTCCATTTGTGGCTCTTGCTGGCGAGAACGAGATGAATGAGGGTAAGATTACCTTGAAGAATATGGAGACGGGTGAGCAGCAATTGCTGACACCTGATGAACTAATAAGTCGGTTATGAAGAAAATCCTCTTTCTCCTCGTCGCACTTGTCATGCTGACCTCTTTCACAAGAGATCACGTGACCACGATTTTCATTATCGGCGACTCAACGGCGGCAAAGAAAGACTTGTCGAAAGGCTCGCCAGAGAGAGGGTGGGGCATGGCGCTCCAGTGTTTCTTCGACTCTACGTATGTGCGAGTCGACAATCATGCGGTGAACGGACGTTCCTCCATTTCCTTCATCAATGAGGGACGATGGGATAAAGTCCTCTCACTCATGAAGCCAGGCGACTATGTGATTATCCAGTTCGGACATAATGACGAGAAACCAGGTCTCGACCGTCATACCGACCCAGGCTCAACTTTCGATTACACCTTGGCAAAATATGTTCGTGAGACTCGTGAGAAAGGTGGTATCCCCGTCATCATGAATCCCGTGGTACGCCGTAACTTCGCCCAAAAGCCGATGAAGACAGCAGATGACGAGTCGCTTCGTAACACGACCTTCGCTGATGCCGCCAAGGTTGTTGAGGGTGATTCGCTCATCGACACCCACAAACTCTATGCCGTGGCTCCTCGTGATGTCGCCCAGCGGATGAATGTCCATTTCGTGGATGCGACAAAGATCACCCATGACCTCGAGCAGTCGCTGGGTGTGGAGGGCTCCAAGAAACTACACATGTGGTACAAGCCTGGTGAGCATCCTGCCTTACCTGATGGTCGTCAGGACAACACCCATTATAATCAGTATGGTGCGCATGTCGTGGCAGGCAGGTTGGCAGCCGCTCTCGTCCAAGAGATTCCTGTGTTGGCGAAATACCATCATGATGCTGAGTTTAAGGAATAGACACAACGGCATCACCATCCCTATTAGCATTCTTTAACAAAAATACTTGTCAGGTGTCCCACGCTTTGGGACACCTGACTTTTACCTTTGCACCAGAAACATTTAAAAAGAATGCAATATGATTAGTTTATTTTTTATCAGTGCTATCATCGTAGCGTGTGTTGATCTCTTCATGGGGTACGTGGATGCCCTAAGTAATGAAACCTCTCATGACAACAGGGTAGAAGGGGATTTGTTTCAATAAAAACTTTTCCCTATAATCCTTGTTGATTACAAAAATATTTGTATCTTTGCATATAAATCATAACAAATGATGAGCAATGACATATTTGAATCAGTTTCACAAGGAGGCAGTGGAGAGGAAACTCCACAAAATCGAAGAATCTATGAAGTCGCCAATGAACTCCATAGACGCTGCCAATTATATGAAGCGGAACTTCGAGATGGCAAAGAACTTGTAAATCATTTCGAAGTTGAGGAGCGTGTTGCGGAGCAATATGCAAAAGAGAATGGTTTATGGATACCTATTAGCGATTTATTTTCCTTAGGTACTATATAGAACCCAGCGGCAATGAAAACGATACCAATGTGCCCAACGATATTGTGTATCAAAGTAAATAACCTAATCTGTTGGATGAATTAAATTCGTTGAACTCATGTTAAATTGCAGTTGTTTTACGAAAAAGGGGAATGTTAGCCAGAGAAATCTAATGCTTTTTGGAAACGCAATAAATGTTGTTTATCGGCCTTTAGCGAAGTGGTAAGGAGATAGAAATCAAGTTTGAGGATAGTACAAGAAACGATGATTAACTTAATAAAAGTAAAACATGATGGACTCTCGCTAAAAATGATTACCTTTGCATTGAGAAATCAATATATCACTATGGATATTAAAGAATTTGCACAAGAATTTATTGGGAATGTCAAGATTTCCGTTGAAATGACGGGCAGTGACTACGACCAAGAACTGGCAGCCAGCATATTAGAGTATATAGAGGATAATGGGGAGGTAAATGCCCCAGAGATTTGTTCTTTCCAAAAGACCCGTTCGCGTATAACGGCTTATGACTATAATGACGAGGCGGAATCACTTGACCTCTTCTATTTGGTAAAGGCTGAGACACTACTTGGGAAAGTGAATAACAGTAAGGTACAGCAGGGATTTAACTTCTTAATGGCTTTTTATCGCGAGGCTATGACGGGTGCGCTTTTCAAGAATGTGGATGTTGCTCCGAGTGATGAGATAGTCGAGGTTGCAAAACTTGTGCAGAGTACGAAAGGGCATATTAGCCAATTGCGTATTTATGTTATTACTGATGGCTTGACGGATCCATCTGCTGTTCCTGCTGCTGTGGAAAGTGATGACAATGACTATGTGATTGAATATAACGTCTGGGACATGCAGCGCGTCTACCAACAGCATAATATCCGTGCTGGAAAGGAGAAGGTGGAGATTGATTTCCCTACTAACTATAACACGGAGTTACAATGTCTGAAGATGAGTGAGCAAAACTTGTTTGTAGATGCTTATCTTGCCATTATCCCAGGTATCACGTTAGCAAAGATATACAAACAATATCAACAGGTCTTGTTAGAAAAGAACGTCCGTACATTCCTTCAGTTTAAAGGAAAAGTTAATAAAGAGATACGCAAGACGCTTCGCACTGCACCCGATATGTTTTTTTCCTATAATAATGGAATATCTACGACAGCCAGTGAGATTGAGACCAAAGAAATTGATGGAACGCTTTACATAACGCGGTTGTATGACTGGCAGATTGTGAATGGCGGTCAGACGACTGCCTCAATCGCGGCATCAATAAGTGACAAAGAAGTAGACCTTAGCAAGGTTTATGTACCGATGAAGATTAGCGTCATTCGTGATGCGGAGCACAATGACGAAATAATTAAATCCATTTCAGTGTCAGCAAACAGTCAGACTGCTATTAAGAACTCGGATTTCTCAGCCAATGATCCTTATTTGGTAGATTTGGAAAAGTTCAGCCGTTCCGAGTGGGTGCCCAATGGAAACAACAAACCTGTATGTAAATGGTATTTTGAACGTACTCGTGGTCAGTACATTGACCAATTGGCGCAGTTGAATGGGTATAACGAAAAGAGTTTCAAGATTGAATACCCGAAGAAACAGAAAATAACTAAGACGGATATCGCTAAATACGAAGTTTCTTGGTTACAGAAACCGTACGAAGTTTGTAAGGGTGCAGAAAAGAATTATATTCAATTTGTTGCTACTATAAAGCGTGAAAAGCCAACCATTTCTGCCAGGTATTTTAAGAATCTAGTTGCCAAGGGAATTCTGTTTAATTCGATTGATGCAATTGTCAAGTCAAAGAACCTTGGTGGATATAAAGCAAACATGAATACTTATGTCATGGCTGCAATCTCGTTCCTTTCTGATGGTCAATTGGACTTAACCTACATTTGGGAGCATCAGAATATTCAGCATGAGGTCGTAGAGAAGATCGAAAAACTCATTCCATTGGTGTGGTCCCATTTAACTGGAGCAGGAGTTGGCGGTCAGTCTTCGAATGTTGGTGAATGGTCTAAGAAGTCTGACTGCTGGAGTAAACTAAAAATAAGACTGGGAGAGTTGGAAAAGTTCTCTGACGATATGATGCAGCCTGATACTAACGATGACGGCTCCTACTTGAATGAAACTCAACAGAATCGTATACAAGAAGCGGAGAAAATAGAACCAAATTACTGGTTTGCTCTTGCTGCTTGGGCTAAGAAGAACGATATGCTGACACCCATGGAGCGCAAGGCCGCATTCAATTATGGCACAATGCGCTCAAGAAATCGCCCTATAACATCATTGAAACAGGCTCTTACTGCTTTGAAAATAGTGGAGAAGGCACAAGAACAAGGTTTTAATTGTTGATATTAGAAAGGTTATAATTCATGAAAGATATTAAAGGGCAACTAAAACTATCCTCTTTTCCAGAGAATATAAAGAAAGAAACGATAGCAGGGAAGGATTTCCGTGTTTCTGTATATGGTGAAAAGTCATATACAGACCAAATGGCAGTCATTACGCATTTTCTCCATAATACAGGGAATATACGTGGAATCAAGAAGAGAAGAGAGGAAAATCTTGAAGCAATACAGTATATCCGTGATTTCATTTTCTACGCTTTTCCTGACTTGGATGCAAAGACTGCAACAAAGGCGGCAGAGAATCCTATTCAATACGAATTGTTCCAAGATTTCTTTGAGATACCCTTTCCAGATCCAAAACGTCCTAAGTTCACATTTATAGATTTGTTTGCTGGAATGGGGGGCTTTAGACTCGCCATGCAGGCACAAGGGGGAAAATGCGTGTTTTCGTCAGAATGGAACAAATATGCACAGAAAACATATATGGCAAATTTTGGGGAAATGCCTTTTGGAGATATAACGAAGGAGTCAACAAAGAGTTATATCCCCAAGACCTTCGATGTATTATGTGCGGGATTTCCATGCCAACCGTTTTCAATAGCAGGCGTATCAAAAAAGAAGAGTTTGGGGCGTGAAACTGGATTCAAGGATAAAACGCAAGGAACTTTGTTTTTCGACGTTGCAGACATCATAAACCGTCATCGACCTAAAGCATTTTTTTTGGAGAATGTGAAGAATCTAGTCTCGCATGACCAAGGAAACACTTTCCGTATCATCAAAGAGACATTAGAGGAACTTAACTATTCTATCCATTATTTGGTGATGGATGGCAAAGCATATGTACCACAGCATCGTGAGCGAATTATGATAGTTGGATTCAACAAAGAATTATACCATGGTGAGGAGTCTTTTGAATTCCCAGAACAGAAAGAGTCCAATATATCAATAGGACAAATACTTGAGCCTCTTGTTGATGGGAAGTACACCCTTTCTGATAAACTGTGGGATTATTTACAGAAGTATGCTGTTCGCCATCAGGAAAAAGGGAATGGGTTTGGCTTTGGTCTTGTAGACCTAAATGGAATAACAAGAACGTTGAGTGCTCGATATTATAAAGATGGCTCAGAAATTCTTATTCCACAAGGAGAAGGTATAAACCCTCGACGGCTGACCCCACGGGAATGTGCAAGGCTAATGGGATACCCAGATACTTATATATTGAGTGCCGTTTCCGATGTGCAGGCATATCGACAATGTGGCAATTCGGTAGTAGTCCCTCTCATTACGGCCGTATCGAAAAGGATAATTAAAACAATGCTTAATCCATAGTAGTTATGAGTGAAATCCTTAATTCCGCAATCAGCAAAGTGCAACATTCCTCTGCTGCATTGTGCAAATTTATTACTGCCAACGATACTGGTACAACAGGAGGACATCAATGTGGCTTTCATATTTCAAAGGAAGCATGGTCGATGTTTTTAGAAACAGAGGGAGTGAAAGGAAGTAATGTTGACCGATATATCAAAATTAAATGGCAGGACGATTTTGAAACTGACAGCCGTTTTATTTATTATGGCGTTGGAACACGGAATGAATATCGGCTGACGCGGTTTGGACGCGCCTTTCCGTATCTTACCGATGACAATGTGGGGGACTTGTTGGTACTTGCTCGTGTTGAGCGCAATTACTATGTGGCGTATGTGCTGCGGTCGGACGACGATATTGACGAGTTCTTCTCTTTCTTCAATTTGTCATCGGACAAGACCAACCAACTTATAGATGTCTCTCGGTCACTGAGACCAGAGCAAAGGCTATTCTCTCTTATTTCCAAGTTTGTGAACCAATATGACATGTTCCCTGAAACAAGGATTATGGCTTTAGGTGCAAGGAATTGTTATAACGAGGCGAATAGTATTAATAGTCGCAGTATTGTGGCTAAACCCGATGATGTTCTCTTAGGTTGGATAGATACTGAATACAGCCTGTTCAAAAGCATGGAGGAAAAGGTGTATGCTAACATCTGCACACACCCTTTCGATTCCATTGAGTCATTTGTCTCAATGGCTAATGAGGTTTTGAATCGTCGAAAGTCAAGGGCGGGTAAATCATTAGAGCATCATTTGGCAGATATATTCACGCATAATGAGTTGATATTTGAAGAACAAGCCGTAACGGAGGAGAACAAGAAACCGGATTTCCTCTTTCCAAATGGAGAGTGTTATCATAACTTAGAATTTCCTGGTGATTTGATAACAGTGTTGGGTGCTAAGACAACGTGCAAAGACCGATGGCGTCAGGTTCTGAATGAGGCAGACAGGGTAGATGTGAAATACTTGTTTACGCTTCAACAGGGAATTTCTGCCAATCAATTGCGTGAAATGAGGGACTATAATCTGAGGCTGGTGGTTCCAAAGAAGTACATTCAGAGTTTTCCGAAAGACTATAGGACAGATATTACAGACCTGTCTTCGTTCATAGGAATGGTGAAGGAAAGACAGGAACATATGCCAAGACATTTTGTGATGCGTTGAATTATGGATGAGAACCTGCGACAGCGAGCAAAGAAGAAATTGCTGAGAGTGACGTTGCCCGACGGAAGTGTCATCTGCCACAAGAGTACCACCATGACATTTGTGGAGGCTCTGGCTAATCTTGATACAAGTCTTTATGATAGTATATCTTTAGAGAATTCTCATGAGCCATTGCTCAGTAAAACAGCATATTCAGGGAATGAAGAGTACGTAAAGTCTCTGTGCAATGGTTGGTTTGTGAATGTAAACAGCGATTCTGATAAGAAGTTCAGACAACTATTGGTGATTATTAGGCAGTTTAATCTTAACATGCAAGTTGAGATTGGTACGGACTTCATTGCCAGTGACGTGAAAGTTGTTCAGAAGAAAAAGAAACGCGATAGTAAGTTGCTCGTGAAGTTTTCTAATGGCGAATATGCTGCAGGCGAGAATCCTATTGATACCCTGTTAGATACTATTTGGCAGATTGGTCCTGAAAACATTAAGCGAAAGGAACTGTCATTCATGAACAAGCCAATTATTACTACTATGAAAAAGTACAATGGTCAAGTGCAGGTTGGACAAGACCTATGGCTGACAGTTCCAAGCCAAACAAAAGAAAAGTACAAAATGCTCCGCATCATTGATGCTATGATGAAACTTAAGTTAGAAGTGAGTATTATATAGATTTTTTAATTTGCTAAGTAAAAAAATTTGAGGACTCTGCCTTGATTCACTCAAACACGATTTTTTTATATAGCAAAAACTTCCATAACAGGAAATTTTCAATAAAAAGGTTGTCAGGTTGACAAAACACCGATAACCACAGGCTTTGCAACCTTTTTGAGGTTGTCAAGGTTGTCATGAGGTTGCACGTAGGAGCCTGCTCACGGAAGAAGCCCCGACGTCCTCCCTTCGAAGGCCGTACCTTCGACCCTCGGAGGTGCCGCCTCCTGCCCTTGGAGGTACGGGCTTCGTAGCGAGGAGGCGGCACCTTCATCATTTGTCGCATAAAAAAGAATTTCACAAAATCTACTCCCATACTCCCTTTTTCTTCTGAAATGCCGATGTACAAGGCGTTTCAGGACGGGAGTAGAAAATTCTACTACTCCCGTCCTTCTCCCGTGAACTTAAAAAGGGACTAGTACGGGAGTAGAACATCCTTCTACTCCCGTGCCTTGCGCCCTTTATTTATCGGGGGGTGAGCCACATGACGGGAGTAGGGGAGTAGTTTTTTCGAATTCTTTAAAAAATCAGTCGGTATGTCTTATTTAAAATAAGACAGACTTCCAAGGTGTTTGTGGCTTACATTCGAGGTGAATGTAACGTTCAAACTCCTCGTTTGTGACTTACATTCGAAAAGAGGTCTGCATGACCTTAGACAACGTATAAATTAAGAGAAAAAGCAGAAGAAATTTGCAGGATTTGTTTTTTCTTCGTATCTTTGCGAAAAGTATTATTCTTAAAACTAAACAATTACTGCTATGAAGAAGAAATTCATTTGCGCCGTTTGTGGATATATCTATGAAGGCGATGCTGCTCCCGAGAAGTGCCCCATCTGTAAGGCTCCTGCCTCTAAGTTCTCTGAGTTGAAAGAGGATGCCGACGTGACCTATGCTACCGTACATAAGATTGGTGACGGCAAGCCCGAGGGTGTATCACAAGAGATGATCGACGACCTCCGCAACCATTTCAATGGTGAGTGTGGTGAGGTAGGTATGTATCTTGCCATGGCTCGTCAGGCTGACCGTGAGGGATATCCCGAGATCGCAGAGGCTTTCAAGCGTTATGCTTTCGAGGAGGCTGACCATGCGAGTCGTTTCGCTGAGTTGCTGGGTGAGTGCGTATGGGACACCAAGACCAATCTGGAGAAGCGCGCTGCCGCAGAGGCTGGTGCTTGCGAGGATAAGTTCCGTATCGCCAAAAATGCCAAGGCTGCTGGTTTCGACGCTATTCACGACACCGTTCATGAGATGGCGAAGGACGAGGCGCGTCATGGTGCTGGTTTCGCAGGTTTGTTAAAGAGATATTTTGGTAAATAGAGACAATAATCAAATAGGGAATCCGTTTTATCATCAGATGAAGCGGATTCCTTTATTACTCCTCATCCTGACCGCCTTTCTGGTCAGTTGCTCTGACAACGACAAGTTCTCGTCAGACGCATCTTCCATGCTTGACTTCTCAATCGACAGTCTTGCCATGGACACCGTCTTCAACCAGACATCGACACGCACTTATGATTTCTGGGTCTATAATAGGGGAGAGTCTGGTGTCCGCATCCGTGAGGTTCGTCTGAACAGTCCGTCGCAGTCAGGTTTCCGTGTGAATGTGGATGGCAACTACGTGGATTCTGTCGCCTACGATTTTGAGATTCGCAAGGGCGACTCCATCCGTGTGTTTGTGGAGTTGACGGCACCTGAGACCCAGGAGGACGAGCCGCAACGGGTGGAGGATCAGTTGGTCTTCGCCTTGGAGAACGGCAGGGAGCAGCCTTTGAAGTTGAGCGCCTACAGTTGGAAGGCTATCCAGTACGATGAATGGGTCGTCTCTGAGGATATGGTCTTGGACGAGCGACGTCCTATCATCATCCAGAAGGGGATGACGATTGCCGAGGGCGCCACCCTGACACTGTCGCATGCCCAGTTGTATTTCCACGACGGCGCAGGCTTGACGGTCAACGGTACGTTGATAGCCGACAGTTGCCTGTTCCGTGGTGATCGGCTCGACCGCATGTTCTCCTATCTGCCATACGACCGTGTGAGCGGACAATGGAAAGGAATCTTCATCGCCGCCAGTTCGACAGCGAACAGGATGACAGACTGCGAGATACGTAGCAGTTACGCTGGTATCTCCTGCGACTCCAAGTCGTCCCTCTCCCTGTTGCGCTGCATCATCCATAACTGCAAGGGGACGGGTCTGGAACTGAAAGAGGCGACGGCGGATATCGACAGTTGCCGTATCACCAACACATTAGGCGATTGTCTGAATGTGATAGGGGCTACCGTGTATGTCAACCATACCACCTTGGCGCAATTCTATCCTTTCTCTGCTGACAGGGGGGTGGCACTGCGCTTTGACGCAGAGAGCATATTGGTGTGTGACAACACCCTCGTAACGGGCTATGAGGAGGATGTGATTATGGGCGAGGGTGCCGACTATTCCTTCGTCAATTGTATTCTCCGAACACTCCAGCCTGCCGATACGGAGGAGTTTGAGAATATTATCTGGGAGAGTCCGAAAGACGAGATACAAGGTGAGAAGCATTTTGTGACTTTCGACACGGACAACCTCTTCTATAATTTCTCCATCAAAGAGGAGTCACCTGCTTTCCAGAACAAGATAGGCGACCTTAGAATTCTTTGAAACTTAAAGGCATTAATGCCTTGATACCCTGAATGATATAAACGTGTTTCGTTCCATGCAGAAGGATGCGTATGGGACGATGGAAACGTGTCTCCGTCTCTACGATGACCTGTCGGCAGATGCCACATGGACTGATGGGCTCCTCCAACAGGTTCCCCTCTGTGTCGCGGGCAGCGATGGCAAGCGTCTCAACAGGGATGTCAGGATACTGTGCGCCTGCGGCGTAGATTGCCGATCGCTCAGCACAGATGCCTGCAGGATAGGACACATTCTCCTGATTGCAACCCAATACTGTCTTGCCATTTGCCAGCAGGACAGCGGCTCCCACATGGAAGTGGGAATAGACTGCATAGGAATGGCTTGTAGCCGCGATGGCACTGTCGACCAATGCCTGCTCTTGCTCTGCCAATTCCTCCATCTTTACCACCTGAATCGTGGATTTCAGCACCAACTCTTCCATAATCTTTCCTTTTTTGTTGCAAATATAATTATTTTTCCTTATTTTTGCAACATAATTCAGTAAATGTTCATGAAAAAGGAACTTCTTACCAGTCTGCTGATATGTCTCATTTCACTGCCTATGTCGGGGCAGATGAAATGGAGTCAGCAATATCAGCAGTACTTCGATCAATATAAGGACTTGGCGATTCAGCAGATGAAACGCTACCATATCCCTGCCAGTATCACGCTGGCACAAGGCGTATTGGAGTCTGGGGCAGGAAGGAGTGTGCTCGCCACCAAGGGCAACAACCATTTTGGCATCAAATGCCATGGTTGGACGGGTAGGGCGATCTATCAAGATGACGACGAGCGCAACGAGTGCTTCCGTGCTTACGACAATGCTTACGACAGTTACGAGGACCATTCTAAGTTCCTGACGACCAGCAAC
The DNA here is from genome assembly GCA_017458005.1 of Prevotella sp. Lineage (GTDB taxonomy): Bacteria > Bacteroidota > Bacteroidia > Bacteroidales > Bacteroidaceae > Prevotella. The sequence continues at coordinate 32,214 of JAFTGH010000014.1, read as the reverse complement.
CGCTATAGTTCGTTGTTCCAGTTGAAGCCAACCGACTATAAGGGATGGGCATACGGTTTGAAGTCGTGCGGCTATGCCACCAATCCCCGCTATGCCATCCAGTTGATAGACATCATCCAACTCTATAAACTCTACGAATACGACGAGGGTAAGAGTGGCGGTAAGACTGTGGGAGGTCAGATGCCCAGTCATCGTGTCTATGAGTTCAACCAGAACTATTACGTGATAGCAAATGCCGGTGACACCTATCGTACCATTGGTGATGACATGGGTGTCTCCTACAAGAAACTTGCCAAGTATAATGAGAATGAGCGTGACGCACATTTGGAGGAGGGCGATTTCGTCTGGTTGCAGAAGAAACGCCGTAATGCGCCCAAGGAATACAAGAACCGTCCCCATACCGTGGTCGGAGGCGAGTCGATGTACACCATCTCCCAGCGATATGGCATCCGTCTGAAGTACCTCTATAAGATGAATGATTTGACGCCCGACTACCAGATCAAGGTGGGGGATGTCCTAAGAGTCAGATAACAACTACTTAACAAAATATAGATATGAAGAAAAGTTTCTATGTCTTAACCGCTCTCATGGTTCTCGCCTTTGTCGGATGCAACCGCTTCCGCCCAAAGACAGACCACAGACAGCAGATGGAGCAGGTGCGTATTCCTGTGGACACGGCTCAGAAGAATGATATCAAGGAGACGACAGAGGACGATAGTTGGCAGGATGAGCCTTTGTTGGAGATTCCTGATATACCAGGAGAGGCAGGAGGTCATCCTGACGCCTCTGGTGCGGAGCGCATGTTCCGTGAGGGCTATTAAGGCGGTTACGGGTTAGTCCTTCAGCAGGTTCTCAAGGAAACTGTCCAAGTCCTTGTCAAGACCTGCCATGAGTTCTTGGTCGATGATAGCGGTGTCGTCGTCTACTAAGTACAGTTCTGCGACATGCTCATGGTCATCGTCCTCCAGCACGAAAGAGTAGGGCTTGAGAATCGCCATCTGCTCGATTGTCTCTTTCTGTTTACCTAACTCCGCGCGAAGGACGGTTGCCACATCCTGATAGAAATCATCCTCCTTGTTGTCGATCCATTGCTCTACGACACAACGGGTGATTTCTTTGTCGTCATCGTCAAAGGCAACAAGTTCACCAGTCTCCTGTGTTACCCTGAGGTGGATATCAGTGAGGACACCTGCTTCCTCGTTGGCTGGAAACTTGTCTGCTACCTTACGGATGGCGCGGGCGATTTGCTGAAGTGTTTGATCTGTTGCTTTCATCGTTTTATTCTAATTGTTGTTGCAAAAGTAAATAAAAGAATGGATAACTGCAAACGATTACGAATATTTTTCAAAAATATTTTATTTGATGCATCTTTTATTCACATTTTTGTAGTACCTTTGCATTTGCTAAGTCGATATTGCAAATCTATGAGAAATAAAATTCGTCATGAGGGTATCATTGACAGTATAGAAGAGGGGTGTGTGCATGTTCGCATTCTCCAGACTTCCGCATGTGCCGCCTGTAAGGTGGCAGGCTACTGCAATGCCGCAGAGGCGAAGGAAAAGATTGTTGACGTATTTTGCGACACTGTCGCAAAACAGTTGACGAAAGGACAGCAGGTGGTGGTGTCGACAACAGGCGACATCGCAGCCCGTGCCTTGCTATGGGCATTTGGCATTCCATTCATACTGATGGTTGCCGTCTTGGTCATCGTGCTTTGGCAGACGGGCGACGAGGGCGTTGCCGCCTTGAGCGGACTGCTGACCTTGGTGCCTTATTATGGACTGTTGTACCTGCTGCGTCATCGGATGCGCAGGCAGATGGCTTTCACGATAGAGTCTTATAACTAAAACAAATACAAAAAGATTATGAATTTTATGTTGATTGCAGTTGCAGTATTAGGTGGTATCGGATTGATTGCCGCCATCGTACTGTATGCCTGCTCCAAGAAATTCGCTGTCTACGAGGATCCCCGTATCGCCCAGGTCACGGAAGTGCTGCCTGGTGCTAACTGCGGCGGATGCGGCTTCGCAGGTTGCGGCGGTCTTGCCGATGCCCTTGTCAAAGGTGCTGACGCAGGAAGCCTCGACGGTCTGAAATGCCCTGTTGGTGGACAGGAAGTGATGGGTAAGGTGGCTGATTTGCTGGGAATGGCGATCGCCAATGGTGAGCCGATGGTGGCTGTGGTACGTTGTAATGGTACATGTGCCCTCCGACCGAAGATTGCCGAGTACAACGGATTGCGCTCTTGTGCGGCAATGAATGCCTGTGGTGCTGGTGAGACAGCATGCGGCTTCGGTTGTCTGGGTTGTGGTGACTGTGTCGCTGCTTGTCAGTTCGACGCTATCCACATGAATCCCGAGACAGGTCTTCCTGAGGTCGATGAGGAGAAGTGTACCTCTTGTGGCGCTTGTGTGAAGGCTTGTCCTCGTCACATCATCGAACTCCGTAAGAAAGGACCGAAGGGTAGGAGAGTCTTTGTCTCTTGTGTCAACAAGGACAAGGGTCCTGTTGCCATGAAGGCATGTAAGGCTGCCTGCATCGGTTGCGGCAAGTGTGAGAAGGAGTGTAAGTTTGGTGCCATCACCATCGAGGGCAATGTCTCTTACATCGACTTCAACAAGTGTCGCCTCTGCAAGAAGTGTGTTGCCGTTTGTCCTACCAACGCCATCCACGCTGTGAATTTCCCGGCTCCCAAGCCCAAACCTACCGAACCTACTACACCTACCGAACCTATTAAAGAAAAGGAGGAACAAGCATGAACGTAAGAACATTCCGTATAGGTGGTATTCACCCAGAAGAGAATAAACTGACGCATGAGGTGGAGACCAAGGTCGCCGCACTGCCCAAGCAGGCTATCTTCCCCTTGAGTCAGCATATCGGTGCTCCTGCCAAACCTGTTGTCGCCAAGGGCGATAAGGTGAAGGTGGGTACGATGATTGCGGAGGCTGGCGGTTTCGTGTCGGCTCCTATCTTCTCATCCGTTAGTGGTACCGTATTCAAGATTGACACGGCAATCGATGCCACTGGTTATCGTAAGCCTGTTATTATTATTAATGTGGAGGGTGACGAATGGGAAGAGTCCATCGACCGCTCTGAGAAATTAGAGACGGTGGAGGCACACCCGGAGTTGACTCCAGAGGAGATTGTCAACCGCATCAAGGATGCAGGTGTTGTCGGTATGGGTGGCGCTTGTTTCCCCACTTTCATCAAACTGACACCTCCTCCCACGGCAAAGGCGGAGTGTGTGATCATCAACGCCGTAGAGTGCGAGCCCTATATCACTGCCGACTATCGTCTGATGATGGAGCATGCCGATGAGATTCTGATTGGTCTCGAACTGTTGATGAAGGGTGCCAAGGTGACCACTGGTTATATTGGTATTGAGACCAACAAGCCCAAGGCTATTGAGTTGCTCACCCAGAAATGTGCGGAGAAGTTCAATGGCTCTGCCTATCAGGTAGAGGTTGTACCTTTGAAGCAGCGCTACCCACAGGGTGGTGAGAAGCAACTCGTTGATGCTGTCATCCGCCGCCAGGTGCCTGCACCTCCTGCTATCCCAGTCAATGTGGGTGCCATCGTGCAAAACGTAGGTACTGCCTTCGCAGTCTATGAGGCAGTGATGAAGCATAAGCCGCTCTTTGAGCGTTACACCACAGTGACAGGTAAGCGTCTTGCCAACCCAGGCAACTTCCTCGTTCGTATGGGTACGCCGATGAAGGACTTGATTGACGCATGCGGTGGTATGCCTGAGGGCGACAATAAGTTGCTGGCTGGTGGTCCTATGATGGGTAAGGCACTGACCTCTGTCGAGGTACCTATCTGCAAGGGTACCAACTCCGTGACGATTATCTCTGACGACGAGGCTGTCCGCAAGGAGCCACAGCCCTGTATCCGTTGTGCGAAGTGTGTGGGTGTGTGCCCGATGGGGCTGGAGCCTTATCTGCTTGCCAAACTTGCCGCAGTCCAGAACTGGGAGCGCAGTGAGGCGGAGGATGTGGTCAGTTGTATCGAGTGTGGCTCTTGCCAGTTCACTTGTCCTGCTCACCGTCCGTTGCTCGACAACATTCGTCTTGGAAAGACAACAGTAATGGGAATTATCCGCAGCCGTGCTGCCGCTGCTCAAAAAAAGTAAAAAGGTAAACAAGTAAAAAGGTAAAATACAATGGGAAAATTAATTGTATCATTATCGCCCCACGCACATGGAACAGATACCGTTGAGCGTAATATGTACGGCGTGATTATCGCCCTGCTGCCCGCCCTCCTCGTATCGTTCTGGTATTTCGGCATCGGCTCCGCTATTGTCTGTGCGACAAGTGTCGCTGCCTGTGTGCTCTTCGAGTGGGCTATCAATAAGTTTATGCTGAAGAACGAGCGTACCACCATCTGTGACGGCTCTGCTGTCCTGACGGGTCTGTTGCTCGGCTTCAACCTTCCATCCAATCTCCCTATCTGGATCATCATCATCGGCGCCTTGTTCGCTATCGGCGTGGGTAAGATGACCTTCGGAGGACTGGGTAATAACCTCTTCAACCCTGCGTTGGTAGGACGTGCCGCCCTGTTGGTTGCCTTCCCTGCACAGATGACGACTTGGCCGAAAGTCGGGCAGTTGACTTCCTATCTCGACGCGGAGACAGGTGCCACACCGCTTTCTATCATGAAGTACGCCATCAAGAGCGGGGATGCCAGTGTGCTCGACCAACTGCCTGACTCCATGGCACTCTTCCTGGGTAACCATCCCGATGGTGCGGGAGCGATGGGTGAGATTTGTGCCCTTGCCCTCTTGCTGGGACTGGTCTATATGCTCTGGAAGAAGATCATCACTTGGCATATCCCTGTCAGCATCCTCGCTACCGTCTTCGTGTTCGCTGGTCTGCTGCATCTCGCCAGCCCAGTCTATGCTGATCCTCTCAGCGTGATTCTCAGTGGTGGTATGATGCTGGGTGCCATCTTCATGGCTACCGATTATGTCACCTCACCGATGACTCCTAAAGGTCAGATTATCTACGGTGTCGCTATCGGTTTCCTGACAGTCATCATCCGTAACTGGGGTGCTTATCCGGAGGGTATGTCGTTCGCCATTCTGATTATGAATGCGTTCACACCGCTGATTAATAATTATGTGAAACCAAAGCGCTTTGGTGAAGTGCCAGAAAAAAAGTAAAAAGGTAAAAGAGTAAAAAGGTAAAGTATGAAAAAACTCGAATCATCTTTAACGAATATGGTACTGGTACTCACAGGAGTGGCAGTCATCATGGGCGGTGTCCTCGCCTTCGTCAACCATCTGACGGAGGGACCTATCGCTGAGCAGAAGACCAAGGCGCTTGCCGATGGTATCAAGACCGTTATGGTATGCGATAACCTTGTTGTCGCCAAGACAGACACTGTTAAACAGAATGATGCCAAGGGCAAGGAACTCACCTATATCATCTATCAAGTACAGGATGCCCAACAGAAAGACCTTGGTGCCGCTGTCGAGAGTACGACAGGTGGCTTCGGTGGTGACCTGAAGGTTCTGGTGGGCTTCGATCCAGAAGGAAAGATTCTGGGCTATACCCTGTTGGAGCATGCCGAGACCCCAGGACTGGGTGCCAAGGCGGACAAATGGTTCCAGAAAGGCGAGAAAGGTGACATCATCGGAAAGAGCCCCGCTGAGCCTCTGACTGTCTCGAAGGACGGCGGTAAGGTGGATGCCATCACAGCCTCTACCATCACCAGCCGTGCTTTCCTCTTGGCGATTAATAATGCATACAATGCCTATAAGGCAACTCCTGCGGATGCTGCCACAGGGGCTACTAAACAAAATAAGGAGGAGTAAACTATGAGTTATATAGATATTATTAAAAATGGCATCGTCAAGGAGAACCCCACGTTCGTCCTGATGCTGGGTATGTGTCCTACACTTGCCACTACGACTTCGGCTATCAATGGTATGTCAATGGGACTTGCCACCATGGCGGTACTCATCTGTACCAACTTCGTAATCTCCTGTCTGAAGAGTGTCACCCCTGATAAGGTGCGCATCCCAGTGTTCATCGTCGTGATAGCAGCCTTCGTGACAATTCTTCAGTTGGTCATCAAGGCTTATCTGCCAGATATTGACGCGGCACTCGGTCTGTTTATCCCACTGATCGTAGTTAACTGTATCATCCTTGGTCGTGCGGAGGCTTTCGCTGCCAAGAACAGTCCCGTTGCCTCTCTCTTCGATGGTATTGGTATCGGACTGGGATTCACCATCGGTCTCACATTGCTCGGCATCTGCCGTGAACTGCTGGGCAGTGGCTCTATCTTCGGACTCACGCTGCTGCCTGAGACTTATAACATCCTGCTCTTTGTGTTGCCTCCAGGTGCTTTTATCACCCTCGGCTTCCTGATCGCTATTGTCAACAAACTTAGAAAGGCATAAGATATGGAATATATATTGATTTTCATTAGCGCCATCTTCGTGAACAACATCGTGTTGTCACAGTTCCTGGGCATCTGCCCGTTCCTTGGTGTATCCAAGAAGATTGACACCTCGTTAGGTATGTCGGCAGCCGTAGCCTTCGTGCTTACCCTTGCCACCATCGTGACGTGGCTGGTACAGAAATACGTGCTTGACGCTTTCGGCTTGCAGTATCTGCAGACCATCGCCTTCATCCTCGTCATCGCCGCCCTCGTGCAGATGGTGGAGATTGTGCTGAAGAAGGTGTCACCTGCACTTTATCAGGCTTTAGGCATCTTCCTGCCTTTGATTACCACCAACTGTGCTGTGCTGGGTGTTGCCATTCTGGTTATCCAGAAAGACTATAACCTGCTACAGTCAGTGGTCTATGCTTTCTCTACGGCATTAGGCTTCGGCTTGGCACTCACCGTCTTTGCTGGTATGCGTGAGCAGTTGGAGTTGGTGAATATCCCTAAAGGTATGCGCGGCATGGCTATCGTCATGCTCTCCGCAGGTCTGCTCAGTCTCGCCTTCATGGGCTTCTCTGGTGTAGACGGCGGTCTTCGCACCCTGTTTGGTCTCGATTAAGAATCCCTTTCATATCATGAAGCCCGTATCAGCCATGGAGGTAGATACGGGCTTCTTGTATGTAAGAGGCAAGGTTGTCAATGCGATTATTTTAATTGCTCGGCGATGAACTGCTCTAACTGTTCACCACGGAGTCCACGACGCAGGATCTTTCCGTTCTGGTCGAGTACGACGGTGTGGGGAATACTGGTGACGTTGAACATCTGGGCAGCAGCATTCTCCCAACCTTTGAGGTCACTCATCTGAGGCCATACTATTCCTAACTGGTCTGTAGCCTGTTTCCATGCGTCAGCATCCTCGTCGAGGGAGATGCCTACAAAACCAAGTCCCTTGTCCTTGTATTTCTTGTAAATCTCCACCATTAGTGGAGTCTCCTGACGACAAGGACCACACCAACTAGCCCAGAAGTCGAGGACAGTGATGCGGTTCTTCTTCACCTCGCTCATAATACTCATGGGGGCTCCTTCCATGGAAGGTAGTGTGAAGTCGTCGATGACAGCGCCTTCCTCAGTCTTTGCCGAGTTGCCGATGAGTTGCTCCATTTCTTGGATAGCCTCACGCTGACGGATATCCTCAGGCATCATCTTAATCAGACGAAGGCGCTCACTGGATGGAAGAATCTCCTCAGGATAGAAGGTGAGGATGAAGTAACCCAGTTCGTTCTTGATATTACGCTCCGTAAAATTTAATAAGATACCGCTAAATCGCTTGTTGAGTTTCTCAATCTGCTCCATCGCCTTTTGCTGTTCCTCCTGAGTCGCATCCTCATGGGTATAGACTTTCTCAGCGACCTTATTGATCTCCTTGGCGACAACAAAGGTGGAATCTGTCAAGCGCTGCCATTCGTCATTAATAGCCGTTCCTCCCACACGAGAGCCGCCAGGTGTCTTGGAGAGTTTGACCTTAATGGTTCCAGGCTCAATGAAGATGGGAAGACTCAATGCCTCTTCTTCTGGATTGTAGATAAGACAAAAATAGGTAGAGTCAGTCTCGCCTTTGAGTTCGAACTGTCCATCCTTGACAAGAATGGTATCACGTGGTGTCCCGTTTTGCAAGTCTGTTGTCAGAAAAAGAGTATCACCGTCAGCGACATCCTCGACAGAGCCTTTGATTTGGTACGTATTAGACTGACAAGCAGCAAGCGATAAGCCTGCTGCTGTCATAATAATGATGGATTTGATGTTCATTATTATACAATGTATTGACTGGATATACTTTCGTTGTTAATCACACGACGGATGGTCTCAGCAAACAGATCGGCGACACTGAGTTGTTTTACCTTGGCGCAACGCTGGGTGTAGGGGATAGAGTCGGTGAAGACAATCTCCTCCAGCGCAGACTCCTGTACACGGTCGCTGGCAGGACCACTCATCACACAATGGGAGGCACAGGCTCGTACCGTCTTGGCTCCGGCAGCCTTCATGATATCGGCAGCCTTGGTGATGGTACCTGCCGTATCAACCATGTCGTCGATGATAACGACATTCTTACCCTCTACATCACCGATAATCTGCATCGATGCCACAACATTGGCACGGGCACGTGTCTTGTTGCAAAGTACCAGCGGACAACCGAGATATTTTGCATAGGTGTTGGCACGCTTGGAACCGCCTACATCAGGAGAGGCAATCACAAGGTCGTCGAGATGTAGGCTTTGCAAATAGGGGAGAATGACGTTAGACGCATAGAGATGGTCTACAGGTACGTCGAAGAATCCCTGAATCTGGTCAGCATGCAAGTCCATCGTGATGACACGGTCGACACCAGCCACTGAAAGCAGGTCGGCAACCAGTTTCGCGCCGATGCTGACACGAGGCTTGTCCTTACGATCCTGACGAGCCCATCCGAAATAGGGGATGACAGCATTGATGGTACGTGCCGACGCACGCTTTGCCGCATCAATCATCAGCAACAGTTCCATCAGGTTGTCGCTATTGGGGAAGGTACTCTGTACAAGGAAGATATCCCGTCCACGGATAGACTCCTCATAAGAGACAGCAAACTCGCCGTCGGAGAACTTTGTGATTTGCAGTTCGCCGAGCGGACATCCTAAACTCTGGCAGATTTTCTCTGCGAGGTACTTTGTGGCAGTACCAGAAAACACCATGTAGTTCTTATTCGTGCTCATATATGTTTTAGATTATTTATCCTATTATTTTCTTTAGTTTCTCGAAATGTGATATCAATTCTTTGTAGTCCTGTTCCTGATGGATATCGAAACGGTTCCAGAGGTCGCCACTAATCACCACGCCACCGAAGCCCAAATCCTTGGCAACACGAATGTTGTCAATATTCATTCCTCCGAGGGCATAGACATGACGGTCTATCAATCCATGTTTCGTAGCCTGCTCTAACTCGTTTGCCGTGAAAGATGACTTTTCCTCCGCAAAGGTCTGACTGTCGAAGATGCTCTTCAGAAAGACATATTCAGCATGGCGTTTGGCTTCCTTCAGATCTGCTATATTCGTACAAGTACGGCTGAACTTCCCTTTATATCCGTTTGGCACGGGAGTATGCTCGTCATCAAGATGGATACCTTTTAGTTTATATTCTTCTTTCAGATAGAAATGATCATGGACAACAATCTTTGAGTAGAAGTCACTCGACAGAAGGGTGAGCAGCCGCTCCGCATACATAGGCGAGGAGCCTGGCTTGAATAGGTGCAGACATTCAAGTCCCTCTTCGAAGAGTGATGTGATGATTTTATCTTCCTCCACGAAAAACGTGGGTTGGGTCATTACGATGAGTTTCATGACTTATAATCTCTATTCACCTGCAAAATTAATAATTTTAATGGAATAATGCAATTTAACCACAATAAAAAGTTATCTTTGCAGTCGAAATTTAGTTTTTGGTCAAGAAAATGGATATAAAGACACCTATTTATATTATAGAGGAAGAGAAACTTCGTCGTAACCTGTCACTGATACGACAAGTGGCAGAGCGTACAGACTCAGAGTTTATCCTTGCCTTTAAGGCTTTCGCGCTTTGGAAGACCTTTCCCATCTTCCGTGAGTACATCCGTGCCACGACGGCAAGTTCGCTGTCGGAGGCAAAACTTGCCTTTCATGAGTTTGGCAGTAAGGCTCACACGTTTTCTCCAGCCTATACCGACGAGGAGATTGACGAGATTGTCGCCTGTTCGTCGCATCTGACGTTCAACTCCTTGTCGCAATATGAGCGTTATCATGAAAGAGCCGCTTCCTGTTCTATTGGATTACGTGTCAACCCAGAGTATTCGGAGGTAGGTACGTTGTTGTATAACCCCTGTGCTCCAGGAACTCGATTTGGTGTCACATCCGACAAACTTCCTGTCCAGTTGCCCTCTGACATTGAGGGATTCCATTGCCACTGCCATTGTGAGAGTGGTGCCGATGTCTTTGAACGTACACTCCAGCATATAGAGGAGAAGTTCTCTCCTTGGTTTTCTCAGTTGAAATGGATTAACTTTGGGGGTGGGCATCTGGTGACCCGTCAGGACTATGACATAGAGTTTCTCGTGAAGATCATGCACGGATTCCATGCCCGTTATCCTCATCTGAAAGTTATCTTCGAGCCTGGCAGTGCTTTTGCCTGGCAGACGGGACCGTTGGTGTCGCATGTCGTGGATATCGTAGAAGACAAAGGTATCAAGACGGCAATCCTTGACGTTAGTTTCACTTGTCACATGCCAGATTGCCTTGAGATGCCGTATTTCCCTGACGTTCGTGGGGCTGTGCATGTTGAGGAGGAGACTGGAGCAAATGTCTATCGTCTGGGGGGCAACAGTTGTCTTGCCGGCGACTTTATGCGGGCTTGGAAGTTTGAAAGTCCGTTAGAGATAGGGCAGGAAGTGGTCTTTGAGGATATGATTCACTACACCACTGTTAAGACGAACACCTTCAATGGTATCACACATCCCTCTATAGGCATGCTCCACAGCGATGGCAGTCTGGAAGTGCTTCGCCGTTTTACCTACGAAGACTATCGGGATCGTATGGATTAATCCTCTTTACGTTCTTTTTTGCCAGATTCCTTTGTTATTTCGTTTTTTATGTGTATCTTCGCAGCCGAAAGCGCTAGAATGTACTAACTACACTAAAACGATTTGGAATGAGGAAATTATGGGCAATAGCGACAACCATGCTTCTGATGGCATGCGCATCTAATAACGACGATGACGGATTGAACCTCACATCGAGATTCAATGGAACCTGGAATATTCACGAGACCTATGAGAGGAATAGTGACGGTTCTATCACCTATCATGCCATCCCATGGGGAGGACTCGTAGGGTCGATGCGTGAGCGTAACCTGCCTGTTGACTGGTCAAGATACGAGTCTATCACAGTTGAGTTTGCCAAACCGACAACCGCCACGACCCAGTTGAAGATATCCAACAACATGAGGGTATATGGCAAACCAGGAATCTCCTCCCTCATTTTTTACTTTGACGGTCAAAATGCCAGTCAGATTGACGAGGTGATCCTACAGTCTGCAGACTCTTGTGACCTGATAGTCAATCGAATCTTTCTCACTCCTGGTACTTCTGTCTGGAACCCAACTTCCATTTGGGAGGGTGAGTGCGCTTTCGGCAATTTCCAGCAACATATAATTATTGAGGCTGATCAATTTCTTGAGACGCAGGAAGGTGATCAGTTAGAGTTTATCTATGAAAACGATCGCAGTGACCCCTCTGTCCAATATTGGAATATCAAAACTATCTATAAGGACACAGAAGAAACCTTAGAAGGCAATGCTAACCAGTTGAATGAGTGGGGATGTGCCACTTTGGGAGCATCAGGTGTCTTCCGCATTCGCCTGTCTGCCAAAGACATCAAGGAGTTGCGGAAGCGAGGTCTTTTTGTTGTCGGCTACCAAAGTATTGTCTATAAAGTCAACCTGTTGCGCCGTGGTGTCGCAATAGAGACTAGTGAGCAGACAGAAGTATCGGAAAAGTAGGGACAGAAACAATAAAAGTAAACTTTTTATTAAAAAAACGGTCGAAAAGTTTGTCAGTTCCGAAAAAAGCATTACCTTTGCACTCGCATTTAGAGAAATGCACCCCCGAAAGGGGTAAGAACAGGCGGAAATAGCTCAGTTGGTAGAGCACAACCTTGCCAAGGTTGGGGTCGCGGGTCCGAGTCCCGTTTTCCGCTCACTTGTTGAACAAAAAGAGCGTTAAGGAATGACCTTAGCGAAACAAATGCCCAGGTGGCGGAATTGGTAGACGCGCACGTTTCAGGTGCGTGTGCCGCGAGGCGTGCAGGTTCGAGTCCTGTTCTGGGCACTCTTTTTATTCAATAATAGCATGTTGGAGAGGTGGCGGAATTGGTAGACGCGCTACTTTGAGGGGGTAGTGTCAATTGCGACGTGGGAGTTCGAGTCTCCTCCTCTTCACGTAAAAAGAAATAGTGATTGATTTCGCAGAAACGCGGAAATAGCTCAGTTGGTAGAGCACAACCTTGCCAAGGTTGGGGTCGCGGGTCCGAGTCCCGTTTTCCGCTCTTTTTATAGACTAAATGAAAACCAAACTATTCTATGAATTTATATTTACGATATTTTGACAAGGAAGTGCTTGTTGATAATGTAGATGACGCTATTGCGTTTCTGGCTGATATTGAAGATATCGGTATGAATCCTATGCTTGAGAATGATATCCGCTCTTATTGTGCTAGCGATGTCTATTACCCCAAGCGTTATAAGATACGTCCTCGTGTTTATTTCATCATCATCAAGACTGATGCTCCCACCATGCTTGACTTTAAGGAGAAACGTGCCGTTCATCCTGCTATGGACCGAATGGAGAAACCGATGACTCCTGCTTTGGTTCGATTGAATGAAGAGATGCCAGGATGGTACGAGGGATCCCTTGATTTCAAGCGGGTATTGATGGTACCAGGTACAGGTAAGTTCCAGTATCGTGATACTCATTTTGTTGCCCAGTGTAAGGCAATGTCAGGTATGGATTGTTACAACCGTATCGTTGACTATCTCCGTGGTAGGGTTGATGATCGTAGTCAGTTCCCATCTGCTAAAGGTAAGAATTTCAAGTTCCGTTATCTCGGACATTGTAAATAGTCTGTATTCCTTCCTATGAATAAAGTAATGCTAATAGGCAATGTAGGTGCCGACCCTGAGGTTCGATATGTTGAGCAGGGGGTTGCCGTTGCACGTCTGCGTCTCGCCACTACAGAGCGTGGCTATACGTTGCAGAACGGAACACAAGTGCCTGACCATACTGATTGGCATAACGTGATATTATGGAGGAAACTTGCCGAGATCGTAGAGAAATATGTCCATAAGGGCGATAAACTCTATATTGAGGGACGTCTGCGCTACTCGACCTATGATGACAAGCAAGGTCAACGTCGCTATGTGACGGAGATATGGGCTGATAATATGGAAATGCTGAATGGAAAATCTTCCACAGATAATCAATGAGATACATGTGATGGCACCAACCTATGGTGCCATGATTGCTATTATTCTGGCAGGAATATTACTCCTGTTCTCAGGATATGCATCAGGTTCGGAGATTGCCTTCTTCTCTCTCACGCCCTCTGACCTAAGCGAGTTGGAGGAGGAGAAAACAGAGCGTGACCGCCAGATTATGCGACTCCGTGAAGACTCAGAGCGGACACTTGCCACAATCCTGATTACCAATAATTTGGTGAATGTGACGATTATCATGCTCTGTAACTATTTCTTCTCACGAGTAGTTGATTTCGGACAAGCCTATTGGGTGGAGTTCCTATGCATCACCGTCATTCTGACATTCCTCTTGCTGTTGTTTGGCGAGATCATGCCGAAAATTTACACCCGGCAACAGCCACTTCGCTTCTGTCGTACCGTTGTGGGAGGCATCCTTTTCTGTCGCAAACTTTTCTATCCATTCGCAACAATCCTTATCAAGTCTGGCATCTTGGCTGGTAAGGTAGTCCAGAAAGAGAGTCATGTGCTGAGTGTCGATGACTTGGAACAGGCTCTGGAGTTGACCGATAAGGAGGATATCAAGGAAGAGCAACGCATGCTGGAGGGTATTGTCCGCTTTGGAGATGAGACGGCAAAGGAGATTATGACCAGTCGTCAGGATGTGGTAGACCTTGATTTCAAGTCGTCCTTCAATGAGGTGTTGAAGTGTATTGTAGATAACAACTACTCTCGTATCCCTGTCTATCAGGATAATAGCGACAACATCCGTGGTATCTTGTATATCAAAGACTTGTTGCCTCATCTGCGTAAACCTGCCAATTTCCGTTGGCAGTCACTGATTCGTCCTCCGTATTTCGTCCCTGAGACGAAGAAGATTGACGACCTTTTGCGCGAGTTCCAAGAGAACAAGGTGCACATCGCCATTGTGGTTGATGAGTTTGGCGGTACCAGTGGTATTGTGACTTTAGAGGATATTCTGGAGGAAATTGTCGGAGAGATCAACGACGAGTATGACGAGGATGAGAAGAGTTATGTCCGTATCAACAGCAATACCTTTGTTTTTGAGGGAAAGACATTGCTGAGTGATTTCTATAAGATTCTGGGACTCGACGACGAGATTTTCTCGGATGTCGAGGGTGATGCCGATACGCTAGCAGGACTTCTATTAGAGATAAAGGGCGACTTCCCTGAGTTGCATGAGAAGATAGACTATCTGAATTTTACCTTCGAGATCCAGGAGATGGAAGAGCGTCGTATCTCAAAGGTGAAGGTTGTTGTTCACCAACCAAGTTCCGACCAGCCTACAGCATGATACCATGCCATCTTTTTGATACCTTCATTATATTTAATACGGGTATTCTCATATCGTGCTAAGGGTACAAACATGCTGATACCTCCAAAACGCTCTTCTGTCACTTCAAAGTCGAAGACCAGTGTACCCATCACTTGCCATCTCGTGCTCATCTTCTTATAAACTATCGCTTGTTCCAGTGCATTATGCCACTGTTGATATGCTGATGTCTCCGCATGGCGTAACAGGAAATCGTTCATGTCGTACATCACATGCTCATCAGGGTCTGACACCTGGTAGGTATAGTAATAAATAAGTCCGTCGGTATTCACCGTTGATGGATCTATCGTCTGCAAGGCTGCCTTTGTTGCTGTAACCAATGATGGCAGGTCTTTGGTACGGAATGCCGTGATGGGCAGATGTCCGTTCTCGCCGTCCGTCAAGGCATTATAGTCATCACATGTCTTAGTGCACATCTGTACATCATCATAGAGAAACAGGTCGGGAACAATTGTCTGGTAAGGGGCTCCCTCACCAGGAATACCAGCAGGTGACGCAATATAGTATTCTGTCACGTCTTTCAACTCATAAGCCACCTCTATGTTTTGCATGTTACAGCAGTCAGCGAAGATAAACTTAAACGGGTGGGGCAGTGCACTTAAAGCCACTCTCAGCGATGGGATATTCAGCCATCGACCGTTATCGCTGACCCTGTTATCTCCGCTATCCACAGCAATAGCCCTTTGAGTACTGACAGAATCGTTCATGATGACCCAGCCATTGCCGTGTCCCCATATGACAAGTCCGTAGTCGTCTGCAGGATATTGGCTCATGATCCATCCTAATACCTCTTTCATCTTGTCTGGGTCAGAGGAGTAGAAGTCGCTACTGTATTTCTTGATGGTGTCAGCAGGTTGCCTGTCGTTGTCTTGTAGACGGATGATAAAAGGCGGCTCCTGCGACCTGGCACGATCGACAAAGACTACTAGGTTGTCATATTTGGAGATAGACTTCACACCCTGTATCATCTCATTGATGTCGTTCTGGGCATTACCTGACAATGTGTTCTCTGCGGCGACATACACCATCACCGTCCTCTTGGCTGGTTGTCTTGTCTCCACATCATCGTTGCTGGAGCAGGCGACAAGCATCAGTGCTGAAACAATAAAGAATAATATCTTTCTCATATTATATATCTGATTCTTGAGACGCAAAGGTACATATTATTTCTGACATATTTGGAAAAATGTGATTAATTAACTATCTTTGCATCAAAATAGTGAGCATCATGAATTATACAGTGATAGGTACAGGCGCCATTGGAGGCTTCTATGGCGGACGACTTTGCAAGGCGGGACGAGAAGTTAGGTTCCTGTTGCATACGGACTATGAGTATGTCAAAGAAAACGGATTACAGATAGACTCATGTGACGGCAGTTTCCATCTTGATGGGGTGAAGGCTTACAGCGATACACGGCAGATGCCGAAGGCTGATGTGGTCCTGGTAGGACTAAAGTCTATCAACAACCATCTCCTAAAAGACCTTTTGACTCCTATCCTCACCCCACAGACGACGGTGGTGCTCATCCAGAACGGTATCGGACTGGAGGAGGACTTACAACAGCAATTTCCTAACTTGCAGATAGTGGCAGGGCTTGCCTTTATCTGTTCCGGTAAGGTGGGACCTGGACATATCTCTCATCAGTGTTATGGTTCTATCAATCTGGGTAACTACTCCTGTTCAGAGACTCGTTTCCACGCTATCCTTGCGGATATGCAAGAGGCGGGTATCGAGGCTGCGGAGGTTCCATATTTGGAGGCACGATGGAGAAAAGCCGTATGGAATATGCCTTTCAATGGGATGACGGTGGCACTAAATACTTCTACAGATAAGTTGTTGAAAAACCCTGCCACTCGTCAACTGATCTACGACCAGATGATGGAAGTGATTGGTGCGGCAAATGCGTTAGGTGTTAGTACGTTGACCAGTGAGTTTGCGGATAAGATGATGGCGATGACAGATGCGATGACACCATATAGCCCATCGATGAAACTCGACTTCGACTATCATCGTCCGATGGAGATTCCCTATCTCTATACCCGTCCTATCGCAGAGGCGAAAAAAGTCGGCTTCGAGATGCCGAAACTGGCAATGCTCGAAGCCGAGTTAAAGTTTCTGCAAGCGCAGTATTAATTTGCTGCCTCGAATTCTTTCAAGAAACGGACATCGTTCTCTGAGAACATACGGAGGTCGCTGACTTGATATTTCAAGTTGGTGATACGCTCCACGCCCATACCGAAGGCATAGCCACTGTATATCTTAGAGTCAATGCCACATTGTTCCAGCACATTAGGATCTACCATACCACAACCGAGAATCTCAACCCAGCCAGTATGTTTACAGAAGCCACATCCCTCACCACCACAGATAAAGCAGGAGATATCCATCTCAGCACTGGGTTCTGTGAAGGGGAAGTAACTAGGACGCAGACGAATCTTCGTGTCAGCACCGAACATCTCACGGGCAAAACTGAGCAGCACTTGCTTGAGGTCTGTGAATGACACGTTCTTGTCGATATAGAGACCTTCCACCTGATGGAAGAAGCAATGGGCACGGGCTGTGATAGCCTCGTTACGATAGACACGTCCCGGACAGATGACACGGATAGGCGCTGTCAGTTTTCCATCTTCCGTATGCATGTGTTCCATGACACGAGCCTGCACACTGGAGGTGTGTGAGCGCAACAGGATATTCTTGGTGACATCATTGGGATGCTGACTGACAAAGAAGGTGTCTTGCATGTCACGGGCAGGATGGTCAGCAGCGAAGTTCATCTTTGTGAACACATGCAGGTCATCCTCTACCTCGGGACCATCAGCAAGGACAAATCCTATACGGCTGAAGATGTCGATAATCTCGTTGGTGACAATCGTCAACGGATGGCGAGTGCCTAACTGAATGGGGTAGGGAGTGCGAGTCAGGTCGATAGCCTCGCCGTCATTCTCCTGAGTCTGACATTCCTCACGCAGTTGGTTGATACGCTCTGTGGCAAGGGTCTTCAACTCGTTGATTTTCATACCGACAGTCTTTTTCTGGTCGGCAGCCACCTCACGGAAGTCATTCATCAGTGCCGTGATCTCACCTTTCCTGCTCAGGTATTTCAGTCGCAGTTGCTCAACTTCCTCTGCATTCTGGGCACTCAGATTCTGCACCTCTTTCAGCAGTTCGTCTATCTTATCAAGTATCATAATCTTGCGTTATATTAAAATTTGCGTGCAAAATTACAAAATAATTATCAATTATCAATTGTTAGTTCTCAAATATTTTGTAATTTTGCATCAAATTTGAGAGTAGCGTATTATTGCATAGTCAAAGATGAAACGTTATTTGTTTGTCTTTTCAGTTGTGGGACTGCTGTTTTCCGCTTGTCAAGGGCAGAAGAGTGGTGGCAATGACGTAATGGGTGCCGTTGATTCGACGCAGACCACTGATACGATGGCTACGTCATTAGAAGAGGAGATTGCCGAGGATACGCCCATGCCCAAAGCCGCAGACGAACTCTTTGACGATTTTGTCTTTAACTTTGCGGCAAACAAGAAGTTACAGTCCTCGCGAATCAAGTTTCCTTTGAAAGTGTTGCGTGGCGAAGAGGTCAGTTATATAAAGAACGGACAATGGCAGATGGAGCACTTTTTCATGAACCAAGACTTCTATACGCTACTGTTCGACAGCGAGGAGGAGATGGAGCGTGTACAGGAAAGCACCTCTATCAATCATGCTGTGGTGGAGAAAATCTATCTTGACGCAAAGACTGTCAAGCAGTTTGTCTTCGACAGAGTCGATGGGCTATGGATGCTGCAAGAGGTGGTCCACATGCCTTTGAGCGAGTCACACAATGCCTCTTTCCTTGCCTTCTACGAGCATTTCTCTTCCGATGTGGAATATCAGTCGAAGCACTTGGCTGAGACGGTGAAATTCGTAGGTCCAGATCCTGATGACGACTTTGCCCAGATGGAGGGTGTCATCACTCCAGATACATGGGAGGCTTTCGCCCCCGAATTGCCATCTGGGATGATTTATAATATCGTATATGGTGAGCCCCAGAAGGATACAGGTCGTAAGATATTTGTGTTGCGAGGTATTGCCAACGGTATGGAGATAGAACTGTCCTTCAAGCATGAGGGCGGTAAGTGGAAGTTGACAAAACTCGCGACATGATGAAGGATATCAAAGACTATAGTTTATTGCGGCATAACACCTTTGGCATAGAGGCTCGCTGTCATCGCTTCTTAGAATATGGCAGTGTGGAGGAAGCCCAGCAGGTGGCAGCAGTTCTCCGTGAGTCATCCTTACCTTATATTATAATAGGAGGGGGCAGTAATCTATTGTTGACTCGGGATTTTGAGGGCATCGTGGTACATGCCGCCATCAAAGGTATCAAGATAATAGGCTCCCGAATGTATTGTGGCAGTGGGGAGGTATGGGACGATGTCGTGGCTTATGCTGTTTCCTGTCAACTTTATGGAGCCGAGAACCTGTCGTTGATACCTGGCGACGTGGGAGCCAGTGCCGTCCAGAATATCGGTGCATACGGTGTGGAGGTGAAAGACCTGATCACAGAGGTGGAGGCAGTGGAGATTGCCACAGGCGAGACACATATCTTCCAGAATGCGGAGTGCGCCTATGCCTATCGTCAAAGTCGTTTCAAACATGAGTGGAAGAATCGTTATCTGATTACCCATGTCACCTACCAGATGCAGACCGCCTTTGAGCCTCATCTAGACTATGGGAATATCCGCGCGGAACTGGAGCGGCAAGGTATCAACGTCCCTACAGCCCAGCAGTTGCGACAGACGATCATAGACATCCGAAACGCCAAGTTGCCTGACCCGCAAGTGATGGGGAATGCAGGTAGTTTCTTTATGAACCCTATCGTTAGCAGAGAGAAATACGAGCAACTCGCCGAAACGTATGAGGGCATGCCTCACTATACCGTCGATGATACTCATGAGAAGATTCCCGCAGGGTGGATGATAGACCAGTGTGGATGGAAAGGCAAGTCGATGGGACGTGCTGGAGTGCATGACAAACAGGCGTTAGTACTTGTGAACCGTGGAGGAGCCACAGGACAGGAGATTGTCAACCTCTGCAAGGCAATCCAGCATGATGTCAAAGATAAGTTCGGCATTGAGATACACCCAGAAGTGAATATTATATGAGACTCACCTTCTTAGGAACAGGAACGTCATGCGGCGTACCGACCATCGGTTGCCAGTGCTATACGTGCAGTAGTGAAGACCCGCACGACAAGCGATTGCGTTGCTCCGCCTTGATAGAGACGGAGACTACACGTGTGCTGATAGACTGTGGTCCTGACTTTCGCCAACAGATCATGCCTCAACCGTTTCGCAAGATAGATGGTATTCTGATAACACATGCCCATTATGACCATATGGGCGGTATGGATGATATCCGACCCTATTGCCAATTTGGCGAGATCAATGTCTATGCAGACCCCATCGCCCGTCAGGGGTTACTGCAGATGTTGCCATATTGCTTTGCGGAGCATCGCTATCCTGGTGTTCCTGCCATCCAACTCCATGAGATTCATAAACATGAGCCATTACATATCGGTGATTTGGATATCATGCCGATAGAGGTGATGCACCACGACCTGCCCATCCTGGGATATAGGATAGGCGCACTTGCCTATATCACGGATATGAAAACCATTGACGAGGGAGAACTGGACTATTTGAGAGATGTTGACACGCTTGTGGTCAATGCCCTTCGTCAGAAACCCCATCATTCTCATCAGACCCTCGACGAGGCTGTTGCCTTTGCTCGTAAGGTAGGAGCACGTCAGACGTGGCTGATCCATTCCAGTCATGACATCGGTCGCCATGAGGAGGTCAACGCATCCTTGCCCTCTGATATTCAGATGGCATACGACGGGCAAATCATAGAGATAGGATAGGGGCTATTTTTTCTTTTTCCTCTTTCCCAAGCCAAAGATAGAACCATAGTTCTTATAGAGTTTCCTTGCTGTCAGAATAAAGTCGATGACAGTAATGCTGTTGACAAGTAGTCCTCCAATAAACGCAGTCTTGGAGTTGTCCTCCTTAGAAACGAACAACTGATTCCACTTGGTACCAAAATGGTCGTTGTCTGTTTGAAGTTGCTCTAACAACTCGTCCTTCCTCGCCTGAATATCTTCAAGCGACTGAAAGTTATTGGTCTTGGGATCTTGTACTGGCAACTTCATCACATTATTTATTTAAAAGGAGGTTAGCAAAGAAACGAACCAAGGGCTTTTCTATCCATGCTTTTCGCTTGATAAAGAAAAGGAGGATAAGCAACAAATGGAGCGCTCCTACTACGAGGAAGGCAACAGCCGTCCCCGTGTAGGAGGCAAGCCAGAAAGCAATAGCAAACGAACAGAACATCGCCACTCCCAGTATGATGAGCAAAAACACAACTGATAGTGCGATAAACGTCAACAGGCGGACTAACTTGTCAACAACATCCAACTTCAGATACTCTGTCTGAATTCCCAGATAGTGCTTGACGATCTCCGCCAGTTGCGCTATAGTCTCTACGTTCTTGTCGCTTGACAGCATCTTGATTAATCTTCTACTTCAGGAGCGGCTTCTGTGATGTCGTCAACGAGGTCGCTTACCTCCTTGCGGCTCAGTTTGATGTTGTGCTTCTTCATGAAATCGTCCACAGCATCTGTAATTTTCGTACGGGTGTCCTCTCCCTTTTCAGGAGCGAGCAACAAACCAATCACTGCACCGGCAATAGCACCGCCGAAGAATGCGCCTAAAAAACCTAAACTTCTCATAGTCGTTATTGTTTTGAATTAGTAATACTTACGAATTGTATCTGCAAATATATGGAAAGTTTTTGAAAACAAAGGCAATTTGAGAGACATTTTTTGTTAAATCAGTTAGATTTTCCTTATTTAACAAACTTTATGCACGTTTTTTCTCTCCATTTGCCCGATATTTTGTAATTTCGCACGTGATTTTAAGGAAATACGTCTAATTAAAAATAAAGAAGAAAAATGAAAAAGTACATCGTATTATGTGCAGGAGTATGTGCAGCAATGGTTTTCACCAGTTGTAAATCAAGCGAGAGCGCCTATAAGCAGGCCTATCTGAAGGCAAAGCAGCAAGAGGAGATCCAGCAGCAACAGCAACAACCTGTCGTACAGACTCAGCAGGCTGAGACCAATGTGGTAGTTCCCTTGGAGGAGAAAGCAGCCAACAACACTCAGGTGGTGGATAATACCGATAATGTCAAGGTTACCCAGGAGCGTGTCTCACTGGTGTCTGGAAATGGTCTGAAGAATTTCAGCGTGGTTGTTGGCTCCTTCTCTTTGGAGGCTAATGCCACTGGTTTGCAGCAGCAGTTGCGTAATGCAGGATATGATGCTCAGGTTGTGAAGAACGAGGAGCGTAACATGTATCGTGTCATCGCTACTACTTTCGACACCAAGGAGGAGGCTGCTGCCAGTCGTAACGACTTGCAGAGCAAGTATGCTGGAGCATGGTTGCTCTATAATGCCCGTTAAAGGCTGAGAGGCACTGACGTGGCACGTATCTTATCAATAGACTACGGAAAGAAACGTACAGGTTTGGCAGTCACCGATCCTCTCCAGATCATAGCGGGAGGATTGGCGACTGTCTCTACATCAGAACTCTTTGAATATCTGCAGGCTTACGTGGCTCGTGAGGAGGTGGAGCGCATCGTGATAGGCGAGCCTCGACAGCCCAACGGACAGCCCAGTGAGAATCTGCAGCGTGTGCAGCAGTTCGTCAACCGATGGCGTAAAGCGATGCCACAGATTCCCATCGAGTTCTACGATGAGCGTTTCACCTCTGTTCTTGCCCATCAGGCGATGCTTGAAGGAGGCTTGCGGAAGAAGGCACGTCAGGACAAGGCACTCGTAGACGAGATCAGTGCCACTATTATCTTGCAAGATTATATGCGCTCGGTAAAAAGGTAAAAAAAGAAAAAGATGGTTCTACCTATTTATATATATGGTCATCCCGTGCTTCGTAAAGTCGCCGAGGATATACCTGTCGACTATCCCGACTTGCAACAGTTGATAGCCGACATGTGGGATACGCTTGCTGAGAGTGAGGGTATCGGTCTTGCCGCCCCCCAGATTGGCAAGTCTATCCGTGTCGTGGTTATCGACTTGGATGTGATTAGTGATGATATGCCCGAATACAAAGGTTTCCGCCAGGTGTTTATCAATCCGCATATCATGGAATACGATGATACGGAGACAGAGACGATGGAGGAGGGATGCCTCTCGCTTCCTGCCATCCATGAGAAGGTGACACGTCCTACCCGTATTCGTGTACAATGGCTTGATGGCGATTTGAAACCACACGACGAGTGGGTGGAGGGCTATCTTACCCGTGTGATGCAGCATGAGTTCGACCATCTGGAGGGAAAAGTCTTTGTCGACCGTGTATCCCCTCTGCGTAAACAACTTATAAAGAGCAAGTTGCGCGCACTCACTCAAGGACGCTACCGCTGTGGGTATAAGACAAAAAGGTAAGAAGGTAAGAAGGTAAAAAAGTAAGAAGGTAAAAAGATGACTACGAAGGATTGCTTTTGGAAGCAGGAAGGTAAGAGGCTGATAGGTCTTTTACTTTTTTACCTTCTTACCTTTTTACCCTTGCATGCCCAGTTCAAGACCGATCGACTGGTGATGATAGGTAGGTCGGCACTGTATTTCGAGGACTACGTTCTTTCGATCCAGTATTTCAATCAGGCAATATCTGCCAAACCATATCTCTATGAGCCTTGGTTCTATCGAGGAGTGGCAAAGTTCTATCTTGACGACTTCGCTGGTGCCGAGGCAGACTGCTCGGAGGCCATCAAGCGCAACCCCTATGTCGTGGGGATCTATGAACTTCGTGGACTCTGTCGCATCCGTCAGGAGCGGTATGGCGAGGCTATCAAAGACTATAATCAGGCACTGCGCTACGACCCTGAGAGCCAGAGCCTTTGGCATAATAGGGTGCTCTGCCATATCCATCAGAAAGACTATGACACGGCACTCCTTCAACTCGACACCATCATCACCCGTTGGAGCCGACATGCGCCAGCCTATGCCATGCAGGCAGAGGTATATATTCTGCAACAAGATACTGCAAAGGCTATCACCGCCCTCGACAAGAGTCTGGAGGTAGATCCCTATGACGGCAACCTATGGAGCCAGCGTGCCGTCATCAGTCTTTCCAGAAAAGAGTGGAAAGAGAGCGAGGAATATCTCTCTAAGGCAATCCATTTGCAACCCAAACAGGCCACCAATTATATCAATCGTGCGCTGGCTCGCTTCAATCAGAACAATCTGCGTGGCACCATGGCAGACTATGATACGGCGCTCGACCTCGACCCGAACAACTTCCTGGGACATTACAACCGTGGACTGCTACGTGCTCAGGTGGGTGACGACAACCGTGCCATCACGGATTTCGACTTTGTACTGAACTTGGAGCCCGATAACCTGATGGCACTCTTCAACCGTGCTTTGCTGTTGGAGAATACAGGAAACCTCCGTGGCGCCATCCGCGACTACACAAAGGTTATCGACGAGTTTCCTAATTTCTGGTTTGGCTTGCAGCATCGTGCCTCCTGCTATCGTAGGATTGGCATGACAAAGCAGGCGGAGCAGGATGAGTTTCGCATCCTGAAGGCACAGATGGACAAGCGTTATCTGGGCAGACAGCCACGACTTTCCAAGGAGCAGATGCGTAAGCGTAGCGACCTCGATATCGAGAAATACAACCAACTCGCTGTCGCTGACGAGCAGGAGATGGAGCACGAATACCAAAGCGAGTATCGGGGTAGGGTGCAGAACCGTCGTGTGGCTCTCGACTACTTGCCGATGTATATCCTCTCCTATGAGCAGGAGCAGAGTCAGGTGAAACAGTATATTGCCTTCGACAAACAGGTTGATGCCTATAATGTAGGGCAGGGGAAAGGTCGCCCCTTGCATATCGTCAGCAATCAGTCCGCACTCGACGAGCAAGACACGAAGAAGTATTTTGCGTATATCGACACCCTGTCGAGCCAGATAGACCGTGAGCGGAACACCCGTCAGGCTGCCATGCTGTTGTTTAAGCGGGCGCTCGCATATAGTGTCATCCAGAACTTCGAGGCTGCTATAGACGACCTGTCTACCTATCTGCAAGTTGACTCAACCTCCTCACTTGCCTATTGGCAACGTGCCGCCTGTCAGTCGAAACTCAACGCCTTCAATGCCTCACAGGGTACGGATGTGAGAATGAAGACTGCCAATGTGCTGTCCGATCTTACGGAGGCAATCCGCTATAATGAGAGTGCCTATCTCTATTACAACCGAGGTAATGTGTATGTGGAGCGTAATGACTACCAGCATGCCATCGACGACTATACGAAGGCTATTGACCTCGATGCTCATCTTGCCGAGGCATACTATAACCGTGGACTCGCCCGTATCGCCAACAAACAGCAGGAAGCAGGTATCACCGACCTCTCGAAGGCTGGTGAGTTAGGTCTTTACACCGCCTATAGCATCATCAAACGTTATCGGAAATAATCCAGAACGGAGTTTCGTTTCTTATTGTGAAACGGGAAATTCATATAAATTCCTTCCCCTTTTTCTTTTTTGTTTCAGAAATAATCGCTACCTTTGCAGTGTCAACTTGCAAAAGTTGACAAGAGAAGAAATAGTTACCAACTATTCAGACTCAAATAAAGATGGATGATATAACCAATGAACTAGCCAAATTGCATGTGTTGACGGGAGCGGAATTCTCTCGGCAAGTAGAGCGTATTGCCAAGATGACAACCGATTACAATGCACGTTTGTTGGCATCAGACATTAAAGCATATTTTGAAGAAAACCCTTCGGCAAATGAGGTGTTAATTTTCAAGGGTAATAAACAACTTTTAGTAAATCGCGGTTTTGCGAAGAACGTCAAGTTCAATCGAATTTTTCGTAAGATGTATGAAAAATAAAAGTCACCTGAAGGTGACTTTTAAATGGAGCAGGGTCGGTTCAGTCTTACTCCCCGCATTCAGCGGCGTAGCCAAAACATTGTTTTGACATTGCAAAAATAAGTCTTTTTTCTGAATAATGCAAACTTTTTGATTCTTTTTTGCGGGATTATCAGTAAAAAGAAGATTTTTATATGTTTTACCATACGTTGTAGTTGTCGCAAATTTTGCACCAACTGGTTCGTCTTTTAACTCTTGTTTTAACGTATTAGTAACATATTTACCAATCGTCTTTGTGTCTCTGCCATATAGCAAAGCCATTTGCTGCCTATTAAGCCAAATGGTCTCATCAGGTTGGTACAATACGATTTCACCAGTTTGTCTTTCTTCCTGTGCCATAATGATAGTCGAATAGTTGATGTTCCTATTCTCGTCTGCGAAGGTGCAACAAAATTTCTATTCTGCAAAGACTTTTACATCATTTAAGATAATTCCTAGTCCTCCCCCTCATTAGGGGAACAGAGAGGGGCTTTCTTCATTTCTATAAGTACGAAGTTTATATGACACCTCCAAATATTTTTTCCTTTTTCTTTTTTGTTTCATAAATAATTCGTATCTTTGCCCCTGACTCAGTTAGTCCGTAAGGGCAAGAGGGTCATGTTTTTGTGATAAAAGGACGTTTACGAACGTTATCTTCTGTATGTGAATCTCGCAAAATTCAAAATGACAGGAAGATGCGCAACGGAGCGTCTGCGTTGGGTGTATTGTGTCCTGTACAATATATCTTGGCGTGGGCTAACTCGAGTTGCTTATCCTTGTCAAGGCGATGCGAGAGCCCACATACGGGATAAGCGAGAAGTAGAGAAATCCCACGTCTTTCGCATTTATAAAATGCAATCTACTAACTGCCGACTTTGGGATCTATAGGCACAAAAGTTTAATAAACCCATGAGAAAGGTCTTGCTGCTCTTTTTCACAATAATTATCTCGCTGTCTGCAAAGGCAGATGGTATCAGTGTGGTTAGTTTCAAACTCCTTGACAAGGATTTGACCGCTAACACATACGGCACCAAGAGAATTGACCAAAACGGAGAGACAGCCGCTCTTATCAAGATTGTTACACCAGAACAGGATTTCACCTTTAATGGAGGTTCACTTGGAATCGTCGCTACGGAAAATAAGAAAGGTGAAATCTGGTTGTACGTACCTCGTCAGGCGCAGAAACTCACTATTACCCATCAGTCGTTTGGCGTTCTTCGTGAGTATCATTATCCTATTCCCGTTCAAGGAGGACGTACCTATGAGATGCTTCTTGATATTGGTATTGGTCGGTATGTGACCATTACCACTTCACAAGCCCAATCTGATGTAACTGTTGATGGAGAACTGATAGGTAAGTCGCCTATTTATAATAGGTACATGACATACGGAAAACATACCGTTGTGGCTCAGAAAGACTTATATGAAGGAACCAAGACCATCAATGTTGTCCCTACAGACAGTACTCAGGGGAGAGTTGAAAGCGTGGATATGCAAGACATGAGTCGCTATTATGGAGATGTCACCATTACTGTGGATAACAATGCCGAGATATATTTCAATGATCGACAGGTAGGTAAAGGCAGTTGGACGACCTTGCTTCGTGAAGGAAACTATATCGTTGAGACTCGCAAGGCAGATAGTGATCCTGCCATGACATCATTCGTCGTAACTGCTCAACAAGACAATAGGATAATTGCGAACTCACCTACGCCACATACAGGATACCTAAGCATATACACCAGACCAGCAAATACGAAGATCACCTATAATGGTGGCAGGGAACTGGATATGCAAGTAAACCCTCCACTGCCTATTGGTACCTATCAGGTGGAATTCAGTAAGAAGGGGTATATTACTCAAAACCATGAGTATACCATCAGGCATAACCAAACCACCAAAGACAC
Organism: Prevotella sp.; assembly: GCA_017458005.1. Taxonomy (GTDB): domain Bacteria; phylum Bacteroidota; class Bacteroidia; order Bacteroidales; family Bacteroidaceae; genus Prevotella. The sequence goes on along the minus strand of JAFTGH010000014.1, from coordinate 4,549 downwards.
TATCACCCTTGAGCGTATCAGTTATGTCAAGCCCATCGCCTTCTATTTTGGAGGTGCTTTTACCTATCAGTCTCTATCTGGTGTGACGGGTATTCTTGGACTCGTCCTTTGGAATCATGACATCCAGGCAGGTTATACATTCGGCTTGGCAGAGTCTGATGCTGTGTATTGGGGAGGCGATGTCAATACTGCCACAAAATACAAGATGAATACTATCAGTGTGAAATATGGATACCAGATACCACTGCTTCGCAAGTTTGTATTAACGCCGCAGATAGGTTATAGTTACAACACGCTTTCTGCCCAGGCTGCTACCGAGGGTAGTACGACCTATGGCGATGGTGCCTCTTCGCAAAATCTATCTATAGGTGCTAAGTTAATACTTGTTCCAGTTCAGCATTTGTACATCTTTGTGGCTCCAGAGTACTCTTTTGCACTCTCGAAAGACAATAATTTCAAGTCTATTACAGACAGCAGCAACTTCTCTGGTGAGGGCTTTGGCGTTCATGCTGGCTTGCTGGTTAGTTTCTAACAAATAGAGATTCTTATGAAGAAAACACTATCATTTTTATTTTCCATCCTCTTGTTGATAGCCTGTGGAGGCGATGATGCGGGAGGCGGAGACAATCCGTCTGGAGGTTCTGAATACCTGAATGTGCAAAGCATTACAGTCTCAGGAGATGCTACCACAGCCACTATAAATATTCAAGCAAGCAACAATTGCGATTGGGTCATTACGTATAATGACTCATGGATTCGCAGTATCACTCCTACTAAAGGTCGTGGCACGCAAGATGTGACCATTCAGTTATACGAGAACACCCAGGTGTCAGAGCGAACAGCAATCATAACAGTTAAGAGCACGAGTGGAGCCATTACCCGTAATCCAACGATTACGCAGTTGGGAAATGTCGAGACTTTGTCGCTCAGTGAGACATCTTTAGACTTCACCAGTTCTGCGGAGAGCAAACAGGTTACTGTTAGCAGTAATACGCATTGGGAGATATCTGGCAAGACTAACTGGATGACCGTCATCCCAGAGTCAGGAGAAGGAAACGGTATCGTTACTATTACCGTACAAGAGAACACGAGCAGTGAGCGAAGTGCCATTCTGACCTTCACCAGTACAGAAGGGAAAACGCAGATGTTGACCATCAAACAGGCAGGTGCTGCCACTCCAACAACGTTGGGAGTCACATACCCTCAAGTATCCAACATAAGGAAGCACGAGGCAGAAGTGACTTTCTCCTATAACTTTGAGACGACGGTTACCACTTACGGTGTTTGCTATTCTACTAGTAGCGATCCTACTATTGAGAAGAACCCGTATGTGTCAAAAAGTGGCACCGATAAACAAGGTTCTGCTACGTTCAAGTTGGAGAGTCTCTCATCTGCAACAACATACTATGTTCGTGCATACGTCGTAACGAATGGAGGAACTCAATATAGCAACAGCACCTCTTTCACAACAGAGACAAGTTATCCTGGTGGCGGAGATAATCCAACACCATAAAAAATAGTGACGGGGCAACCCAAAGCGATCCTTGACATAGTGACACACAGGAAGTTGGTAGAATCGTGGAATGATTTCTGCTGAAAAGTTTGGCTATCTCATCATAAATCCGTATATTTGCAACATCAATGAAGCATTGTTATGGAAGAAAAAAGATATCCACAGTTTGACGAAGAAGAAAGTAAGGATATGGCATCCGAACCACTTGCGGAGCCTGTCGTAGACATGCCCCGGTCTGTTGGTGTAACTGCTACCCATGATTGGATTGACGATCTCGACTGGGACCGATTGCCAATTCTTGGACCTAAGACTCCAGAAGAGGCAATTGCCAGAATCGACAAAGCAGAGAAAGAGTTGGATGACCCTAGCAAATGGGTGAGGATCGATGATTTACATGCCGAACTAAAGAAACTCCATCCATGGCTGTAACCATCATGGATATTTGGGATACAAGGATGAATCCCAAGACTTTGACCAAGAGAATCCGATAACTTTTTTACTACCACTTCCTGACATTCTCGGAGAGACAACTCTTCGAGTGTGTATTGTTGTGTTGCTGTGAGAAGTAAAATAGTAAGTAAAGAAAGAAAAATGGAAAGAGAATTCTATTATTCAAAAGATGGCACAAAGGTTATGGTTGTTGCCCCTATTGGAGAGTTGAAATCTATCATCGACAGGATGAATAGGTTCAAGTATAAATATAATCATATGCTAGTGATAGGAAATGGATTTGATTTGAATTTAGGATTATCTACGTCATATAGAAATTTTGTAGAGAGTTGTATCTTCAAAAGGATGTACGTAAAACGTATTCAAGAAAAACGTAATCAAGAAAAAGCGACCCCATCTTTAATAGATTATCTTTATGGAAAGAAGTTTTACGACCGATGGTATGATATTGAACATGCACTTCTAGAGTATGTGTCAAGAAAACCAGATGGAAGTTTTGTCAATAACGTCGAAGAAGACAAAGAAGAATTTGAACTTGTGTGTGAAGCATTAGTTAAATATCTTGTCAGTCTTTTCAATACGGGAAACGATTTGAAACAATCAAATGAAATGGAGAAATCTTCTGCAGGTCAGTTGCTTAAGGTCTTCAGTTCTGAGAGGAATATTATATATTCATTTAACTACACGCCTATTCGTTTAATAATTAATGCTGTTATTAGCCATTATTCCTCGGATCCTATAAGAGTTCATGGGGAAATAGAAGAAAAAACTATATTCAAGGGCAACATCGAAGATAACAGTATTATACTTGGTATTGAGACGAACAATCTTAATGAGATTGCTCCAAATTATACTTTCTTATTAAAATCGAATAATCCAATCTATAAATCTACTTGTATAGCCTCTGATTTACTTAAAACTGAACACGTTATATTTTTTGGTCATTCATTAAATGAGATGGACTTTGGTTATTTTAAAGAATACTTTGGGGTTCTGACTTCAAATACAGATAAGAACAGAAAACTTACAATAATAACAAAAGATAAAGATTCTAGAGTAACATTGCTTGATAATTTAAGGAAATCAAATATATCCGTTAGAGATTTATTTGCTCATACAAATGTGGAGATAATCCTAACAGATGACATTGGTAAGGATAAAACAGAGTCTGATAGTCTTTTTAAAGAATTACTTGAAGATATAAAAAAGAAACAATATGAATGATATAGTTTACTTCTTAAATAATGATGGGAATGTAGTTATAGAAGCCACATTCAACAATGTTACATATGCAGCGGTAATAACCCCTCGTATTATAGCAGGTAAAGCATATATTGCAGCAAGTTCAATAGATACTACGGGCTGTGATAATCCTAATGATATTAAGATGTCTATCATCTCACATATAACTACCCAACGTGGAAAAAATAATGAAGCACCTTTAGTGGTTGAAAAAAATAAATAATAGAAGATATGAAGAATATGGCAAACTATAAATTGTTGCGTATATTAATGTTTTTGACATTCTTTGTCAATTCATTGGAAACGTCAGCCTACGACTTTGAAGTTGATGGAATATATTACAATAATATATCATATCAAGCAAATGAAGTACAAGTAACATCTGGTGATTCACAATATTCTGGGGATGTGGTTATACCAGAATCTGTTGTTTACGATGGAGTAGAATATAGTGTGGTATCCATTAGTGGCTATGCGTTTTATGATTCCTATGATTTAACTTCAATTGTTATATCAAAGAGTGTAAAAGTAATTGGTGACAATGCCTTTGAAGGTTGTGTGAGGTTGACTTCAGTGGAAATTGGCGAAAGTGTCGAGCGAATTGCATATGGGGCATTTTATGGCTGTTCTGCACTAACTTCCATCATAATCCCTCAAAAGGTTACAGATATTGAGATATATGCTTTCTATAGTTGTACTGCATTAACAACTATCAAAGTTTTGGAAGGCAACACTAAGTATGACTCTCGTGACAATTGTAACTGTATTATTGAAACTGCAACCAATACTATTATTCAAGGATGTAAAAATAGCATTATTCCAAGTAGTGTAACAACGATTGGTGACTGGGCATTTCACTCTATCAGCACTTTAGATAATATTAATATTCCTAGTAGTGTTACAACTATTGGGAATGGAGCATTTGGTATGACAGGACTGACTTCCGTAATAATACCAAACAGTGTGACTCAGATAGGTTTTATGGCATTTGAATCATGTGCTAATTTAACTTCCATCACGATTCCCAACAGCGTAATATCAATGGGGCACGGTGCATTTGCAAGTTGTAGCAGTCTTACTTCTTTTGTTATTCCCTCCAAAGTATCAAGTATAGATGAATATACATTTCACAACTGTAAAAGGCTTTCCAATATAACTATTCCCGAAGGTATTACGGTCATTGGAAAATATGCATTCTCTGGCTGTATTTAGATAGGCCATAATAACTATGAAAGACCAATAACAACTATTTGTATCTTTCTCATTTTCAGTTACTTTTGATTTTTAACACTTGGTAGTTGGAATTTGGTAGTTACCGAATTTCAGCATATTTTTGCAACGTAT
>JAFTGH010000013.1 GCA_017458005.1 Prevotella sp. | reverse complement strand
CTCTTCCCATTCCGAACAGAGAAGTTAAGCCCGCCTGCGCCGATGGTACTGCAATGCAATGCGGGAGAGTAGGAGGCCGCCACTTTTCATTGATGAAGCCCTGCCGTCGAAAAAGATGGCAGGGCTTCTTTGTTTTTTGAAATAAAGTCATTAACTTTGCACCTGTTATGCAAGTAGTCTACGAAGATAATCATATTATTATAGTATATAAGGAGAGTGGAGAGATCGTTCAGGGCGACAAGACGGGCGATACTCCATTGTCAGAGGAGGTTAAGGCGTATATCAAGGAGAAATACGCCAAACCAGGATTTGCTTTTCTGGGTGTAGTACATCGTTTAGACCGTCCAGTGAGTGGGTTGGTCATGTTTGCCCGTACTTCTAAGGCGTTGCGTCGTCTGAATGATATGTTTCGCAATGGTGATATTCACAAGACATACTGGGCTATTGTCCAACAGCGTCCGGACGAGGATGAGGGTGTATTGGAAAACTGGCTTGTTAGAAATGAGAAACAGAACAAGTCATACGCCTATTACCATGAAGTTCCCAATTCTAAGAAAGCGATACTGAAATACCGTCTGATTGGGCAGACCGATCATTATTACGTGTTGGAAGTCAATCTGTTGACGGGTAGGCATCATCAGATTCGTTGTCAGTTAGCCGCTATGGACTGTCCTATCAAGGGTGATCTGAAGTATGGCGCGAAGCGTAGTAACCCCGATGGGAGTATCTCCCTGTTAGCCCGCAGGTTGGACTTTATTCATCCTGTTTCCAAGAAGCATATTATTATAGACTCACCTTTACCGCAGGATAATCTGTGGCAAAACATCAATTTTTCCGTTAAATAGTTTCATATTTCCAAATTTTACCTTATTTTTGCATCATACTTTGCAAAGTTAGGTTATGAAGAAAGCATTCTGGTGGATATTGGGTATCTTGTTGAGTCCCATTCTGCTGTTTCTGATATTGACGTTGCTGCTTTATTTCCCTCCTGTACAGAACTGGGCGGTAGATAAGGTGGCTGCTATAGCGTCAGAGAAGACTGGAATGCAAATCACTGTTGACCATGTGGACCTCTCTTTCCCTTTGGATTTAGGTATTGATGGCTTCCATATCCTACAGCCTCCTTCCGACACGATAGCCGATGTGGAGCGGATGGTGGTGGATGTACAGTTGCTCCCCTTGTTTAAGAGCAAGGTCATTATCAACGAGATGGAAGTCAATAATGCCCAGTTCAATACCGCTCAGTTTGTGGATGCGGCACGGGTGAAGGGACGGTTTAAGCGTCTTGCTTTGTCTAGCAAGGGTATTGACCTTGACAAGCAGACGGTAGAGGTCAATGGGGCACGTTTGGAAGAGGCAGATATTGATATCGCCTTGAATGACAGTGTTCCAGAGGATACGACGACCTCTGACAACCGATGGAAAATCTTCGCCGATAGTTTAGTGATCTCCCGCTCCGATGTCGCCTTCCATATGCCTGGTGACACCATGAGCGTGAAAGCCCATTTTGGTCGGCTACTTGCCAAGGAGGGAGATGTCGATCTTGGTACGCAGACCTATCAGATAGCCTCATTAGAGTGGAATAATGGAAGTCTGCAATATGATCAGAATTATGAGCCACGTATTGAGGGTTTGGACTATAATCATATTGACCTCACCCATATCGATCTTGCTGTGGACTCCGTCTACTACCACGACCCAGAGGCACGACTGGTGATGCGTTCTACCCATTTGAAGGAGAAGAGTGGACTTCAGGTGACCGACCTGACAGGTGTCGTCGCCATGAAGGATGGTAGTATCCGACTGCCTCAGTTCCATTTGAAGACTCCCGATTCAGACATCGCCATGGAACTGGACATGCCGCTGTCGCTGATGGATAAGATAGACCCGGGGAAGTTGCGTATGCGGCTGAACGCACAGGTTGGTAAGCAAGACTTGATGCGCTTCTTGGGAGGGATGCCCCAGACGTTCCAGCAACGCTGGCCCAATTACCCGATCAGTGTGAAAGGCTCGGCAAATGGTAATATGGACTATATGGAGTTCGATGGACTGGACGTGTCGCTTCCCACTGCTTTCCATGCCAATGCCACAGGTTTCGTGGCAAATCTGACTGACCCCAAGCGTATTCGTGCCAAGGTGCAGTTTAAGGCAAGGACGGAAGATCTTGGCTTTGTGACAGGAATGTTGCCCAAGGACATACAGCGTAACTACCGTATTCCTCGTGGTATTACTGCCGAGGGACTTGTTCGTGCCGATGGTGCCCAGTATTTCGCCGATGTCGTGATGCGGGAAGGTAAGGGAACCGTGAAGGCAAAAGGAAACTTCAATGCTGATGCCATGCGCTATGATGCTAAAGTCAATATCCGTGACTTGAATGTGCATCATTTCATGCCCCATGACTCCATCTATACTGTCTCAGCCGATATCGTGGCTAAAGGGCAGGGCACAGACTTCTTCTCACCCCGTACCACCTTGCAGGCTGACGCGAAGATACATCAGGTAAGGTATGGTCATTACAGCCTGACCAATATGACTGCGACGGCAGATATTCGTCAGGGACGTGCTCATGCCAGCATTGTCGGCGATAATGAGTTACTTAACGGGGCGATAGCACTGGATGCCCTGATGGACAAGAATAAATTCGATGGCACCGTGACTGCCGATATGGCACAGTTGGACCTCTATCAGTTACGCTTGGTCGACAAGCCGTTGACCATTGGACTTTGCGGACATCTGGATGTTAATTCCGATCTGAACAAGACCCATCATGTCAGTGGTATTATCAGTGACTTGACGATTCGTGACTCCGCTAACGTATATCGTCCAGAGGATATCGGGTTATTGGTCAATCTGCGTCCAGACACCACCTATGCCCGTGTGCAGAGTGGTGACTTCATTGTGAAACTCGATGCCAGTGGCGACTACGAGCGCCTGATGAGTCAGTTGACGACCCTTTCAGACTCTGCCATGGCGCAGATGGACCAGAAGATTATCAACCAGCCAGCCTTGCGCCGACTGTTGCCTACCATGAAACTCCATGTGGAGAGTAAGAAGGACAATCCTATCGCCAACCTGTTGAAGACCAGCGAGAATATTGATTTCAAAGACCTGCTCTTCGATATGACGACCTCTCCAGAGACAGGTGTTAATGGTAATGGCTATGTCCATTCCTTAGTCTATGACGGAACTCGTCTGGACACTATCAATTTCCGTCTGACGCAACGTAAGGAGCATTTGAGTTTTGGCGGGCAGATCCGTAACAACAAGCGCAATCCGCAGTTTGTGTTCAATGCCCTCTTCGACGGAGTCCTGCAGGAGCGAGGTGCTACGATGGGCGTTCGCTATTACGATTCCGATAATAAGTTAGGTGCTCGCATTGGAGCCCAGGCGGAGATGGTGGATAGTGGTATCCATGTCCATCTGGTTCCCAAGCGTCCCACCATTGGCTATAAGGAGTTTGCCCTTAACGACGACAACTTCATCTTCCTGGGCTCCGACAAGAAGGTGCGGGCGAAGATCGACCTGGTTGCCGACGATGGTACAGGTGCGAAGATATACTCTGAGGAGAGTGATCCTTCCGCATTGCAGGATATCACCATTAGTCTCCATAGGGTCAACCTTGGCGAGGTTACCTCTGTATTGCCCTATATGCCGAGTATGACAGGAATACTGAATGGCGACTATCATGTGGTGCAGCATGAGACAGGACGCTTCTCGATGGTCAGTGATATGGCGGTACAGGGCATGACCTACGAGAGGAGTCCGATAGGAAATATCAGCACTGAACTTGTCTATTTGCATAAAGAGGATGATGCCCATGCTGTTGAGGCTCGTCTGCTGAAAGACGACGAGGAGGTGGGATTGTTGAATGGTACCTATTATAATGAGGGCGATGGCTCTATTGACGCCAAACTGCAACTGACCCGTTTCCCCCTTGAGATAGTCAATGGCTTCGTTCCCGACCAGATTGTGGGACTGGAAGGCTATGGTGAGGGTGAACTTACTATCAAGGGTAATCTGAAGACTCCTCAGGTGGATGGCGAGGTGTACCTCGACTCCTCCTATCTCGTCAGCGTTCCCTACGGCATGCGTCTGCGTTTCGACAACGACCCCGTGCGTATAGTCGGCTCCAACCTGTTGTTTGAGAATTTCTCCCTTTATGCCTATAACAACAATCCTTTGACGTTGATGGGTAGTGTCAATTTCGGTGACCTCGACCGTATCATGGTCGACCTTCGTATGCGAGCCAAGGACTATCAGGTCATCGGCGAGAAAGAGCATGCCAATAGTGTCGCCTACGGTAAGGCTTTCGTCGACTTCTTCGGCAGGATGCAAGGACCGCTCGACAACCTCAGTCTGCGAGGTAGGCTGAATGTGCTGGGCTCTACGGATATGAGTTATGTGCTGCGTGACACCCCATTGTCTACCGATAACCAGTTTGAGGAACTGGTGAAGTTTACTGACTTCAGTGATACGGCACAAGTGGTGGTGGAGCGTCCTACGCTCAGCGGCTTCCAGATGGATATGACGGTCGACGTGTCGAAGGGCGCCCATATCATGGCATATCTTAATACCGACCACTCCAACTACATCGATCTGATGGGAGGCGGAACGCTGCGCATGCAGTATTCACCGGCCGACAATCTGCAGTTGCGTGGTCGCTACACCCTGTCGAATGGTGAGATGAAATACTCGCTGCCTGTCATCCCGTTGAAGACCTTCACCATCCAAGATGGCTCATATATCGAGTTCACTGGTGAGCCGATGAATCCGACACTGAATATCACGGCGACAGAGCGTACCAAGGCTACCGTCTCTAATGATAATGGAGTAGGGCGCAGCGTGGAGTTCGACTGTGGTGTTATTATCACCAAGACCCTTAACGACATGGGACTGGAGTTCACCCTCGATGCTCCAGAGGACATGCAGTTACATAGTGAGTTGCAGGCGATGGGTATGGAGCAGCGTGGCAAACTTGCCGTGACGATGCTCACCACGGGTATGTATCTTGCCGATGGTAATACGGGCAGTTTCTCTATGAACTCGGCACTCAGTTCGTTCCTGAACTCAGAGATCAGTCAGATCACGGGTAATGCCCTGCGCACCCTCGACCTGTCGTTTGGTATGGACAACTCCACCGATGCCACAGGCGCCTCCCATACCGACTACTCGTTTAAGTTTGCCAAGCGGTTCATGAACAACCGTTTGAAGATTGTCGTAGGTGGAAAGGTATCCTCTGGGGCTGAGTTGCAGGAGCGCAACAACTCCTTCTTCGATAATGTGTCACTGGAATACCGTCTTGACCAGACCGCTAATAA